>CAJXSO010000022.1 GCA_913061505.1 uncultured Lutimaribacter sp.
CGCGAAGGCGGCCGCACCGTCGGCGCCGGCGTGGTATCGAAAATTCTGGCGTAATTCGCCGCCAAGACCATTCGGAAAAGGCCGCAGCCCCGCGCTGCGGCCTTTTTCTTTTGCACTGCTATGGTGATTCCGTATCCCGGTGCATACCGCGCATGGGCCAGGCTATTGGCCGATGTGTGCCATGGAATGCTGAAAAAAAGCGCCCCTGGCCGCCAAGCGCTGGCTATTCTGCAGCTGCGAAAGAATGCAGAATTTATGATGTGTTTTCAACATCAGGCCCAACCGTGCATCTGCCGCATGGTGCGTTCGGTATACAATGATATGCAGTTAAGTCATTAAAAAGGCTTGATTTTTTATGCGCTCGCGCTGCTTTTCAATGGAAAGCACAGGGAGGTGCAGCATGGATCAGATCAATGTGAAGGCTTGGGAAGGGCGCAGCCAAACCGACGAGGGCGGTATCTCGGCGGGGATGGCTGCGCAAATTCACGCCACCTTGGGCGCCCCGCGCACCCCGGCCCCCGGCACCGGCCAAAACCTGCCCCCGCTGTGGCACTGGTGCGCCTTCCCCCCCACCGCCCCGATGGACGAGCTGGGCGCCGATGGCCACCCGGCGCTGGGCCAGTTTCTGCCACCCTCCGATCTGCGCCGCCGCATGTGGGCCGGGGGCAGCCTGAATTTCTATGCGCCTTTGCGCGTGGGCGAACGGCTGCAGCGCCGCTCGGTTTTGCGCAGTGTCAAAGAAAAACAGGGCAAAACCGGCCCGATGATGTTTGTGCAGGTCGAACACAAGGTGTATGGCGAGCGCGGCTTGGCGGTGGAAGAACGCCAAGACATCGTTTATCTGCAGATCCCCAACAGCTATGCGCCCCCGGCAAAACAGCCCCTGCCTGTCGATCCGGTGCTGCACCGCGTTGTGCCGATGTCGGAAACGCTGCTGTTTCGCTATTCGGCCATCACCTTTAACGCCCATCGCATTCACTATGATCAGGCCTATGCGCGCGATGTCGAGCACTACCCCGGTTTGGTGGTGCATGGCCCGCTGCAGGCCACATTGCTGATGCAGGCGGCCTGTGCCCACAAAGGGCGCTGCCCCGTGCAGTTTGATTTCCGCGGCGTGCATCCGGTGTTTCACGGCGATGCGCTGGATATCATGGCCCGCGAAGACGAAGACGGCAATTTGGCGCTGTGCACAGGGCAGGCCGGGCATCAGGGCATGCAGGCCCATGCGATGTGGGAGGGCACGCTATGACCGATCTGTTAAAGGGGATGCGCATTGTCGAGGGCTCGGCCTTTGTGGCGGTGCCCTTGGCGGGCATGACTTTGGCGCAAATGGGTGCCGAGGTGATCAGGTTCGATCGTATCGGCGGCGGGCTGGATGCCGGGCGCCTGCCCTTGGCGCCCAGCGGCCAAAGCCTGTTTTGGGCGGGGCTGAACAAAGGCAAGAAATCGATCGCGGTAGATATGAAATCGCCCGAGGGGCGCGAATTGGTCACGCGCATCATCACCGCGCCGGGCCCCGATGCGGGCATGTTCCTAACCAACCTGCGGGTGCGCGGCTGGATGGATTATGAAACCCTGTCAAAGTTTCGCGACGATCTGATCATGGTCACGCTGATGGGCGATCGCCACGGCCGCCCGCAGGTGGATTACACGGTGAACCCGGCCTTGGGCATCCCCGATATCACCGGCCCCGAAGGCTGGCCAGATCCTGTGGCCAATGCCTTGCCAGCATGGGATTGCCTGGCTGGTAATATGGTGGTGTCGGCCCTGCTGGCCGCCGAGCGCCACCGCCTGCGCCACGGCGTGGGCCAAGATGTTGAACTGGCGCTGAAAGACGTGGCAGCCGCCATGCTGGGCCATTTGGGCATGATTGGCGATGCGGTGCTAAACCCCACGCCCCGCGGGAAATCGGGCAATGCGCTTTATGGCGCCTATGGGCAGGATTTTCTATGCGCAGACGGCCAGCGCGTGATGGTCATTGGCCTGACCGACCGGCAATGGCGCGGGCTGGTCAAGGCCACCGGAACCCAGCAGGCCATGGCAGCCCTAGCCCAACGCCATGGCGTAGATTTGATGGACGAGGGCGTGCGTTGGCAGCTGCGCGCCGAGATTACGGCGATTTTGGCCCCGTTTTTCACCGCCCGTTCGGTGGCCGATTTTGCCCCTGGTTTCGATGCGGCGGGGTTGACTTGGTCGGTTTTTCGCAGCGTCAAAGAGGCGCTGCGCGACGACCCGGATTTAAGCACAGACAACCCGGTATTTACCGAAATGGATCAGCCGGGGCTGGGCGCGTTTCCGGTGCCGGGCTATCCGGGCAGCTTTTCTGCGGCCCCGCGCACCGCGCCCGCCCCCGCGCCCCAACTGGGCGCCCATACCGAAGAGGTGCTGGGCGATATCGTGGGCCTGTGCGACACCGAGATTGCGCAACTTTTTGATCGTGGGGTTGTGCAAAGCCCACGCTTTTGCGCCAAACGCGCCGCTGCGTAACCGGCGGCGCGCGGCTGCATTGAAATCTGCCTTGCTGCTTGTTAGACAGGGGTGTGGTGTTTTTGCTGTGCCGATCGCCCCTCGGCACAGGTTTGTGCAGGGTAAAGGCAGCGTTTCATGGCAAACCCTTATCAGTCGTTGCACGATACGGCCTTTTGGCGCCCCGCTGTGGCCGAAAAAGGCCCATTGGGCCTAAGCGGGCTTTGGACGCCGAAATTTCGCATTGGCCCGCAAGATAAGATCATCACCGCGGGCAGCTGTTTTGCCCAACATATCAGCCGGGCGCTGCGGGCGCGGGGCTATAACTGGCTAAATGCAGAACCCGCCCCGCCATTTTTGCCCAAAGCCGCTGCGCAGCAGTTTAATTATGGCATATTCAGCTTTCGCACCGGCAATATCTATACCCCCGCCATGTTGCTGCAATGGCTGCGTTTGGCGTTTGAGACAGGCGATGTGCCCGACGAGATATGGCAGCAAGACGGGCGGTTTTTCGACCCCCTGCGCCCGGTGATCGAGCCGGATGGCTTTGCAACCGAGGCCGAATTGCGCGCCGCGCGGCAGGCCACGCAGGCAGCCATCGCCCAAGGGGTGAAAACCGCCAATTTGCTGGTTTTCACATTGGGCCTGACCGAGGGTTGGGAAAACGCACAAACCGGGCTGCACTATGCCCTGTGCCCCGGCACCGTGCCGGGGGCCGCGTTTGACCCGGATCTGCACCGCTTTAACAATGCTGATTTTGCCAGCCTTGCGCGTATCATGGGCCAGGCGCTGCGGCTGTTGCGGGCCCAAAACCCGCGGTTGCGGGTGCTGCTGACGGTCTCGCCCGTGCCGCTGACCGCCACCGCCACGCCGCAACATGTGCTAACCGCCACCAGCCATTCAAAATCGGTCTTGCGGGCCTTGGCGGGGGAATTGGCGCTGAAATATCGCTATGTCGATTATTTCCCCAGCTACGAAATCATCACCCACCCGGTGTTTCGCGGCATGTTCTTTGCGCCCAATATGCGCAGCGTCGAACAGGCAGGCGTTGATACGGTGATGGGCCATTTCTTTGCCGATCAGGCCCGGGTTTTTGGCGTCTCTGCGCCCAGCCCCAAGGCCAAAGAGCTGCCCGGGGCCACCGCTGATGGCGAGGATGATCTGCGCTGTGAAGAGGAAATGCTGGGTGCCTTCGCAAAGTAAACCGCCAAAGAAAACCCTGTGTATCATCGGTGACAGCCATTTGGGCAGCGTGAAGCGTGCGCTTGATGCGGGGCTGGTGGATATGGCGGGGTTTGACACTGAATTTTGGGGCGCGCAGGGGCCAGCCTTTCGCCAGCTTAACCTGATCGACGGTGCCTATCGCGCCCAAACGCCCCAAGCCGCCGAGGCGGTTTTGCAGATCAATGGGCGGGGGCGCGCCCATGTGGCGCCGGGCGATTTTGATATCTTCCTGTTTTATGGCGCGCGGCTGCGCATGGCGGAATTCATGCCGCCAATGTTGCATCACATGGCCCGGCCCAATGGCGCCATCAGCCGCGCGGTTTTGGCCGCGGCAACCGAGCGCTTTGTGCGCGGCACGCGGGCTGCGCGCGTGGCCATGCATTTTGCCGAAGCAGGCGCGCGGGTATATTTTGCGCCCACTCCCTTGTTTACCGATGGGGTGATTGATTTTGAAAAAGCCCGCTGGGCTGTGCGCGATTTCCCTTTGGCATGGGCGGCCGATGTGCCCCAGCGCGCGCCCCTGTGGCAGGCGTTGAGCGATATATTTGCCGCAGCCGGCGTGGGCTTTGTGCCCCAGCCCGAAGACACGATTTGCCGCGGCGTTTTCACAAAGGCCGACTATGCCCCCGAAGGCGCGCTGGATGCCCGCGATGTTGTGCATAAATCGCCAGAATTCGCGGCGCTTATGATGCGGGCCTGTCTGGCGGCGTTAAATTAGGCTGCTGGCATTTTTGGCAAAAATGGCCCTTGATTTCACTGCCCCGCCATCGTATCCGATGCCTCGGCCTTAGGGGTATAGCTCAGCTGGTAGAGCGACGGTCTCCAAAACCGTAGGTCGCGGGTTCGAACCCTGCTGCCCCTGCCAATTTTCCGCCCATCCACGAATTTTGCGCCAATAGGCTGGCCGCGGCAGTCATTGTGGCGTTACATGGGCTTGCCACACAGCGCCCATGACATTTCGGATTGGCACATGACCCGCTACACCCGCTACGCCGTTTATTACCTGCCGCCCAAGGGCGATTTGGCCGATTTTGGGGCGGCATGGCTGGGCTGGGATGTGGCCTTGGGCCAAAAAGTTGCGCATTTTGCCGATGTGGCAGGTTTGGCGCCAGCGGTGGCCACGCCGCAGAAATACGGGTTTCATGCCACGCTAAAGCCGCCCTTTCGGCTGGCGGATGGCAGCACTTTGGCCGATTTGCGCGATGCGCTGGCGGGGGTGGCGGCTGCCACGCCTGCGGCCATGGCGCCGGGGCTGCGGCTGGCGCGGCTGGGGCGGTTTTTGGCCTTGGTGCCGCAGGGCGATGGCGCAGATATTGGCCGCGTGGCTGCGGCCATGGTGCAGGGGCTGGACAGGTTTCGCGCGCCCGCGCCGCCTGCCGAACTGGCCCGCCGCCGCGCCGCAGGGCTGACGCCGCGCCAAGACCAGCTGTTGGTGCAATGGGGCTACCCCTATGTGATGGAGGCGTTTCGCTTTCACCTCACCCTCAGCGGCAAGCTGCCCCCCGAGGCGCTGGGGCTGCTTGAACAGGCGGCAGCGCGGCTGTTACCGCCCCTGCCACAGCCCTTTGCCCTGGCCGAGGTGGCGCTACTGGGCGAGCGTGAGGATACACGGTTTGAGCTGATCGAGCGGTTTGCCCTGGCCTGATCTGGCACTAACATCAGGGCCTGATCCAGTGCACAAAGGGCATTTTCAATGAACCAACCATCGGCGCTATTGGTGGCGCATGGCTACCCGTCGCAGCCCGCCCCGCCCGAGGCGGTGATGCAACGCCTGGGCGCGGCTGTTGGTGCGCATTTGCCGGGCTGGCAGCTGCGCGGCGCCACATTGGCCGCCCCCGGCGCGCTAGAGCGGGCCTTGCAGGGGCTGGATGCGCCGTTGATTTACCCGTTCTTCATGGCAGAGGGCTGGTTTACCAAAACCGTTTTGCCGCAAAGACTGGCACAGGCAGGTGGGGCTGGCCTGCGCCAATTGCCGGCCTTTGGCAGCGATCCGGGCCTGGGCGCGCTGATTGCAGGGCAGGTGCAGGCCGCATGCGCGGCCCAAGGCTGGCGCCTGCAAGAGAGCGCGCTGTTGTTGGCCGCCCACGGCAGCCAGCGCGCGCGTGCCAGCGCCCTTGGGGCGCAGGCCATGGCCGCCCAGCTGGCGCAGCTATTGGCCCTGCGCGATATTCGCTGCGGCTTTGTAGAAGAGGCCCCCTTTCTGGCCGATGCCGCACGGGGCATGGGCCAAGCGCTGTGCCTGCCGTTTTTTGCCCTGGCCGCTAGCCATGTGCTGGAAGATATCCCCACCGCCATGGCCGAGGCGGGTTTTGCCGGGCCAATATTGCCGCCCATCGGCGCGGCACCGGCTGTGCCTGCGTTGATTGCTGCGGCGCTGCTGCGGGGGGCATAGCGCCTGCGCCATAAAAAAGGCCCGCGCAATGCGCGGGCCTTTCAGGGTAAAAGCAACCTGCCGCTTATTGCGGAATAGTGCCTTCGATGCCTTCGACATAGAAATTCATGCCCAAAAGCGTGCCATCATCAGCGGTTTCGCCTGCGGCCAGCCATGCGCTGCCGTCTTGCTTGTTCAGCGGGCCAGTGAAGGGGTGGTATTCACCTTTGGCCAGCGCGTCTTTCAGTGCCAGCGCTTCGGCTTTCACGTCGGCGGGCACTTCGCTGCTGATTTCGCCAATGCCAACCATGCCCGGGCCAATGCCATCCCATGTGTCGGTCGAGGTCCAGGTGCCCTCCATCACTGCGCGGGTGCGGGCGATGTAATAGGGCGCCCAATCATCGATGATCGAGCTGATACGCGGCTTGGGCCCGTATTCGGCCATATCCGATGCCTGGCCGAAGGTATACACATTGCCGGCCTCTTGGGCTGCGGCCTGCGGTGCGGTGGAATCGGTGTGCTGCAGGATGATATCCGCGCCCTGTTCGATCAGCACTTTGGCGGCTTCGGCCTCTTTGGCCGGATCAAACCAGGTGTAGGCCCAAACGATTTTAAACTGCACATCGGGGTTCACCTTGCGCGCATGGATAAAGGCCGAGTTGATGCCGCGGATCACTTCGGGGATCGGGTAAGACCCGATGTAGCCCACGATGTTGGATTTGGTCATTTTGCCGGCAATATGGCCCTGAATGGCGCGGCCTTCGTAGAAACGTGCCGAATAGGTAGACACGTTATCGGCGCGCTTGTAGCCGGTGGCATGTTCGAATTTCACATTCGGAAATTTCGCCGCCACGTTGATGGTGGGATCCATATACCCAAACGAGGTGGTAAAGATCAGATCGGCGCCTTCCAGGGCCATCTGGGTCATCACGCGCTCGGCGTCGGGGCCTTCGGGCACCGATTCGACAAACACGGTTTCAACCTTGTCGCCGAATTCCTCTTCTACCGCCAAACGGCCTTTGTTGTGCTCGTAGGTCCAGCCGCCATCGCCAATCGGGCCAACAAAGACAAAACCAACCTTGGTTTTGTCTTCGGCCATGGCGCCGGTTGCCATGCCCAGTGCCACGGCAGCTGTGGCAAGCAGTTTGCTAAGTTTCATGCAGGTTACCCCCTGTGTTGCAGTATAGTTTGCCTCATTGCGAGGCGTGGAAAGAACGGCCCAACGCAGCCGGTGCGCGGCTTTTATCGGCCGACATAATCACAAGCACGATGATCGTGATCAAATAAGGCGACATTGCCAAGTATTCCACTGGAATCGCAACACCTGCCGCTTGCAGGTTGAGCTGTAGCACGGTGAGGCCGCCAAAAAGATAGGCACCCAGCATCACGCGCCAGGGTTTCCAGCTGGCAAACACCACCAGGGCCAGCGCGATCCAGCCGATGCCGGCGGTCATGCCTTCGGTCCATTGGGGCACGCGGATCAGGCTGATGTAGGCGCCGCCCAGCCCCGCGCAGGCCCCGCCGAAACAGATCGCCGCCACACGAATGCGCACCACCTTGTAGCCCAGCGCATGGGCGGCATCGTGGTTTTCACCCACCGCGCGCAAAACCAGCCCGGCGCGGGTGTATTTCAGCGCCCACCACACCGCAGCGGTTAGCGCGATGGCCAGATACACCACGAAATCATGGCGAAACAAAATGCCGCCGATAAAGGGGATATCAGACAAAAACGGGATATCGGCCTTTGGGAACGAGGGCGGCTTGATACCCTGATAGCCTTGCCCGATCAGCGCCGATAACCCAAGGCCAAACAGCGTCAGCGCCAGCCCCGAGGCCACCTGATTGGCCAGCGCATATTGGGTCAGTGCCGCAAAGAGCAGCGATAAAACCGCCCCGCCAATGGCCGCCGCCACCAGCCCCAAAACCGGCGAGCCGGTATTGACCGCAATGGCAAAGCCGCAGATCGCGCCGGTGATCATCATGCCCTCGACGCCCAGGTTCAGCACGCCGGCCCGTTCCACCACCAATTCACCGATGGCCGCCAGCAGCAGCGGCGTGGCCGCCACCATCAGCGAGGCCAGCAGCAGCGTTGGGTTGATTGCGCTTAGATCCATCTCAGCTGGCCTCCTTGCGGCGTGCACGAATGCGGTAATTGGTGGTCAGATCAACCGCCAGCAGGAAAAACAACAGCATCCCCTGAAACAGCTGAATGGCGGCTTTGGGCAGCCCCAGTTTCGATTGTGCAATATCGCCGCCCACATAAGTCAGCGCCATCAAACCGCCCGCCAGCAATATGCCCACCGGGTGCAAGCGGCCCAGAAAGGCCACGATAATCGCGGTAAACCCGTAGCCTGCGTTGAAATCGATACTGACAACACCCGAGGGGCCCGCCACCTCGAACAGCCCCGCAAGCCCTGCCAGCGCGCCCGAAACCCCAAGGCAAAACAGCACCAGCCGCGTGGGGCTGACACCGGCAAAACGCGCCGCGCGCGGGGCGTCGCCCGTCAGGCGGATGTGAAAGCCCAGCATATGGCGATTGAGCAAAACATAGGCGAAAATCACCGCAATCAGTGCGGCAACCACCCCCCAATGCATGCCGGTGCCGGCCAGCAGCTCGGCGTTATGGGCGCTGGGGTATTGCTGCAAATTACGGCTGCCGGGAAAGCCAAAGCCTTGGGGGTTTTTCAACAGCCCCAGCGACATCGAGGCCAACAGCTGCTCGGCCACATAGACCAGCATCAGCGACACCAGAATTTCATTGGTGCCAAAGCGCACCTTTAAAATGGCGGGTATCATCGCCCAGGCCCAGCCGCCCAAGCCCCCCGCCAGCACCATCAGCGGAAAGATAAACGCCGCCTCTAACGGGTAAAAGGCCAGCGCCACGCCCGCGCCGCATAGCGCGCCGATGATATATTGCCCCTCGGCGCCAATATTCCAGATGCCCGCCTTGAACCCCAGGCTAAGGCCGATGGCGATCAGCACCAAAGGCGCGCCTTTGACCAGCAATTGCGGGCGATAGTAAAAGGCAAATTCCGAAAACAGCGGCTCCCAGAAGATCGTGCGAATGGCCAAAACCGGGTCTTTGCCCAAAAGCGCAAACAGCACGCCACCGCATAGCATGGTCAAGACCACTGCCAGAACCGGCGTTAGATAGGTCCACAGCCGCGAAGGCTGGGGGCGTTTTTCCAGTCTTAGCATTGCGGGGCCTTTCCGATTGTTGGCTGCTTATACATGCGCCACCTCCATGCCATGGGCGCCGCCCATCATCAGGCCAATTTCATCCACGCTCAGGCCAGCTGTGGGTTTTGCCGCGCTCAACCGGCCCTCGTTTAGGGCGGCGAACCTGTCGCTGATCTCCATCAGCTCGTCCAGGTCTTGGCTGATGACCAGCACCGCCGCACCGCCTGCGGCCAGATCCAGCAGCGCCTGGCGAATGGCGGCTGCGGCTGCGGCATCGACGCCCCATGTAGGCTGGTTCACCACCAGCACCTTTGGCGCCTGCATCACCTCGCGGCCAATGACAAATTTTTGCAAATTCCCCCCCGAAAGCGCCCGTGCGGCCACATCGGGGCCGGGGGTGCGCACATCAAAGCGGGCAATGATCTCTTCGGCAAAGCGCCGCGCGGCCCCCCATTTCAAAAAGCCGCGGCTGGCCAGCCCCTGGCGCTGCGCGCCCGTCAGCAGGGCGTTTTCGGTCAGGCTCATATCGGGGGCTGCGGCATGGCCCAGCCGCTCTTCGGGGGCGCAAAGCAGGCCCATCTGGCGGCGCGCCTGCGGGCTGGCCTGGCCGATGGGCTGGCCCAGGAACTGCACCGCCTTGGCCGGTGCCTGCATCTCGCCCGACAGCACCGCCAGCAATTCGTCCTGGCCATTGCCGGCCACGCCACCAATGCCCAGTATTTCGCCGGCCTGCACAGATACGGTGATGTTTTTCAACGATGTCCCAAAGGCCGAGGCGCTGGGCTGCGAAAGATTATCCAGCGCCAACAGCACATCGCCCATCGCGCGGGGGTGGCGTTCGGGGGTGTGCAGGGTGCTGCCCACCATCATCTCGGCCATATCGCGCGCCTTGGTTTCGGCGGGAACGCAGGTGCCCACATTGCGCCCCAGCCGCAAGATCGTGGCCGCATCGCACAGGGCGCGAATTTCTTCCAGCTTGTGGCTGATATAAAGAATGGCCACGCCTTCGGCGGTCAGTTTGCGCAGGGTTTCAAACAAGATTTCCACCTCTTGCGGGGTCAGCACGCTGGTGGGTTCATCCATGATCAACAGCTGCGGCGATTGCAGCAGGCAGCGAATGATCTCGACCCGCTGGCGCTCGCCGGCGCTCAGCTCGCCGACGGTGCGATAGGGGTCCAGCGGCAGGCCATAGGTTTCGCTGACCTGGCGGATCTGCTGGGCCAGGCTGCGCATCGGTGGTGGTGTTTCCATGCCAAGGGCGATGTTTTCGGCCACATCCAGCGCGTCAAATAGTGAAAAATGCTGAAACACCATCGCCACGCCGGCGGCGCGCGCCGCCCGCGGTTGGGCGGGCGCATAGGGCGCGCCGCGCAGCATCATTTGGCCGCTATCGGGTTTGACCAGCCCGTAGATCATTTTAACCAGCGTAGATTTGCCCGCACCATTTTCGCCCAAGAGCGCGTGCACCTCGCCTTTGCGTATCGTCAGCGAAACATCGGCATTGGCCACAACGCCCGGGTAGGCCTTGGTCAGCCCGTCGATTTGTAGCAAAATTTCCGTCACCCTGTGGCCACCCTTTCCCCGCTTGCGACGCGTTTGGTGTTATGCACTACAGCCGCAGCCACCCCTATGGCAATGCTTTGTGGGTGTTTGCCCAAGCTTGGCGCGCCGATCGGGCAGGTTATGCGCGAAATGGCGGCAGGGCTGTGGCCCATGGCCTGCAGGCGTTTGCGAAAGCGTGCCCATTTGCTGGCCGATCCGATCAGCCCGATCGCCGCCGCGCCATGGCGCAACGCGCCATCGCACAGCGCCAGATCCAGCTGGTGCGAATAGGTCATGATAATGTGCTGGGCGATTTGCGGCGCATGGGGCAGCAGCCTTTCGGGCTGGGCTGCGGGCAGGGCCACCACATGGGCCGGAATTTCCGCGGGAAAGCGCGCGGCGCTCGTATCAACCCATGTCAGTGCGATATCGGGCAGGGGCGCCAAAATGGTGGCCAGCGCCCGCCCCACATGCCCCGCCCCCCATAGCCATACGGGCTGGCCGGGGCGCTGGAGCGGCTCGATCATCCAGCCATCGCACATCTGGGCCTGTGGCGGCAACCCTTGGGCGCGGGCGCGATCAATAACCCGCGCCAAGCCGAGCGATCTGGCCGCCCCGCTGGCCTTTATCTGGGCGCTGCTATGGGGCAGGGGCCGGGCAAAGAGGCCCAATGTTTCGTCAAGCCCGTTGCGATTGAGTGCCTGCAGGCGCGCGGCGTCGAAAACCTCGCATAACAGGCTGACAGCACCGCCGCAGCATTGGCCCATATCAGGCCCCAAGGCATAGCGGGCAAACCAATCGGCACCGCCCGCCTGGCCCAGGGCCGCACGGGCGCGCGCGGTGGCGGCAAATTCCAGCGCGCCGCCGCCGATGCTGCCGCTTTGGCCTGTGGCCCATACCAGCATATCTGCGCCCAGCTCGCGCGGGGACGAGCCGGCAAAGCCCGCAATCACCACCCGTGCCACCTGGCCGTGCCGGGCCACGGCATCGGCCAGACCCTGCAGATCAACCCCCATCTGTGGCCTGCGCTTTCACCGCGTTGCGGATGGTTTCGGGCGTGGCCGGGGCATCGAGCGCGGGGTAGGCGCCCCCGCAGGCCGCGATCGCATCGGAAATGGCCAAAAAGGCGGAAATGCCCAGCATAAAGGGCGGCTCGCCCACGGCTTTCGAGCGGTGGATGGTCTGGGCCCCGTTGGGCTGCGGCCAAAGCGCCACGTTAAACTGCGCGGGCGTATCCGAGGCAGCGGGGATCTTATAGGTCGATGGCGCATGGGTGCGCAGCCGCCCGGTGTCATCCCACACCAATTCCTCCATGGTCAGCCAGCCTGCACCTTGCACAAAGCCCCCCTCGACCTGCCCGATATCCAATGCCGGGTTCAGGCTGTTGCCGGCGTCGTGCAAAATATCGGTGCGCAGCAGCCGGGTTTCGCCGGTCAGCACATCGATGGCGGCCTCGGTCAGGGCCACGCCATGGGCAAAGTAGAAAAACGGCTGGCCGCGCCCGGTTTGGCGGTTCCAGGTGATATCGGGGGTTTTGTAAAACCCGGTGGCCGACAGGCTGACACGCGCCATATAGGCGCTGGCTGCGGCCTGGGCAAAGCTAAGGGTGGTTTGGCCTGCCTGCACCTGCCCATCGCTGAAACTGATCTCGGTTTCGGCCACGCCAAAACGCGCGGCCAGATGCGCGCTCAGGCGTTGGCGCAGGGTGGCGCAGGCCTGTGCCACGGCCATGCCGTTCAGGTCAGATCCGCTAGAGGCCGCAGTGGCCGAGGTGTTTGGCACCTTGTCGGTATCTGTGGCGGTGATGCGAATATCGCCCAGTCCCACACCCAGCGCATGGGCTGCCACCTGCGCCACTTTTTGATTCAACCCCTGGCCCATTTCCGTGCCACCATGGTTTAAATGCACCGAGCCGTCTTGATAGATATGCACCAAGGCGCCGGCTTGGTTCAGGTGGGTCAGGGTGAACGAGATGCCAAATTTCACCGGCGTCAGCGCCAGCCCGCGTTTGATCAGCGCGTTGTCGCGGTTCCATTCGGCCACAGCGGCGCGACGGCTGGCGTAGTGTGCGCTGTCCGCCAATTGGCGGGCCATATCGGGCAGGGCAAAATCGCGCAGCTCCATCCCGTAATGGGTGCAGATGCGGGGGTTGGCGCTGCCCTTGCTGGCCATATCGTAAAAATTGCGCAGGCGGATCTGCAGCGGGTCTTGGCCCAAATGATGGGCGATATGGTCGATCACCCGTTCGATGCCCAAAACCCCCTGCGGCCCGCCAAAGCCGCGAAAGGCTGTGGCGCTTTGGGTGTTGGTGCGCAAACGGTGGCTTTCGATGCGCATATTGGGGATGAAATAGGCGTTATCTGCATGCAGCATGGCCCGGTCTGCCACGGGCAATGTCAGGTCTTGGGCCCAGCCGCCGCGGGTGTAATGGGTGAAATCCACCGCCAAGAGCCGCCCTTGGCCATCAAACCCTGCGCGATAAGTGATGCGAAAATCATGGCGCTTGCCGGTGATCATCATATCGTCGTCGCGGTCATAGCGCATTTTGCAGGGCTGGCCCGTGGCACGCGCTGCCACCGCGCAGGCCACGGCCAGGGCATTGCCCTGGCTTTCCTTGCCGCCAAAGGCACCGCCCATGCGCCGGGTTTCGACCCGCACCATATGCATGGGCAGGCCCAGCGCCTCGGCCACTTTGTGCTGCACCTCGGTTGGGTGTTGGGTCGAGCTGATGACATGGGTGGCGCCATCATCGCCGGGCAGGGCCAGGGCGGCCTGGCCCTCGAGATAGAAATGCTCTTGCCCGCCAATCTCGATCTGGCCGGCAACATGGTGGGGCGCCTGTGCCAGGGCGGTGTCTACATCGCCCATGGCCCAGGTGATTGGCCCGCCTTCGAAATAGCTTTGCGCCGCCAGCGCCTGTTCGATGCTGAGAATGGGCGTTTCGGGCGCATAGCTGATCTGGGCCAGGCGCGCCGCGCGCTGGGCGGCACGATGGCTGCGCGCCACCACCAAAAAGATGGGCTGGCCGATGTAATGCACCTGGCCTGTCGCCAAAAGCGGCTCGTCATGGGCAGCGGGCGATACATCGTTGGCATGGGGCAGATCGGCGGCACAAAGCACCGCCACCACATCAGGGGCCGCCCGCACCGGGGCCAGATCGAGGGCGGTGATCGCCCCACGGGCAACGCTGGACAGGCCAAAGGCCAGATGCAACGTGCCGGCGGGCACGGGGATATCATCGACATAGCGGGCCTGGCCCGTGACATGCAGGCGGGCCGAATCGTGGGGCAGGGGTTTGCCGGTGCTCATGGCATGACCTCGTGCAGGTGGGTGGCTTGGCCTGCCAGATCGTGGAAATAGCGCAGCAGCAGCCCATGGGCGCTATCCAGGCGATAGGCGGCGCTTGCGCGCATATCGCTGAGCGGTGTGAAATCATCGGCCCAGGCGTGCTGGGCCCGGGCCAGCGTATCTAGATCCCAGGTTTGGCCCAGCAGCGCCTGTTCCACATGGTGGGCGCGTTTGGGAATGCCCGCCATGCCGCCAAAGGCAATGCGCGCGGCGCGCACAATTCCGCCTTTGGTGCCGCCTTCGGTGCCGCCCTCGATATGCAGGTTAAAACACCCGCACAGGGCCGAGATATCTTGGTCAAAGCGTTTTGACAGTTTGTAACACCGCAGGTTCGGCGCGGCGCTGGGCAGGGTGATGGCCTCGATAAATTCGCCCGCCTGCCGGTCTTGTTTGCCATAGTCCAGAAAAAACGCCTCGGCCGGCAGGGTGCGGCGGGCATCGCCGCGGCGCAAATGCAGCGTGGCACCCAGCGCGATCAGCGCGGGCGGGTTATCGCCGATGGGCGAGCCATTGGCGATATTGCCCCCCAGCGTGGCCGCCGCCCGCACCTGGGCCGAGCCGTAGCGCCGGATCAGAGCGGCATAGGAGGGGTGATGGCGGGCCGCCATCTGCAGCATCTGCGCCATGCTGACACCTGCGCCAATGCGCAATGTGGCGCCATCGTCGCTGGGGGTGATGGTTTGCAAATCGCGGGCGCGGTGCAGAAAGATCATCTTTGGCAGCGCGCGCATCTGCTTGGTGATCCACAGCCCCACATCTGTGGCCCCGCCCACCAGCGTGGCATCGGGGTGCTGCATGTAAAGCGCCGCCAGCGCATCGCTGCTTTCGGGCAGCCATGCCTGGGGCGGGCAGGCCAGGGCGGCGGCGGCCTGTTGATCGGTGTGCATCCAGGCGGGCACTGGCAGGTTTTGGCTGTCGCGGGCTGCGCGCAAAATGGGCGCATAGCCCGTGCAGCGGCACAGGTTGCCGGCAAGGGCGGTTTCGTGATCGGTTTCACCGTTCAAATGTGCCACTGCCATAGAGGCCACAAAACCCGGCGTGCAAAAACCGCATTGGCTGCCGTGGTGGGTGATCATCGCCTGTTGCACCGGGTGCAGCTGCCCGTCGGGGCCGCTGATACCCTCGATTGTGCGCAGCGCCCGCCCGTGCAGCTGGGGCAGCAGCAAGATGCAGGCATTGACCGCCTGGCTGGTGGTGGCGCAGCTCAGCATGACGGTGCAGGCGCCGCAATCGCCCTCGTTGCAGCCCTCTTTGGTGCCGGTCAGGCGCCGCGTCTCGCGCAGCCAATCCAGCGCCGTCATCATCGGGTCGATGCCGCGCAGCTCCACGCTCTCTCCGTTCAGAAGAAAGGTGATATCCATGTTGATTAACCTGCCGCCTTACCAAAAAACCGCCCCAGCCCGGCCCTTTGGCCTGTGGTTGCAGCGGGTGCGCGCCCTCGATGCGGCGTAGAAAACGCGCGTGTTCCCTGATTACGATACAGGCTAGGCAGGCCAACCCCAGCTTGGCAAGGGTTTTTTGCGTATGGCGCCCATATGCCGTGCCATCTGCGGCGCAATTTGCCCGCGCCTTGGGCAGTGGCGCGGCATTTGGCCTTTTCTGTTTTGGCGCGCCAAACTATTCTCGCCCGTATGGCAGAGCCCCGATTCATCCATTTGCGCGTTCACACAGAATATTCGCTGCTCGAAGGCGCGGTGCGGCTGAAAAAGCTGCCTGCGCTATGCGCCGATATGGGCATGCCCGCGGTGGCGGTCACAGATACCAATTCGATGTTTTGCGCGCTCGAGTTTTCGGTTTCCGCAGGCGGGGCGGGCGTGCAGCCGATCGTGGGCTGTCAGGTGGATCTGTGCTATGAAACCCCACCGCCCGGTGCGCGGCCCAAACCGCCCGCGCCGGTGGTTTTGCTGGCCCAAAACGAGCAAGGCTACGAGCACCTGATGCGGCTTTCCAGCTGTTTGTATCTGGGCAAGGATAACGAGCAACCGCAGGTCACGCTGGCGCAGCTGGCCGAGTTTTCCGAAGGCCTGATTTGCCTGTCGGGTGGCCCCGATGGCCCGGTGGGGCGGCTTTTGCGCGATGGCCAACAGGCCCCGGCGCGCGCGCTGATGGCCGAGTTGGCCAGCCTGTATCCAAACCGCCTGTATGTGGAACTGCAGCGCCACCCCGGCCCCGATGGCCTGCCCCCGCCCGAGCAGCAAACCGAACGCGGTTTTGTGGAAATGGCCTATGACATGGGCCTGCCGCTGGTGGCCACGAATGACGTGTATTTCCCCAAAGAAGAGATGTTCGAGGCCCATGATGCACTGATTTGCATCGCCGAGGGCGCCTATGTCGATCAGCAAGAACCCCGCCGCCGGCTGACGCCACAGCATTATTTCAAATCCCCCCAGGAAATGGCCACGCTGTTTGCCGATCTGCCTGAGGCCATTGAAAACACGGTAGAAATCGCGCGGCGCTGTGCGTTCAAGGCCTATAAACGCGCGCCCATTTTGCCCCGTTTCGCCGATGACGAGGTAGAAGAGCTGCGCCGCCAGGCCAATGAGGGGCTGCAAAACCGGCTTGCCATTATCCCCCATGCCGTCAGCCCTGCCGAGTATCAAGAGCGGCTGGATTTCGAGCTGGGCATTATCGAGGGCATGGGGTTTCCGGGGTATTTCCTGATTGTGGCCGATTTTATCAAATGGGCCAAGGAACAGGGCATTCCCGTGGGGCCTGGGCGGGGCTCGGGGGCGGGCAGTTTGGTGGCCTATGCGCTGACCATCACCGATCTTGACCCGCTGCGCTACAGCTTGCTGTTTGAACGCTTTCTCAACCCCGAACGCGTGTCGATGCCCGACTTTGACATCGATTTTTGCATGGATCGCCGCGAGGAGGTGATCCGCTATGTGCAAGAAAAATACGGCCGCGATAAGGTGGGGCAGATCATCACCTTTGGCGCATTGCTGTCAAAGGCTGCGGTGCGCGATATCGGACGCGTTTTGCAAATGCCTTATGGGCAGGTGGACCGGCTGTCGAAACTGATCCCTGTGGAAGGGGTAAAGCCGGTTTCTATCGCCGAGGCGCTAAAGCAAGAAGACCGGCTGCGCGAAGAGGCCCGCAACGAAGAGGTTGTAGACCGGCTGCTGAATTACGGCATGCAGGTGGAGGGGCTGTTGCGCAATGCCTCGACCCATGCGGCGGGTGTGGTGATTGGCGACCGCCCGCTAGATCGGCTTGTGCCGCTTTACCAAGATCCGCGCTCGGATATGCCGGCCACCCAATTCAACATGAAATGGGTCGAACAGGCCGGGTTGGTGAAATTCGATTTTCTGGGCCTGAAAACCCTGACGGTTATTCAAAATGCGGTGGATCTGATCAAGAAATCAGGCCGGCATTTGCATATTGCGCCCGATGGGCGTGTTCTGTTTCAGCCCCCCGAAGGCGCGGTAGATGATATCGGCGCCATCCCGCTGGATGACGAGGCCACCTATAAGCTTTACGCCAGCGCCAAAACCGTGGCGGTGTTTCAGGTGGAAAGCAGCGGCATGATGGATGCGCTGCGGCGCATGAAACCGACCTGTATCGAGGATATCGTGGCGCTGGTGGCGCTCTATCGCCCCGGCCCGATGGAGAATATTCCCACCTATTGCGAGGTAAAGCACGGGCTAAAGCCGCTTGAATCGATTCACCCCACAATCGACCATATCTTGGAAGAAACCCAAGGCATTATCGTTTACCAGGAACAGGTGATGCAGATTGCCCAGGTCATGGCGGGCTACAGCCTGGGCGGCGCAGATCTGTTGCGCCGTGCCATGGGTAAAAAGATTGCCGAAGAAATGGCAAAAGAACGCCCCAAATTCATCGATGGGGCCAAGGCCACCCATGGGGTGGATGCCAAAAAGGCAGGCGAGGTATTCGACCTGCTGGAAAAATTCGCCAATTACGGCTTTAACAAATCGCATGCCGCAGCCTATGCCGTGGTCAGCTATCAAACGGGCTGGCTTAAGGCCAACCACCCGGTTGAATTTATGGCCGGGGTGATGAACTGCGATATTCACCTGACCGACAAGCTGGCGATCTATGCCGAAGAGGTGCGCCGCGGCATGGATATCACCATTGTGCCGCCTTGCGTAAACCGCTCGGCTGCCACGTTTGACGTGCAAGAGGGCTGTTTGGTTTATGCCTTGGGCGCGCTGAAAAACGTGGGCCTAGAGGCGATGCGCCTGGTTGTGGCGGCACGCGGGGATAAACCCTTTGCCACGCTGTTTGATTTTGCCCGCCGGGTCGATCTGAAAAAGGTTGGCAAACGGCCGTTGGAAATGCTGGCGCGCTCGGGCGCGTTTGACCTGCTCGATGGCAACCGCCGCCGGGTGTTTGACAGCCTTGATGCGCTGGTGGCCTATTCGGCGGCCATTCACGAACAAAAAGCCTCGAACCAGGTGTCGCTGTTTGGCGAGGCGGGCGACGACCTGCCCGAGCCGCGGCTTTCGCCGGTAGATGACTGGATGCCCGTTGACCGGCTGGCAGAGGAACATAAAGCCATTGGTTTTTATCTGTCGGGCCATCCGCTGGATGATTACCTGCCCGCGTTAAAGCGCAAAAACATCCTGACGCTTGAGGAAATTCAGGCCAAAGCCCAGCGTGATGGTGCCGCCATCGCCAAAGTGGGGGTGCTGGTTTCTGGCCTGCAAGAGCGTAAATCAGGCCGCGGCACCCGGTTTTTCCGCATGAACATATCTGATCCAACCGGCCAGGTGGCGGGCATGGTGATGTTTGCCGATGATTTCGAGGCCACGCGCCGGGTGTTTGAGCAAACCAACCAGGTGGTCATGACCCTAGAGGCGCGCTTTAACGAGGGCCAGTTCGATCCGATGGGCCGTTCGGTGGCGCCCATGGATGGGGTGGTGGCCGATGCAGGCAGCGCGGGGCTGAAGATTTTTGTCGATGATCCAAAGGCCATCGCCTCGGTTGCCAGCGTGCTGGAACAGGCCGCCGCCACCGTGCGCAATGCGGGCCGCGGGCCGATACAGTTTTGCCTGATCAACCCAGAGCTGCCCGGCGAGGTGGAAATAGATGCGGGCTGCGAATTTCCCGTGAACCCGCAAATCAAGGGCGCAATCCGCTCGCTGGGCGGGGTGCTTGAGGTGCAAGAAGTTTAGTAATGCGGCGGGCGTTCGTCGCCAAACACATGCCCACCCCCGCCATCGGCCTCGCGCGCGGCCTCGCGTTCCAGCAGCAGCGCCACGCGCCGCTCGAGCATATCAATACGGCTGGCCTGCGCTGCAACCACATCGGATAAATCATCGCTGACGCGCAGCAGATGGGCAATTTTTTCTTCAAGATGCTGCATATGCCGGTCCTTTTGGTCAGGTGCACCGATTCTATCATGGGCTGCGGTTTTTGCGCCAGCCCCCCTTTTCGCGGGCGTGGCGGCGTGCCAATTTGGGGCCAGAAAAATGGGGGCGGGCATGTTTGATTTTGTCATTATCGGTGGCGGTATTGCCGGGGCCAGTGCGGCCGCGCGGCTGGCGCCTTTGGGGCGTGTTCTGCTGCTGGAGGCAGAAGCGCAGCTGGCCTATCACGCCTCGGGGCGTTCGGCTGCGATGTTTTTGGAAAGCTACGGCAACGCCACAGTGCGCCGCCTGAACGAGGCCAGCGCGGCCTATCTGGCCACGGCCCATGGCGGCGTGCTGGCGCCGCGCCCCCTGATGTTGCTGGGCGCCGCTGGGCAAGAGGCAGGGTTTCACGCCCAAGCCTTGGATATGGGGCTGGCGCAGATCACCCTGGCCGAGGCCGCGCGCCTATGGCCGCTGCTAAACACCGCCCATGCCACCCATGCCGCGCTGCGCACAGATACCA
This sequence comes from uncultured Lutimaribacter sp., assembly GCA_913061505.1. Lineage (GTDB taxonomy): Bacteria > Pseudomonadota > Alphaproteobacteria > Rhodobacterales > Rhodobacteraceae > CAJXSO01. Next base: position 19,970 of record CAJXSO010000022.1, read on the forward strand.
GCGATGTGGATACAGACCTGTTATTGCAAAACTTTTTGCGCGATGCCCGGGCGCATGGCGCGGTGGTTGAAACCGGCGCGCGCGTCGGCGCCATTGCCCGCGTGCAGGGGGGCTGGCAGCTGCAAATCGCCGGCCAAGAGGCCCGGCATACCGCGCGTATGCTGGTGAATGCGGCAGGGGCCTGGGCCGATGGCGTGGCTGAAATGGCGGGGGTTGCGCCCTTGGGTATTCAGCCCTACCGCCGCTCGATGGCGCGCATTGCGCTGGCGCCCGGCACCGATACGCGGGCCTGGCCCTTTGTCGATGGGGTGGGCGATAACTGGTATGCCAAGCCCGATGCCGGCGCGCTGCTGGTCTCGCCCGGCGAGGAAGACCCGATGCCGCCCCATGATGCCTGGGCCGATGATATGGTGCTGGCCGAGGGGCTGGCCCGCTATCAGCCGTTTTCCACCCAGCCCGTCACCCGCCTGATCGCCAATTGGGCGGGCCTGCGCAGCTTTGCCCCTGATCGCGCCTTGGTGATTGGCCCTGATCCTGCCTGCCCCGATTTTTTGTGGCTGGCAGGGCAGGGCGGCTATGGGTTTCAAACCGCGGCGGCCGCCAGCCAATTGCTGGGTGATCTGGTGGCCGGGCGGGCGCCCGAATTGGATACCGCCACCGTTGCCGCCCTGTCGCCCGCGCGTTTTGGATAAGTTGAAAAGGATCTGCCATGCCCCGCCGCCTGAACCTGCCCGATAGCGCCTCGGTTGCCGTGCCAGATGCCGCGGGGCGGCTTTTTGCCCCTTCGGCTGCGCGCAACCTAGGCGCCATTTGCGATCTGGTGGCCCACCATGCCCCGGCGCAAGGCAATGCGTTGGAACTGGCCTCGGGCACCGGGCAGCATGTGGTGGCTTTCGCCCAACGCCTGCCGGGGCTGTGCTGGCAACCCAGCGATATCGATCCGGCGCGCCGCGCCTCGGTAGATGCCTATGCTGCCGCAGCGGGGTTGGACAACCTGCGCCCCGCCATGGCGCTGGATGCCACGGCACCGGGCTGGGGCGCGCAGGTGGCGGGCCAAGATCTGGTGGTTTTGGTAAACCTCTTGCATCTGGTCAGCACCCCCGAGGCAAAGGTGCTGATTTCTGAAACCGCCGCCGCTCTGGCGCCGGGGGGGCGGTTTGTGCTTTATGGCCCTTTCCTGCGCGACGGTGAAACCACATCTGATGGCGATGCCAGCTTTCACGCCAGCCTGCAGGCCCAAGACCCTGAGATTGGCTATAAAGACGATTGGGATGTCATCGATTGGCTGCAGGGTGCCTGGCTAGAGCTGGTTGAAGTTATTGAAATGCCCGCCAATAACTTGGCATTCGTGACGCGCAAACCCTGATGCGTGGCAGGCGCCAAACCTGATCAAGATCAAAGCCCCGGCTGGGCGATTATGGTTTCTACGCCTTGATACACATTCAAGGAGTGGCACATATGGCCTGGTCTGACACATTAAACGATACCCGCAATCGCCTGCGTAGCCTGTATAAAACCATCCCCGAGGTAACCCGCGGCTTTGGCGCCATGTCGAAGGCGGTGAAAGAGGGGGGCGTGCTGGATTTCAAAACCAAGGAATTCATCGCGCTTGGCATTGCGGTGGCGATTCGCTGCGAGGCCTGCATTGCCCTGCATGTCGAGGCATTGGTAAAGGCCGGCGCCACCCGCGACGAGCTGGCCGATGTGCTGGGCATGACGGTGCAAATGGGGGGCGGGCCCGCCACGATGTATGCCGGCAAGGCGCTGGAATGCTATGACGAGTTGACCGCTGCCGCCTAAATTCACCGCAGCGGGCAGCGGCTGCGCAGCCGGCTTTAAGCAATTCTTTGCCATATGCTGCGCCTGCGGCGTGACAGGGGGCAAAAACTGTGCTGCACTTGTAACAGGCACATGACAACGAGAGGAGGATGCCAATGAGCTTGGGTTCGCATATCGAGGAACTGAAGAAGAAACACCAAAACCTCTCTGCCAAGGTCGAGGCGGCGCTGCGATCCCCCGGAACGCCCAATGCCGAGATTGCGGAAATGAAAAAGCAAAAGCTGAAACTGAAAGACGAGATCGAGCGCCTTTCGATGGGCGGCTAAACGCCGCTGCGCAACAGGTTTCTGGCCAAGCGATCTGGGCGGCGCATCACGCGCCGCCAACATAAGCTATTCTTTAACAGCTAAAAACGCTTGCAGGGCCAATACCTCGCCCTGGTCAATTTCATGCCCGCCCGGGTGCCAATGCATGCGCACGCCAGCGCCTTGGCTGTCGTAATACTGGCGCAAGGCCTCGGTTTGGGGGGGCGGGCAAATAGGGTCGCGCTGGCCTGCGGTGATTAACACGCGCACACCGGCCAGGCCTGGCTGGGCCTGTGGTGCCCAGGGTATCAGCGGGTGCAGCAAGGCGATGTGGTTCACCAGATCGGGCCTGACAAAGCTAAGCGCGGCCAAAATATTTGCGCCATTGGAATAGCCCAGCGCAAAAACCTGCGATGCGCCGGTTTCATGGCGCTTTTGGCTGATGAAGGCGGCCATATCTTCCACCCGCTGCGCCAAATCCACCATGTCGTAAATGCCCTCGCCCGTGCGGCGGAAAAACCGCGCCATGCCGCCTTCGCTCACGGGGCCGCGGGGCGAGATGATATGCGCCCCTGGCATCAATTGCTGGCCCAGGCTGTGAAATTGAAATTCATCGCCGCCCGTGCCGTGAAACGTGAACAGCAGGGGCGCGCCGGGCTGGCCCTGGGTATGGTTGGCGATCAGCTTAGTCATGGATCGGCTCTAGGTATTTCGCCTCTAGCACGTCGCGCAAATGCGCGTGCTGTTGGGGCAAACGCAGCTCTTGGCCTAGGCTGGCCCGTGGTTCATCGCGCTCAAAGCCCGGCTCGTTTGTGGCGATCTCGAACAGCACACCGCCGGGTGTGCGGAAATAAATGGCCCAGAAATAATCGCGGTCGATCACCGGGGTCACCTGCCAGCCGGTATCCAGCAATGATTGGCGCACGGCCGCTTGGGCGGCGCGGTCTTCCACCGCGAAGGCCAGATGGTGGACCGATCCCGCACCCTGATGCGCGGGCGCCGCGCCAGGCAGGGTTTCAATATCGATCGTGTCTGCCCCGTTGCCGCCAGGGCGCACATAGCGGCTAATATCGCCCATGGTTTCGGTTTTTTCATAGCCCATAAAGCGCAGCAATTCGGCGGTGGCGCCTTGGTCTTTCAAGCGCAGATCGGTGGAATGAAACCCACGAATGGCCTGTTCGGCGCCCACGCCATTGCCTGTCCAGGGGGCGCGGGTGTCTTCGGCCTCGATCAGGGCAAAGCCATCGCCATCGGGCCCCTGAAAGCGCAGGCGCTGCGCGCCCATCCGGGCCTCTTCTGCCAGCCCTTTGACCCCAAAGCTTTGCAACCTGTCTGCCCACCAGCCCAAGCTGCCCTTTGGCACGGCAAACCCCGTTACGCTGACTTCGCCCGCACCAGGGCGGCCCCGGCGTGCGTTTGGAAAGGGAAAATAGGTCATCACCGTGCCGGGCGTGCCCATCTCGTCGCCGTAATACAGGTGGTAGACCTCGGGTGCATCAAAATTGACGGTTTTTTTCACCCGGCGCAAACCCAGCACCTTTGTGAAAAAATCGTTATTTTCCTGCGCCCCCGATGCAATCGAGGTGACGTGATGTAAGCCTTGGATCTGGGTGAGCATAGGTGGCCCCGCTATTTGCTGTTTGACGCAGGATATGGGGCATGGGGCTGGCGGGGAAAGGGCCACAGGGGCGCGGCCCATGTGCGAAAATGCACAAAAGCCCCGGGCCATGCCGGGGCTTTTGCAAAAAGATAATCTTTTTTAGGGCTTTACACGAAAAACTGTGCGCCGTTGGCCGAAATAGTTGACCCGTTGATAAAGCTGGCATCATCCGAGGCCAGGAAGGTGACGCAGCGGGCAATCTCCTCGGGTTCGCCCAAACGGCCCGTAGGAATTTGGGCAACGATCGAGTCGCGCACCTTTTCAGGAACCGCCATCACCATTTCTGTGGCGATATAGCCCGGGCAGATGGCGTTGGCGGTGATGCCTGCGCGCGCGCCCTCTTGTGCCAGGCTTTTCACAATGCCCAGATCGCCTGCTTTGGTGGCGGCATAGTTGACCTGTGCAAACTGCCCCTTTTGCCCGTTGATCGAGGAAATCACGATCACCCGGCCAAATTTGCGCTCGCGCATGCCGGGCCAAATGGGGTGCACGGTGTTGAACACGCCGGTCAGGTTGGTGTCGATCACCTCGTGCCACTGTTCGGGGGTCATCTTGTGAAACGGTGCGTCGCGGGTGATGCCGGCATTGGCCACGACCACATCGATCGGGCCCAGATCGGCCTCGACCTGCGCGATGCCTGCGGCGCTGTCTTCGTAGCTGCCCACATTCCATTTATAGGTTTTGATCCCGGTTTCGGCGGTAAAGGCCGCCGCGGCGGCATCGTTGCCTGCGTAAGAGGCGGCCACGCTGTAGCCTGCGTCTTTCAATGCTTTCGAAATGGCGGCACCAATGCCGCGGGAACCGCCTGTAACCAGTGCAACTCTTGCCATAATATCCTCCAGGTTTGGCGTGATGCTTTGGTAACTCTGTTACTTTTTTAAAAAACTTTTCGCAACAATATTGCGCTAACATTTTCCGCCCTGCGGCATTTTTTTGTCGCAGCGCAGCAAAAAGGCGCCCGCAGGCGCCTTTTTATATGTTTATGGCGCCGGTTATGGGCGCTCGAGGCACATGGCAACGCCCATGCCGCCGCCGATGCACAATGTGGCCAGGCCTTTTTTGGCGTCGCGGCGCTGCATTTCAAACAGCAAGGTGTTCAGAATGCGGCAGCCCGAGGCGCCGATGGGGTGGCCAATGGCGATGGCGCCACCGTTCACATTCACGATCTCGGGGTCCCAGCCCATGTCTTTGTTCACGGCGCAGGCCTGTGCGGCAAAGGCTTCGTTGGCTTCCACAAGATCCAGATCTTGGGCCGACCAGCCCGCCTTTTCCAGCGCTTTGCGGCTGGCGTGAATGGGGCCCACGCCCATGATCGCGGGGTCAAGCCCTGCGGTGGCGTAAGAGGCGATGCGCGCCAGCGGCTGCAGGCCGCGGCGCTCGGCCTCGTCTGCGCTCATCAGCAAAACGGCCGCGGCCCCATCGTTGATGCCCGAGGCATTGGCCGCCGTTACGCTGCCGTCTTTGGTGAAGGCCGGGCGCAGTTTCTGCATGCTTTCCAGCGTGGCGCCGTGGCGAATATATTCGTCTTGGTCCACCACAATATCGCCCTTGCGGGTGGAAATGGTGAAGGGCACGATTTCATCGGCGAATTTGCCGGCCTTTTGCGCGGCTTCGGCCTTGTTTTGGCTGGCCAAGGCGAATTCATCCTGCATATCGCGGCTGATCTGCCATTTGGCAGCCACGTTTTCGGCGGTTTGGCCCATGTGGTAGCCGTTGAACGCATCCCACAGGCCGTCTTTAATCATCGAGTCGATGTATTTTACATCGCCCATTTTGTGACCGGCGCGCAGATGCGCCACATGTGTGGAAAGCGACATGTTTTCCTGGCCGCCAGCGGCAACAATCGCGGCATCGCCCAGCTGAATATGCTGGGCGCCAAGGGCCACAGCGCGCAACCCCGAGCCGCACACCTGGTTGATGCCCCAGGCAGCGCTTTCGATGGGCAGGCCCGCGTTCACATGCGCCTGGCGCGCCGGGTTTTGGCCCTGGCCTGCGGTTAATACCTGACCAAGGATCGTTTCCGAGACTTCGGATTTGTCAATTCCGGCGCGTGCGACGATTGCCTCTAGGACGGCAGCGCCCAGATCATGGGCAGGCGTATTGGCAAACGAGCCAAGAAATGAACCGACAGCCGTACGGGCTGCGGAAACGATTACGACATTGGTCATAGGGTCCTCCAGCTTTGCAAAGGGGACGCCGTGCCGCAGACTTGCGGGCAGGCCCCGCCTTACCCGGCGTCATAGCTGAATTGCCGCATCGCGGCAACATGGCTTTGCTGCCTTCTTTTGGCGCAATGGCTAAGCATCCGCTGGGTGGGCCTGCCCCGCCATCTGCCAGGGCGGTTGCAAGGTGGGGGCGCCGTGGAAATAGCCCTGTTGGCAATCCACACCTGCGGTGGCCAGCCATGCGGCATCGGCTGCGCTTTCCACGTTTTCTGCCACGGTAAACATATCGAATTGGCGGGCGATGGCCAAAAGCGCCTTGGTCAGCACCTGGTTGTCGGGGGTTTTGGCGATGGCGCGAATGAACTGCCCGTCTATCTTTAGAATATCAAAGTAAAATTCCCGCAAATACCGCAGCGAGGTGGCCCCCGCCCCGAACTGATCCAGCGCGAAAGACACGCCCTTGCGCTGGTATTCCAACATAAAGCCGCCCAGAATTTCGGGCACCAGCATGGCAGATGTTTCGCTGACCTCTAGTATCAGCCGCTGGGCCACTGTGGGGTTGGCCTGTAGCCCCTTGCGCAGGGTTTTGATCCATCTTGGGTAGCCGATCGAGCGGGCTGACATATTCAACGACAGCCGCAGCCCCGGCACCCGGGCCAGGCACCGCAGCCCCATATCCAGCGCGACACAATCCAAAATGCGCCCCAGCTCGGTTTCTTCGATGGTTGTGATGAACTCTTTCGCCGGTATCACCCGGCCCGTGTCATCCAGCACCCGAATCAGCCCTTCGTAAAAGGCAATGCTGTGGGGCGGGCGCGCGGCCACCACTGGCTGAAAGGCCAGCAACACCTCTTTGTGGTGCAGGGCGGCCGCGACCATTTTCAATGTATCAGAATCGCGGCTGGCCACAGCCAAATCCAGGGCCGAGGGGCCACCCCCCAGGGGGGGCTGTTTTTGCGAGCGTTGGGCGCGGTGCATATCTTTCTCCAGCGGTGGGCAGGGGCACTCTGCGCCCCAAGCCTTACCAAGCGGTGAAAGCCAGCATTTGCGCCAAATTTTCGGCTTTGCTTATTGCGCGGGCATCAAGCTGCGCAAAATCGCCTTGGCACTGTCTGATGCCCAATCGGCATCGCCTTGCAGGCGGGCAATTTCATGGCCATCGGGGGCCACAATCAGGGTGGCGGGCAGCCCCAGCACCCCCATGGCGCGCGCAAGGCTTGAATTGGCATCATTGTGCAAGGGCAGGTTGGTCACACCGATTTCATCGAAAAAGGCCTGCATGGCCTGCGGTGCATTGCGCCCCGTGGCAATTGTAACCACCTCGAATGCATCGCCTCCCAATTCGGTTTGCAACTCGGCCAGCATCGGCATTTCCTTGCGGCAGGGCGCGCACCAGGTGGCCCAGAAATTCACCAGCGTGACCTTGCCTTGGTAATCTTGCAGGCGCCCCTGGGTGCCATCTTCGCGGGTAAAGGCCACATCGGCTACGGGTTTGGCGGCCTCGTGAAACTGCAGTTTTTTCATATCGCCCTCGCGCAGCGCCTCTAGCGCGGCGCGGTTTTCCAAGACGCTTGGCACAGGTTGCGCCGGGTCTTTCAGGGCCACAGCGGCAATGCCCACAATTGCACAGGCGGCGATGGCCGTATAAAGCAACATGGACTTTTTCATTCTATTCCTCCCAAGGGGCAAAGGGGCAATTATGGGCGATACTTCCTCGAACCAGATGTGGGGCGGCCGTTTTGCTGCCGGACCTGATGCGATCATGGAGGCGATCAACGCCTCGATCGGGTTCGACAAACGCATGGCAGCACAAGACATTGCAGGCTCGCGGGCCCATGCCGCCATGTTGGCAGCGACCGGCATTCTTAGTGATAGCGACGCCGCTGCCATTCGGGAAGGGTTGCTCACCGTTTTGTCAGAGATAGAGGCCGGCGAATTTACCTTCTCGACCGCGCTGGAAGATATTCACATGAATGTCGAGGCGCGGCTGAAAACGCTTATCGGCGATGCCGCAGGCCGTTTGCACACAGCGCGCTCGCGCAACGACCAGGTGGCCACCGATTTTCGGCTGTGGGTGCGCGACCAGATCGATGCCGCCATGGATGGGCTGCAGGCGCTGATCCGCGCGCTTTTGGCGCAGGCCGAAGCGGGGGCCGATTGGGTGATGCCGGGCTTTACCCATCTGCAAACCGCCCAGCCGGTGACATGGGGCCACCATATGATGGCCTATGTGGAAATGTTTGCCCGCGATCTGTCGCGCCTGCGCGATGCGCGCGCGCGGATGAACGAATGCCCGCTTGGCGCCGCGGCGCTGGCTGGCACCTCGTTTCCCATCGATCGCGATATGACCGCGCAGGCGCTGGGCTTTGACCGGCCAACCGCCAATTCGCTGGATGCGGTCAGCGACCGTGATTTTGCGCTGGAATTTTTGGGCGCGGCCAGCATCTGCGCCATGCATCTGTCGCGCTTTGCCGAGGAATTGGTCATCTGGTCATCGGCGCAGTTTCGCTTTGTTACCCTGTCAGATCGGTTTTCCACCGGCTCATCCATCATGCCGCAAAAGAAAAACCCAGATGCGGCTGAACTGATCCGCGCCAAGGTGGGCCGTATTTTTGGTGCCAATGTGGCGCTGATGATGGTGATGAAGGGCCTGCCCCTGGCCTATTCCAAAGACATGCAGGAAGACAAAGAACAGGTCTTTGATGCCGCCGATAACCTGATGCTGGCCTTGGCCGCGATGGAGGGGATGGTCAAGGATATGACCGCCAACCGCGCCAATTTGGCCGCCGCGGCGGGCAGCGGTTTTTCCACCGCCACGGATTTGGCCGATTGGCTGGTGCGCGTGGCGGGCATTCCGTTCCGCGATGCCCACCACGTCACCGGCACGCTGGTGGCTATGGCCGAGGCCCAAGGCTGCGATCTGCCCGATCTGACATTGGCGCAGATGCAATCTGTGCATGCCAGCATCACCGAAGATGTGTTTGGCGTGCTGGGGGTTGAAAACTCGGTCGCCTCGCGCATGTCATATGGGGGAACGGCGCCCGCACAGGTGCGCGCGCAAGTGGCCCGCTGGAAAGAGGTGTTGGGATGAAACGGCCTGGGGCCATGGCGCGAAGGCTGGTGGTGGTGCCGATGATCGCGGCGCTGATGGCCTTGGCCGGATGCGGCATCGATGGCGCGCCTGAGCGGCCGGAAAAAACCAAAGGCCGTATCGTTTTATCGCAGCTGGCCTATCCGGCCGGGGCGGAAAACTTGGCAAAGGGGTAAGGGGTATGACGGCACTGCGCTATGGGTATCTGGGCCTGGCCATTTGGGGGGCCATTCACCCGATGTATTATTTCCTGACCTATATGCGCGAAACGGGCACGGGTTTGGGCGGGCTTATCGATGCGTGGTATGTGAATGCCTCGACCACGGGGCTTACATGGGATTTAACGATTGCCGCCCTGACGCTGACGCTATGGGTGCTGGCCGAAACCTTTGTGCGCCGGAACTGGCTGGCCTTGGTGGCGATCCCGGCCACATTTTGTATCGGTGTCAGCTGTGGCCTGCCTCTGTATCTGTTTTTGCGCAGCCGCCCCTTAGCTGCCTGATGCCGATTGTCGCGCCTTGAGCGCGGCGATTAATGCGCGATCGCGCGCCTGTTCCAATTCGCCAATACTGCGGCCGGCGGCGGCCTCTTCGATGCCCGCAATCAGCGCGGCTTGGGTTTCTGGGGTCAGGCTGGGGGTGCCAAGGCTGGCCCAGCGCCGCTCTTGGCTGGGGCCAAGATGGGCCAAATACCCCGCCATGCCGCCCGCGCCCCCGCCCAGATGATAGGCCATATGCGCCCCCAACACCGACCAGCGCAGCCCCGGCCCATGTTTCAGCGCCTCGTCCACCGCGCCCACATCGGCAATGCCCTCGGCCACGATATGCACCGCCTCGCGCCACAGGGCTGCGGCCAGACGGTTGGCGATATGGCCGGTGGCGTCTTTTTTCATCACCACCGGCACCCGCCCGGCCTGCGCATAAACCGCGCAGGCCCGCGCCACCAAGCCGGCATCGGGCCCATAGATTTCCACCAAAGGCACCAGATGCGGCGGGTTATAGGGATGGGCGGTGATCAGCCGGTGTGGCTGGGCCATGCCCGGCGCCAGATCTGACCATGTCAGCGCCGAGCTTGACGAGGCAAAAATGCTATGCGCAGGCGCCATAGCCTCGATCTGGGCGAAAAGCGCGTGTTTCACGGGCACAGATTCGGGGGCGTTTTCCTGCACCAAATCCGCCGCCTCTAGCGCTTGCGCCAGATCGCTGCATATCTGCAGCTGGCCGGTTGCGGGCTGGCCGTTGAGATCGGCCAAATGCTGCAACGGGCGGTTCATGCGGGCCCGGGCTGTGGCGCGCGCCTCGGCATCGGGATCCCACAGGCGCACCTTTGCGCCGTGGTGCATGAACAGTGCCGCCCAGCTGCAGCCAATCAGGCCTGCGCCCAAAATCGCGATGGTGGTTTTGTTCAATCCTGTCTCATGCATGCCTGTGCCCCCCATTTTGCGCATAAGGTGCGATGGCGCGTGCCAAAGGGCAAGGGGCGCATGCCCGCCCCCTTGACAAGCGCGCCCCGCCCATGCCCAACCAAACCACCCCGGCAAAAGGACTGGCACATGAGCACCCCCACCCCCACAGGCGCCCTGCTGGACGAGGCGCAGGCCTTTTTGGCGGCCCACCCCCAGGTGCAAGCCATCGATGTGGTTCTCAGCGATCTGCATGGCATTGGGCGTGGCAAAATTATTCGCCGCCACGAGCTAGAGGGGCTTTATACCGCCGGGCGGGGCATGCCGGGCACGTTGTTTGCCCAAGGCATCGATGGCGTTGATGTGGCCGATGCGCTGGCCCAGCACGCAGCCGATGGGGGCGACAGCCGCTGTTGGCCGGTGCCCGGCAGTTTGGGTTTTATGCCCGCCACCGGGCGGGGGGTGGTGCTGGTGCAGATGTTTGGCGCCGATGGCGCCAGCTACCATTCCGATCCGCGCGGCGCGATGATGGCGCAGGTGGCGCGGGCGCAGGCCTTGGGCTGGCAGCCCATGGGCGCGATGGAGCTGGAATTTTACCTCACCGATCGCGGCCACGATGGCCAAGGCGCGCCGCTGTCGCCGCGCGCCCCGCTGACCGGCCGGCGGCTGGCGGGCAACAATTGCATGTCCGTGGACGAGCTGGATGAAATGTCGCCGTTTTTCGATGATGTCTATGCCGGCGCGCGCGCCCTTGGCCTGCCATTGGAAACGGTGATCTCGGAATATGCGCAGGGCCAATTCGAGCTGACGTTGCAATATCGCGCGCTAGATCGCGCGGCCGATGATATTGTTCTGGCCAAGCGCCTGTTGCGCGCCACCGCGCGCCGCCATGGGTTCGAGGCCTGCTTTATGGCCAAGCCTTTTGGCGCGCGGTCCGGTTCGGGGATGCATTTGCACCTGTCTCTGGCCGATGCGGCGGGGCAAAACCTGTTTGCCGACCCGGCCGAGGGTGGCTTGGCGCCCATGTTGCTTGCCGCCATCGGCGGGGTGCGTGCCAGCATGGGCGATAGTATGCTGGCGCTGGCGCCGGGGCTGAATTCGTGGCGTCGCTTTGCCAATACCGTCTATTCGCCCGCCACCAACAGCTGGGCTGTCGAAGATCGCGGCGTGGCGTTGCGGGTGCCGGGCGGGCAGGGGGGCAGCCGCCATTTCGAGCACCGCGTGGCAGGCGTGGATGCAAACCCCTATCTATGCGCCGCCATCACCCTGGGCGCTGCGCTGGATGGCATCACAAAAGCGCTGCAACCCGGCGCCCCGGGGCTGGGGGGGGCTGCCGATCTGCCGCCCTTGCCCGATCACTGGCAAGCCGCGATTGCGCAGTTTCAAGCCGCACCCAGCATGGCGCGGCTATTGGGGCCCCAGCTGCATGCAGGGTTTTCAGCCCTAAAAATGGCCGAGGCCGCGCAATTGGCGGCCACGGTCACAGATGCTGAATGGCAGCTTTACGGTTTCCGCGTCTAGCGCGGGCCTATACATCCAGCGAGCGGGCGATCAGCTCTTTCATGATTTCGTTCGTGCCGCCATAGATCATCTGCACGCGGGCATCGGTGTAGAGGCGTGCGATGGGGTATTCCATCATAAAGCCATAGCCGCCAAACAGCTGCAGGCATTCATGCATCACCTCGTTTTGGGTCTCGGATCCCCAGTATTTCGCCATCGAGGCGGTGGCGGCATCCAGCGTGCCGGCCTCGGCCCGGGCGATGCAATCGTTGACAAAGGCGCGCAGCACCTCGGCCTTGGTTTTCATCTCGGCCAGTTTGAAACGGGTGTTTTGAAAATCCATCACGCGTTTGCCAAAGGCACGGCGCCCCTGCACATAGGCAATGGTCTCAGATAGGGCAAAATCAATCGCGCCCAGCGCTGCAATGGCGATCACCAGACGCTCCCATGGCAGCTGTTTCATCAGCTGGTAAAACCCTTGCCCCTCGTCCTGGCCCAACAGGTTGGTCAGGGGCACTTTGACATCATCGAAAAACAGCTCGGATGTGTCATTGGCTTTCATCCCCAGCTTTTCCAGGTTGCGCCCGCGGCGAAAGCCCGCTGCATCCTCGGTTTCCACCAAGATCAGCGACACCCCGCGCGCCCCGGCGGATGGGTCGGTTTTGGCGACAACCACGATCAAATCGGCGGATTGCCCGTTGGTGATAAAGGTTTTGGCGCCATTGATGCGATATTGGTTGCCGTCTTTCGTGGCGGTGGTGGATACGGCCTGCAAATCTGATCCGCAGCCCGGCTCGGTCATGGCGATGGCGGCCACCCGGCGCCCGGCCACAAGATCGGGCAGCCAGCGCTGTTTTTGCTCGTCGCTGCCATAGGCCAGCAAATAATGGGTGACGATCGACTGGATGGAATAGCCCCAGCCACAATCACCCACCGCCGCCTGTTCGTAAACGGTGATGGCATCAAAGCCCACGCCGCCCCCCGCACCGCCATAGGCCTCGGGCACAGCACCGCCCATCAGCCCCTGCGCGCCGGCAATTTCCCAAAAGCCACGATCAACCTGGCCTTGCTTGACCCAGGTTGAAATATGCGGAGCCAGATCTTGGGCATAGACGCGCGCGGCCATATCGGCAAACATGCGATGCTCGTCTGTCACCCATGCGGCACTGGGGGTAAAGAGGCTCATTTTGATCTCCTTGATCTCCGGTCATTGCGGCGGCCCGGGCTGTGCGCTGCGGGCTTTTTGCCATGTTGTGCCCAAGAATTATGCACAGTCCAGCGCTGCCTTGGCGTGTCGCTGCGTCAGTTGGCGATTTTCTGCACAGCGGATATAAGTTCCGCAACGTCATCACACCGCTTTGTGTTGACCCGCACTCAAAAATATGGACGGAATGCGCTATCACCTAGGAGGGGTGGCGCAACTTAAAGCCGATTGGCTGGCGGTTGCTAGAGGCCTGCGCAACCAATGACGTGGGCCAGCGAAGAACAGGGAGGAATGGGGTGGAAGTTTTACAGCTTCTCATCAGCGGCATGGCCAATGGCTGTGTTTACGGGCTTGTCGCCCTTGGGTTTGTGTTGATCTACAAAGCGACCGAGGCCGTGAACTTTGCCCAGGGCGATTTCATGATGCTGGGTGCTTTTGTCACGCTGGGCCTTGTGAATCCTGAATTCATGGGCATCCCGTTTTGGTTCGCGCTGCCGCTGGTCTTTGTGATCATGGGCGCCTTTGGCTACCTGCTGGATCTGGTGGTGCTGCGCGCGGTATTTGGCCAAAACCAGGTGGCCGTGATCATCTTGACCATCGCTTTGGGGTTCATCTTGCGGTTTAGCGCGGGGCTGATCTGGGGGCACGAGCCGATGTCGCTGCATTCGCCCCTGGCCTTGGGCGATGTGCGGCTGGGCGATCTGGTTTTGGGCATGGCTGATGTGGCCATCATCATCACCACGTTCTTGCTGACATTGGCGCTATGGCAGTTTTTCCAGCGCACCAAAATCGGCCTGGCCATGCAGGCGGCCAGCCAAAACCAAATGGCGGCCTATTACATGGGGATCCCTGTCAAGCGGGTGCATGGCATGGTGTGGGCCTTGGCGGGCATTGTGGCGGCTGTGGCGGGCATTCTTTATGCCTCGAAAGGTGCCATTGACCCCAACGCCGGCTTTATCGGCATCAAAGCTTTCGCCGCGGCGGTGATTGGCGGCTTTGGCTCTTTGCCCGGGGCGCTGCTGGGCGGCTTGATCGTGGGTATTATCGAGCCCTTCGCCGCCCGCTATCTGCCTGCTGGCTGGTCGCAAATTGCGCCCTATGCGCTGCTGATTGCGGTGCTGTTGTTCCGTCCGCACGGGCTGTTTGCCCAAGTGCGCGTGAAAAAGGTGTAAGCCATGCGCATTCATTTCAAAACAAGCTACGACGACGACATTCGCCTTTTCGAAGATGGCTGGAAGCTGTCGCTTTATGCCGCGCTGCTGGCGCTGATGGTGGCGCTGCCCTGGCTGATCGATGATTTCTATCTGGGCGAGGCCACGAATGTGCTGATCTGGGCCACCTGTGGGCTGGGGCTGATGCTGCTGACGGGGCAAACAGGCCAGGCCAGCCTTGGGCATTCGGCCTTTATGGCGCTGGGCTGTTACAGCACGGTGCTGCTGATGGAGGCAGGCGTGCCCTTTATCGTGGCATTCCCGCTGGCGGGTATCATCACCGGGATTGTGGGCGGTTTGATCGCCATTCCCGCGCTGAAGCTGCATGGCGTCTATCTGGCCATCGCCACATTGGCGCTGGCCATCCTGACCGACGACCTGATCGTGATGCTTGAGCCTTGGACAGGCGGTGTTGGCGGCAAATTTGCCCCCCCGATCACCGTGTTCGGGCTAGAGGTGAACCGCTGGTCAAACCCTGCGGCCTGGTATTACATGGCCTTGATTGTGGTGCTGGTGGTGACGCTGTTTTACCGCAACCTGCTGCGTGCGCCGATGGGGCGTGCCTTTGCCGCGGTGCGCGATAGCGAGATTTCGGCGCAGGCCATGGGTGTGAACCTGGCGCGCACCAAGACCATCGCTTTTGGCATGTCGGCCGGCATCACGGGCCTGGGCGGCGCGCTGATGGGCCTGTTTGCCGAGGTGTTCAACAACGAAACCTTCACCTTTATTCTGTCGATCCAGCTGTTGATGATGATCGTGGTGGGCGGCTTGGGCTTTATCCATGGGGCGTTTTTGGGCGCCATCGTGATCTCGTTCCTGCCGCAGGCCTTGTCGATCATCACCGATGGTATCGGCAGTAACGTGGCCATCCCGGGGCTGGAAATTGGGGTGTTTGGGGTGATCATGATCTTGTTCATCCTGTTCGAACCCATGGGCCTTTATGGGCGCTGGCTGAAGATCCGCACGTTCTTTCAGCTGTTCCCCTTTGCCCGCAAAGACATGTTCCGCCGCCAAAAATCCTATCTGAAAACGGAGCGCCTGAGATGAGTTTGCTGACGCTCGAAAATGTAACGTTGAAATTCGGCGGCTTAACGGCTGTGAACAACCTCAGCATGCAGGTGGAAGAGGGGCAGGTGTTTGCGCTGGTCGGGCCAAATGGCGCTGGTAAATCCACGGTGTTTAACCTGATTTCACGCTTTTACACGCCCGTATCCGGCAAGATCAGCTTTGCAGGCACCGATCTGCTGGGCCTGGCCCCTGATGAGGTGCCCAGCCTGGGCATTGCGCGCACCTTTCAAAATATCGAGCTGTTCGATCAGGCGACGGTGCTGGAAAACCTGTTGGTGGGCCGGCATCGCCACCGCGGCACCAATTTGGTGCAGCAGATGTTTCACACGCCCGCCGTGCGCGCAGAAGAGCGCGCGCATCGCGAAGCGGTGGAAGAGGTGATCGATTTCCTTGATCTGCAACCCTACCGCAATTCCCGTATCGCGGGCCTGCCCTATGGGGTGCGCAAGGTGGTCGAGGTGGGGCGCGCGCTGGCCTCGAAACCGCGGCTGTTGCTGCTGGACGAGCCGGCCTCGGGCCTGTCGGTGGAAGAGACGCAAAACATGCGCTGGTGGATCGATGATATCCGCCGTCAAATGGGGATTACGGTGTTGATGGTCGAGCATGACATGGGGCTGGTCAGCAAAGTATGCGACAAGGTTTTGGCCCTGGCTGATGGGGCAATGTTGGCCCAAGGCACCCCCGCCGAGGTGCAAAGCCACCCCGCGGTGATCGAGGCCTATCTGGGCACGGGGGATGCAGCATGACCAGCACCCCCCTGTTACAAGTGCGCAATCTGGAAACCTTTTATGGCCCGATCATGGCCATTCGCGGTGTTAGCCTAGAGGTGCACAAAGGCTCGGTCGTAACCGTTCTTGGCGCCAATGGGGCGGGCAAAACGACGCTGTTGAAAACCATCTCTGGCATTATGGACCCGGAAAAAGGCGAAATCCTGTTCGAGGGTGAAAATATCGCCGGGCGCGAACCGCACCGCGTGGTGAAATCGGGCATCGTGCATGTGCCCGAGGGGCGCGAGGTGTTTCCGCTGCTGACGGTCGAGGAAAACCTGGCGCTGGGCGCCTATACCCGCAGCGACCGCGCAGGCATCGCCCAAGATCGCGATATGGTGTTCGAATATTTCCCGATCTTGAAAGAGCGCCGCAACCAAGAGGCCGGCACGCTTTCTGGCGGGCAACAGCAAATGCTGGCCATCGGCCGTGGGCTGATGCTGCGGCCAAAGATCATGTTGCTGGATGAGCCCAGCCTTGGGCTGTCGCCGCTACTGGTGCAGGAAATCTTTGCCATCCTGAAACGCCTCAACAGCGAAGAAGGCGTGACGATGATGCTGGTTGAACAAAACGCCAGCGTGGCACTGGGCCTGGCCGATCAGGGCTATGTCATGGAGCTGGGGCGTATCGTGATGAACGGCAGCAGCGAACGCCTGCAGGCCAGCGAAGATATCAAAAGCTTCTATCTTGGCCATAGCGACGACACCGGGCGCGGCGAAAAGCGCTGGAAACGCAAGAAAACCTGGAGATGAGCGCGTGAATATGCAGTCCCGGTCCGCATCTGTTAGTATCAATGGCGTCACCTTTAACGCCGATCCGGCGGCACGCCCTGTGCTGGTGGATGGCCAAGACACGATTGTGAAACTTTTTGCGCAACGCTGTGCCAGTTTGGGCGCGCGTACGGCGCATCGTGAAAAAGATTTCGGTATCTGGAAATCCTACAGCTGGTCCGATTACTGGACCCATGCTGCATGGGTGGGTATGGGCCTGCGCGCGCTGGGGTTGCAGCGCGGGCAGGTGGTATCGATCTTGTCGGAAGATCGCAAGGAATGGGCCTATTTCGATTTGGGCATTCAGGCGGTTGGGGGCATTGCCTCGGGTGTGTATACAACCGATTCCGCGGCGCAGCTGGCCTATCTGCTAACCGATAGCCAATCGCGGTTTTTGATTGTCGAAAACGAAGAGCAGCTGGATAAATACCTGGAAATCGCCGACAGCACGCCCGATGTGCAAAAGGTGATCGTGCTGGAAGACGAAGGGCTGCACGCCTTGTCTGACCCGCGGGTGATGTTTTTGGACGATCTTTATGCCTTGGGCAAACAGGCGCATGAGGCAGCGCCTGAAACCTTTGGCGATGAAATCGCCAAATCCCAGCCCGGTGATACGGCGCTGTTGATCTACACCTCGGGCACCACGGGCATGCCTAAGGGGGCGATGCTATCGAACGAAAATATCATGGCCGCGATTACCGCAGGCGCCCATGGCCTGCCTGCGCAAGAGAGCGACGAACAGCTGTGTTTCTTGCCGCTTTGCCACATTCTGGAACGCGATGTTTCCATCTACTTCCCCCTGGCGGCCAAATGCACGGTCAATTTTGCCGAAAGCCCGGAAACGGTGTTCAGCAATCTGCAAGAGGTCAGCCCGATGACCTTTACCGCCGTGCCCCGTGTCTGGGAGAAAATCTATTCGCGCGTTCTGATTATGGCGCAAGAGGCCACATGGCTGGGGCGCGTGTCGTTTTCCCAGGCGTTGAAGGCGGGGCGAAAACGCGCTGATGCGCTGGCCACCACCGGGCGCGTGCCGGCGCTGACGGCGCTGAATTATGCGCTGTGGGATATGCTGGTGCTGCGCAACCTGCGCCGGATGTTGGGCTTTGATCGCATGCGCCGTGGCGGCACCGGGGCGGCACCGATATCGCCAGAGTTGTTGAAATGGTATTGGTCGATCGGTGTGCCCCTGGTCGAGGGCTACGGCATGACCGAAACCAGCGGCATCGCCACCATCAATACCCCCGATGACAACCGCACCGGCACAATCGGCCGGCCTGTGCCAGGTGTCAGCGTGCGCATCGCCGATGATGGGGAAATCCAGACCAAGGGCTTGAACAATTTTCAGGGCTATTGGCGCAATAACGAAAAATCAGCCGAAAGCTACACCGCCGATGGGTGGCTGCGTACCGGCGATGTGGGCCGGATTGACGAAGATGGCTATGTCACCATCACGGGCCGGCTGAAAGACATCATCATCACTGCAGGCGGCAAAAACATTACGCCTGCCGAAATTGAAAGCCGCTTGAAATTCAGCCACTATATCAGCGACGCGGTGATCATCGGCGACAGGCGCAAATACCTGACGGCCTTGGTGATGATTGACCAAGAGAATGTTGAAAAATACGCCCAAGACAACAAGGTGCCATTCTCGGATTTTGCCTCGCTGTGCCGGGCGCAGCCGGTGCAAGATCTGATCCGCGCCGAGGTGGAACAGGTAAACCGTGAATTTGCACGCGTCGAACAGATCAAAGATTTCCGCCTGATCGACGTGCTGCTGACTGCCGAAGATGAAGAGTTGACGGCCACCATGAAACTGCGCCGCAGTTTTGTTGAAAAGCGCCACAAAGCGCTGATTGATGATATGTACTGAACAGCCCTTGGTGAAATGGGCAAAAACGGGAGGAAAGACAAAATGAAACGCCTGATGAATACCCTTTTGGGCAGCGCATTGGCGCTGGGCATGGCGCAAGCCGCTGTGGCCGAAACCCAAGGTGTCAGCGATACTGAAATCGTGATCGGCTCGGTCAATGACCTCAGCGGCATTTTCGCGGCTGTGGGTGTGCCTGCCACCAATGGCGCAAACCTGTTTCTGGATAAAGTCAACGCCGCCGGTGGTGTGCATGGCCGCCAGATCCGCTTTGTTGTCGAAGACCACAGCTACCAGCTGCCCAAGGCTGCGCAGGCCTATAACAAACTGGTGAACCGCGACAAAGTATTCGCGATGATGCTGTCGTTGGGCACGCCGCACAACCTGGCTGGTTTCAAAATTCTTGATCCCAAAGGCATTCCAAACCTGAACCCGCTGTCAGCCGCGCGCGAGATGCTGTCAGAGCCGATCGACAATAAATACACAGGCTTTGCCAGCTATTACGATCAGGCCGTTGCAGGCATCAAATACCTGAAAGAAAACACCGGCGCCACGAAAGTATGCGCCATGTATCTGCCCACCGATTTCGGTATTGAAATCGCCACGGCCGCCAAGGAAAGCACCGCCGCGCTGGGCACCGAGTTTATCGCGGAAACCACCCACAAACCCGACGAGCAAGATTTTGTAGGCGCGGTGCAAAAACTGCGCGCCGAGGGCTGTGAAACCGTTGTCATGGCACTGGGTGTGCGCGCGGGTATCACCGTTGTGGGCACGGCCAAGCAGCTGGGTTGGGCCGAGGCGAAATTCCTCAACACCTCGGCAGGCTTCCTGGAAGCTGTGGCCGCTGTGCCAAATGGCGTAACCGATGGCCTTTATGCCGCCGCTGGCTGGGTAGATCTGCGCGCCCGCGCGGCCGATCCGGCACCTGCCGCATTTATCGCGGAATATGAGGCGAAATTTGGCCACCCCGCCACTGGTTTCGCGATGCTGGGCTATAACGCCGCCGAAACGCTGGTGATGGCGCTAGAGGCTGCAGGCCCCGACCTGACGCAGGAAAGTTTCCAGAAAGGGATGGAATCGATCAATTACTATTCCGAGCTGCTGGATGCCCCCATTGCCTATGGCCCGGGCGACCATCAAGGTGGCAACGAAGTGACGATCTCGGTTGTTGAAAACGGCCTGTGGAAATTGCTGGCCCGCCAGTAAGCCCCACCGCTGATATCTACGCAAACGGCCACCCCCCTTGGGTGGCCGTTTTTCTGTTTGCAGGGCTTGGCGCGCAGGGTTTGAGCAGATAGTCTGGGATGCATATGTTTTGGGTGGCCAAAGCCCTGCCGCCCGTGTGGTTTGATTGGTAATATAAAGGCACTGCATGACCCAAATTCCGCAGGATCAATTTCCGCAAGTCAGCGGTATGCGCTATTTGCGTTTTTTTCGCTGGCTGCATCAGCACCGCCGCCCGAATTGGTATCTAGAGGTGGGCACGCATATGGGCCGCAGCCTGGATATTGCCACCTGCCGCTCGATCGCAGTGGACCCCAATTTTCTGGTCAATCGCGGGGTGATTGGCACCAAGCCGGAATTGCATTGCCTGTCGCAAACCAGCGATGATTTTTTCGCCAGCGGTTTTGCCCAGCGTATCGGTGCTGTGGTGGATTTGGCGTTTTTAGACGGGATGCATCTGTTTGAATTCACGCTGCGCGATTTTATGAATTGCGAAAAACTGATGAGCCCCGATGGCATGATCATTTTGCACGATGTCGTGCCCATCAGCTATGACGCGGTGCAGCGTGTTTGGGATCGCGAAAAAACCCGCGAGTGGACAGGCGATATCTGGCGCTTGATCCCGATTTTGCGCCGCTACCGCCCCGATTTGACGGTGACGGTGCTTGATGCCCGCCCCAGCGGTTTGGCATTGATCACGGGGCTTGATCCCAACAACACTGTGCTGGATCAGGCCTATGATCAGATCGTGGCCGAAAACACCGACCAAGCCCTGACACCCGAGGTGCTGAAAGCCGCGGTCGATAGCCTGCAGATCGAGCCTGTGGCCGATTATATCGCCCGCCATACAGCCCCGCAGGAGGTATTGAATTTCGCGCTGAAAATCCCCACGCCGCGGCAAGAAACGTCGCATAAATGGGGCGAATTTCACTATGCCACATCGCTGGCCGA
The DNA here is from genome assembly GCA_913061505.1 of uncultured Lutimaribacter sp. Classification (GTDB taxonomy): domain Bacteria; phylum Pseudomonadota; class Alphaproteobacteria; order Rhodobacterales; family Rhodobacteraceae; genus CAJXSO01. Next base: position 40,934 of record CAJXSO010000022.1, read on the forward strand.
GGCCTTGCAGCGCATGGGCCATGGCGCACGGGTGGATTGCCGCGAAGATTGGCAAACTGCGGCCCAACCCGGCGAGGTTGAAGTGTTGGTGCGCGGTAAATTTCCCTTTGAAGACAGCAGCGAAAATCTGCGCCTGATGTGGGTGCAATCGCATGCCGAAAAGGTAAGCGCCGATGAAATGCGGGGCGTGGCGCATAGTTTCCTGGCCACGCAAAACCTGCCCAAACCGGCCAAGGGCGTATCGTGCTCGGCGCTGTTGCAATGCACCGATGCCACCCGCTTTCCCGGGCCAAAGGGGGTAAAGGCGCCCGAGCACCCGGTGCTGTTTGTGGGCAATTGCTACCCCAAACGCAAATCTTACGGCATGGTTGCCTGGGCGCAGGCCGCGGGGCTGGCCGAGCTGGCCGTTTATGGCACGGGCTGGGGCTGGGTGGCGCCCGAATGGCAAAGGGGCGGCGTTATTCCCAACGATCAACTGGGCGCCTATTACCGCGCTGCGGGCGTTGTGCTGAACGACCATCACCATTCGATGCGCGGCGCTGCGGCCTATGTGAATAACCGCGTCTATGATGTGCTGGCCTGTGGTGTGCCGCTTATTTGCGATCCGGTCGCGGGGCTGCCAGACGGGTTTGGCGAATTTATCTACATCTGCGATGGCCCCGAGGCGCTGGCCGATTGTGTGGCACAAGCCCTGGCCGAGGACGAGGCGATGCGCACAAGGCGCCGTGAATTCGCCCAGCATGTGCGCGAGGCGCATAGTTTCGATGCGCGCGCGCGCGAAATTGTGGAAAAACTGCAGGGCTTGGGGCAGGGCGGCTAGGGCTGTTTGGCAATTCGTGGGTTGGTTTTTGGCGCTGGGGCGTGTACCAGCGCCCCCGACCACATGACACCAAGACCGCGCATGCCGCGCGGCCCGAGGACCAATCCCGATGTTTTCCCTTTCTGCCTATCGCGCCGAATGGTTGCGCAACCCCCGTGGCGATTTGCTGTCAGGCCTTGTGGTGGCGCTGGCGCTGATCCCCGAGGCGATTGCCTTTTCCATCATTGCAGGCGTGGATCCAAAAGTGGGGCTTTATGCCTCGTTCTCGATCGCTGTGATCACCGCCATCACCGGCGGGCGGCCCGCCATGATATCGGCCGCCACCGCCGCCACGGCGGTGTTGATGGTA
>CAJXSO010000023.1 GCA_913061505.1 uncultured Lutimaribacter sp.
TTACGGGATCAGGGCAATCTTGCCGGTGGCGCCGCGCCCCAGAACGCGTTTTAGCACCTCGGCCGCTTGGGCCAGTGGATAGCGCCCCTCGATCAGCGGTTTGACCTGGCCGTTTTTGTACCAGCCCAGCAATTCGTCCATATTCTGGGCGTAAACCGCTGGCTCAAACCGGGTGAAATTGCCCCAGAACACGCCCACAACGCTGTATTCTTTCACCAGCGTCAGGTTCACCGGCAGTTTTGGAATTTCGCCACCGGCAAAGCCTATCACCAACAGCCGCCCATTGCGGGCCATGCCGCGGGAACAGGCGGCAAAGGCCTCGCCCCCGACCGATTCAAAGGCCACATCCACGCCCTTGCCGCCGGTCAGCGATTTGATCTCGTCTTTCAGGTTTTCATAGCCAACCGCGTGATCGGCCCCGTTTTCCACTGCGATGGCGCGTTTTTCCGGGGTTGATGCCACGGCGATCACCTTGGCGCCCATGATCTTGCCGATCTGAATGGCGGCAATGCCCGTGGCCCCTGCCGCGCCAGTTACCAGCAGGGTTTCGCCGGGCTGCAGATTAGCGCGCTGTTTCAACGCGTGATGCGAGGTGCCAAAGGCCACCATCAGCGCGCATACTTCGGCCGCATCCATATCGCCGATGGGAAACACCCGGCCCTGCGGCGCGGCCACCATTTCGGCATATCCGCCAAGCGAACAGATCGTGGCCACACGGCTGCCCACGGCAATGCCGCTGGCATCGGGGCCCACTGCCACCACGGTGCCTGCAGCCTCCATCCCAGGGATAAACGGGTGTTCGGGGCGCATCTGGTAAAGCCCCTGCACCAACAGCCCGTCGGGGTAGTTTACGCCTGCCGCCTCGACCTTGATCAGGACGGCGTCGCCAGTGGCCTCGGGGGCGGCGATATCGCCATATTCCAGCGCATCAAGTGGTGCGAATTCTTTGCAGATGATTGCCTTCACGTGGTCCCCTCCATCGGTGGCCCGCGGCATGTGGGCCTGTTGGCGCAAAGCCTAGGCCATGCTGCGCCCCTGCCTCAAGCCGGCTGTGAAATGACGCAACGGCATTCCGCTATATGGAAAAAATGGGGCAAATTCACATGGGTTTCTTGCGTTTTCCATTTGGCAAACGCGCCCCCAGCGTTAACCTGCGGGACAGGGAGCAAATTCAGGGAGGATGCCATGCAGGGCATGATGCAGCACAGACCGTTGCTGATCAGTAACATTCTGGAATACGCCGCCGAGGCGCATGCCAAGGCCGAGATTATCTCGGTGCGCACCGAGGGTGATATTCACCGCCAAACATACCCGCAAACGCTGCGCCGGGTCTATCGGCTGGCCAATGCCCTAAAGGCGCTTGGCGTGCAGCTGGGCGATCGGGTGGCCACGCTGGCATGGAACGGTTATCGCCATTTCGAGCTGTACTATGCGATTTCCGGCCAAGGTGCTGTGTGTCACACGATCAACCCGCGCCTGTCGGCTGAACAGTTGATCTACATCGTCAATCACGCCGAAGATAAGCTGATTTTCGTGGATACCACCTTTGTGCCCATCCTAGAGGCTGTGCGCAGCGAATTGCCCGGTGATTTGCGCTTTGTCATCATGACAGACCGCGCGCATATGCCCGAAAACACCCTGGATGCGCTGTGCTACGAAGAGCTGCTGGAAGAGCAGCCAGACAGTTTCGAATGGCCCGAATTTGACGAAAACACCGCCGCCGGCCTGTGCTATACCTCGGGCACCACGGGCAACCCCAAGGGCGCGCTGTATTCCAACCGCTCGACTGTGCTGCACGCCATGATGGTGGGGCTGATCATGGGCCAGTCTATCCCCGAAGAGGCGCGCGTGCTGCCGGTGGTGCCGCTGTTTCATGTGAACGCTTGGGGTATTCCCTATGCCTCGCCTTTGTTGGGCCATTCACTGGTGATGCCCGGCGGCGCGCTGGATGGCGAAAGCCTGTTCAAGCTGATGGATCAGGAAAATGTTTTCTCGGCATGGGGTGTGCCCACGGTTTGGATGGGCCTGCTGGGCGAGATCCAAAAACAGGGGCGCAAGCCATCGGGCTTTTCCGATGTGGTTGTCGGCGGCTCGGCTGCACCGCGCAAAATGATCGAAACATTCGAGAAAATGGGCGTGAATGTGGGCCATGCCTGGGGCATGACCGAAATGAGCCCGATCGGCACCCATGGCAATATGCCCAAATGGGTGAAAGAGCTGCCCTTTGACCAGATGGTAGATGTAAAGGCCAAGCAGGGGCGCCGTGCCTTTGGCGTGCAGCTAAAGATCGTCGATGATAACGGCCAGCGTGTGGCCCATGATGGCAAGGCGGTGGGCGAATTATTCGTGCGCGGCAACACCGTTGTTTCGGGCTATTTCAACAACCCCGAGGCCAGCGCTAAAGCGGTCGATGCCGAGGGCTGGTTTGGCACGGGCGATATCGCCTCGATCGATGAGAATGGCATTTTAACGATCCAGGACCGTTCGAAAGACCTGATCAAATCCGGGGGCGAATGGATTTCGTCGATCGATCTGGAAAATGTGGCCATGGCGCATCCGGGCATTGCCGCCTGTGCGGCCATCGCCATGCCCCACCCCAAATGGGACGAGCGGCCTGTGTTGGTGGCTGTGGCCGCCGGCGCTGACAAGCCCGCGCTGGACGATATCCACACCCATATGTCTGAACATTTTGCCAAATGGCAGCTGCCCGATGATGTGATCTGGGTAGATGCCCTGCCGCTGACCGCCACGGGCAAGGTATCAAAGCTGACATTGCGCCAACAATTTGCCGATTATCAGCTGCCCGATTTGCGCTGATTTTTGCTGCAACGGCAGCCTGGCCCGGTGCCGTGCTGCCGTTGCGTTATTTGGTTTTGAGCTGAACTGTGGCTTGACCATGCCCGCCGGTTGATATTGCGTAGCAGTAATGACGGAATTCAATTTCGCACTGCAAAATATGTTTCTGGGAGGAGACCAATGCCTGACACCGCCGCACTGGATGCGTTCCGCACAGAGATTGCCGATTGGATCACATCCGCCTGCCCCCCCGCCCTGCGCGGGCGCCCGATAAGCGAAGACCGCATCGTTTGGGGCGGGCGCAAGTGGCAATTTCAGGATGATGATCAAAAGACCTGGATGCAGGCGGCCATCGCCCGGGGCATGACTGCGCCGCGCTGGCCTGTTGAATATGGCGGGGCGGGCCTGTCGCGGGCCGAAGAAAAGATCTACCGCGAAGAGCTAGAACGCCTGCAAGCCCCGCCGCCCTTGGAAAGCTTTGGCTTGTGGATGCTGGGGCCGGCGCTGTTGGAATTTGGCACCCATGCCCAAAAGCTGGCGCATCTTTTGCCCGTGACGCGCGGTGAAATTCGCTGGTGTCAGGGCTATTCCGAACCGGGCGCAGGCAGCGACCTGGCCAATGTGCAAACCCGCGCCGAGGATATGGGCGATCATTGGTTGGTGAATGGCCAGAAAATCTGGACATCCTATGCCGACCGCGCCGATTGGATTTTTGCCTTGGTGCGCACCGACCGCGACGCGCCAAAGCACAAGGGCATCTCGTTCATGTTGATCGATATGAACAGCCCCGGTGTCACCACCCGCCCCATTCAGCTGATATCGGGCAAATCGCCCTTTTGCGAAACCTTTTTCGACAATGTCAAAGTGCCCAAATCCTATGGGGAAGATAACCCATCGGTGGTGGGGCAGGTGAACCGTGGCTGGGACATTGCCAAATATCTGCTGACGCATGAACGCGAAATGATTGGCGGCGGCGCGCGTGGGCTGTTGGGGGGGCGCTCGCTGGGGCAGTTCCTGGGCGATCTTGATGGTGCCTTGGATAACCCTGTGACCCGCGCCGAAGCCATGCGTATCGAGGTGAATGCCCTGGCCTTTGCCATGACGATGGAGCGCTACAAAGACCAGGCCGAGGCCGGGCGCGGTGTGGGCAATGCCAGCGCCATGCTGAAATATTACGGAACCGAGCTGAACAAAGAGCGCTACGAGCTGCTGATGTCTGCGGCGGGCTCTGAGGCGGTGGAATGGGATGGGCCGCATGGCAGCCTGGCCCCCGAATGGCTGCGCACCAAGGCCAATTCTATCGAAGGCGGCACCAGCGAAGTGATGCTGGATATCATCGCCAAACGTGTTCTTGAACTGCCAAACAGCTAGGGGCCATCATGACAAGCCTTTTGGAAACCGAAGACGAAACCATGCTGCGCGATGCCGCGCGCGGCTTTCTGGCCGATGCAGCGCCCGTGGCAAATTTGCGGGCCAACCGCGACCAAGGCCGCCCGTTTGATACAGCTCTGTGGCGCGAAATGGCGCAAATGGGCTGGGCAGGCGTTTTGGTGCCCGAGGCCCAGGGCGGTGCCGATATGGGCCAGCGTGCCGCGGGCATCCTGGCCGAGGAAATGGGCCGCACCCTGGCGGCCAGCCCCTTTATCTCTAGCGCGGTGATCGCGGCCACCACCTTGCGCGCGGCGGCGGGCCAGCATAGCGCCGATGCCCTGGCCGCCATTGCGCAGGGCGATCTGCTTTATGCCATAGCGCTGGACGAGGGGCGCAAACACGCGCCGCTGAACACCACGCTTGCGGCGGAAAAATCTGGCAATGGGTTTCGCCTGAGCGGCACAAAGGCCTTTGTGGCCGATGGTGGCTGTGCAGATCGTGTGCTGGTTCTGGCGCGCACCGCCGGTGGCCCGGGCGAGGCTGCAGGGCTAACCCTGTTTGACATTCCCGCCGATCGCGCCGGGCTAAGCAAAACCGCCCGCGCCACGGTAGACAGCCGCGATCATGCGCAGATGGTGTTTGATGGGGTCGAGGCCACGGGCGACGAGGTGCTGGGCACGCTGGATGATGGCTGGGCGCTGCTTTCGCGCGGGGTGCAAGCGGGCCAAGCCGCTGTTGCGGCCGAATTGCTGGGGGTTGCCGGGGGCGCCTATGGCATGACCGTGGGCTACCTGAAAGAGCGCAAGCAATTTGATCGCACCATTGGCAGCTTTCAGGCGTTGCAGCACCGCGCGGCCCATCTTTGGGCCGAAATCGAGGTGACAGCCAGCGCCATTGCCAATGCCGGCCGGGTGCTGGATGCCACCCCCGCCGAGGCCGGTTTGGCCGTATCCCTGGCCAAGGCCCGCGCCGCGCAAACGGTGGATCTGGCGGTGCGCGAAGGCGTGCAGATGCATGGCGGCATCGGCATGACAGATGCCTATGATATCGGCTTTTACATGAAACGGGCCCGCGTGGGCACCGAATGGCTGGGCGATTACGGCTATCACGCGGCACAGGTGGCCGCTGCGCGCGGCTTTTAGGGGGGGATAGAATGGATATGACACCAGAAAGCCTGTTTGATCTGTCTGGCAAGGTGGCGCTGGTCACTGGCGGGGCTACGGGTATTGGCCGCATGGCGGCCCATGGCCTGGCCGCGGCGGGCGCACGGGTGCTGATTGCCAGCCGCAAGGCCGATGCCTGCCAGGCCGTCGCGGCCGAGCTGAATGCGCTGGGCCTGCGCGGCCATGTCGAGGGGTTTGGCGGCGATGTTGCCACCCAAGACGGCATTGCCGCCTTGGCCCAAGCGGTTCAGGCGCGCAGCGATGTTTTGCATATTCTGATGAACAACGCCGGCCGCACATGGGGGGCACCTTTGGGCGAACACCCCTACGAGGCCTGGGACAAGCTGTTGTCTCTGAATGTCACTGGCATGTTCCACCTGACCCAAAGCTTGCTGCCGCTGCTGCGCGCCGCGGCCCGCCCGGAAGACCCGGCGCGCGTGGTCAATGTGGGCAGCGTCATGGGCGATATCCCCAAAGGCACGGCCACCTATTCCTATGCCGTTTCCAAAGGGGCGGTGCACCATATGACGCGGGTTCTGTCCAATGATCTGGCGCATGAATTCATCACCGTGAATGCCATTGCGCCAGGCCCGTTTGTGTCCAAGATGACGGCATTTGCCCTGGCCTCGGAAGAGGGGCGCGCCAAATCGGCCGAAGGCGTGCCGCTGGGCCGTGTGGGCAGCCCCGAAGACATCGCCGGCGCCTTGCAGTTTTTGTGCGGGCGCGGCGGGGCCTATCTTTCGGGGGCGATTTTGCCGCTTTCGGGCGGCATGCAATCAAACGCACCTGGCAGCCTGTTCAACGAGGATCTGTAACATGTCCACCATCACACTCGCCCAGCTGAAAGCCCTAGAGGGGCAGCATTTTGGCACATCAGATTGGTTCAGCATCGATCAAAAGCGCATCGATGCCTTTGCCGATGTCACCGAAGACTGGCAGTTCATTCACTGCGATCCAGAGGCCGCAAAAGAAACCCCCTTTGGCGGCACAATTGCGCATGGGTTTCTGACGCTGTCGATGTTGTCGGCCATGGTCTATCAGATGCCCGTGCTGGAAGGCGTGGCGATGGGGGTGAATTACGGGTTCGACAAGGTGCGGTTCCTCTCGCCGGTGCCCGCGGGCGCGCGCATTCGGGCGCATTTCACCATGAAAAGCGTGGATGACAGCAAGCCGGGCTTTATCACCACGATCATGGCTGTCAGCGTAGAAATCGAAGGCCAGGAAAAGCCGGCATTGGCCGCCGAATGGATTGGGCGGCGCTATTTTGGGGGGGACGCATGAGCGAAATTAGGTTTGATAACCGCGTAGCAATTGTCACCGGCGCGGGTGTGGGGCTGGGGCGCAGCCATGCGCTGGGCTTGGCGGCGCGTGGCGCCAAGGTGGTGGTCAACGATCTGGGCGCCGCCACCGATGGCACGGGCGCCAGCAGCCAGGCCGCACAGGCCGTGGTGCAAGAAATTCGCGATATGGGCGGGCAGGCCATTGCCAATGGTGCCAATGTCACCGATGCGGCGCAGGTGCAGGCCATGGTGGACGAGGCCATCGATACCTTTGGCCATGTCGATATCTTGGTCAATAACGCTGGGATCTTGCGCGACAAAACCTTTGCCAAGGCCAGCTTGGATGATTTCCGCGTGGTGCTGGATGTGCATTTGATGGGCACGGTCAATTGCACCCATGCGCTGTGGTCGCATATGGTGGGGCGCGAATATGGCCGGATTGTTTTCACCACCTCGGCCAGCGGGCTTTATGGCAATTTTGGCCAGTCTAACTATGGCGCGGCAAAAGCGGCCATGTTGGGGCTGATGAATGTTCTGGCCCAAGAAGGCGCGCGCAAGAATGTGCATGTCAACATGCTGGCCCCCACCGCCGCCACCCGCATGACCGAGGCGCTTTTGCCGCCCGAAACGCTGGATTTGCTGCGGCCTGAAACCATTACCCCGGGCCTGTTGATGCTGGTCAGCCAAGAGGCACCCAACAAAATGATTTTGGGCGCCGGTGCTGGCTGTTTCACCGAAACCAAAGTGTATGAAACCGCAGGCGTGGCCCTGCAGGGCGATGCCCTAACACCCGAAGGCGTGCTGGCCGCCTTGGGCCAAATTCGCAATCCCGAAGGCCAAACCGAAATGGATAATGCCTTTGCCCAAACCCGCAAATATGCGCGCATGGCAGCGGAAGCCCGCGGCCTGCCCGCCCCATGGAACGAGTAAGAAAGGAACAGTTTATGCGTGATGCAGTGATCGTCTCGACCGCGCGCACCCCGATCGGCAAGGCCTATCGCGGTGCGTTCAATAACACTTCGGCGCAGGCGCTGATTGGCCATGCGGTGAAACACGCCGTGGCGCGTGCCGGGCTGGAAGGGCATGAAATTTCCGATTGTATCATCGGCACCGCCATTCAGCAGGGCTCGACCGGGGGCAACATTGGCCGCCAGGCGGTGATCCGCGCGGGCCTGCCTGTATCGGTGGCTGGCATGTCGCTAGACCGGCAATGCGCCAGCGGCATGATGGCCATTGCAACCGCGGCCAAGCAGGTGATCCATGATGGTATGGATATTGTGATCGGCGGCGGTGTTGAATCGATCAGCTTGGTGCAAAACGACAAGATGCGCACCGATTGGCTGGCCGACCCCTGGACCAAAGCCAACAAGCCCGAGCTGTATATGTCGATGCTGGAGACGGCTGAAATCGTGGCCGACCGTTATGGCGTCAGCCGCGAGGATCAAGACGCCTACGCGCTGCAATCGCAGCAGCGCACAGCCGCGGCCCAAGAGGCAGGCAAGTTCGACGACGAGATCGTGCCGCTGGACAGCACCATGCTGGTGATGAACAAAGAAACCAAGGAAATCAGCGAAAAAGCCGTGACCTTGGCCAAAGACGAGGGCAACCGCCCCAGCACCCAGCTGGCAGATCTGCAGGCATTGCAGCCAGTGTTCAAAGGTGGCCAAAAAGTATCTGAGGGCCGTTTTATCACCGCGGGCAACGCCAGCCAGCTGTCTGATGGTGCATCGGCCAGCGTCATCATGGAAGCCGCCGAAGCCGAACGCCGCGGCCTGCAGCCATTGGGGCGCTATGTGGGCGTTATGGCGGCCGGCTGCGAGCCTGATGAAATGGGCATTGGCCCGATCTACGCTGTGCCAAAATTGCTGGCAGCGCATGGGCTGACCATCGATGATATTGGCCTGTGGGAATTGAACGAGGCCTTTGCCAGCCAAGTGCTGCAATCGGCGCGGGTGCTGGGCATTCCGCAGGAATTGCTAAACGTCAATGGTGGCGCCATTTCCATTGGCCACCCCTATGGCATGTCGGGCGCGCGCATGGTGGGCCATGCGCTGATCGAAGGCAAACGCCGCGGTGCGCGCTATGTTGTGTGCACAATGTGCGTGGGGGGTGGCATGGGGGCTGCCGGCCTGTTCGAAGTGCTGTAATTCACCCTTTGCGCCGCCCTGGGCCTGTGCCTGGGGTGGCGCCTGCTGAACGATGTGCCAAAAGGCGGGCGCGCCCCGCCATGATGAAGGAAAACCCATGGCTTTGCCTGCGCTCTTTGACACGCTGCGCCTGCCGGTTGTCGGCTCGCCTCTGTTTATCATCTCGAACCCTGATTTGGTGATTGCCCAGTGCAAGGCGGGCATCATCGGCTCGTTTCCGGCGCTGAACGCCCGCGAGGCCGAGGGCGACCCGATCATGCTAGAGCTGTGGCTGCAGCGCATCACCGAAGAGCTGGACCGCTACAACCAGGCCAACCCCGACACGCCCGCCGCCCCCTATGCGGTGAACCAGATTGTGCACCGCTCGAATACGCGGCTGGAACGCGATATCGAGATTTGCCACAAATGGAAGGTGCCAGTGTGGATCACCTCGCTGGGTGCGCGCGTCGAGGTGAACGAGGCCGCCCATGCCTGTGGTGGCATCACCTTGCACGATATCATCAACAACACCTTTGCCAAAAAAGCCATCGAGAAAGGCGCCGACGGGCTGATCGCGGTGGCCGCTGGTGCGGGGGGGCATGCCGGCGCGCAATCGCCCCTGGCCTTGATCTCGGAAATTCGGGAATGGTTTGATGGGCCATTGTTGCTGTCGGGCGCTATCGCCAATGGCAGCTCTATCCTGGCGGCGCAGGCGATGGGGGCCGATTTGGCCTATATCGGTTCGCCCTTCATTGCCACAGCCGAGGCAGGGGCCGACCCCGATTACAAGCGCATGATCACCGAATGTGGCGCCGAAGATATTGTGTATTCCTCGCTCTTTACCGGGGTTTGGGGCAATTACCTGAAACCTTCGATCGCCCGCGCGGGCATGGACCCAGACAACCTGCCCGAATCCGATCCAAGCGCGATGAACTTTGGCGCCAATCGGGAAAAGCCCAAAAGCTGGAAAGAAATCTGGGGCGCAGGCCAGGGCATTGGGGCGATCAAACAGGTGCAGCCCGCAGCCGAATTGGTGGCGCGTTTGGCACAGGAATATGATGCGGCCAAGGCCCGTATGCGGGGTGTGATCGATGGCTGAGCTATGGTTGATCCGGCACGCACAGGCCAGTTTTGGGGCCGCTGATTACGACAAGCTGTCAGATCTGGGGCATGTGCAATCGCAGGCGCTGGGTGTGGCGCTGCAGGCCCTGGGCGCGCGCCCAAGCGCGGTGTTTATCGGCGCGCAACGCCGCCATCGCGAAACATGGGAGGGCATCAACCTGGCCCTGGGCTATGGGGCGGTTGATGGCATTTTGCCCGGCTTTAACGAGTTTGATTTTGGCGGCCTGTTGAACGCACGCTATCGCAATCGCCCGGCGCCCGAAAACATGCACACAGACCGGCGCAGCCATTTCAAAACCTTGCGTGAAACCGTGCTGGAATGGCAGCGGAACGAAATAGAAAACCCACCAGAACCCTTTGCCGATTTTGCCGCCCGCGTGCGCGATGCGCGCGCCCAGGCCATGGCAGGCGGGCATGAACAGGTGATGGTAGTTACCTCGGGCGGGGCCATCGGCCAAAGCGTGGCTGAAATTATGGGCGCGCCGGCCGATGCCATGATCCGCTTGCAGTTGCAGATCAAAAACTGCTCGGTCACGCGTATCGTGGTCACGCCAAAAGCCGAACACTTGGGCAGTTTCAATGAAACCCCCCATATCGACGGTGACAATCAAGATACGCTTTTGACCTATAGTTAAGGAGGCCGGTATGAGCGCGCATGCCGCAGCACAGATTGATGTAAACGCCGTAGGTGCATGGCTGGAACAGACGATGCCGGGGTTTTCCGGCCCGCTGACGGCCGAGAAATTTGCCGGTGGCCAGTCGAACCCGACGTTTTTGCTGAAAACCCCCACTGCCAGCTATGTGCTGCGCCGCAAACCGCCGGGGCAATTGCTGAAATCGGCCCATGCGGTAGACCGCGAGTTTCGCGTGCAGCGCGCGCTTTGGGGCAGCGATGTGCCCGTGGCGAAAATGCATGTGCTGTGCGAAGACGATGCCGTGATCGGATCGATGTTCTATGTCATGCAGCATGTCGAGGGGCGCCATTTCAACGACCCGCGCCTGCCCGAATTGGAACAGGGCCAGCGCCGCGCCATCATCGACGAGATGAACCGCGTTTTGGCGGCCATTCACAGCGTAGATCTGGGCGCCGTAGGCCTGGCCGATTACGGCCCCGTGGGCAATTATTACGAGCGCCAAGTGGGGCGCTGGACCAAGCAGTATCGCGCCAGCGAAACCCAAAATATCCCCGCCATGGAAGAGCTGATTGTCTGGCTGCAGGCCAATCTGCCCGCTGATGATGGGCAGCGCACCTTGGTGCATGGCGATTACCGCATCGACAATATGCTCTTTGCTGCAGACGCCCCGCGCTGTGCCGCAGTGCTGGATTGGGAGCTGTCTACAACCGGCCATCCCTATGCTGATCTGGGCGCTGTTTTGATGCAATGGTCTATGCCCCCCGGCACCGAGGGGCGTGGCCTGGCGGGGGTAGATCGCCACGCGCAGGGGCTGATGAGCGATGATGAATTCGTCGATGCCTATTGCCAGCGCCGGGGCTTGGCCGGGATCGACCGGCTGGGCTTTTATCTGGCGTTCAATTTCTTTCGTATGGGGGCAATCATTCAAGGGGTGTTGAAACGCGCGCTGGATGGCAATGCCTCGAACCCAGAACGCGCGATGATGCTGGGTGAATTCGTGCCGCGCTTTGCCCAAGCGGGGCTTGACGCTGCCAAAACCGTTTGAGGCAAAGATGGATCCAAAACTGATAGAGGCACCCTATCCGCTGCAAGCGCATCTGGGGTTTTACATCACCGACTGGTCCGAGGGCTACGCGCGCTTTGAGCTGCCCATCGTGGAATTTCTGGGCAACCGTTTTGGCATTGTGCATGGCGGTGTGCATGCGGTGATGCTGGATACGGTCATGGGGTTTGCGGGCAGCTATACCGGCACGCCAGATGCGCCGCAGCAATGCATGACGCTGTCCCTGACCACGCAGTTTTTATCGCAGGCCAAGGGCCAGCTGCTGATCGGCGAGGGGCGGCGCACAGGCGGTGGGCGCAAAACCTATTTTGCCGAAGGCAAGATCACCGACGAGACCGGCGAATTGATCGCCACCGGCACCGGCGTGTTCCGCTACCGCGGCCGCTAAACGATCACCAAAAGGGAAACGCGAAATGACCGAGACAATGAAGCGCATCGCATTGGCGCGCCGCCCCGTGGGCGCCCCGACCGACGAAGATTTCCGCCTGGAAGAGGCGCCCATCCCCACCCCCGGCCCGGGCGAGGTGCTGGTGCGCGTGCATTACATGTCGCTTGATCCGTATATGCGTGGGCGTATGGATGATGCGAAATCTTATGCCACCCCTGTGCCCCTTGGCGGCACAATGGAGGGGGGCGCTGTGGGCGAGGTGATCGCCTCGAACGACCCGGGCTTTCAGCCCGGCGATTTTGCCTTTGGCATGTTTGGCTGGGCCACCCATGGGGTGCAGCCTGCCAAGATGATCCGTAAACTTGACCCGGCCCATGGCCCGATCACCGCGGCGCTGGGTGTGCTGGGCATGCCGGGCTTTACCGGCTGGTATGGGCTGACCCAATATGGCCAGCCAAAAGCGGGTGAAACCGTGGTTGTGGCGGCCGCCACCGGGCCTGTGGGCTCGATGGTGGGGCAAATCGCCAAGGCCCGTGGGTGCCATGTGGTGGGCGTGGCTGGGGGGGCTGAAAAATGCGCCATGGCGCGCGAAACCTTTGGGTTTGATATCTGCCTGAACCACCATGATTACGCCGATGCCGCCGCCATGCGCGCCGCCCTGGCCGAGGCCTGCCCAAAGGGCGTTGATATCTATTTTGAAAACGTCGCTGGCAAGGTTCTAGAAGGCGTGATGCCGCTGATGAACGTGGGCGGGCGCATTCCTGTGTGCGGCATGATCAGCTGGTATAATGCCGGTGCCCTGGGGGCCAATGCGGGGGGCGAGAAAGACAACCTGCCCAAGTTGTGGCGCACGATCTTGGTGAACCGCCTGCATGTGCATGGCTTTATCATTTCTGATCACTGGGCCGATTACCCGGGCTTTTTGGCCGAGGTGGGGCCGATGGTGGCCGCAGGCCAGGTGAAATTTGTCGAAGACATCGCCGAAGGGCTGGAAAACGCGCCGCAGGCCTTTATGGGCATGCTGGTGGGGCGCAATAAGGGCAAGCAGATCGTCAAGGTGATCTGACAGCCATTTTCACAGCTTGAATACAGGCAGGCCCCGGCCTGCCTGTTTTTTATTGCCGCATGCGCCGCGCCATCGCCTCGTGCACGGCATGCATGCCGCGCGCGGCCATATCGCTGACCTCGGCTGCATGGGTTTGCAGCGCGGCCACCAATTCGGGGTCATCAGATGTTTGCACCACCACCACCCCGGTGTCGGTCAGGTCGATCTGGGTTTGCAGCCGATCGCGCCGGGCAAAGATAATATCCAATGTCGGGCTTTGAATGCGCACCTTTGGGTCGCGCCCGGTTTCGACCCGGTCGATCATGCCGATGACATGGCGCAGCAGCGCGTCGCGCAGGGCGGGATCGGCAGTGCTGGTTTCGGTGCGAATGCCATTCGGCAGCAGCGTCACCTGCCGTGACAGGCTGGGGAACTGGCGAAACATCGCCGCCATATCGCCCACTTCGTCAGTGGTTGTATCGCGCCCCTGCAGGCCGGGCATACGTGCCATATCGTGCTGGTGGGTTTGATGCATCTGGGTATGGCTGTGCTGGCTGGCCATTTGCGCCACAGCCGGCACAGCAAGCAAAACAGCTAGGCACAGCCCCAGCCCTGTGAGTGCTATCATGCCTGCGTTTTTCATATCATCTGGTCCTAATGCCCCGCCCGGGGCCAGCATAGGGCCGCTGGGCGGGGCAGTAAAGATTTAGGCTTTGGCGCGGGCGCCGCTGGGGTCATACATGGGTTTCAGCGAGGCCTCGGCCAGCACGCGGGTGCCTGCCACATCGATTTCATAGCGCGAGGCCAGCAGCTGCGCCGCTGTCTCGCCCGCGCAGGGCACATAGCCCATGCCGATGGCCCCGCCCAAATGATGCCCATAGGCGCCCGAGCTGAGATACCCCACAATCTGCCCGTCGCGCAAAACCGGCTCGTTATGATAAAGCAGCGGCTCTGGGTCGGTCAGGCGGAATTGCACCAAGCGCCGCGCAAGCCCGGCCTCTTTCTTGGCCAGCACAGCCTCGCGCCCGATAAAGGCGGGTTTGTCGGTTTTCACGGCAAAGCCAAGCCCGGCCTCAAGCACGTGATCCTCGCAGGTGATATCATGGCCGAAATGGCGAAATGCCTTTTCGATGCGCGCGCAATCCATCATATGCATGCCGCATAGTTTCAGCCCCAGATCCTGGCCCGCCTCAAACAGCGTTTCAAACACATGCCCGGCCATATCGGCGCTGACATAGATCTCCCAGCCCAGCTCGCCCACGTAAGAGACACGATGCGCCCGCGCCAGCCCCATGCCGATCTCGATCTCTTGCATGGTGCCAAACGGGTTGGTGGCATTTGAAAAATCGTTCGGGCTGACCTTTTGCATCAAGTGGCGCGCCTGTGGGCCCATCACCGCCAGCACGCCCTCGGCCGCGGTGACATCGGTGATCACCACCGAAAAATCACCCATGTGGCGGCGCATCCAGGTTTCATCGGCCAGCCGAGTTGCGGCAGGCGTGACCACCAGATAGGCGGTTTCCGACAAGCGGGTTACGGTGACATCAGCCTCGATACCGCCGGTTTTGTTGAGAAACTGGGTGTAAACAATGCGCCCGACCGGCACTGACATATCATTGCCGCACACATGGTTCAAAAACGCCTCGGCCTGCGGCCCCTCGACCCGCAATTTGCCAAAAGACGACATGTCATACATGCCCAGGTTGCTGCGCACCGCGGCCAGTTCGGCACCAACATTGGCAAAGAAATTCTGCCGTTTCCACGAATAGCTATAGCTGGGGTCTTGGCCCGGGTTGGCATACCAATTGGCCCGCTCCCACCCGGCCAATTCGCCAAAAACCGCCCCCTGTTGGGCCAGTTGCGCATGAAACGGCGTGCGCCGCACACCGCGCGCCGTGGCTTTTTGGCGATAGGGGTAGTGATCGGCATAAAGCAGGCCCAGTGTTTCTGTGGACCGCTGGTAGAGATAGGTTTTATTGCCCTGAAAGGGCTGCATGCGCGCGATATCAACATCGCCCAGATCAAACGGTTTCTCGCCGCTCTCCATCCAATACGACAGGGCATGGCCCGCCCCGCCCGCCGATTGAATACCGATCGAGTTGAACCCGGCCGCCACCCAGACGTTATCCATCTCGGGGGCGAGGCCCAGATGGTAGGCATCATCTGGGGTAAAGCTTTCTGGCCCGTTAAAGAAGGTGTGGATACCCGCCTCGCCCAGCATCGGCATGCGGTTCACTGCCGCCTCGAGAATGGGTTCGAAATGGTCGAAATCCTCGGGCAGCTGGTCAAATTCGAAACTATCGGGAATGCCTGCCATTCCCCATGGCTTGGCCACAGGTTCAAACGCGCCCAGCATCATTTTGCCGGCATCTTCCTTGTAATAGGCGCATTCATCGGGCACCCGCAGCACCGGCAACGCGCCCAGGCCCTGGATGGGTTCGGAGACGATATAGAAATGCTCGCACGCATGCAGCGGCACGTTTACGCCCGCCATGCGCCCCACCTGATGGCCCCACATGCCGGCGCAATTGACGATCATATCGCAGGCAATATGGCCCGTATCGGCGCCATCATCGCTGACCCACTCAACCCCGGTGACCCGCCGCCCCTGCCGGTGAATGGCGCGCACGCCTGTGCGCTCGGCGATCACCGCGCCGCGCATGCGTGCGCCTTTGGCCAGGGCCAGGGCAATATTGGCCGGGTCGGCCTGGCCATCGGTGGGCAGCCACACCCCGCCGGTGACATCGGCGATGTTCAGATGCGGGTAGCGCGCCTTGATTTCGCTTGGCGACAGCTCTTCCACGGGCACGCCAAAGGCGCGCGCCATGGCGGCGTTGCGGTGCAGCTCTTCCAGCCGCTCGGCGGTGAGCGCGGCCGAAATCGAGCCGACCTGACGAAACCCAGTGGCCACCCCTGTTTCGGCCTCGAGCCCGGTGTAAAGCTCGGCCGAGTAGCGGGCCAGTTTTGTCATATTCGATGAGGCGCGCAGCTGCCCGATCAGCCCCGCGGCGTGCCAAGTTGTGCCCGAAGTCAGCTGTTTGCGTTCCAAGAGCACCACATCCTGCCAGCCGAGCTTGGTCAGGTGATAGGCAACCGAACAGCCAACAACGCCGCCGCCAATGATGACCACACGGGCATGGGTGGGAAGGGTCATGATGTGTTATCCTTTGTCAAAGGGCCGGGGGAAGGGGCGAGGGGCGCTGCCCCTCGCGCACCCCGGAGTATTTGGGCAAGATGAAGATCAAACGATGACGTGGCCTGCCGCGCGCAATTGCGTGGCAAGTTCGGCGATGTGAGCGGGGCCAACCTCGCAGCAGCCACCCACGATTGTGGCCCCTTGCGACACCCAAGCCATGGCAAATTTGGCATAGTCTTTTGGGCCCAGATCCTGGCGCTGTTCCAACGCATCGACCGTGGGCGCATCGGCCAGAAACTCCTGCGAGATCTTGGTGAAACCATTGGCATAGGCGCCGAAGGGCAGGCCAAAATTTTTCAAGATTTCCAGGCCATCGGCCACGGCTTCGGGGCGCGAACAGTTGATCAAAACAGCCGCCGGTGCGTAGGTTTCGATCAGCGGGGCCAGATCTGCCAGCGGCTCGCCCGAGCGCAGGCGGGTGCCATCGGTGTCGTCAACCGTGACGGCAAGCCACACCGGCACGCCGCCATGTGCTGCGCCGCGCAGGGCGCCTTCGGCCTGGTGCAGGGCGCTGGCGGTTTCGATCAGCATCAGATCGGCCTTTGGCCCTAAATGGCGGGCAATTTTGGCATAGGCTGCTTCGGCCTGATCAAGGGGCACTTTGATATCGGGGCGGTAAGAGGCGCCAAGCGGGCCCAGCGATACCGCGATGCGCCCTGTGCCATGGGCTGCGCGGGCGGCAAGCGCTGCCTCCATCGCCCGGTCGAGCAAGGTGAGGTGCTGATCTTCGAGGCCCACGCGTTGCAGGCGATCGACATGCACGGCATAGGTGTTGGTGGTGGCAATGGTGCTGCCCACGTTGAAATAGGCGCTGTGCACATCGCCCACGATGCCGGGTTTTTCCATCATCACAGAGGTCGACCAAAGCGGGGTGGCACGATCGCCCGAGCGTTTGACGATTTCTTGGCCGATGGAGCCATCGAGAAGGGTGATTTCTGTCATTTTACTATCCAATGAAAGGGCCGGGCATGGGCGCGGTGCCCGGCCAGCGACGCTACAAGATCAGGCGCGGATGCGCTGGTTTTTCGGGTCCCACAGGGCGCCATCGGGCTGGACCACGGCGCTGTGGCGCTGGCCGTAAATTTCCACCTCGATTTCGGTGCCGGCGACAGCCAGATCGGCGCGCAGCATTCCCAAAGCCACCGAATGGTTTACGCGGTAGCCCCAGGCGCCGCTGGTGGTTTCCCCAACGATTTCGCCCTGATGCCACAGGG
Source organism: uncultured Lutimaribacter sp. (assembly GCA_913061505.1). Lineage (GTDB taxonomy): Bacteria > Pseudomonadota > Alphaproteobacteria > Rhodobacterales > Rhodobacteraceae > CAJXSO01. Next base: position 17,400 of record CAJXSO010000023.1, read on the forward strand.
TAGACATATAGGGCGCGTCGCAATCGCCGGCCTGCACCTGCAACAGCACAAAGCGGCGGGTTGGCCCGGCCTCTTTTTCGGCCAGCATGGCGGCTTTGCCGGTAAATTCTGGTTTGGACCAATCAACAAACCGCTCAAGCCCGCCTTGCAAGATCGAGTAATCGGTCGATAGATCGCCTTTCCAGGCGCGATAGCCCTTTTCGATGCGCAAGGCGTTCAGCGCCCACATGCCAAAGGGCGTAACGCCGGCCTGGGCCAGCGCATCCCAGATCACAGGGGCCTGATCTGCGGGGCAGTGAATTTCCCAGCCCAGCTCGCCGGCAAAAGACACGCGCATCAGCTGGCAGGGCACACCGCAAACATTGGCCGATTGTGCGCTGAGCCATGGCAGGGCCAGATCGCCATCGGTGAGCGGTGCCAGAATGGCGCGGGCCTGGGGGCCGGTCAGCAGCAGGCAGTCATGATCTGCGCTGAGATCGGTGATGGTGACGCCATCGGGGGCGCCTTGCAGCAAAACATCGCGATCGTGCCATTGCGCGGTGCCAGCGGTGATCAGCAAAAGCGCCTCGTCGCTTTCAGGGATCACCGACATTTCGGTAAGAATGCGCCCGCGGGTGTCTGGGAAATAGGCCAGGCCCACGCGGCCCGGCTGTGGCAGGCGCGAGCATGTCAGGCGATCGACATGGGCGCGCGCACCGGGGCCGGTAACCTTTAGCCGGGTAAAGCCCGAAATCGCAATAACGCCGGCATGGTCACGCACGGCTGCGCATTCTTCGGCGATGCGCGGCTGCCAAGGGCCGCTGCGCGCCCATGTTTGGGTGGCCTCTTCGCTGGTGTCATCGCCGGGCTTGGCAAAGTAATTGGCGCGTTCCCAGCCGTTATAGGCCCCAAACTGCGCCCCGGCCTGTTCCAGGCGGCTGTGTAGGGCCGATTGCTTGCGGTTTGGCGCGGCGGGCCAACGGTGCCATGGGAAATGCATGGCATATTCGTGGCCATAAACCTCGATGCCTTTTTCGATGCAATATTCGCGATCTGTGTAATCGGTGTAGCGGCGCGGATCGCATGACCACATATCCCATTCTGTCTGGCCTTCGGTGATCCATTCGGCCAGCACCTTGCCCGCCCCACCGGCCTGCGCGATGCCAAAGGTGAAAACGCAGGCCTCAAAGGCATTGGGCACCCCGGGCATGGGCCCGAGCAGCGGCAGCCCATCGGGGGCATAGGGGATGGGCCCGTTGATAACCTTGCTGACACCGGCCTGCCCCAAAAGCGGCACGCGCGCCAGCGCATCTTCGATATACCATTCCAGGCGATCCAGATCATCGGGGTAAAGCTGAAAGCTGAAATCTTCGGGCATCGGATCGCCCGGCTGCACCCAATGGGCGCGGCAGTTGCGCTCGTATGGGCCCAGGTTAAAGCCGTTCTTTTCCTGGCGCAGGTAATACGAGCTGTCGACATCGCGCAAAAGTGGCAGTTTGCGCCCCGCCTGTGCCGACCAATCGCGCACGGCGTCGACCTCTTCAAACAGCAGATATTGATGCGACATCACCATCATCGGCACGGTGCGCCCGCCATAGGGCTTGAACCATTCGCCCACGCGTTGGGCGTAATAGCCTGCCGCGTTCACCACATAGTCGCAGCGGATCTCGCCCTGATCGGTTTGCACCACCCATTCGCCATTTTCGCGCCGCACGCCCGTGGCGGGGCAAAAGCGCAAGATGGTGGCGCCCATATCGCGGGCGCCCTTGGCCAGTGCCTGGGTCAGCTGGGCGGGATCGATATCGCCATCATTGGGGTCGTATAGGGCGCCATGCAGATCGTGGGTTTCGATAAAGGGGTAGCGCGCCTTGATCTCGTCAAGGCCCAGAATATCCAGATCCATCCCCTGATAGCGGCCCATACCCTTGGCGCGCTGAAACTCTTGCATGCGCTCGGCGCTATGGGCCAGGCGGATCGAGCCGGTGACGTGGTAATTCATCGGGTAATCCACCTTGGCACCCAGATCGCGATACAGCTCGGTGGAATAGCGCTGCATGTTCATCACCGACCACGAGGTGGAAAAGGTGGGCACGTTACCTGCGGCATGCCATGTGCTGCCTGCGGTCAATTCGTTTTTTTCCAGCAAAACGCAATCGGTCCAGCCGGCTTGGGCCAGATGATACAGGGCCGAAACCCCCACCGCACCGCCGCCGATAATGACCACACGGGCCGTTGTTGGAAATGTGCTCATGTTTTCTCTCCCTCAATCCAGAACAAGCCGGGCTGCCAGCCCGGCAAAGACGACAGCCGAGATCTTGCCCAGCCACCCAGCGGCACGCCCCAGCGCCTGCCCAAAAACACCTGCCGCCGCCCCATAGGCCGCGGTGATGAAAAACCCTGTGATGATAAATAGCGTGCCCAAGGCCAGAACCTGTGGCCAGACCGGGCCGATGGCCGGGTTGGCAAATTGCGGCAAGAAGGCCATCACAAACAGCGCAACCTTGGGGTTTAGCGCATTGGTGGTAAAGCCCCGCCACACCGCACGGCCCAGCCCGATAGTGGCGGTGCCGGCACTGGGGGCGGGGGCATGCCAGGCGGCCCATGCCAGCCACAGCAAATAGGCGCCACCTGCCCATCGAATAAGATCATAAGCCTTGGGGTGGGCCAATAGGGCCGCCGACAGGCCCAAACTGGCCAGCCCCACATGCAGCACCGCCCCCAGCGCCACGCCCGCCGCCGCCGCCACACCAACGCGCCAGCCGCCCGCCAGGCCACAGGCGCTGGCAAACATCACATCGGCGCCTGGGGTCAGGTTCAGCACAATGCCCGCCAGAACGAATGTGCCGATCGTGGTGGCATCCATGGCCAGCAAACTGTGCAAAATCATGGCCATTAATACACCGGGGGTGCGATTACCCAGATCGCAACGGCGGGTGCATTGGTGGGGTTGGCCCAAGAAAACGGCTCGCCGCGAATGCGGAAACTATCGCCGGGCAGGATACGAAACGCATGGCCTGCAATGGTGATATCCAGCTGGCCAGACACCAAAAACCCCAGTTCCTGTGTGGGGCGGCTGGTGGGTTTTTTCAGCCGGCTATGGGGGGCAAAGGTGGAATGGACCACCTCGAAATCATCGGTCAGGTCGGGCGAAAGCAGCTCTTCCACCAGCCCGGGTATGCGTGTGCCAATCGGGCGGCGGGCCGTGCGGCGCACCACATAGCCACTTTCGTGCTGGGGGGCATCGGCCTGGGAAAACAGCAGCGATACAGGCACATCCAGCGCCCGTGCGATCCGGCGCAGATCCGCCACAGACAGCTGTGACATATCCCGCTCGACCTGGCTAAGCCAGCCCACCGAGCGCTGCAGCTGGCCTGCCAATTGCTGCAGCGTCAGGCCACGGGCGTGGCGCAGGCTGCGCAGGTCGGCACCCAAGATCGGGCTGGGGGGGGCGGTGGTTTCCATCGGGGCGAATCGCGTGAAAATTTTTGCTACTTTTTCACGATGAATCGTTTGCGTGAAAATTCAAAGAAAAATTTCACGCCCCTCAGGGGAAATTTCAGAAAACCTTTTTCGCCCAAGCCCAGGCAGCGTTACAGCGCCCAGCGCCTGACGGCGCGGGCCAGTCTTTGGCCAAAAAGATGGGCGGTGTGCAAATCGCCAGCACTGATCAGCTGGGTTTTGTCGCGCACAGAAACCGCGCCCAGCCCCAGCCACACGCCGCTTTGGTTCAGCCCCTCTTTTTCGGGGTCAACCGGCGCGCCGATTTGGTCTTGGCCCACCCAAACCATGCCATGCTGCATGGCAAATACCATCAGCTGCTGCAGGGTTTGCAATTTGTCGCCACCGCCGAAAATGGCCACGGTAAAGCCAGCGGCCAGCTTATCGGCCCAGCGCTGCTGTGCCCAAAGCGTGCCGGTCTGATCCATGAAAGCTTTGAATTCGGCCGCGGCGCTGCCCATATATGTGGGCGTGCCCATAACGATGGCATCGGCTGCATCCAGCGCTTGCCAATCGGTTTCCGCGATCTGGGCAACATCGATCAGCCGGGCATTGCACTGGCCATCCCCCAGCCCCGCGGCAATTTCTTGCGCCAAGCGCCGGGTATGGCCCCGCCCCGAGAAATAAGGGATTGCAACATTTCCCATTCAGGCCACCCGCCCCAAAATCATGTCAGCGGCTTTCTCTGCGATCATGATGGTGGGCGAATTGGTGTTGCCGCTGGTGATGGTGGGCATCACGCTGGCATCGACCACCCGCAGCCCCTGCAGGCCACGCAGGCGCAGCTGGGCATCAAGCGGGGCTGTGGCATCTGCGCCCATGCGCACGGTGCCTACGGGGTGGAAAATGGTGGTGCCGATATCGCCTGCAGCGCGGGCCAGATCCGCCGGATCATCGCTGTCGATGCCGGGTTTCATCTCGACCGGGGCATATTTGGCCATGGCCGATTGCGCCATGATCGCACGCGCCTGGCGAATGGCATCGACGGCAACGCGCCTGTCTCCTTCGGTGCTGAGATAGTTGGGGGCGATCAGCGGCGCATCTTCGGGGTTGGCCGATGCGATCTGCACGCTGCCGCGGCTTTCGGGGCGCAGATTGCACACGCTGGCGGTGATGGCCGGGAAATCATGCAAAGGCTGGCCAAATGCCTCGAGCGACAGCGGCTGCACGTGATATTCCAGATCGGGCGAGGCCAGCCCCGGGCGCGAATGCGAAAACGCGCCCAGCTGGCTGGGGGCCATCGACATGGGCCCCGACCGCGACCACAGATATTCCAACCCAATACGCGCCTTGCCAAGCAGGCTATTGGCCAGCGTGTTCAGCGTTTTGGCCCCCTCTAGCCGCCAGGCGCAGCGCAGTTGCAAATGGTCTTGCAGGTTGGCGCCGATGCCGGCCATTTCATGTTGCACGCCAATACCGTGGCGCTGCAACAATGCGCCCGGGCCAATGCCGCTTAGCTGCAATATCTGCGGCGAGCCGATGGCACCTGCGCATAGCAGCACCTCGGCCCGGGCGTGGGCGGTTTTAATCGTGCCACCATGGCGATATTCGACACCGACAACCTTTTTGCCCTCCAGCAGCAGCCGGTTGGTATGGGCCTGCGTCAGCACCTGCAGGCTGTCGGTATTGGCGGTGCGCAAAAATGCCTTGGCGGTGTTCATGCGCCACCCGCCGCGCTGGTTTACCTTGAAATAGCCCACGCCCTCGTTGTTGCCGGTGTTGAAATCCAGGCTTTCGGGCAGGCCCCATTGCATGGCGGCGGCCTTCCAATCATCTAGCAAATCCCAGTGCAGGCGCTGGTTTTCCACCCGCCACTCACCGCCCGCGCCATGGAGCGGGCTTTCGCCATCGACATAATCTTCGGATTTTCGGAAATAGGGCAGCACATCATCCCAGCCCCAGCCCGGCAGGCCCGATTGGCGCCAGCCGTCGTAATCATTGGCCTGACCGCGCAGATAGAGCATGCCGTTGATCGACGAACAGCCCCCCAGCCCCTTGCCCCGCGGGTAAAGCAGGCTGCGCCCGTTCAGCCCGGGTTCGGCCTGGGTGCGCATGCACCAATCGGTGCGGGGGTTTCCGATGCAGTAAAGATAGCCCATCGGGATGTGGATCCAGTGGTAGTTATCTTTTCCACCCGCCTCGAGCAGCAGCACTTTGTGCCCCGCCTCAGACAGCCGTTTTGCCAGCACGCAGCCCGCACTGCCCGCCCCAATGATGATGTAATCATGTTCCATGGCGGCGCCCCCCCGTTGCCCTGGTTTTTTTGCCACTGTTCAACAAAGCGGCCCAAGGTGCAATGCACCCTGGCCCGGCTACAAAGGCAGGGCTGTGGTTTTGAACACCGTGCGCAAAGCGAACGAGGATTGCATCTGCGCCACCCCCGGCAAGCGGGCCAGGTGCTGGCGGTGGATGCGGGCGAAATCTTCGGTGTTTTCGGCCACCACTTTCAAAATGTAATCAGCCGAGCCTGCCATCAGGTGGCATTCCAGCACATCGGGAATGCGCGCCACGGCTTTTTCAAAGGCGTCCAGCACCTCGTCTGCCTGGCCCTGCAGGGTGATTTCCACAAAAACGGTTGTCGGCACGCCCAGTTTGCGCGGATCCAGCAGCGCCACGTAATCGCGGATATAGCCATCGCTTTCCAGCCGCTGCACCCTGCGGTGGCAGGCCGAGGGTGACAGGTTGACCGCCTCGCTAAGATCCGCGTTCGAGATACGCCCGCGTTTTTGCAGCACACCCAAAATCCTGATATCTGTCGGGTCTAGCGCCATTTTCGTAGCTTCCTTCGATAATCTGCAGCTTATGCGCTGGAATATTTCAAAATATGCGCATTTGGCAGGCGAAATTTCAAGGCAATTGCACGCGCCTTGGGCAATGCTTTGGCCATGTCCCAAACGGAGGAGCGGGAAAATGAAAATCGGTTGCCCCAAAGAGATCAAGCCACAGGAGTTTCGCGTAGGCATCACCCCTGCAGCGGCCCACGAGGCGGTGGCGCATGGCCACGAGGTGGTTATGGAAACCGGCGCTGGCGCTGGTGCCGGGTTTGACGATGCGGCCTATCTGGCAGCGGGCGCGCGCATTGTGGGCAGCGCGGCCGAGGTTTTCGCCCAGGCCGATATGATCGTGAAGGTGAAAGAGCCACAGCCCGCCGAGCGCAAGATGCTGCGCGAGGGGCAAGTGCTGTTTACCTACCTACATCTCGCGCCCGACCCCGAGCAAACCCACGATCTGCTGGCCTCTGGTGCCACCTGCATTGCCTATGAAACCGTCACCGACGATCGCGGCGGCCTGCCCTTGCTGGCGCCCATGTCCGAGGTGGCGGGCCGCCTGGCGCCGCAGGTTGGCGCCTGGACGCTGCAAAAGGCCAATGGCGGGCGCGGCGTGTTGATGGGCGGCGTGCCCGGTGTGGGCCCGGCCAAAGTGGTGGTGATTGGCGGCGGCGTTGTGGGCACCCATGCCGCCAAAGTGGCCGCTGGCATGGGCGCTGATGTAACGGTGCTTGACCGCTCGTTGGCGCGGCTGCGCTATCTTGACGATGTGTTTGGCGGCCAGTTCAAAAACCAATATTCCACCGCTGCTGCCACCGCCCAGCTGGTGCGCGAGGCCGATATGGTGGTGGGCGCGGTGCTGATCCCGGGGGCGGCTGCGCCCAAGCTGGTATCGCGCGCGCAATTGGCCGATATGAAACCGGGCGCCGTGCTGGTGGATGTGGCCATCGACCAGGGCGGGTGTTTTGAAACATCGCGCGCCACCACCCATGCCGACCCGATATATGATGTTGACGGGATCATGCATTATTGCGTGGCCAATATGCCGGGGGCGGTTGCGCGCACCTCGACCATTGCGCTGGGCAATGCCACGCTGCCCTTTATGCTGGCTTTGGCAGATAAGGGCTGGCGCCAGGCCTGTGCAGATGATCCGCATTTGCTGAACGGGTTGAACGTGCATGCCGGCAAGCTGACATATTTTGCCGTGGGGCAGGCCTTGGGGCTGGATGTGATCTCGCCGCAACTGGCCATAAAGGGCTAAGTGCCGCATGTGGGCAGGCGGGGCACCGCCTGCCTGCCGCAGGCCCTAAATCACCACAATGCCGCTGTGTTTGGCTTTGTGGTCTGGCTCGACGTGAATTGTGACCACACTGTCGCTGATGGCGGCTTTCACGGCGGCCTCGATGCGGTCGCAAATATCGTGGGCGGCATCCACCGACATATCTGCCGGCACAACCAGGTGAAACTCGACAAATGTGGCACGCCCGGCGTGGCGGGCGCGCAGGTCGTGCGCCTCGACCGCGCCCTCGCCATAGGCCGAGATAATGCCCCGCAGCTGTTCCAGCACCTCTTCGGGCACGCTTTCATCCATCAAACCGCCGACCGAGCTGCGCACAACCTGCCAGCCCGACCACAAGATATTCAGCGCCACCAAAGCCGCCAATGCGGCGTCAAGCCATAGCCAGCCCGTTAAAATCGCGGCCCCCAACCCCATGGTTACCCCTACAGAGGAAACAACATCGCTCAGCAAATGGCGCCCATCGGCCACCAACGCGGGCGAGCGCAGCGCGCGCCCCTGACGGATCAGAACAAAACACCACACACCGTTCAGCACGCTGGCCAGCAGGTTCACCGCCAAGCCCGGCCAGGGGGCGGTAAAGCTGGGCGGGTTGCCCCAGCTGGTGGCGGCGGCGTGCAAAATCAAAAGGGCTGCGATGATAATCATCACCCCCTCTAGCACGGCGCTGAAATATTCTGCCTTGTGGTGCCCATAGGGGTGATCGGCATCGGCAGGGCGGGCGGCATAGCGCACCGCCAACAGCGCCGCCAAGGCAGTGGCCACGTTGACCGTGCTTTCCAGCGCATCGGAATATAAGGCCACCGAGCCGGTCAGCTGCCATGCTAATAGTTTGATGGCCAGCACAACCAGCCCCACAATGACACTGCCAATGGCAATTTTCATCGTTTGTGGCACGGGCGGTTGTCCTTTTGTCGGTTTCGGGCCTGATAACGGCCCGGCCACCATAAAACAACCGCCCGCCCTGCCTATTCTTGCCACGCTTTGGCAAAGTGCGGCAATCAGCCCTGCTTTTTCAGCGCGTCGCGAATTTCCAGCAGCACATCCAGCTCGGTTGGCCCTTTGGGGGCTGCGGGCGCTGGGGCCTCTTCTTTGCGGGTTGCGCTGTCTTTCACGCGATTGACGGTTTTCACCAGCATAAAGACCACAAAGGCGATGATCAGGAAATTGATCACTGCCATCAGGAAATTGCCAATGGCAAACACTGCCGCGCCGGCCTCTTTTGCGGCATCAAGCGATGCATAGCTGCCCCCATCTAGCGCATAGAACCAGCCCGAGAAATCGATGCCGCCGGTAAATAGCGCGATGATCGGGTTGATCAGATCAGCCACAAGCGAGCTGACAATCGCGGTGAAGGCCGCACCGATGATGATGCCAACCGCCATATCCATGACGTTCCCCTTGGCAATAAAGGCCTTAAACTCTTTTAACATTGTCCCATCCTCTGTTCACACGAAGGGGCGCACCCGCCCCCCGCGCACAGCATAGCGGCAAGGGTGCGGAACGGTTGGGTGAATTTAGGGGGAAAGATGATTAATTTTTGCCAGTTTGGCACAAGAGGCACATATGGCGCGGGCCATGCCAGCCCGCGCTTATGCCAAAGCCGCAGGTCAGATGGCGGTTTTCAGGCTTTCGTCTAGATAGATTTCGCGCAGCCGCTTTGCCACGGGGCCCGGGGTGCCGCTGCCCAATTGGGTGCCATCGATTTCGACCACCGGGAACACGAAGGTAGATGCCGAGGTGATAAATGCCTCGTCTGCCGCCTGGGCCTCGGCGATGGTAAAGGGGCGCTCTTCGACCTCCATCTGCGCTTCGCGGGCAAAGCGCAGCACAGCGGCGCGGGTGATGCCGTGCAAAATATCGTTAGACAGCTGGCGCGTGATGATTTTGCCGTCTTTCACGATATAGGCGTTGTTCGATGTGCCCTCGGTCACCATGCCGTCTTCTACCATCCAGGCATCATCGCAGCCGGCTTTTTTGGCCATCATTTTACCCATCGAGGGGTAAAGCAGCTGCACCGTTTTAATATCGCGGCGGCCCCAGCGAATGTCGTCGATGGAAATAACCTTGATGCCCTTTTGTGCGGCAGGGCTATTGGCCAAACCGGGCTTGGACTGGGTAAACAAAACCAAGGTGGGCTTTACCACTGCCGGGTCGGGGAAGACGAAATCACGATCGCCCGCCGAGCCGCGGCTGACCTGCAGGTAAATCATGCCTTCGTCGATATCGTTCAGCCGCACCAATTCGCGGTGGATGTCGAGCAGCTGATCAAAGGCCTCGGGCTTTTCCATGCCCAGCTCGGTCAAAGACCGCTCTAGCCGCTTCAGATGGCCCTCGAAATCGATCAGCTTGCCGCCCAAAACGCTGGTCACTTCGTAGACGCCATCGGCCATCAGGAACGAACGGTCAAAGATCGAAACCGTTGCTTCGGTTTCGGGCAGGTATTGGCCGTTCACATATACGGTGCGGGTCATTGCAATCTCCTTATCCCCAGAGGGTGGCCTTTGGGGGGTGCACCCCGGCGGCATCGAATACTAAAGCTTCCTCGCGGTCTTCTGCCAGAAGCAGCGGCCCGTCAAGATCTGTTACCAAGGCCCCTTGTGCCACCAGGGTTGCAGGGGCCATGGCAAGCGAGCTGCCAACCATGCAGCCTACCATAATTTTATACCCCTGCTCTAAGGCGGCTTGGCGCAGGGCCAGTGCCTCGGTCAGGCCGCCGGTTTTATCAAGCTTGATGTTCACCACGTCATATTTGCCCGCCAAATGCGGCAGCGAGGCGCGATCATGCGCGGATTCGTCGGCGCACACGGGCACTGGCCGCTCAAGCCCCAGCAGCGCGTCATCATCAGCCGCGGGCAAGGGCTGTTCCACCAGCGCAACCCCCAGCCGCAGCAGATGCGGCGCCAGATCGGCATAGATTTCCGCGCTCCAGCCCTCGTTGGCATCGACGATAATGGTCGATTTCGGGGCGCCCGCGCGCACCGCCTCGAGGCGGGGCATGTCATCTGGCGTGCCCAGTTTGATTTTCAGCAGTGGCCGATGGGCGTGTTGGGCGGCCTGTGCCTGCATCTCGGCAGGGCTGGCCAGCGACAAGGTGTAGGCGGTTATTTCAGGCCCCGGTTCGGGCAGGCCGGCCAATTGCCACGCCCGCAGCCCGGCTTTTTTGCATTCCAGATCCCACAGCGCACAATCGACCGCATTGCGCGCAGCACCGGCTGGCAACAGATCAACCAGCGACTGGCGGTCAAACTGGCCGGGCAGGCCCGCGATTTGGGCGCTGACGCTCTCCAGCGTTTCGCCATAGCGCGCATAGGGCACGCATTCGCCCCAGCCTTGCAAGCCCCCATCGCTGATGCGCACCGTCAGCACCTGTGCCTCGGTGCGGCTGCCGCGGCTGATGGTAAAGACCTGCGCCAAACGAAACACATCGCGCTGCACATCTATTTGCATGGCCCGCTTCCTTTTGTTTGATCGGCGGCCCCAAACCGGGGCCGCCCTGCTGCAAGATCTGTCAAAGAGCGGCCAGCGCGTCTACCAATTTATCCGCGCCAAAGCGGAACGGGTCTGTGGCGGGCAGGCCCAAGCGCGCCTCGACATCGGCCAGATAGGCGCGCGCCTCGGCCTCGGGCATGTGCTGGGTGTTGATCGAGAACCCGATCACCTGGCAGGCGGGGTTGGCCACCTGCGCCAGGCGCAGCGCCACGTCGCGCACATCTTCGAGGCTGGGCAATGTATAGCCGGGCAAGCCACGCATATGGGCACGGGTTGGTTCGTGGCACACCACCAAGGCATCTGGCTGGCCGCCATGCACCAAGGCCATGGTGACACCGGAATATGATACGTGGAACAAGCTGCCCTGCCCCTCGATCATATCCCAATGGTCGGGGTCATTATCCGGGGTCAGCCATTCGATAGAGCCGGCCATGAAATCGGCAATCACCGCATCCAAGGGCACGCCGTCGCCGGTGATCAAAATGCCGGTCTGGCCGGTGGCCCGGAACGACGATTTCAGCCCGCGTGCCTTCATATCGCGGTCCATGCACAGCGCGGTATACATCTTGCCCACCGAACAATCGGTGCCCACGGCCAAGCAGCGCTTGCCGCTGCGCTTGACGCCATTGGCGATGGGATATTGCACCGAGGGCACGCGGACATCGTGCAATTGGCGCCCGCATGCCTGGGCCACGGCCACCAAATCGGGCTCGTCGCGCAGCAGGTTGTGCAGGCCCGAGGCCAGATCAAACCCCTCTTCCAGCGCGGCAACCAGCACCTTTTTCCAGGCTTGGCTGATCACACCGCCGCGGTTGGCCACGCCAATAACCAAGGTTTTCGCGCCGGCGGCCCGGGCTTCGGCCAGGCTCATATCGGTCAGCCCCATATCGGCCTTGCACCCTTCCATGCGGTATTGGCCAACGGCGTTATCTGGGCGCCAATCCTTGATGCCTTGGGCCACTTTTGCGGCCAATTGATCGGGCGCGTCGCCCAAAAACAGAAGATAGGGTGTTTGAATCATGGCGGAACCTTTCGGGCAAACTGTTGCGGCAGTGTCTAAGATTTGGTTTGGGAAAAGTTTCGTTTCTCAGCGCATTACAGTGTAGATGTGAAAGAATATTCGGAATTTGCACAAAATCGTCGAATGTTTTTGCATTTTTGCCAAGTGCCTGCGAATTAATCACGCTGCATTGCGGCGTGCCTTTCTGCGAGTGCAAAACCTTCTTGCGTCTAACTGCGCAATTTCATAACCCTTGGCGCAATTCGGATGAAACATCATTACGCAAGGAGCTGCCCCATGTCCTTCCGCACGCAACCCGCCCCTGTGGCCCGCCCCAACCGCTGCCAGCTGTTTGGCCCCGGCTCGCGCCCTGCAATTTTCGAAAAAATGGCCGGCAGCGCCGCAGATGTGATCAACATCGACCTCGAAGATTCCGTGGCGCCCAGCGATAAAGACAGCGCGCGCCAAAACGTTATTCAGGCGATTGGTGATGTGGACTGGGGCAACAAAACCCTAAGCGTGCGCATCAATGGGCTGGATACGCCCTATTGGTATCGCGACGTTGTAGACCTGCTGGAAAACGCCAGCGAGCGGTTAGACCAGATCATGATTCCCAAGGTGGGCAATGCCGCCGATATTTACGCGGTCGATGCTTTGGTCAGCGCGATCGAGGCCGCCAAGGGCCGCAAAAAGCGCATCGCCTTCGAGGTGATCATCGAAAGCGCCGCGGGTATCGCCCATGTCGAAGAAATTGCCGCAGCCAGCCCCCGCCTGCAGGCCATGAGCCTGGGCGCAGCAGATTTTGCCGCCTCGATGGGCATGGCCACCACCGGCATCGGTGGCACGCAAGAGGGCTATTATATGCTGCGCGAAGGCCAGAAATATTGGTCTGACCCGTGGCATTGGGCCCAGACCGCCATTGTTGCGGCCTGCCGCACCCATGGGGTGCTGCCGGTTGATGGGCCTTTTGGCGATTTTTCCGATGACGAGGGGTTCCGCGCCCAAGCGCTGCGCTCGGCCACGCTGGGCATGGTGGGCAAATGGGCCATTCACCCCAAACAGGTGGCCCTGGCCAACGAGGTATTCACCCCCTCCGAGGCGGCTGTGCAAGAGGCGCGCGAAATTCTGGCGGCCATGGAAGAGGCCAAAGCCAAAGGCGAGGGTGCCACTGTCTATAAAGGCCGGCTGGTTGATATCGCATCGATCAAACAGGCCGAGGTGATCGTGCGCCAGTGGGATATGATCAACGCCTAAACGCTGCACTTTCAATGGTTTGAAAAACAGGCGCGCCCCATCACGGGCGCGCCTGTTTGCTATTTGGCCCTCTATTTAGCCTGCATTGTTTGGCCCACCAGTTCCTGGCTAAAGGGCACAGGGTGGGGCGCACGCCCCATGCGGGCGCGGTAGATCGGCAGGCTTTCAGACACCCGCATTACGTAGTTGCGGGTTTCGTTAAACGGCAGATGTTCGATCCAGTCCACGATATCTAGCTGCCCTTGGCGCGGGTCACCTAATTCTTCGATCCAACGCTCGGGGCGGCTGGGCCCGGCGTTATAGGCGGCGGCCATCATCACCACATTGCCACCAAAACGTTCGGCCAAATGCGCCAGATAGGCGGTGCCCAGCCGGGCATTATAGGCGGGATCGGCCAGCACTTGGCGCGGGTCATGGTTCAGGCCCAGCTTTTTGGCCATTTCAGCGGCGGTGGCGGGCATCAGCTGCATCAGCCCCTGCGCGCCGGCGCCGCTGACAACGGCGGGGTCAAATTCGCTTTCGCGCCGGGCAATCGCCAGCGCCAGTTCGGTGGGCACCGGCATTGCCATCTCTTGCAAGGGGTGCAGCGCGTAATAGGGCCCCGGCAAGGTGATGCCGCGGCCTGCTGCCTCTTTGCCGATCATCACGGCCAAATGCGGGGCAGACAGATCTTGCGCCATTTGCCCCAGCTGCCCCAGCCCGATTTCATCCAGCCCTTCGGCCAGATGGATAAAGAACTGTTCGGCAAGCGAGGTTTGCCCGGCGTTCAGCGCCAAAATAGCGGCCTGGAACACCCGGCTTTGGGTGAATGGGGCCTGGCGCCAATCAGGATAGCGCTGATCGCCGCGCAAGGCCGGGTCGGGGGGGATACCCCCCCGCTCGGCGGCCAGCAGCCCGTAAAAGCTGGTTTGGTATTGCCCGCCTTCGGCATAGGCAATGCGCGCCGCGCCCGGATCGCCCAATGCCTCTTGTGCGCGGCCAATCCAATAGCCTGCGCGCCCCAGTGAAATTGGCGTAGACACAGCGCTGCGCAAGCGCTGGAAATGATCGCGCGCCAATGCCGCATCGCCCAGGTAACGCAGCGCGATATAGCCCGACAGCCATTCCAATTCGGCATAGGCGCTGCCCGGCGGCAAGTGATGGCTGCTGGCGGCCATATAGGCCTGGGCTGCGCGCCCATCACGCATCAGGCTGCGGGCCAAATAGGTGCGCCACCCCGCCCAACGCGCGGGTTGGCCCAGATCAGCGGCGCTGGCACTGCGTTCCAGCAGCAATTGCAACGCATCATCGGTGCGCCCCTTTCGAATGCGCCAGTGAAAGCGGTCATAGGCCAGCCCTGGGTCGCTGGCCAAGGCGGCAGGCACCGCGGCGATCAGGGGATCGACGCCATCACGCTCGGCGCGCAGGGCGATGCGGGCGCGCGCCAAGGCCTGCCAGCCAGCGGGCAATAGCGGCACCATGCGCTGGGCCTCGGCCCCGTCACCGCGCCACAACAAGGCGTCGGTGCGGGCAATGTGATGCGGCGCCAGTTCGGTGGGAAAGGCGGCAATAAACGCTTGGAATTCCGCCTCATCCAGCGCCAGCTCTGGCCATAGGCGGGCCAGCATCGTGGCGGCCGCTGTTTTTTGGCCATTGGCCACCAAGGCGCGGGCATAGGCCAGAGCGCCTGGCCCGGTTTGCGGCGGCTCACTGGCAAAAAACGCCAGCACATCGGCCGTGCTGGCCTGATCTGCCTGCGCCTCGGTGCGTTTGCGCAGCAGCGCCAGGCCGGGCCAATCGGGGTTGCGCGCCAAAAAGGCCAGCGCCTCGGGCAGGGTGCCAATGCCTGTGCGTAGGCGATGCCATTCCACCAGATCGGGTGCAGGCGCCCCCGCGCGCGCCGCTAACACGCGTGCATTATCCCAATTGCCTGCGCGCGCAGCGTCTAGGGCGCTGGCCAGGGGTTTGGGCCCGGTTTGCGCCATCACGGCGAAGGGCAGGCAAAGGGCCATACACAGCCCCAGAATGCGCAACATGGCTTGCATTTTCCACTGAGATTACCGATAGAACGGCGCCAGCCTATCTGGCCCGCTGCCGCGCTGCAATTCACGAACTTGGCAGATCAATTGGTGGCGGCTAGGTTTCGGCAAGAATCGCAGGGGCAAGCGGCCCATTTGAAAAAGGAGCGTCACATGTTCAAGGGAAGCCTTCCCGCCTTGGTCACGCCGTTTAAAAACGGCGAAGTGGACTATGAGACGCTGAAAAAGCTGGTCGAGTGGCATATCGGCGAGGGTAGCCATGGCTTTGTGCCTGTGGGCACCACCGGCGAAAGCCCCACGCTAACCCATGACGAGCATGAGCGCGTGATCGAAGTGGTGGTCGAGGCGGTGGCGGGCCGTGTGCCGGTGATCGCTGGTGCGGGCAGCAACAACACGCTGGAAGGCATTCGCCTGATCCAGCACGCAGAACGCGTGGGCGCAGATGCGGCATTGGTGGTGACGCCCTATTACAACAAACCCACCCAGCGCGGGCTGGTGGCGCATTTCACCGCCCTGCACGATTGCTGCACCCTGCCGATCGTTATTTATAACATCCCCGGCCGTTCGGTGGTGGATATGCTGCCCGACACCATGGGCGAGCTGGCCAAGCTGCCCCGTATCGTTGGGGTGAAAGACGCAACCGGCGATCTAAGCCGCGTGCCGAAACAGCGCATCACCTGTGGCAAAGATTTCATCCAGCTGTCGGGCGAGGATGCCACGGCGCTGGGCTTTAACGCCCATGGCGGGGTGGGGTGTATTTCGGTAACAGCCAATGTGGCGCCGCGCCTGTGCGCCGAATTCCAAGAGGCGACGCTGAAAGGCGATTATGCCAAGGCGCTAGAGATCCAAGATCGCCTGATGCCCCTGCACGAGGCCATTTTCGCCGAGCCGGGCGTGGCTGGTGCCAAATATGGCATGTGGCGCCTGGGCCTGTGCAGCGACGAGGTGCGCCTGCCCCTGACCAGCCTCACTGATGCCACCAAACAGCGCATGGACGCCGCCATGCGCCACGCTGGGCTGATCGATTAAGCAGCCCAACAGTGGCCAAACAAAAACGCCCCCACCGGGGGCGATCGGCTGCGGGGTGCACCCAGTTTACCAAAGTGCAAAACATTTTATGCATTTTTGTCACTGAAATCTTGATTTTTTGGCGCCTTTCCTCCATCTTTCTACCAAAGGTTCCCCCCCAACGAAAAGAACCCAAGGGGTTCTCCGCAAGGTAGTTGGGGGGGTCATTTTCAGTAAAAATACGTCGATCCCGATTGGAAGATGTCAAACTCGCTGCGGATCTGCGCGGCGATTTGGCGATGTGCCTTTGCATCGCCCGATTCCCATTTTCGAAAGATCGCCCAGTTACAGTAATCGGCGATTTGCAGCCCGTAATGGGCACGCGAGGCATGGTGCATCAGCCTGTAGGGCGTATCCTTTGGCAATATGCGGGCCAGCTCGGTTTTTATGCCTTTCTCAATCGCGGCACGCTTTTTTAAAAGCGGCAGCGTGTCTGTGATAACCACCACCTCGCCTGCGCGATGGAGTGGTATTTTTAGTGCATATTGCAAAAGATACCCCAATACCCTTGGGTAAAACTTTTCCGCCACCTGCAAAGAAGGGTGCGTTTTTCGTTTTTCAACAATCACGGCATCGACACAGTTTTTGGGCAGGTGTTCACCGAGGAGTGTAAAGATTTTTTCCCGCACATACCGGTTGTCATCTGCACAGTGAAAATACTCGGTATCGATGCGGGGGGTGATGCGGTATTCGATCAGGTCGTATTTGTAATGATCTAACAGCTGATGCAGGGTGAACGGCCGGTATAGGCTGACGGCGCTGACTGTAAAAAACCGCGTGCCTTTTGCTGAGAAATCAAAATTGCCACCCTCATCAAGAAAAATATACAAACTGGGCTTTTCAGCAGCGGGTGGGATGTGGGGCGGCAAACGACACCTAGAATTACACACAACAAAATACAACTATAGGTGTAGTTTTCGCGGCAATCAATAGCGCAAGTGGCCAAACAAAAACGCCCCCTGTCGGGGGCGTTTTTTTAAGCTTGGGTTTGGGTTTAAATGCCCACGTCGATAATGGCTTTGGCCAAGATCGGCACCGATTGTGCATTAAGCCCTGCGATATTCAGGCGGCTGTCGCCCACCATGTAAATGGCGTGTTCGGCGCGCAGGCGTTCTACATGCTCTGGGCTGGCCCCCAGGCGCGAGAACATGCCGCGGTGTTGGGCGATAAAGGCAAAACGGTCGGATCCTGACAGTTTTTGCAGCTCGCTTGCCAGTTGGGTGCGCAGCCCCAGCATGGAAAGGCGCACCTCTTCCAGCTCGGCGGCCCAATCGGCGCGCAGTTCGGGCGTGTGCAAAATGGTGCTGACAATGCGCGCGCCATGATCTGGCGGGAAAGAATAATTCTGGCGGTTGAGGAAATTCAAATTGCCCTGCATCACGCCTTTCAGGCTGGCATCGTTCGAGATGGCCATCAAAATACCAGTGCGTTCGCGGTAAACGCCAAAGTTTTTGGAACAGCTGGCAGCGATCAGGCATTCGGGCACAGAGGCGGCCACCATGCGGGTGGCGGCGGCATCTTCTTCCAGACCGTCGCCAAAACCCTGATAGGCGATATCGATCATCGGGATCGCGCCCTTGCGGTTTAGCACCTCGACCACCGCCTGCCATTCGGCTGCATTCAGGTTGGCGCCTGTTGGGTTGTGGCAGCAGCCATGCAGCAGCACCACATCGCCGGCCTGGGCCTGTTCCAGATCGGCCAGCATGGCATTGGCATCTACGCCGCGGGTCTCGGCATCGAAATAGCGGTATTCAACCACGGGCATGTTGAGATATTTCAAAATGCTGACGTGGTTGGGCCATGTCGGGTTTGATACAAAGACGCGCGCATCGGGGTTGACCATGCGCACCAGCTCGAAGGCCTGGCGCACGGCGCCAGTGCCACCGGGGGTGGCCACAGCGGCCACATTGGCCGGCGCTACGGCATCGCCCAAAACCAGCGAGATCATCGCATCGGCATAGGCCGGATCGCCCGCCAGTGCCACGTAAGATTTGCTGTCTTGGTCTTGCCAAATCTTCTGTTCGGCCGCTTTTACTGCACGCATTACGGGCGTGACGCCTTGGGCGTTTTTGTAAACGCCTACGCCCAGGTCAATTTTGCTGGGGCGCGGATCGTCTTTGTACAGTTGCATAAGCTGCAGAATTTTATCTGCAGGCTGTTCCTTTAGGGAAGAAAACATCAATGGTCTCCGGTTGCGACGGGCAAGGTGGGGAACGCCCCCCATTCTGTCCATGAGCCGTCATAAAGCGAATGGTCGGTTTTGCCGATACGTTCCAGCGCCAAGCTGATGATGGCCGCTGTCACCCCAGAACCGCAGGTGGTGATTGCGGGTTTGGCCAGGTCAACGCCTGCTGCGGCGAACACGGCGCGCAATGCATCTGGGGTTTTCATGGTGCCATCGGCATTAAGCAAGCTGGTGAAAGGCACGTTTTTCGAGCCAGGAATATGCCCGCCGCGCAGGCCTGCGCGCGGCTCGGGGTCGGTGCCGCTGAACCGCCCGGCCGAACGGGCATCGAGAATTTCGTGATCACCCAGTTTCGAGGCGGATGACACCTGGGTAACATCGCGCACCAAATGCGCCTGGCGGCGCACCGTCATGTGGCGGTCGCGCACCATTGGGGGCAGGTCTTCGGTGGGGCGGCCTTCGGCCAGCCATTTGGGCAAGCCACCATCCAGCACTGCGATGTTTTCCTGGCCCATCAGCTTGAACGTCCACCACACGCGCGGGGCGGAATAGATGCCGATATTGTCATAGACCACCACCTGGTGGCCATCGCCCACGCCCATGGCCCGCAGGCGCGACATGAATTTTTCGATCGGAGGGGCCATATGCGGCAATTCCGAGCGGTGATCGCTGATATCGTCTATATCGAAATAGCGTGCACCGGGGATATGGGCCGCGTCATAGGCGGCCTTGGCATCGCCCTCGACGCCGGGCAACAACCAGCTGGCATCAAGGATGCGCAGATCCGGGTCTTTCAAATGTGCGGCCAGCCATTCGGTTGAAACCAGCACCTTCGGGTCGTCATTGGCCATGGTGATCCCCCCAGTTTGATGTCTGTTCTCTGCCTACATCGGGGGGCGGATGCTGACAAGTGTTGCAGCACTAGCCAGAGTGCCGCAACAGCCGCTGTTTTTGGCGGTTCCAATCGCGCTTGGCCTCGGTTGCGCGTTTGTCGACGTTTTTCTTACCCTTGGCGATGCCCAGCTTTAGCTTGGCGATGCCACGATGGTTGAAATACAACACCAAAGGCACCAGCGTCATGCCCTTGCGCTGGGTTGCATTCCACAGCCGCGACAGCTCTTTTTTTGACACCAGCAGCTTGCGCTTGCGGCGCTCTTCGTGGCCCCATGTTTTGGCTTGCTCGTAGGCGGGGATATAGCTGTTGACCAGCCACAGCTCGCCCTCTTCTACGGCTGCGTAACATTCCACGATATTGGCCGCCTTTTGGCGCAGTGATTTCACCTCGGATCCCAGCAGCATGATGCCGCATTCGATATCTTCCTCGATGGCATAATCATACCGCGCCCGCCGGTTTTCGGCGATGATCTTGTAATTCGGGTCTGTTTTCGTTTTGGCCATGGGCCTGTGATTATCTGACCGATTGCGCGCTGTCCATTGGGGCTGATGGGGGCGCGCCAAATAGGGCGCATCTTACCAGCCTTGCCCGCCCTTTTCGCTGAAATGCGCCACCAGAAAATCGATGAACGCCCGCACCTTGGGCTGGGTAAAGCGGCCCGGTGGGTAAACGGCGTAAATGCCTGTGCTTTCAACGGGCAGATCTGGCATAACATCCACCACCTGGCCCTGTTCCATGGCGTTGGCATATAAAAACGAGGGCAGATAGGCGATGCCCAGCCCGGCGATGCAGGCATTCAGCAGCGATTGCCCATCATTAACCGACAGCCAGCCGGCACTGCGAATCTGGCGCTCTTCGCCCGAGGGGGCGGTGATTTTCCATGCATTGCCCGAGGCCTGGTTCGAATAGTGCAGCAATTTGTGGGCGTTCAAATCATCCAAGCGCTCAGGGCGGCCATGTTTTTCAAAATAGCTGGGGGCTGCAATCATGCGCATTTGCGTTTCGGTCAGTTTGCGGGCGCGCAGGCTGCTGTCTTCCAGATCGCCCATGCGAATGGCCATATCAAAGCCCTCGCTGATCAGCTCGACATAGCGATTGTTCAGCACCATATTCACCGTGATTTCTGGATATTTCTGCAAAAAATCCCCCAAGATCGGTGACAGGTGGTTCACGCCAAAATCTGTAGCCACGCTTAAGCGTAACAGCCCTGTGGGTGCCGATTGCATCGAGGCCACCAGCGCATCGGCCTCGCCCGCATCGCTTAACACGCGGCGGGCGCGGTCATAATAGGCCAGCCCAATTTCTGTGGGGCTGACGCGGCGGGTGGTGCGGTTGAGCAATCGCGCACCCAAACGCGCCTCGAGGCTAGAGACATGTTTCGAAACAGCCGATTTTGAAATACCCATCTTTTTGGCTGCATCGGTAAAGCCGCCTTGGTCTACGACGGTTGCAAATGCCTCCATCTCGGTCAAACGATCCATGCCTTATGTCCTTTTCGCCAGTTGCTAAGCGCTGCGTGCAAAATTCGCGCCGAATTCGGGCAGCACTGGGGCACACGCGGGACAAAAGAGGGGTTTTATTGGTATCGTTCTGCGGCAGGAAACAACGCATACCGCATTTTGGCCGTAGTCTTGCGGCCTTGTGGGGGGCGTGGGCTGGGCGCATTCTGCCGCCATGAGCACGCCCACACCCCATGCCCCCGAACCGCTTTTCTGGCGCCTGGCGCCCATGGCCTTTGTGCTGTTTTGGGCGGCTGGATACAGCTTTGCCAAGATGGGCCTGCCCCATATCAAACCCATGACGCTGCTGGCGCTGCGCTATAGCCTTGCGGTGCTGGTGCTGCTGCCGGTGCTATTGGTGCATCGCCCCACCTGGCCCAGCGGATGGCGCCATTGGGCGGCGATTGCTGCCACCGGGTTTTTGATACAATGCGTCTATTTCGGCCTGGCCTATCAGGCGATGGATTATGGCATGAATGCGGGCACCACGGCCATTATCATGGCGTTGCAGCCCATTTTGGTGGCCAGCCTGTCGCCCTTGGTCACAGGCAGCCGCTATACCACGCAATTGTGGCTTGGCCTGGTTTTGGGCCTGGCTGGCGTGGTTGTGGTGATTGCCGCCGGTGGCACATTGGGGCCCAGCCCCTGGGGGGCGGTGCTGTTTGCGCTGATGGCGCTGGCGGGAATGACGGCGGCGACCTTGTTTGAAAAATGGCACGGCCGCCGCACCGACCCTGTGGTGGGCGGGCTGGTGCAATATATCGTGGGGGCGGCGGTGCTGGTGCCGGTGGCCTGGATTAGTGGTATTGGCCATATCGATTGGGGCACCGAGCTGGCCATTTCGCTGGCCTATTTGGTGATTGTGAATTCCATCGTATCGATCAGCCTGTTTGTGGGGCTGTTGCAACGCGGCGATGCCACGCGGATTTCGGCGCTGATGTATCTGGTGCCACCGCTTGCCCTGTTAATTGCATGGGGCGTGCTGGGCGAAAAGATGACACCCCTTGCCCTGCTGGGCATGCTGATTTGTGTCACGGGTGTTTGGCTGGTCAACCGCGCGGGGCGCGCCAACCCGGCCTAGGCCATGCGACATGGCCCGGGCCGCAGCCGGGTGCAGCTGTGCGCCGGTGGCGGGGGCGCTTAGGCCCCGCGCACCGCGTCGATCATGCGTTGCACATTGTCGGGGTCGGCATCGGGTGTAATGCCGTGGCCCAAGTTGAAAATATGTGGCCCGTTTGAAAGGGCGCGCACGATGCGTTTGGTTTCATCGATCAGCGCCTGCCCGCCTGTCACCATATGCGACGATTTCAGGTTGCCCTGCACACAGCCATCAGGCTGCACGTGCTGGGCCACCCATTCTGCGCTTACGCTGTCATCCACGGCCACACAATCGGCGCCGGTTTGTTTGCCAAAGCCGATATAGCCATCGCCGGCCTCGCGCGGGAAGGCGATGATGGGGGTGTTGGGGTGGCGGGCTTTCAATGCGGCGATAATCTGCGCGGCGGGGGCCACGGCGTAGCGCTGGAAATCTTCGCCCTTTAGCGAGCCTGCCCAGCTGTCGAAAATCTTGACCACTTCGGCACCGGCATCGATCTGGCGCGACAGATATTCGATGGTGGCCTCGGTGATGCGCGCCAAAAGCGCCTCGAACAGGGGGCGGTTTTCGGCCTTTAGCGCATGGGCTGGCCCCTGGTCTTTGGTGCCGCGGCCGGCAATCATATAGGTGGCCACCGTCCATGGGGCCCCGGCAAAGCCAATCAGCGTGGTTTCGCGCGGCAGTTCACGGGCCAGAATGCGCACGGTTTCATAAACCGGGTTCAGCGTGGCATCGATTTCATCGACGGGCTTTAGCTGCGCAAGCTGGTCTGGGGTGGTGATGGTTGACAGGCGCGGGCCCTCGCCGGTGACAAACCACAGATCTGCCCCCAGCGCCTGTGGCAACAGCAAGATATCGGCAAACAGAATCGCCGCATCAAACCCATAGCGGCGAATGGGCTGCAGCGTGACCTCGGCCGCCAGATCCGAGTTGTAGCACAGCGACAAAAAATCGCCCGCCTGTGCGCGGGTGGCACGGTATTCTGGCAGGTAACGCCCGGCTTGGCGCATCATCCAAATTGGGGGCACCGCCTGAGTTTCGCCTGCCAGCGCCTTTAAAATTGTTTTTTCTGCCATGATAATTCCTTTCCGTTACCGCCCTTGGACCACTGGCAATAAGCCTATGTCAAGAACGAGCGACTTGTCAGAACAATCTGACACGTCTAAGCAAACATTATGACAACGCAATTGCCCACCCCCGCCTCACCTTTGAAGATCGGCACCCGCGGATCGCCGCTGGCTTTGGCGCAAGCCTACGAGACCCGCGCGCGCCTGATGCAGGCCTTTCAACTGCCCGAAGATGCCTTTGAAATCGTGGTGATTAAAACCACCGGCGATGATGCTGCGCTGATTGCCAAAGACCGGCCTTTGAAAGAAATCGGCGGCAAGGGGCTGTTTACCAAAGAGATTGAAGAACAGCTGCTTGACGGGCGCATCGATATTGCGGTGCATTCGATGAAAGATATGCCCGTGGCGCAGCCCGACGGGTTGGTGCTGGATTGCTATTTGCCGCGCGAGGATGTGCGCGATGCCTTTGTCAGCCTAACGTTTCCGGGGCTGCATGCCCTGCCTGCGGGTGCCAAGGTGGGCTCGTCCTCGCTGCGCCGGCGGGCACAGCTGCTGAACAAATTTCCCCATCTGCAAGTGGTCGAGTTTCGCGGAAACGTGCAGACGCGGATGAAAAAGCTGGGCGATGGCGTGGCCGAAGCCACGTTTTTGGCCATGGCGGGGCTGAACCGGCTGGGCATGGACGAGGTGGCACGCACAGCCATAGCCCCCGAAGACATGCTGCCAGCCGTGGCGCAAGGCACAATCGGCATCGAGCGGCGGCAAGCAGATCATGACACGCATGCCATGCTGCAGGCCATCCACCACGGCCCCACCGGCCAGCGGCTGGCTGCAGAACGCGCATTTTTGGCCGCGTTGGATGGCTCGTGCGAGACACCCATCGCAGGTTTGGCCGAATTGGATGGCGCCACCATTCGCCTGCGCGGCGAGGTCTTGCGCCCCGATGGGTCGGAAAGCATCACCGCCGATCGCACCGCCCCCATCTCGGATGCGGCGGCTTTGGGCACCGATATGGCGCGTGACCTGCTAGAACAGGCGGGGCCTGGGTTTTTTGACTGGCGCAGCTGAGACAGAAAAAGATGCAGGGCGCCGGCAAAAAACTGCGGTTTCCTGTCTTGACCACGCCCGCGGCTTTGCATAAACCGCGCTCACCGTGGCGGAGTAGCTCAGTTGGTTAGAGCAGCGGAATCATAATCCGCGTGTCGGGGG
>CAJXSO010000024.1 GCA_913061505.1 uncultured Lutimaribacter sp.
CCCGCAAGCAAAAGAAAAGTTGGGAATGTGAAAAGTAACAGCTTAAGAAACAGAACTGTTGGTCGTGGCAATTGGAGCAAAATAAAACCTTACTAACTATTTGACACGTTCAACACGGCCCGCTTTCATTAAGTTTTCGAGCACCTCACGATTGTTGATCTCAGTCTGGTATACGCGAAAGCCACTTCCAGTTTCGGTAATGTAGAAATCGACGGGGACTGAAGACCCAGTCTCTGTAGTTAAATCCAAACAAAGGACATAGTCTTCATCCAAAGACATAACCATAGAGTGCGTATCAATAGGAAAGTATTTAACCACCTCGCCGGTCTCAAAGTCACGCCGTTGAATGGCACCATCAACTAAAGACTGGTCTACGTGCCTTTGCATGGTTAGCTGCAGCTCGGCGATCAAATCTGTCTTCTCATCTGCTAAAGCCGAAGAGCATGCAACAAACCCTCCCAACACTAATGATATAAGGCGCATCGATCCCCTCTTTTGGCCGTTTGCGTAAGATATAACTCCAGCGCTCTAAAGCTGCAATCGTCCCATATCTTTTCATCCAAGTCTAGGTGCCGGCTATTGCATCTGGTACCGATGTGATAATTCGTAGCTCACTGCGTGGGTTCAAACCACACATTACTTGGCTCATGGTGAACCATGGCTGACCTTTTAAACCCATATCTCCTTTTGAATAAAGCAGAATGAGGTTGATGCCTAACAAACCGTCGCAAACACTGTGTTCAACACAGTGTTCTCAATCCGTTCACCCCCAAATCATCAAAAACACACTTTTACGCACACCAAAAAATCAGTATGCTAACTCACAGTAATCGAACAGAAATCTACTGCCATCTGCATTGAAAATCCTCGTGTCGGTGGTTCGATTCCGCCCCCGGGCACCACTTAACCCTCTCAGTTAAGTCTTTTAGGCGGCCATCAGCCGCTGCTCTGCAGCCATCAGCCACAGCTGGTCTATGTGATCGATCACATCCACATCAAAGCGCTGTTGCTCTTTCCAGTATTTTCCCGATGCCACGAAATAGCCGGCCTTTGCCTCGGCGCTTTGGGCTTTGGCCACGCTTGCCCCGTCAAAGCGGGGCGGTTTGACCGCTGCAAGCTGTGAAAACCCGGCACGCGGATATAGCAGGCGGCTGCGGGGCGCATCTGACAGGTTGACCACTGCGCAGCCTGCCTGTGCCGCCAACACCCATAGGCGCGCTGATTTAGCCTCGAGCGATCGCAGGGTGACGTCATCGCGCAGCGGGTCTGCTGTGCCGGTGCCGTAAAAATGGGTGGGCCCCTTTTGGGGGTAGATCATATCGCAGCCAATCATCGCAATCACCCGCGGCTTTAGCGCACCCAGCGCCCAATATGCCGCGGTGAATGCCATCGTGCCACCAGCATAGACAAAGCCACCATACCGGTTTTGCACGGGAACATAATCTTTGGCACCAATGAGCCGCTGACCACTGGCCAGCACCTGGGGCTGCCGATCTTGGGGGAAATCTTCGGGGTGAATCAGCCAATCCCAATCATTGCGTACGCGCCAGGCGTTGTTGATGGCAACAATCTGGTGGCCTGGGCCGCGTGTCATGTGCTGTGCGTTCAGCACACCGGGGCCCGAGCCCATGATAATCACCATATCTGCCATCAGTCTGCATTTTCCCTTTGCGCGATCTTCCCACAGCTAGGCCAGCACTGTGACAAAGCCACAAAACACCGCCCGCCCTATACCAATGCGCATCAGGCCTGCGCGGATCAGTTCCGCAGTTTGTGATTAGCCAGCCCACCGGCGCGGCCTAAACTGCACAGAAACCAGGTTTTGAACGGAGGTATAGAAATGCGCCTGTTGCCAGCGCTTGGGCTATTGGCATGCACGACTGCCCATGCAGGCACTGTGCAATTGCCGGGCTTTGCGATCGATCAAACCGAAGTCAGCGTTGCCGAATTTGCCGAATACGCCGCCGCAAACGCACTGATCACAACCGCCGAACGCGAAGGGGGCGGGTTTGAATGGGGCGCGGGCTGGCAGCGGCGCCCGGGTTGGAGCTATCGCACCCCCCAAGGTGGCGCTGCAAAACCAGATGAACCCGCCGTGCATCTGACCTGGGCCGAGGCCGATGCCTATTGCAAAGCCGCCGGTGGGCGCCTGCCCACGCGGGCCGAATGGCTATCAGCCGCCTATACCGAGCAGCGCCCATCGCCGCCCGATGGTTTTGATACAGGCGTAACCTACCCCTACCCTGTTGGCGCAGACCCAACGGGAATGAACACCAACAACACCCAGCATGTGCCCGTGGGCACCACCAAACAAGGGGTGAACGGGCTTTATGATATGGGCGCCAATGTTTGGGAATGGCTGGCCGACCGGCAGGGCGATACGGCCCTGACAGCGGGGGGCAGTTGGTGGTATGGCACCAGCAAAACCCGCGCCGAGGGCATGCAATGGAAGCCCGCCACATTCTACGCCGTCTATATCGGCTTTCGCTGCGTCTATTAATGGCAAAAAGGCGCCCCATTATGGGGCGCCTTTGGGCATTTGGGGAAAGCGGCCGCTTAACCCTGCCTGTTCAGGCCCGGCTTAGCCACATTTAGAATGGCCACAGCTGAGGCAGGTCATGCAGCCCTCGACCATTTTCAAATCAAACTGGCCGCAAGACGGGCATGCCTTGCCGCGCGGGGCATCCATATTCACCACCTGCGCCTGGGGGTCGCTTTTCAGGCCCAGCCCCTCGCCTTCGATGAAGCCGATCGAAATCATGTGGCGCTCGATCACGCCACCGATGGCGGCCAGGATCGATGGGATATATTTGCCCCCAATCCATGCCCCACCCCGCGGGTCAAACACGGCTTTCAGCTCTTCCACCACAAACGAGACATCCCCACCGCGGCGGAACACGGCCGAGATCATGCGCGTCAGCGCCACGGTCCAGGCGAAATGTTCCATGTTTTTCGAGTTGATAAACACCTCGAAAGGCCGGCGATGGCCGTTGATCACGATGTCATTCACCGTCAGGTAAATTGCATGTTCGCTATCGGGCCATTTCAGCTTGTAGGTGCTGCCCTCCAGCTCTTGCGGGCGATCCAGCGGTTCCGACATATAGATGACATCAGCGCCCTGATCTGCCTCGGGGGCTTTTTCGCTGGCCTCGCTGACGCTTAGCACGCTGCCTGTCACATCATTGGGGCGGTAGGTGGTGCAGCCTTTGCAGCCGGTTTCATAAGCGGTCATGTAGACATCTTTGAAATCGTCAAAGCTGATATCTTCGGGGCAGTTGATGGTTTTGGAAATCGAGCTGTCCACCCATTTCTGCGCCGCCGCCTGCATTTTCACGTGATCCAGCGGCGCCAGCGTTTGGGCGTTTACGAAATAATCGGGCAGCTCCGCATCGCCAAAGCGATCGCGCCACATTTGCACGGCGTAATCCACCACCTCTTCTTCGGTGCGGCTGCCGTCTTTTTGCAGCACTTTACGCGTGTAGCTATAGGCAAATACCGGCTCGATCCCCGAGCTGACATTGCCCGCATAGAGGCTGATTGTGCCGGTCGGCGCAATCGAGGTCAGCAACGCGTTGCGAATGCCATGGGCGGCGATGGCGGCGCGCACATCTTCGTCCATCGCCTGCATCGTGCCCGAGGCCAGATATTTCTCGGCATCAAACAGCGGGAACGCGCCTTTTTCTTTCGCCAGCTCGACCGAGGCCAAATAGGCCGCGCGTGCAATGGCCTTTAGCCAATTTTCGGCGGTGGCGGCGGCCTCGTCGCTGCCATAGCGCTGGCCAACCATCAGCAACGCATCGGCAAGCCCCGTCACACCCAGCCCGATGCGCCGCTTGGCTTGGGCCTCTTGCGCCTGTTGTTCCAGCGGAAAATTCGAGGCATCCACCACATTATCCATCATCCGCACCGCCGTGGCGACCAGATCGTTCAGCGCCCCCTCATCCAGCGCGGCATCGCTGCCAAACGGGTTTACCACCAGCTTGGCCAGGTTGATCGAGCCCAGCAAGCAGGCGCCATAGGGCGGCAGCGGCTGTTCCCCGCAGGGGTTGGTGGCCGCGATGGTTTCGCAATACGACAGGTTATTGGCCGCGTTGATACGGTCGATGAAAATCACCCCGGGTTCGGCAAAATCATAGGTCGAGCGCATGATCTTGTTCCACAGATCCCGCGCCTCGACGGTGTGATAGACTTTGCCATCAAACTGCAGATCCCAGCTGCCCCCAGCCTTGACCGCCTCCATAAACGCATCTGTGACCAGAACTGACAGGTTGAACATGCGCAGGCGCGCCGGGTCGGATTTGGCCTCGATAAAGCTTTCGATATCAGGGTGGTCGCAGCGCATCGTGGCCATCATGGCGCCGCGGCGGCTGCCCGCCGACATGATCGTGCGGCACATCGCATCCCACACATCCATAAACGACAATGGCCCCGATGCATCGGCCGCCACGCCTTTTACATCCGCGCCCCGTGGCCGGATGGTCGAGAAATCATAGCCGATACCGCCGCCTTGCTGCATGGTCAGCGCAGCCTCTTTCAGCATATCGAAAATGCCGCCCATGCTGTCGGGCACGGTGCCCATCACGAAACAGTTAAACAGCGTCACCTTGCGGCCCGTGCCCGCGCCTGCGGTAATGCGGCCTGCGGGCAGGTATTTGAAATCGTCCAACGCGTCGTAAAATTTCTGCTCCCAATGGGCCGGATCGGCCTCGACCGAGGCCAGCGCGCGGGCAATGCGGCGCCAGCTGTCTTCGACACTGCGATCAACCGGGGTGCCATCAGCCTCTTTGAAGCGATATTTCATATCCCATATCTGTTCGGCGATCGGGGCAGCAAAACGGGTCATGGCGCGAATCCTTTGTCTGTCGGCAGGGCTGTGAGATAGACCATTTCAGAAGAAATCCACAACAGCTTGAAGCACAATATCCATAGGCTACCATATTGGGTAAGAGATATGGGGGATTCTGTGGATAAATCTGTGCATCTGCTCAAGCTAAGCGTTGGCACTGAAAGCGTAGAAGATCTGGCGCAGTGGCAAGATAGCTATCGCAAACGCTTTGGCGATGGGCTGCCGCGCCATATCACCCGCATGTGGCCCAAGCGCGAGGCCCAAGTGCTGAATGGCGGCTCGATCTATTGGGTGATCAAGGGCCTGGTGCAATGCCGGCAGAAAATTTTGCGCCTGGACGAGGCCCAGGGCCAAGATGGCATTCGCCGCTGCGCCATCGTGCTGGATCCTACGCTGATCCGCACCACCACTGCGCCCAAACGCCCGTTTCAAGGCTGGCGCTACCTGCCCGCATCTGACGCCCCGGCAGATCTGCCAGCCAACCGCCAAGATGAAGACAGCCTGCCGCCCGAACTGGCCGGCGCGCTGGCAGATATTGGGGTGTTATAGGCCTAAACGAGCCGACAGATTGGCCATTGCTGCCCGCTGGCCCGCGTCCATCTCGGCGCGGCGGGCGCGAAACAGCGTGGCCTGCGAGCGTAACACCAGCCCATCGCTGAGTATTTTCAGGTGATTGGCGCGCAGCGTGTCGCCGCTTGATGTGATATCGGCAATCGCCTCGGCGGTTTCGTTTTTCACCGTTCCTTCGGTTGCGCCCTGGCTGTCTACCAGCTGATAATCGGCCACGCCATTGTCACGCAGGAAATCACGCACCAAACGGTGGTATTTCGTGGCCACCCGCAGCCGAAACCCGTGTTTGGCACGAAAGGCGGCGGCGGCGGCATCCAGATCATCCAGGCAATCGACATCTGCCCAAAACGCCGGCACCGCGATCACCAGATCTGCATGGCCAAAGCCCAGCTCGGCCAGCTCTTCAACCTGCTGTTCCCAGCCTGCCAGCTTTTCGCGCACCAAATCCGTGCCCGTCACCCCCAAATGAATGCGCCCGGCGGCCAATTCCCGTGGAATTTCGCCCGCAGACAGCAACACCAGCTCGACCCCGTCGATCCCCTGCACCATACCGGCATATTCACGCTCAGACCCGGCACGCGACAGGGCGATGCCGCGGGCAGCAAACCATTCAAAGGTTTTTTCCATCAGCCGCCCCTTGGACGGCACACCCAGTTTCACGCTCATTCCCCTGCCCCCAATTCTGCCAGCAGGCCCGGGCGGATCACCCCGCCCACCGCCGGGATCGAGCGGCCCTGCCCCAGCACCGCCGTCAAGGCATCATAGCGCCCACCACTGGCCACAGCCGGCAAATCAGCGCGTGTTTCGGCGTAAAACCCAAAAACGAACCCATCGTAATATTCCATGGAGCTGCGCCCGTAGCTGGCCTCGAAATCCAGCCGCGCCACATCGATGCCGCGGCGTTCCAGCGCCTGCATCCGCTGGGCCATGCGCGCAACAGCCGGCGCAATCGCGGGCAGATCAACCGAGATATCGCGCAGCTGTTCCAGCGCATAGGGCATGGCCTCGCGCACATCCAAAATCGCATCGATCAAGGCCACCTGGCTGGCCGGTATCGGGCCCGCCTGTGCATCTTCGCGCAGCGCGGCAATGCGCGCCTCGACCTCGGCCATGCTGCGCAGGCCAATTTCTGGTGCACCAGTTGGCGCCAGCTGGCCCGCGATCACCGCTTGGCGGCTGGCAGGCACCGGCGCACGGCCTGAAAAGCGATCCATCAAGGCGCGAAACCGGCGCGGGCGCCAGATATGGCGGCGCAGCGCGGCGCGGCGCGGCGCTGTGGTTTCCAGCGCGTCAACGGCCGCCAGCAAAATGCCGATATCGCCTGTGGCGGCCCGCAATGGCGCGGGCCCCAATGCCTGTGCGATCAGGCAAAACACCTCGGCATCGGCCTCGGCCGGGTTGGTGCCGTCAAACAGCTCGAAGCCCACTTGCTGGTATTCATTGGCGCGTGCTGCGTCTTCTTCCTGGCGGCGAAACACCGGCCCCGCATAGGTATAACGCGCGGGCGCCGCCCCATGGGCCATGTGCATTTGCACCACCGGCACGGTAAAATCGGGGCGCAGCATTTGCTCGCCGCGCAGCGCATCCGAGGTAACATAGGCCCGCGCCCGGATATCCTCGCCATAAAGGTCAAGCAGGGTGCCCGCGGGCTGCAAAATACCCGTTTCCACGGGCATAGCTCCGTGGCCTGCAAAAAAC
Source organism: uncultured Lutimaribacter sp. (assembly GCA_913061505.1). GTDB lineage: Bacteria > Pseudomonadota > Alphaproteobacteria > Rhodobacterales > Rhodobacteraceae > CAJXSO01. The sequence continues at coordinate 7,115 of CAJXSO010000024.1, forward strand.
GCACGCAGGCGCGCCGCTTGCTGGGTTTCTATGGCTTGGGGTGTCATCAGCCCTGCCCATCTAGAATGGCACGCACGCGCGCCAGCATCTGATCACGAGGCACTTCGAATTGGCTTGGGCGCTCTTTCCATTCCTCAAGCGTGGCATTTTGGGCAATTTGCGCGCCCAATATCAGGTCTTTGATCTGCACCATGCCTGCATCAAATTCGTCGCTGCCTGCGATAATGGCCACTGGCGATTGGCGTTTATCGGCGTATTTCAGCTGGTTGCCAAAATTTTTCGGATTGCCCAAATACACCTCGGCACGGATGCCGGCGCTGCGCAATTCTGCCACCATGGCCTGGTAATCGGCCATGCGGGCGCGCTCCATCACCGTAACCACAACGGGCCCCTGTTCGGTGCTGGCCACACGGCCCTTTTCGCGCAAGGCCGCCAGCAGGCGATCGACCCCGATGCTGACGCCGGTGGCTGGCACCTCTTGCCCGGTGAAACGCTTGACCAGATCATCATAGCGCCCCCCCCCGGCGACCGAGCCGAACTGCCGCTTGCGGCCCTTTTCATCCAAGATTTCAAAGGTCAGCTCTGCCTCGAACACAGGGCCGGTGTAATAGCCAAGGCCACGCACCACCGACGGGTCGATCACAATGCGATCGGGGCCATAGCCACCCGCGGCCAGCAGGCCTGCGATTTGCTCTAATTCATCCACACCCTCGGCGCCCACGGCGCTGGCACCGATGGCGGCGCGCAGGTTGGCCAAAGTGGCCGCGTTATCGCCCCCTTTCGAGGTGAGAAACGCCAAAACCGGGCCTGCCTGATCATCGGCCAGCCCCACACCATCGATATAGGCGCCCGAGGCATCCAGCCGCCCCTTGCCCAGCAATTCTGCCACACCAGCGGTGCCCACCTTGTCGAACTTGTCGATGGTGCGCAGCACCGCGTCTTTGCGCGCCTGATCGTCGCCCAGGCCCGTGGCCTCTAACACACCATTCAAAACCTTGCGGTTATTGACGCGGATCAGATAATCGCCGCGCGCGATCCCGACCTCTTCCAATGCGTCCGACAGCATGGCGCAGATCTCGGCATCGGCGGCCACGCTGGCCGCGCCTACCGTATCGGCATCGCATTGATAAAACTGGCGAAAACGCCCCGGCCCCGGCTTTTCATTGCGCCAGACCGGCCCCATGGCGTAGCGGCGATAGGGGGTGGGCAGATCGTTGCGGTGCTGGGCATAAACACGGGCCAAGGGCGCGGTGAGATCATAGCGCAATGCCAGCCAATCGCCCTTGCCGTCGTCTTCGGCCTCTTGCCAGGCAAAAACCCCCTCGTTGGGGCGATCGACATCTGGCAGGAACTTTCCCAGCGCCTCGACGGTTTCCACAGCGCTGCTTTCCAGCGCGTCAAACCCGTAGCGATGGTAAACCGCGGCAATTTTCTGCAGCATTTCGGCCCGCTCGGTGACTTGCGCACCGAAATAGTCGCGAAAGCCTTTGGGGGTTTCCGCCTTGGGGCGGGGCGATTTCTTTTCCTTGGCCATGGCGTGTGTCCTTGCCGCTCGTGTTGGGGCAGGCATTAGCCCAAGCCCCTGCCAAGGGCAAGCAATCGGGCAATCGGGCCCTGCAAACGTTGGCAAACTGTCACAAATGCCGCGCGATGCAGCCCTTAGCTGGCCGTATCCATCCAGATGGTGACAGGCCCGTCATTCAGCAAATCTACCTGCATATCAGCGCCAAACTGGCCGGTTTCCACCGCCACCCCCTGGGCCGCCATTTGCGCCGCGAAATATTCATAAAGCGCCTCGGCCTGTGCGGGCGCTGCGGCATAGGAAAACCCAGGCCTGTTGCCGCGCGATGTATCTGCCGCCAGCGTAAACTGGCTAACAACCAAGGCGCTGCCCCCAATATCGGTGATCGAGCGGTTCATCTTGCCCGCTTCATCCTTGAAAATGCGCAGCTTGGCGATTTTGGCGGCCAGATGATCGGCCTCGGCCTGGGTATCGCCCTGCATGGCACAGACCAAAATCAACAATCCCGGCCCACAAGCGCCGATGCGCTGCCCATCAACGCTGACACTGGCCTGCGTGACCCGTTGCAACAGCGCGCGCATCAGGCCGCACCGGCCTTGATGCGGTTGACATGGCCCATTTTACGGCCCGGCTTGCATTCGGCCTTGCCATAAAGATGCAGCGCCGCGTGGGGCTCGCGGGCGATGTCGGGCACCTTTGCGATATCATCGCCAATCAGGTTTTCCATCACCACATCGCTGTGGCGTTTGCCATCGCCCAAGGGCCAGCCTGCGACAGCGCGAATATGCTGTTCAAACTGATCAATCGCGCAGCCATTTTGTGTCCAGTGGCCGGAATTATGCACGCGCGGTGCGATTTCATTCACCACCAAACCCGCGCGGGTGACAAACAATTCCACCCCCAAAACACCCACATAATCAAGCGCGTTCAAAATGCGCGCGGCCATCAGCACGGCATCGCTGCGCTGTGCAGGCGCCAGGCGCGCGGGCACGGTGGTGGTGTGCAAAATACCGTTGCGATGCACGTTTTCGCCGGGGTCAAAACAGGCCACCGCCCCATCGGCCCCGCGTGCTGCAATCACCGAAACCTCGTGGGTAAAGGGCACAAACCCCTCAAGAAGCGCTGGCGCACCAGCCATTTCCTGCAAGGCGGCGCCTGCGTCTTCGGCACTGTTCAACCGCGCTTGGCCCTTGCCATCATAGCCAAACCGCCGGGTTTTCAAAATGGCAGGCGCGCCGATTTGTTCCAGGCCGCGGGCCAGATCATCGGCCGTATCCACCGCCGCGAATGGCGCGGTTTGCAGCCCCAGCCCGGTTAGAAACTCTTTCTCGGTCAGCCGGTCCTGGCTGATGCGCAGCGCCTCGCGGCCCGGGCGGATGGGGCGCAGCGCCTCGAGCACATCCAGCGCCGAGGTGGGAATATTTTCAAATTCATAGGTGATCACATCGACCTGCGCCGCAAACGCGCCAAGTGCGTCCACGTCCTCGTAGGGTGCGGTGGTCACGGCATGGGCCACATCGCCCGCAGGCGGGTTTGCGCCCGGCTCGAAAATATGGCAGCGCAGGCCCAAACGGCTGGCCGCAACCGCCAGCATGCGGCCCAGCTGGCCACCGCCCAAAATGCCAATCGTGGCGCCGGTGGGAAGGGGTGTTGTCATGGTCATGTTCCAAATTCAGGCGTCAAATGCGCCACTTGGCCTTGGGCCGTTAGTCATCAACAGGTTCGTCAGGGATCGAGGCCGACAGATCCGCCCGCCACTGATCTAGGCGCGCGGCCAGCTCGGCATCGTGCATCGCCAGCATTTGCGCAGCCATCAGCCCGGCATTCTTGGCCCCTGCCCCACCGATGGCCATGGTCGCCACAGGATAGCCCCGCGGCATTTGCAAAATGGAATAGAGGCTATCAACCCCAGACAGCGCCTTGGTTTGCACCGGCACACCAATCACCGGCACCCGGGTTTTCGAGGCCATCATCCCCGGCAAATGCGCAGCACCGCCGGCACCGGCAATGATCACCTGCAGCCCACGATCCACGGCTGTTTTGCCGTAGTCCCATAACCGATCCGGGGTGCGATGGGCCGATACGATACGCGCCTCGAAGGGCACGCCCAATTCGGTCAGCACGTCGGCGGCCTCTTTCATGGTGGGCCAGTCCGATTGACTGCCCATGATGATTCCAACCTTGATTTCTGGCATGCCCAGCACCCCCAGCGGTTTCTAAAGTGGCGCACTATAGCCAGCGCGCGCCGTTAGGCAATGATGTCTGGCGTCAAGCGGTCTTCCAACAGGGCAATCATGTCTTTAAGACGCAGCTTCTTTTTCTTCATGCGCTGCAGCATCAGCTGATCGGCGGTGCCGCGATCTTGCAGGGCAAAAATCGCCTCGTCCAGCTCGCGATGTTCGCGGCGGAAGATCTCAAGCTCGACGCGCAAAACCTCGTCAGGCTTCATAGAAATATCGGTTGGCGCATTCATTGGTTGATTCTATTCCCAGTGCAGGAAAGTAACATACTGAAATTACGCCGTTTCGCAAAGCCCTTGCGCCGATGCACAGGGATGCCCATATTTGCATCATCAGTCGCCACTTTGGGGCTGAAACCGGACTGTCGCTTTAGATCAAGGACGTGTCGATGACGAAACTAACACTGGCCTCTCACCCCTATATGCTGGGGTTCGAGCAGTTGGAACGCCTGTTAGAGCGCAATGCAAAAACAGGCAACGAAGGCTATCCCCCCTTTAATATCGAGCAAACTTCGGAATACGGCTATCGCATCACGCTGGCTGTGGCAGGGTTTGCCGAAGAGGATCTGGCGATCACCGTAGAAGACCGGCAATTGGTGATCCGTGGCCGCCAGAACGAGGCGGATCAAGACCGCATTTTTTTGCATCGCGGCATAGCTGCGCGCCAGTTTCAGCGCAGTTTCGTGCTGGCCGATGGCGTCGAGGTGGGCGAGGCGGTGATGGAAAACGGCCTTTTGCACGTGGATCTGCAGCGCGCCAAACCCGAGATGGTTGTGCAAACGATAAAGATCAAAAGGGGCTAGATTATGGATACAAAACTGAATTTTGCCGCGCAGGCTGACAACCGCATCGTTTACGTGCGCCCGATCAAGGCCGATGAATTGCCCAACGAGATTCGCGCCAAAATCGGGGGCGAGGGCACGCTTTATGCCGTGCATGATGGTGAGGGCCAGCAACTGGCGCTGGTGCGCAACCGCCAACTGGCCTTTATGCTGGCACGCCAAAACGATCTGTCGCCCGTGCCTGTGCATTAAACGCCTACACTAAGGCGGGTGCATCAAGGCCCAAACTGATTTGGCAAAACGCAAACGGGCCCCGAATGGGGCCCGCAGCGTTTATAGCTTGCATAGCGGCGGCTTAGCCGTCTTTGCGGATCACCTCGTTTTTCGGGTCATACGGGCTGTCGCAGGTAATCACCGCATCCCAAAGCTGGTTTTGCATCCGCACTTTCAGCTTTTGCCCCTCTACCGCCAGATCGGGGCGCACATAGCCCATGCCGATAGATTTCTCAAAAGCCACCGAATAGCCGCCCGATGTGAGGCGCCCAATCTTTTCGCCATCCAGATACAGCGCCTCGCGGCCCCATGGATCGGCATCAGAGGGGCCATCGATCAGCAAGGTCACGCATTTGCTGCGAATGCCCTTGTCCAGCATGGCCTGTTTGCCGGTGAAATCCTTTTCCAAATCCACAAAGCGGGGCAGATCAGCCTCGAGCGGGGTGGCATCGCGGCCCAGCTCGGTGCCGAAGGCGCGATAAGATTTTTCCTGACGCAGCCAGTTTTGCGCCCGCGCGCCCACCAGCTTCATCCCGTGCTTTTCGCCCGCCTTTTCCAGCAGATCGAACAGATAGTTCTGCATTTCGATCGGGTGGTGCAATTCCCAGCCCAATTCGCCGGTATAGGCCACGCGGATGGCGCGAACGGGGCACATGCCCAGCTCGATCTCGCGCATCGACAGCCAGGGGAAGCGCTTGTTCGACAGCGCGGTGCCCGGCTCGGCGTCTTTGATCACCTCGTTCAAGATGTCACGCGATTTGGGGCCCGCGATGGCAAACACGCCCCATTGGGTGGTCACATCGTGGATATCCACATAAGCCCCGCCGGCCGCTGCGAAATCTTCGGCGGCTTTTTTCAGGTAATCGGCGTCATAGGCCGTCCATGCCCCGGCAGACACGAGGTAGTATTCATTCTCGGCCAAACGCACGATGGTATATTCGGTGCGGGTGGTGCCGGCCTCGGTCAGCGCATAGGTCAGGTTGATGCGGCCCACCTTGGGCAGTTTGTTGCAGGTAAACCCATCAAGAAACGCCGTGGCGCCGGGGCCACGCACCAAATGTTTGGTAAAGGCGGTGGCATCGATCAGGCCCGCGGTTTCGCGCACGGCCTTTGCCTCGTCTACGGCATATTGCCACCAGCCACCGCGGCGGAAGCTGCGGCTGGCGTGGTCGTCAAAGCCCATCGGCGCATAGTAGTTGGGCCGCTCCCAGCCATTGACCATACCAAATTGCGCGCCACGGGCGGCTTGGCGGTCATAGGCAGGCGAGGTGCGCAAGGGCCGGCAGGCTTCGCGCTCTTCGTCGGGGTGGTGCAAGATGAAGACGTGCTCGTAGCTTTCTTCGTTCTTGCGCGCCGCGTATTCGGTGGTCATCCAGCTGCCATAGCGCTTGGGGTCCAGGCTGGCCATATCGATCTCGGCTTCGCCCTCGACCATCATTTGCGCCATGTAATAGCCTGTGCCGCCAGCTGCGGTAATGCCAAACGAGAACCCCTCGGCCAGCCACATATTGCGCAGGCCCGGTGCCGGGCCAACCAGCGGGTTGCCATCGGGGGTATAGCAGATGGGGCCGTTGAAATCGTCTTTCAGGCCCACGGTTTCCGAGGTGGGCAAGCGATGGATCATCGACATATATTCTTCTTCGATACGTTCCAGATCTAGCGGGAACAGATCGGCGCGGAAACTGTCGGGCACGCCATATTCAAAGCGTGCGGGCGCGTTACGCTCGTATGGGCCCAAGATCCAGCCGCCGCGTTCTTCGCGCACATACCATTTGGCATCGGCATCACGCAGCACGGGGTGCTCGGCATTGCCGGCCGCGCGCCATTCCACCAGCGCCGGGTCGGGCTCGGTTACGATGAACTGGTGCTCGACGGGGATGGCGGGAATTTTGATGCCCAGCAATTTCGCAGTGCGCTGCGCGTGGTTGCCGGTGGCTGTGACCACATGTTCGGCGGTGATGACGGTTTGTTCCTCGGTCGGCACAAGGTTGCCGCCCTTTTCGCCCATTTTCGTGACCGTCACGCGCCATTCGCTGCCGGTCCATTCGTAGGCGTCCACCTGCCACTTGCGTTCGATGATCACGCCACGCTGGCGCGCACCCTTGGCCATGGCCATGGTCACATCGGCGGGGTTAATATAGCCGTCGGTCGGGTGGTAGATGGCGCCTTTCAGATCGTCGGTGCGCACCAATGGCCAGCGCTCTTTGATCTGATCGGCGGTCAAAAATTCGTAAGGCACGCCCACGGTTTCGGCGGTCGAGGCGTAAAGCATATACTCGTCCATCCGGTCTTGGGTTTGCGCCATGCGCAAATTGCCCACCACCGCAAAGCCTGCGTTCAGGCCGGTTTCTTCTTCCAGCGTTTTATAAAATTTCACGCTGTAGTCGTGGATATGCGAGGTGGCATAAGACATGTTGAACAGCGGCAGCAGCCCCGCCGCATGCCACGTGCTGCCCGATGTCAGCTCGTCGCGTTCCAGCAGCATCACATCCGACCAACCAGCACGCGCCAGATGATAGGCGATCGAGGTGCCGACAGCGCCGCCACCGACGACCAAAGCTTTTACATGAGTTTTCATTGCGCAGGCGACTCCCTAAAAAAAGTGTTGGAAGCTGTTTAGCAGGCCGTGCGGTTTTCGCACGGCCCAGCCGACATTCTGCAGCGCAAAACCGACCTTCGTAAAAGACGGTTTTGGGTTATCGGGCTTTTTAGTAGCTATATTCGGCGTAGATGCGGCGAAGATCGCCCTGCCATTCGCCGTTGTAACGCTCTAGCAGCTCATCTGCCGGGGTTTGGCCGGTTTCGATACTATCTTCCAGCGCGTGCAGGAAATGGCGCTCGTCTTGCACCATGCCGCCCAGCCCGGGCCGCGCGCGCGCCTTTAGGCCTGCGCGCGAGATATCCAGCGCCTCGGCCGCCAGATCGATCATGCGCCGCCCGCCCACATTGGCCTGCAGCCCCATCACGCTGGCCTCGACGCGCCATGCCTCGCGGGTTTCGGCATCCCAATGTTTAACCAAATCCCATGCCGCATCCAGGCTGGCGCTGTCATACATCAGCCCCACCCAGAACGCAGGCAGCGCGCATAGCCGCCGCCACGGCCCCCCATCGGCGCCGCGCATTTCCATGTATTTCTTGATGCGCGCCTCGGGGAAAATGGTGGTCAAGTGATCGGCCCAATCCGACAGGGTGGGCGTTTCGCCAGGCAGCGCAGGCAGCTGGCCTTTCAAAAAATCGCGAAAGGATTGGCCCAGCGCATCGATATACTGACCGTCGCGATAGACAAAATACATCGGCACATCCAAGGCATAATCGACGTATTGCTCAAACCCGAAACCCTCGTCAAAGACGAAAGGCAAGGTGCCTGTGCGGCTGGCATCCAGATCGCGCCAGATACGCGAGCGCCAGGATTTATGGCCATTTGGCTTGCCCTCGAAAAACGGCGAATTGGCAAAAAGCGCCGTGGCCACGGGCTGCAGCGCCAAGGCCACGCGGAATTTGCGCACCATATCCGCCTCGGAGGCGAAATCGAGGTTCACCTGCACAGTGCAGGTGCGATACATCATCGATTTGCCCATAGTGCCCACCTGATCCATGTAAGATGTCATCAGGCGGTAGCGGCCTTTGGGCATAACGGGCATTTGTTCATGCGTCCAAACCGGCGCCGCGCCCAGGCCGATAAAGCCCACGCCCACCTTGTCGGCGATGTCTTTCACCTCGCGCAGGTGCACATTTACCTCGTCGCAGGTTTGGTGGATGGTTTCCAAAGGCGCGCCCGACAATTCCAGCTGCCCCCCCGGTTCGAGGCTGACATTGGCGCCACCCTTGGTCAGGCCAATCAGCGCGCCGGCTTCTTCTACTGGCGCCCAGCCATGTTTGTCGCGCAGCCCCTCTAGCATGGCTTTCACCCCGCTTGGCCCCTCGTAGGGAATGGGCAGCAGGCTGTCTTTGCAATAGCCAAACTTCTCGTGTTCCGTGCCAATGCGCCAGGCATCTTTCGGCTTGCAGCCGCTTTCCATGTAGCTGGCCAGCTGGTCAAAGCTTTCGATCGGGCCGCCGCCTGATTGAGGGATGGACATGAACGCTCTCCGATCTGTTAGGTCGTTTTGTCGCAAAACTGGTGCGACGAATAATTGGCAGTGTCAATGTAGCCAGCGCACCTGGCTTTGCCAGACAACAGCGACGTTTTTATTCCGATTGCGCAATTCGGCCAACATTTTCGCAGTATTGATCCCCGGTAGCGTTGCGAAGGCATCAAAAAGCGCATCCGCCCCAGCCGCGGTGACAGGAATTTCCAACGCCCCCTGCCCCGCCACCACCAGCCGCCAGGCCGCGGGGCTGCGGGTTTTGTCCAGCTCGAGCCGCGTCAAATCGGCCAGCGCCACCTGGCCGCCGCCAAAGGGGCCCATCCACACCACGGCCCCCTCATCCAGTTTAACCACGCCCGGGCCATTACTGCCCATGTGAAACAGCGCCCGCCGCACCCCTTGCCATAGCAAAGCCACCCCCAGCGGCACCAGCGCCCAGCCCAGCCATGCCAGCAGACCAAAGGCGCCCAACGCCCACCAAAGCCCTAGGGCCACCAGCCCCGCGCCAATCAGCGAATCACGCCAGCGCAGCAGCTGCTGGGCCGCCTCTTTGCGGATCATCCCCAATCCCCCAGATGTGCCTGCCACAACGCCATGGCCGCCACCGCGGCCGTATCGGCGCGCAAAATACGTGGCCCCAGGCTGACGGGATGGGCAAAGGGCAAGGCGCCCAGCCGGGCACGCTCGGCCGCGGAAAACCCGCCTTCGGGGCCAATCAAAATGGCCCATTTATCGCCGCCCACGCGGCCCAGGCTTTGCGCAGCCCCCACCAGCGCCTCGTCGCAAAACATGATCTGGCGGCTGGTATCCCAGCCCGCCAACAGCCGATCAAGGCGCTGCAAATCGTCCACCTGCGGCACAAAGGTGCCACCGCATTGCTCGGCCGCTTCGATGGCATGGGCCTGCAGGCGATCTTGGCGGATACGTTCGGAATTGGTGAAATCGGTCTGCACCGGCATAATCCGCGCCGCCCCCATTTCAGCGGCTTTTTCCACGATAAAATCGGTGCGCGCCTTTTTGATCGGGGCAAAGAGCAGCCACAGATCAGGGGGCATCTGCAGCGGCTTTGTTTGGCTTTGGCACAGCAGCTGCCCGCCGCGTTTGCCGGCCTCGGCCACCTCGGCCAGCCATTCGCCATCGCGGCCATTAAACACCAGCACCAAGGCCCCGACCGCCAGCCGCATCACCCCAAAAAGGTAATGCGCCTGATCGCGGTCTAAACCCAGCGATTGCCCCTGCCCAAGGGGCTGGTCTACATAGAGACGGATTTTAGCGTTCATGCTCATGGGGCGACCATATGACCACACCACAAAAGACGCCAGAGGCCACAGGCCAAGTGGCCGATGCCTATCGCGGCAATTGGGTGGATAGGCTGGCCCCGGCCCGCACCCGCCCCTATCTGCGCCTGTCACGGGCCGACCGGCCCATTGGCACATGGCTGTTGCTGTTGCCCTGCTGGTGGGGCTTGGCACTGGCCATTTTGGCCGATGGGCAGCCGCGCTGGGGGGATCTGTGGATTTTCATCGCCTGCGGTTTGGGCGCCTGGCTGATGCGCGGCGCCGGCTGCACATGGAACGATATCACCGATCGCGATTTTGATGGCGCGGTCGAGCGCACGCGCTCGCGCCCCATTCCATCGGGGCAGGTCAGCACCAAACAGGCCGCGGCCTGGATGCTGGCGCAATGCCTGCTGGCCTTTGGCATATTGCTCAGCTTCAACCAGGCGGCCATTTGGCTGGGGGTGCTATCGCTGCTGCCGGTGGCGGTCTATCCCTTTGCCAAGCGGTTCACATGGTGGCCACAGGTGTTTTTGGGCCTGGCGTTCAACTGGGGCGCCTTGCTGGCCTTTGCCGCCCATGCGGGCACGCTGCATCCGGCATCGGGGGTGCTGTATCTGGCGGGCATATCCTGGACATTGTTTTACGACACGATCTATGCCCACCAAGACAAAGAAGATGACGCCTTGATTGGCGTAAAATCCACCGCGCGGCTGTTTGCACAGCACACCCCAAACTGGCTGCGGCTGTTTTTATGGCTCAGCGTGGCGCTTATGGCGCTGGCCATTTGGCTGGCCATGGGGCCTGCGGCCACCCCCCTGGCGCTGGGGCTGGCATTGTTGGCGCCCCTGGCGATGGCGCTGCATATGCTGTGGCAATTGCGCCGCCTTGATATCGACGATCCGGCGGTTTGCCTGCATCTGTTCCGCGCCAACCGCGATACTGGCTTGCTGCCTTTGCTGTTTTTCGCCGGTGCAATGCTGGCGTGATTGCGCATAGCCCCAAGCCCGCCTAAACAGGCAGCACAGATCCACGAAAACAGACGGTGACATGCGCATATCCACACTTGCAATCAATGCAGCAGCATTCGCCCTGGGCCTTGGCCTGTGTTACGTGGCAGCCGGTTTTGCCGTCAATGTCATCGAAGACAATTCCGAACGCGGCGTGCGCCGCGCCCTCGACCAGGCCGCCCTGCCCTGGGCCGAGGTCGAGGCCGAGGGCCTGCAGGTGCGCCTGCACGGCACAGCCCCCACCGAAGCGCAGCGTTTCAAGGCGGTTTCCACCGCCGCCACCGTGGTGGATGCGGCCCGCGTGATCGACCGGATGGAAATTTTGGCCACCAAGGGCATCGCCCCGCCGCGGTTTTCCATTGAAATGCTGCGCAATGATGCCGGGGTTTCACTGATCGGGCTGGTGCCTGCCACCACCAACCGCGCCGAATTGGTGGCCCGGCTGCGCAGCCAGCTTGACGGGGTAACCGTGGCCGATTTGCTGGAAAGCGCCGATTACCCCACCCCGGACGGCTGGGACAGCGCCGTGGAGTATGCCATCGATGCGATGGCGCAGCTAAAGCGGGCAAAAATCTCGGTTGCCGCCGATCAGGTGGCCATCACCGCCACATCTGCCAGCGCCGATGCGCGCCGCAAGCTCGAGGCGCAGCTGGCGCGCAGCGCCCCCAGCGGCCTGCGCCTGGCATTGGCCATTTCAGCGCCCCGCCCGGTGATCACCCCGTTCACACTGCGCTTTATCAAAGACAGCAGCGGCGCCCGCTTCGATGCCTGCTCGGCCGATACGCCAGAAAGCCGCGCAGAAATATTGCAAGCCGCCAGCGCCGCAGGGCTGGAAGGCAAAGCCGATTGCACGCTGGGTTTGGGCGTGCCCTCGCCCAATTGGGGCGATGCGGTGGCGCAATCCATCGCCACCTTGGCCGAAATTGGCGGCGGCAGCCTGACATTTGCCGATGCCGATATCACCCTTGTGGCCCCGCAAGACACCGATCAGGCGGTTTTTGATCGCGCTATAGGGCATTTGGAAAACAGCCTGCCGGATGTATTTGCGCTAAACGCCGTTTTGCAGCGCCCAAAGGCCAATACCGCCTCTGAAACCCCGGAATTCGTGGCAACATTGTCGCCCGAAGGCCTGGTGCAAATGCGGGGGCGGCTGCGCAGCGAATTGGGGCGCAGCACCGCCGAAACCTTTGCCAAGGCACGCTTTGACGCGGCCAAGGTTTATAATGGGGCGCGGCTAGACCAGAATTTGCCCGCCGACTGGCCAGTGCGGGTTTTGGCGGGGCTGGGGGCCTTGGCGCAGCTGTCAAACGGGGCGCTGGTGGTGTCGCCAGATCTGATCAGCATTTCCGGCAATACCGGCAACCCCGATGCCTCGGCCACGATTGCCCGCATGCTGGTGGATAAGCTGGGCGATGCCCAACGCCTGTCAATCAATGTCACCTATCAAGAGGCGCTGGATCCCATTGCCAGCCTGCCCACGCCCGCAGAATGCGAAAGCCAAATCACCGAGATATTGAAAACCCGCAAGATCAATTTCGAGCCCGGCTCGTCTAACCCCGTGGCCGAGGCCGGGCCGGTGCTGGATGATATCGCAGAGGTTTTGAAAACCTGCGGCGAGGTCACATTCGAAATCGGTGGCCATACCGATAGCCAGGGCCGCGAGGAAATGAACCAGCAACTGAGCCAAGCGCGTGCACAGGCGGTGCTGGGCGAATTGCGCATCCGCCGGGTGCTTAACCCCAATATCACCGCCATGGGCTATGGCGAGGCCGCGCCAATTGCCGATAATGGCACCGAGGAAGGGCGCGAAACCAATCGGCGCATCGAATTCAAGCTGATCACGCCCGCCCCGATACCCGAGGTTGCCACCACATTGGAAAGCGCGGAACAAGACCTGCCCGATCAGGCCGCAGATCCGGCTGCCGACCCGGCTGCCACCCCACAAACCCAAGATGCAGACGAACCGGATGCACAAACGCTGGCCCCCGAAGATGCGGGCGCCGAACAAGGATCAAACGATGAATAGAACCGAAATCATCATTGCCACCACGGTTATCTTATTTGTCGCCTTTTGCCTGGGCTGGTTCAGCCATTGGCTGATCCACCGGTTTTCGCGTGTCTCAAAGGGCGATGTTGGCGAGCTGGAACGGATGGCGCAAGAGCTGCACGAGGCGGAAGAAACCCGCGATCAGGCGATCACCTATCTGCAGCAGCGCGAGGCCGAGCTGACCAACCAGATCAGCCAAACCGAGGCGGAACTGGCCGCCGCCATGGAAGGGCTGCGCGATGCCCGCTTTGAGGCCGAAGAACTGCGCAAGCAGATCGAGCGATAAGAAAAGGCGCGCGCGCGCAGGTGCGCAGGCCCCGCTTAGATGCGCAAAAACGGCTGGGCCAGGCGCGGCATCAACGCCCGGAACCGCAGCGGCGCGTCTGTTGCGGCAAGGCAGATACAATCTGCGCCTTGGGCGGCAATCGGGGTGTGCTCTAACTCTTCGGTGGCGATTTCAATATCGCCCGGGCCAAAGCGCAGATCACCATCCATGAAGGCACCTTGCAAAACCAAGGTCAATTCCAGCCCCCGATGGCCGTGATCGGGCACCGATGCACCAGCCGGAATGTAAAGCAGCCGCACGCTGGCGCTGCGCGATGTGGGCAACAGCGCCTGGCGCACACCCATACCCACCGGGCGCCAGTTGATCTGTTCCAGATCGCCGCCCACATAGTCTTGCAAGGGCGCGGGCAGCACGCCGCGCGGGCGCTGCTGGTGCTGGCCCTGCATCTGCCCCGCTTGCGTGGCCGCGCCATTACCCCGCGCCACGGGCTGGGCCGCAGAAATCCGCGCCATCGTCGCCTCGAGCGAGCCCTCGTCCATCGCCACAGCCTGGGATGTTTCCAGCATCGCGCCCCCGACCGTATCAAAGGTCGCGGCACGCGCGCGGCATTCATCGCACATCGAAATATGGGTTGCGACAACCAGGCTAAAGGCCTCGGGCAGGGTGCCGGCGGAATAGCCCATCAACAAGGCGTCTGTCAGGTGGTGTGATATTGTTTGCGTCATCGTCATTTCACTTCATAGCATGGCGCAAACGATCCAGCGCCAATCTGATTCTTGATTTGATGGTGCCCAGGGGCAGGCCAGTTTCCTCGGCGATCTCGCTATGCGACAGATCGCCAAAATACGCCCTCTCTATCAAAATGCGCTGTTTTTCTGGCAGCTTGCTTAGGGCATCGCCCAGCGCTGCGGCTTCTTCTTGCAGCGCCAACACTTGGTCTTGCGGGGCGGCCTCTTCTGGCCCCCATGGCAGATCTTCGGGTTCGGCCCGCCGCTCTTTGCGCAGCGCATCAATCCGCCGGTTCCGGGCGATCGTAAATATCCACGTAGCCACCGAGGCGCGCGTTGGGTCGAACAAATGCGCCTTATGCCAAAGCGTGGCCATTACCTCTTGGGCGCATTCCTCGGCCAGGCCCGCATCGGCACCTGAACGCATCAGAAAATATTTTACGCGGGGGGCAAAGTGGCGAAACAGCTCGGCAAAGGCGTGCTGATCCTGCGCATCGCGCACCCGGGCCACATAGCTGACCCATTGATCTTGCCCATTCGCCAATTCTTCGTTCACAAATCGCAGTCCTGCGGCACGCTCATGCTTTCGGTCAGGACTAACACGGGTTAGACCTGCTTGCGAGGGCACATTTGCGTGGGCGATATCCGCGATCTCAAACATGTCTTTGTTACGACGGGTTTTGACGATTGGATCACTTGTTAAAGTTTTTTCCTAATCCAATCGTCCCAACCCCGCGTAGTGTATGCAACTAAAGACCATTAGGACGGAGCCCCTAGCCCATGCCATTCGAAGCCGTGTCAAAGCCCCTGAAGAAAATTGCTGTTATCGGGGCTGGCATTTCCGGCATGGGCGCGGCCCATATGCTGGCAAAAACCCACCGTGTCACATTGATCGAGGCCGAGCACCGCCTGGGCGGTCATGCCCGCACGATCATCGCCGGCAAACGCGGCGATCAGCCCGTGGATACCGGGTTTATCGTGTTTAACTACGCCAATTACCCCCATCTGGCCGCGCTGTTTGCCCAGCTTGATGTGCCGGTGGTGAAATCAAACATGTCTTTTGCCGCCTCGTTAAACGGCGGCGACATGGAATATGCGTTGAACAGCCTTGATACGCTGTTTGCCCAGCGCAAAAACCTGCTGAACCCGCGATATCTGCGGATGATCCGCGATATCTTGCATTTCAATAAAAATGCGCTGCGCCTGTCACAGACCGACCCTGAAATGACAATCGCAGGGCTTTTGCAGCGCTTGGGCACCGGCAGCTATTTCCGCGATTATTACCTTTTGCCGTTTTCTGGCGCCATCTGGTCTACCCCGACCGAGCAGATCATGGAATTTCCAGCCTATGCGATGATGAAGTTTTTCGACAACCACGCCTTGCTCAGCCATACCGGCCAGCACCAGTGGTATACCGTGCAAGGCGGGTCGCAATCCTATGTCACCCGCCTCGAGGCCGCCTTGCGGGCGCGCGGGGTTGATATTCGGCTGGGGGCACCGGTGCAGGCGGTGCGCCGCCACCCCGCCGGGGCCGAGGTAAAGCTGCAGGGCGCAGAATGGGAAGATTTCGACGAGGTGGTTTTCGCCACCCATTCCGACGACAGCTTGCGCATGCTGGCAGACCCCACCGCCGAGGAAAGCGCGGCCCTGGGCGCGATTGCCTATCAACCCAACGATATTGTGCTGCATGCGGATACCACCATCATGCCCAAACGGCGCAAGGTATGGGCCAGCTGGAATTACACCGAACAGGCCGACAAATCGCTAGATCGTATCGATCTGACCTATTGGATGAACAGCCTGCAACCCATCCCGCAGGACGACCCGCATTTTGTAACCCTCAACAGCACGCGCCCCATCAACGAGGCGCTGATCTATGATCAAGTCACCCTGCGCCACCCGGTTTACGACGTGGCAGCGCTGGCCGCACAAAAGCAGGTGCAGTGCTTTAACGGGCGCAACAGAACATGGTTTTGCGGGGCGTGGATGAAAAACGGCTTCCACGAAGACGGGCTGGGCAGTGCCGTAGATGTTGCCGAACGCCTAAACGCCATGGGCAATCCGCAGGCTGTTGCGGCATGAGCCGTGTTGAACATATCACCGGCCACACGTGGCACGGGCGCAAGGGCGCGCTGGAAAATGCCTTTCGCTACGGGGTGGATTACATCCTGATCAACCCCGAAGAGCAGCCCAAATTGCCATGGCTGATGTCGCGCAACCGCTTTAACCTGACGGCGTTTTTCGACGCCGACAATGGCGGCGCCCCACAGCAGGGCCAAGGGGCCAAATGGGTGCGCCAGGCGCTGGCCGCCAATGGCCTGCCCAGCCCCGCACAGGTGCTGCTGCTGTCCCAGCCCCGGGTGCTGGGCCATGTGTTCAACCCGGTGTCGTTTTGGCTGTGCTACGACGCAGAGGCCGCTTTGCGCGTGGTGATTGCCGAGGTGAACAACACCTATGGCGATCGCCATTCTTACCTGGTCTATCGCGACGATCTGGCCCCCATCACCGCCGAAGACCGGCTGCGCGCGCGCAAGATCTTTCATGTCTCGCCCTTTCAACAGATCGAGGGCACATATGAATTTCGCTTTGACATCCGCGAAAACCGCATCGGCATCTGGATCGATTTCAGCGGCGGCAATGGCGGGGTGATCGCCACATTGGTGGGCCAAAGGCGCCCCGCCAGCAGCGCCAGCATCTTGGGCGCCACATTGCGCCGGCCCTTTGGCTCGCGCCGGGTGCTGGCCTTGATCCATTGGCAGGCGCTGAAACTGTGGTGGAAAGGGGCCAGTTTCCGCACCCGCCCCGAGCCCCCCACAACCGAGATTTCCAGATGAGCGCCCAGCGCCCAAGCCTTGCCGGGTATGGGCTGTTTGCCGCCACTTTGGCCGCGGCAGGGCTGCCAATTTATATTCACGCACCAAAGGTGTACGTAGACGAATATGGCGTGTCACTGGCCTCTTTGGGGCTGGTTCTGGCGGGGCTGCGGCTGCTGGATGTGGTGCAAGACCCGCTGCTGGGGCGGCTGGCGGGGCGGCTGCAGGGGCAGCGGGGGCTGGCGGTGGCCCTGGCGGTGGCTTTGATGGCTGCGGCCATGCTGGGGCTCTTTGCCATTGTGCCCCCCATTGCCCCGCTTGTTTGGTTTGCGCTGATGCTGGCGGGCGTGTTTTCCGCCTTTTCGTTTCTGACCATCTGCTTTTACGCCCAAGGCGTGGCCTGCGCGCCGCAATTGGGGCCACAGGGCTTTTTGCAACTGGCACGCTGGCGCGAAACCGGGGCGCTGTTGGGTATTTGCCTGGCCGCGGTGGCGCCTTTGGCGCTGGGTGGTTTTGGCGCCTTTGCCATATGTTTTGCCCTGGCCTGCCTGGGCGCGGCATGGGCCATGCGGCGTGAATGGCGCCCAATTGCCCTGCCCGATCTGGGGTTTGGCGTGGTTTTGGCCGATCCGGTCGCGCGCCGGCTGCTGCTGGTGGCGCTGGTCAATGCCGCCCCCGTTGCAATCAGCTCGACCTTGTTTTTGTTCTTTGTCGAAAGCCGCCTAGACGCCCCCGGCGCCGAGGGCCCATTGCTGTTGCTGTTCTTTCTTGCCGCCGCAGCCAGTGCGCCGATCTGGGCCAAACTGGCCACGCGCCATGGCCCGCGCACCGTGTTGCTATGGGGCATGGTTCTGGCGATTGCGGCCTTTAGCGGCGCGGTGTTCTTGGGCGCAGGCGATGTGGCGGCCTTTGCGCTGATCTGTCTGGCCTCGGGCGTGGCCCTGGGCGCCGACATGACCTTGCTGCCTGCGCTGTTTGCCCATCGCATGGAAAAAGTGGCGCCTGCCGCCGCTGGCGCCTTTGGGCTGTGGTCCTTTGTGTCGAAATTCACACTGGCCTTTGCGGCATTGCTGCTGCTGCCCACATTGCAAAGCGTGGGGTTTGTCCCGGGTGAGGCCAATAACACAGAGGCGTTATTCGTCCTTTCCTTAGCCTATGGCGCCCTACCTTGTGTGCTAAAGCTGATCGCCATTGCGCTTGTTGCAACCCTAAATACAGACGAGATCGAATAATGCCTGCCCCGTGGTTCCTTTTTTTCCTAGGTTTTGCCCTTGCTCTGGCCTTGGTTTGGGTGCGCATGCGGTATTTTAGCTTTCCCGCCCAAACCCCGAACGATTACGCCGATGGCCCCCAGTTTGATCTGCGCACCCATCTCAATAGGCCAATGCGCTGCGATGGGATGATCTATGGGCCAACCGGGCGGGTTGTATCGCGGTTTTCTGCCGATATGAGCCCACGCTGGGAGGGCAATCAAGGCGTGATGCCCGAGGTGTTTCGCTATGACAGCGGCACGGTGCAGCACCGCGAATGGCGGCTCAACGTCGATGATACGGGCCGCATCACCGCCACAGCCGAAGATCTGGTCGGCCAGGGCACGGGCCAGCAGCTGGGCTCGGCCGTGGTGATGCGCTACCGCATCCGCCTGACAGCCGATGCCGGTGGCCATCAGCTGAACGTGACAGATTGGATGTATCTGGCGCCCGACGGGGCCATCGTAAACCGCAGCCAGTTTCGCAAGTTTGGCATCAAAGTGGCCGAGCTGGTGGCGGTGATTACCCCAAAGGACATGCCATGACGGGGTTTGCCGGCAAACGCTACTGGCTGGTTGGCGCCTCCGAGGGGCTGGGCGCGGCGCTCGCCCGGCAAATGGCCGATGAGGGGGCGCAGCTGATCTTGTCGGCGCGCAATGCCACGCGGCTGGAAACCCTGGCCGCAAGCCTGCCGCACCCTGCCACCGTTTTGCCGATGGATGTGCAAAGCAACGACAGCGTGGCCCAAGCCGTGGCGCAACTGGGCCAGATCGATGGCATCGTTTGGCTGGCCGGTGTCTATTGGCCCATGCCCGCGCAAAAATGGGACGCGGCCAATGGCGTGGCTATGGCCGATATCAACTTTACCGGCGCGATGCGCGTTTTGGGCCATGTGATGCCTTTATTGCAGGCCCAAGGCCACGGGCATGTGGTGTTGACCGGCTCGCTGTCCGGCTTTCGTGGCCTGCCCGGCGCCATTGGCTATGGCGCGTCAAAAGCGGCGATCATGTCTTTGGCCGAAAGCATGTATGCCGATTTGCGCCACACTGGCATTCGCGTGCAGCTGGCCAACCCCGGCTTTATCCGCACCCGCCTGACCGATAAAAACACCTTTTCCATGCCTTTCCTGATGACCCCCGAACAGGCCGCGGGCCATATGATGGCCCTGATGCGCCGCCCGCATCGGTTTAAGGCGAATTTCCCGATGCTGTTTTCTTGGGTTTTCCGCCTGTCGCAATTTTTGCCAGACGCGATTTATTACCGGCTGTTTGCTGCAGATCAATGACGCCACCCAATTGGCCGGGCAGGTTTGGGGCGCACCCTAACACCTGACCGAGGCCGAAATGCTGGATATTCCCCTTCGCAAAATCGCCAATATCATTCTGATGGCGCATGAATTAGATCGCGCCCAAGCCGAGCTGCGCAGCTTCATCGATGCCCTCGCAGAAGACGAGCAGGCATCGCTGGTGGCGCTGATGTGGGTAGGGCGCGGCAGTTTCGAGCCCGAAGATCTGGCCGAGGCCAAGCGCACCGCCATGGCCGAGGCAACAACCCCCACAGCCGATTATCTGCTGGGCACGCCCCATCTGGCCGATCATTTGGAAAACGGGCTAGAGGCGCTGGGCCTGTCTGCCACCCAGGCGCAAGATGATTTGATGGCGGGGCGCTAACCCCGCCTGCAAAACCAGGGCCTGATCAGGCCAAGTTCAGGCCAGGGTGACAACCTCTAGGTGCTGGGCCAGCTTGCCAATCTCGCCCATCCATTCCTGCACCAGATCAGGGGCCGAGGGCGCGGCGCTGACGCCCGCGCCAATGCGCCCGGCCAACACCGCCTCGATGGCCAGCGACACCGGCACAGACACCAGCCGCGCCATGGCGGTGCCATCGCTATCGCCCCAGGCATCCATGACATAGCATTTATGCCACAGGTCTTGGCCCGCGCGCTGCGCTTGCAAGGCCACCACCAGCACCACGCGATCAGGCTCGCCCGGGTCATAGGCATTGTCACGCCAGAACCCGTCTGACATCTCTTTCAGCCGCGCGTCGCCCTCGGGGCCCTGCAGCGTTTCGATCTCGGCAAACACCTCTTTCCACGCCTCGGCCCAGCCATTCAGGCGCAGCGTGCCGCGCACGAAATCTTTCACCTTCCAGCTGGGGTCAAAGTGATATTGCTGGATAAAGGGCAGCGAGTCGCGGTTGGGATATACCTCGAAATCTTCGGGCGTGGGCAGGGGCGCCGTATAGGTGGAAATGGCGTTCCATGGCCGGTCTACGTTCAGCTCGGCAAAATCGCGCAGCGACCGCGAGGGCGAGCGCAGCGCCTTTAGCACACCCAGGGGCGACCAGCTGAATTTATAGCGGAACGGGTTGGCAATTTTCGGCACGCCCCCGCAATAGGAAATGAACGACAGCTCGGCATCTGCCGCGTCACCGGCCTGATCACCCGCCCATGCGCGATAGTCCTCTACCAGGTGATGGGCCATCAGGTGATCGATGCCCGGGTCCAGCCCCACCTCGTTGACAAAGCACAGCCCACGATCGCGCGCGGCCTGATCCAGCGCCCGCATTTCTGGCGCGATATACGAGCTCGAGACAAAATGCGCGCCCTTTTCAAGGCACAAGCTGGCCAAAGGCACATGCCAATCGCCCGGCAGCATCGATACCACCACATCGCCCGCCTGCAGCTGCGCGCCCAATGCGCCCATGTCAAAGGCGTGAATATCCTGGGTCAAATCGCCCACCGCCTGCGCGGCTTTGTCCACGGTGCGGTTCCACACCGTCACGGGATGGCCCGCCTTAATCAACCGCCGCAACCCCGGCACCGCCGACAGCCCCGTGCCACACCAATGAATTGTCATGAAAACCCCCTCGCCCTTATCCGAATTTCAATTTCGCCGCGACAATAGCCAAAACCAAGGCCACCGCCACGACATTTGCCAAAATCAGCGGCCAATCCCCGATCAACAACCCATACACCAGCCACAAAGTAACCGTGGCCAAAAACAACAGGTTTGCCCACAAAGACAACGCCCGCGTTTCGCCTGTTTGCCATACTTTCATGGCCTGAGGCACCCAGCAAACCGTGCCCAACAGCGCCGCAAGATACCCAATAAAGGGTGTGATATCAAAGCTGTGCGGCATGGCTGTCGAAAATGCCCTTGGCCCGGCCCCATACGCCCGCCTCCAGCGCGCCCAGCGTCAGCAGCGAGGGCAGCAATTGCGCGGCATAATCTTCGCTGCTTTCGACCGGCAACATCGATGGCAGGTTATCTATGGCCGTAACATCCAGCACCGGCGCGTCGCACACCCGCAAGGCGGGCGCCGCCCAGGTGGTGGTGCGGTCATATACCTTGATGGGCGAGAAATCCGAGGTGGGATCGCAGGCAATATCGCCAATCACCCGCAAGGCCCTGGGCGCCTGCAGCGCGCTTTGGGGCACAAACACCGGGCAGCCGGGTTGCGCCAAAATGCAGTTTAGAAAGATCTCATGGGCCAGCACCTCGGGAAAGGGCCCGCCGCTGGCGGTTTCGGCCATATCCCAGCGGGTGACGGCCACGCCCAGCGCCTCGCATAAATCGCAGGCACCCGTGCCCACGCGGCCCAGCGCACCAATCACAATGGCGCGCGGCGCGGGCGCTGTGCAGGCGGCCAAGTCTGCCTGCAGCCCCGCCACCAGCGCATCGCGCCCGCCATAAACGCCCACCGGCCCGCAAATGCCACCCTGCTGCTGGGCCGCCCAGCATTTCAGCGCCACAGCCGCGCCCGCAAACCCCGCCCAATAGCCAAAGGCCGCCACCCGGCGCCCGCTATCATCAAGCAGATATTCCAAATCATACAGCGTGCCGCCCCCCGCCTTGAAGCGGCGCAACAGCGTTTGGCCTGCGGGCTGGCCTTTGTAGGCATGACCAAACATAATATGGCGGTGCACCAGCGGCGTGCCATCTTCGGGCAGCTCTTTGAGGCCAAAGATAATGGCATCGCGCGGCGCCTCGGGCCAGCTGTTTTCGGGTGCCAGGCTGGCCCCGGCGGCCCTGTAGCCATCGATGCCAATGGCGCGCACGCTGCTGTGTTCGACAGTTACCTCGATACCGGCATCAACCAGCGCCGCCACGCCCGCAGGCGTCAGGCCCACGCGCTCTTCGTTTTCGCGCTGCTCGGCGCGCACCCATAGATGAGTCATGTCAGATCCCCAATCGATTGGGCGCACAGTAGCGCCGGTTTTTGGCCTGTTAAAGATGCGTTTGCGCGAATTGCCGCTCGGGATGTTCCAGATGCGGTATCGCGTTGAACTGGGTCAAGGCCAGCCCGCCGCCGATCGGGTGCAAGCGGTGCACCGAGGTGTTCATAATGGCCAGCGTGGCGCGGGCAAAGCTGGGCAGATCCAGCGCCATAACATGGCGCAGCGCCATGGCGATCAAGCCGCCCGATGTCACCAGCAGCGCCGGGCCGTGGCCCGCGGCGATATCGGCCAAGGCCGCGGCCACACGGGCCTCGAACTGGGCAAATGTTTCGGGCGGGTTGTCGATGGCATCGGCCTGCCATGCCGCCAGAAGGCGCGGCATATAATCGACAAATTCCTCGCGGTTCACCGGCACCGGCACGCCCTGCTGCGCCTGCCACAGCTGCGCCAGGCTGAAAAACTCCATCTCGTTCAGCCGGGCATCGACCTGCGGGTTGGCATGGCCCATGCCCGCGGCGGTTTCACGGTGGCGCTGCAAGGTGCCGCAATAGACGCGGGAAAACACCTCGCCCGTGCCGGCAATATGCGCGCCTAGCCATTGCGCCTGTTGGTGGCCCAAGGGCGACAGGCGGTCGTAATCTGCCTCGTTGCGGGCCGATGTATTGGCCTGCCCGTGACGGACAAGGGTAAGTGTTGGCATAAGGTGCCCCCCGGTGTTGCGGGTGTCGATTAGGATGCAGCCGCCCAAGATGCAATGCCGTAAAGCCCGCAATGGGCTTGCAGCGGGGCGGGCGCTGGTGTTCGGTGGTGTGCGCTGCACGCACATAGCGCAGCCCGTGTAACAGTTTTGCAAAAAGGCACAGCATGCAGATCAACCCCCAGCGCTTTCTCGATACGCTTCACGCGCTGCGCGCCTTTGGCGCCGCAGGCATCGGCCGTGGCGTGGTGCGCCCGGCCTATTCCGCCCCCGATATCGCCGCGCGCGAATGGCTGGCCCAGCGCATGGTGCAGGCCGGGCTAACCCCGCATTTCGACCCGGTTGGAAACCTCTTTGGCCTGGCGCCGGGGCGCTCGCTGCTGGTGGGCTCGCACAGCGACAGCCAGCCCGAGGGCGGCTGGCTGGATGGCGCGCTGGGGGTGATCTGCGGGCTAGAGCTGGCCCAAGCCGCAGCCGAAGCCGGCGGGCCGCCCATTTCCGTGGCCAATTTCCAAGATGAAGAGGGCCGTTTTGGTGTTACCACCGGCAGCACCATCTGGGCAGGCAGCCTGGGCCTGGATCAGGCCGATGCGCTGACCGACCGCGCCGGCACCCCCTTTGCCCAGGCGCGCGCCAGCATGGCCCATCTGGCCCAGGGTTTTGTCGACCCCACCCGCTTTAGCGGCTTTGTCGAATGTCACATCGAACAAGGCCCGTGGCTGTTCGAGGCCGCGCAGGCGGTGGGTGTGGTGACAGATATCGTGGGCATCCGCGATATGCGTATCACCTATCACGGGGCGCAAAACCACGCGGGCACCACCCCCATGCACCGCCGCCAAGATGCGTTTCAGGCCATGGTGGCCTATAGCCAACTGATCAACGCGCGCTTTCGCAACGTGGTCACGCCCAGCACCGTCTGGACGACGGGCCATGTCGATCTGCACCCCGATGCCCATTCTATCGTGCCCGGGCGCTGCACCTTTTCCATGCAATGGCGCGATGGCAGCGCCCAGCGGCTGGCGCAGATGGAGCAGATCATCCGCGATACCGCCCAAGAGGTGGCCGAGACCACCGGCATGCGCGTTGAATTTGGCCCGATGCTGGGGCTCGAACCGGTCGAGATGGACGCAGGCTGGCAGGCAGCGCTGGGGGCTGCGGCACAGCAGATCTGCCCCGGCCGGTGGCGGCATATGCAATCGGGCGCCTTGCATGATGCGGCCAATGTGGCGCGGCTGATGCCATCAGCCATGCTGTTTGTGCCCTCGATCAATGGCATCAGCCATGATTTCGCCGAAGACACCGACGAGGCCGATTTGGTGACAGGCCTGCAGGTGCTGGCCCATGCCATTGCCGCCCATGCCGATCGCCCGCATGCCAATCACCCGCATGCAGGCGCATAAACGGGGCTAGACCGGCGCCATAGCTCGGGCGATAAGGCGGGCATGACCGCCCCGTTGCCCATCACCGATGCCCTGCCCCAACTGCTGGAGGCGCTGAAATCCAGCCGTCGCGCTGTGCTGCAGGCGCCCCCTGGCGCTGGCAAAACGACGCTGGTGCCGCTGGCGCTGCTGCAGGCAGGGCTGGTGCCGGGGCGCATTGTGATGCTGGAACCGCGCCGGCTGGCGGCCCGTGCTGCGGCCGAACGCATGGCCCAAACATTGGGCGAAAAACCGGGCCAAACCGTGGGCTACCGCGTGCGCGGCGAGGCGCGCTGCGGGCCAGACACCCGTATCGAGGTGGTCACCGAGGGTATTTTGACCCGCATGATCCAAAACGATGCGGGCCTTGAGGGCGTGGGCGCGGTGATTTTCGACGAATTTCACGAACGCTCGCTGAATGCCGATCTGGGGCTGGCCTTATGTTTGGAAATAGCCGGCGCGCTGCGCGATGATCTGCATTTATTGGTCATGTCCGCCACGCTGGATGCCGCCCCCGTGGCCCAGATGATGGGCGCGCCCATTATCACCTCGCAGGGGCGCAGCCACCCGGTAGATCTGCACTGGCTGCCCCAGCCCCTGCCCCGCACCGCCCGGCTGGAACAGGCCACCGCCGATCTGGTGGTGCAGGCCATGGCAGAAACCCAAGGCGGGGTGCTGGTGTTTTTACCGGGCGAGGGCGAAATTCGCCGCACCGAGGCGCTGCTGCGCCCGCGCCTTGGGGCCGGCATCAGCCTGCATCCGCTGTTTGGCGCGATGGATTTTTCCGCCCAGCGCGCCGCGATTGCGCCCGCGCCACAGGGGCGCAAGGTGGTCTTGGCCACGGCAATCGCCGAAACCTCGCTAACCATCGAAGATATCCGCGTGGTGGTCGATGCCGGGCGCGCCCGCCGCGCGCGGTTTGATCCGGGCGCGGGCATGGCGCGGCTGGTGACAGAACGGGTGACCAAGGCCGAAGCCACCCAACGCGCGGGCCGCGCGGGCCGGGTGGCGCCGGGGCGGTGCTACCGGCTGTGGACACGCGGCGAAGAGGGCGCGCTGCAGGCCTTTCCGCCCGCCGAAATCGAAGTGGCCGATCTGGCCGGTCTGGCGCTCGAGCTGGCGCTATGGGGCGCGGCACCCGGTGATCTGGCCTTTGTCAGCCCCCCCAACCCCGGCGCTTTTGCCGAGGCCCAAGAGCTGCTGAAACTGCTGGGCGCGCTGGATCGTGCGGGCCATATCACCGCCCATGGCCGCCGCCTGGCCGCCCTGCCGCTGCACCCGCGTTTGGGCCATATGTTGGAAACCGCAGGCAGGCAGGCCGCGCCCTTGGCCGCGCTTTTGGCCGAGCGCGACCCGCTGCCGCGCAGCGCCCCCGTCGATCTGTCTTTGCGGCTCGAGGCCGTGGCAGACCCTGCCCGCTATGCCCGCACCCGCACCCACCCCGCCCATGGGCCCACGCTGGAACGGCTGCGCGTTGAGGCCAAGCGCCTGGCAAAAGACGCGCCCAAAACCCAAACGCCGCTCTCGGCCGCGGAAATGGCGGCCCTGGCCTATCCCGACCGGGTGGGCCTGCGCCGCAAGGGCGATGCGCCGCGCTATGTGTTATCAGGCGGCAAAGGCGCGGTGCTGGATCAGGCCGACCCGCTGGCAGGCGCCCGCCTGCTGGTTGTCACCGATACCGATGGCGACCCGCGCGAGGCCCGCATTCGCCAGGCCCTGCCCATCACCGAGGCCGAGTTGCGCGGCCTGTTTGGCGCGCAAATTGCCTGGGAAAATATCTGCGAATGGTCCCGCCGCGAACGGCGGGTGCGCCCGCGCAAACAGCTGCGTTTCGGGGCCTTGGCGCTGGAAGACCAAATCTGGAAAGACGCCCCCCCCAACGCGATTGCCACCGCCATGCTAGAGGGGGTGCGCGATCTGGGCCTTGTGCCGGGCGATGCGGCGGGGCGGTTTATAGCCCGGGTCCAGCTGTTGCGCGGCGCGGGCCAGGCGCTGCCCGATATGGGCCATGATGCGCTGATGGCCAGCCTGGATGCCTGGCTGTTGCCCCATCTCACCGGCATCAAAAGCGCCGAAGATTGGAAACGTTTCGATCTGCTGCCCGCCTTGCAGGCCATGCTAAGCTGGGATCAGATGCAGCTGCTAGACAGGCTGGCGCCGGGCCATTTCACCACGCCCCTTGGGCGTAAAATTCCAATTGATTACAGCGGCGAAAACCCCGCCATCGCCCTGCGCCTGCAAGAGATGTTTGGCCAAACCACCCATCCCAGCGTGGCCGGCCAGCCGCTGCGCGTAACGCTGCTGTCGCCCGCCGGGCGCCCGGTGCAGGTGACGATGGATATTCCCGCCTTTTGGGACAGCTCTTATGCCGATGTGCGCAAAGATATGCGCGGCCGCTACCCCAAACACCCCTGGCCCGAAGACCCGCGCCAAGCCGATCCAACCCTGCGCGCCAAGCCGCGCGGCACCTAAAAGCCCGTGCATTAAAAAACCCGGCCAGTGGCCGGGTTTCTTTAAGGCAGATGCCAAGCCATGTTCAGCGGCGGCGGTCGCGCCGGCTGCTCATGGGTTGAAAGGCCACACCCACATGCGCCTCGCAATAGGGTTTGCCTTGTTGCACAGGCAGGCCGCAAAACCAAAAATCATCGGTGGCCGGGTCGCCCACGGGCCATTTGCAGGTGCGTTCGGTCAGCTCCATCAGGCTAAGCTTTTTGGCTTTTTTCTCGATCTCGTTCACCTTGGCCAGCGCCTCGGGCGAGATTTCATTGGTCGAGGGCTGCGGCGGCAAGGGCTGGCCTGCCGGAATAATCGCCTTGCGCGCAGGCAGTGCCGCGCGCGGCTCGGGGCGCTCGTCGGCGGGGGCCGGGCTGGGCGCAGGTGCGGCCGCAGTGGGCGCGGCCTTTTTAGGTGCTGCGGGCTTGGGCGCGGGCTGCGCGGCCTTGGCCGGCTTTGCCTCGGGTTTGGCGGGTTTGGCCTCGGGTTTGGCCGCTGGCGCTGCTGCCGTGCTGCCCGCGCGGTTTGACAGGCCCAAGCGGTGCACCTTGCCGATCACGGCGTTCCGGGTGACGCCACCCAATTCCTTGGCAATCTGGCTGGCCGACTGGCCCTCGCCCCACATTTTCTTCAGCAGCTCGACGCGCTCATCGGTCCAGGACATCTGGTTTCCCTACCTCGAAGGGCGGCAGGTTTCTGGCCCGCCGCCCTGATCCAAATTCACCGCCCCATTCTAAGCATCCAGCACCGAGTTACAAGGCACCGAATCGCACTTGGCCGCGGGCAGGGCGCGCCCGGCGCTATGCCGCGCGCCGCAGGCGCCCTTGGCGCCAGGCCAACAGGCCCGCCCCGGCCAGAATAACACCCGCGCCCAGCGCGGAAACCCAATCGGGCCAATGCCCCAAAAACGTGCCATCATAAAGCGTGGCGAACACCAGTGTAAGGTAGCTAAATGGCGTCACAAACGAGGCATCGGCCCGCGCCATCGCATTCACAAAACACGCCTGCGCCGCCGCCATCAACACCCCGATCCCCGCCAAGGCCCCCCATTGTGCAAGGCTTGGCATCGCCCAGACAGGCACCACCGCAGCACTTGCAATGCAAAGGCCCAGAAAGTTATTCACCAGCAAAATCTGCAAAGGCGCCTCGCGGCCCGATAATTTCTTGATCAAGATCAGCTCGGCCCCGAAAATCAGCGCCGCGGCCAGCGCCAAAAGCGCCTCGGGGCGGAAACTGCCAAAGCCCGGGCGCAGCAAGATCAGCGCCCCCACCAGCGCCACACAGGCTGCCAGCCAACGCACCGGGCCCACCCGCTCGGCCAGTAGCGGCACCGACAATATCATCGCAAAGACCGGGTTGAGAAAACTAATCGCCGTGGCATCGCCCAGCGGAATATAGGCCACCGAGGCAAACATCAGCGTCACCCCGCCCCAACCCAGCACCGTGCGCCCGATATGCAGCCGCCAATGCGGGCGCGCCAGTTTTGGCCGCATCGCCGCCACCACAGCCGCCACCGCCAGCGCGGCAAATAAAAACCGCCCATGGCTGATTTGCAGCGGGTGCAGCGCAGGCCCCAGGGCCGCACCGCCCAAAAGCTTGGCCAACAACGTTGTGCCCGCAATAAAGGCCGAGGCCAGGATCATCAGCAAAATGGCACGGGAATGATGCGGCGCAACCGGCACGAACATGGGTGGGGGATCTTTCTGCGCCAGGCCAGACTGCGCGTATCTAAGGGCCGTGGCGGTTGGCCGTCAAGCTGTGGTGGGGCCTGAGCGCGCCCCGGGGCTGGACTTTGCCCCGATCGATGGGGCATCTAGGGCGGCAAAACGGTGGAGGGGCAGATGGATATCGCGCAATTGGCGGAAAAGATCGTTGCGGCAGATCGCCGGGCCTTGGCGCGCGCCATCACGTTGATCGAAAGCAGCCGCAGCGATCACCGGCAGCAGGCCGCCCGCCTGATCGATCAGCTGCGCCCCACGGGCCGCCAGGCGCTGCGCATCGGGCTGTCGGGCACACCGGGCGTGGGCAAATCTACCTTTATCGAAAGCTTTGGCATGATGTTGGTGGAAAGCGGCCTGCGCGTGGCGGTGCTGGCGGTTGACCCCTCTAGCGCGCGCTCGGGCGGCTCGATCTTGGGCGATAAAACCCGGATGGAGCGGCTCAGCCGCCACCCCGGCGCCTTTATTCGCCCCTCGCCCAGCCAGACGCATCTGGGCGGCGTGGCCCGCCGCACCCGCGAGGCGGTGGCGCTATGCGAGGCGGCAGGCTTTGACGTGGTGTTGATCGAAACCGTCGGCGTGGGCCAATCGGAAACGGTTGTGGCGGAAATGTCGGATCTTTTCGTTTTGCTGCTGGCGCCAGCGGGGGGCGACGAATTGCAAGGGGTCAAACGCGGCATCATGGAAATGGCCGATCTGATCTTGGTGAACAAGGCCGATGGCGATTTGAAACCCGCCGCCACCCGCACCCAGGCCGATTACGCCGGCGCCTTGCGCCTTTTGCGCAAGCGCCCGCAAGACCCGCCCGGCTTTCCCAAGGCACTGGCGGTTTCTGCGCTGGAAGAAAACGGGCTTTCGGGCGCATGGGCGGAAATGCACAGCCTGGCCGAATGGCGCCGCGCCGAGGGGCATTTTGATGGCCGCCGCGCCGCGCAAGCCGAATATTGGTTTGGCCAAGAGGTGCGCCAGGCGCTGCTGGCGCAGCTAGATACCCCATCGGCGCGCGCCCAAATGGCGGCCCTGGGCCAGGCTGTGGCCTTGGGCCAGAAAACCCCCAGTTTGGCCGCAAAGGAAATGCTGGCAGCTTTGGCAACACCCGACTAAAGAGGCGCGGTTTCTTGCAGCTTTTGCTCGACAGGCCCGGGCAAAAGCCGTTGTTTGGTGGTGATCTGTTAGGCCAGTAAAGGTGCGCGCGCAATGATTGACCCGGTTTATGCAGCCCTTGCCCTGGCCTTGGCAGCCTTTGCTTTGCCGGGCTTTGGCGCGGGGCTTGCCTGGGCGCTGTGGCTGTTGCTGCCTTTGGGGTTTGCCTTGGGCTTTGTGATTGCGGCGCTCTTTCTCTACCAAGCCCTGATCGAGCGGTTCGGCCCCCCCCACGAGGCCCCTTTTTTGGCGCTGCGTTGGGCGCAATCACACCCCAAAGCGCAGGCCAGCGCCATGCGTGCCGCCCGGCAGGTGGTGCAGCTTTATCAGCTAAGCCCCGATGATTTGCGCGTTTCCGCCCCACCAGGCCCGGGCCTGCAGCAGCTGGTCGATGATGCGCTAGACGCCGACAGCCGCGTGCCCGCAATCGCCCAAACCCCGCTCGATATCGATCTGCTGGGGCGCCAATTGGCCACGGCCCTTGGTGGCGATGCAGCACAACAGGCCGCATTTGGCGCACAATTGGTGCGCGCCCTGCCCATGCGCCGGCCCCAGCCTTGGTGGCGGGCCTGGCCCTTGGGGCTGCGCCGCCAGTTTGGGCGGTGGCTGTTTACCGGCAAAACCCATGATTGGGCCGCCGATGGGCTGTCGCAAATGCTGATGCTGGCACGCGCCCCCGGCCCCACCGATTGGCAACGCAGCCGGCAATTGGTGGTGGGGCATTGGCTGTATCGCGCCCGGCTGCGCAATGGGCTGCAATTGGTGCCAGAAGATGCCAGCAACGTCGCAGGCGAGCTGCCCATCGCCCAACAAATCAGCCTGAAATTGCTGGTTGCGGTGATGCAAGGCGCCTCGGCCACTGGGCTGATCTGGCGCCACCCCAGCCGCCACCGGATGATCCGCTATTTCGCGCAGCTGCGCGATCAGGCCGAAGACGCACCCGCACCCAAAGACCAGCCACAGGGGGCCAGCAGCCCATCCGCCCCCGCCCCTATGCCGGCTGCTGCGCCCAACAGCGCCGTGGCACTGCTGCGGCGCATGCCAGCATCCGCCGGTGCCGTTGCTGCCCGGCCCGCCGCATTCTTGGGCGGCGAGGTGCACTTGGGCGCGGGCCACACCTGGCCCACGGCACCCGACGGGGGCGCGCCGCTGCAGCTGATTGCACAGCTGCCCTGCGATGTCTTGGCCGGGTTCGGGCTGTGGGGCCAAGACAGCGGCGTTTTGCTGTTTTTGGCACAATCACAGGGCCCGGCACGGCGCCTGCTGCACTTGCCCGCGGCCCCCGCATTGGCCAGCGCCGCAACCGCCCCGATATGGCCCGCCACGCCCGTGGCGCTGGGGCCCGCCCCCGATGCCATTGCCCAGGCCTTGGGCCAGCCACCACAGCCCCGGCCGGTGCTGTTGGAAAACGCCCTGCACCCCGATCTCTTGGCCACGGGCTGGCCATGGGCCGCGCGGGTGGTGCAAGACATGGTGCACGATCTGGCCAGCCCCCCCGAAAACGCGCAAGACGCCGAACTGAGCCGTGAACTGGGCGCCAAAATTGCCCATAATGCCCGCCGCGCCGCGGCGCGTTTTGGCGCATTGCCCCCCGATGCCCGTTTGGCCCCACCCGAGCGGGCCGCATTTCTTGACTGGCTGCAGGGCGGGCTGCGGGCGGGCGCCGCTGCACAGATAGAGGCCGCGCTGCGCCGCGCCTCAGCCGGGGTGCTGGCCCAGGCCCAAGCACAGCCTCACGCCCCCGCCCGCACAGCACTGCCCGCCTCGGCCATGCCCTATTTTGCGGCAGAGCTGGCGCAAACTGCGGCCCACGGGGCGCATCTGTTGGGCGCCGCAGAAACGCCCAGCGCGCTTTGCCTTTTGTCCACCGGGCCCGAGCTGGCCCCCGCCCTGCCTGCGGTGCAGTTTTGGGTGTCAAAAACCGCGGCACAGGCGGGCGATTGCAGCGCGGTCAGCGCCACAGCCACCGCTTTTGAGGGGTGAACCCGCGCGCAGGCGTGCTAGGTTCAGGCAAAGCCATTACAGCCCCTGACCCAAAGGATCATTGCCCGCCGTGTTCCGCTATTTTGAAAACCTTGTTGATCCCTATATTCGCTATCAGCACAACGATACCCCACCCCAGCGGCTGTGGCCCTTTATGTGGGCCTATGCCCAGCCCTTTAAGCGGGTGTTTTTGATCACCGCTTTGCTGTCGGTTTTGGTGGCCTGTGTGGAAATTGCGCTGATTTGGCTGATGGGCTGGATCGTAGATATCTTACAAGGCACGCCCGGCGACGTGTGGCAGGCCCATGGCACCAGCCTGATCGCGGTGGCCGCCTTTGTGCTGGTGCTGCGCCCCGTCATTCAGGGGCTGAACGTGCTGCTGCTGAACAATACCATCTTGCCGAATTTCGGCACATTGATCCGCTGGCGCGCCCATGGCCATGTGCTGCGCCAGTCTGTGGGGTGGTTTGAAAACGATTTTGCCGGGCGCATTGCCAACCGCATCATGCAAACACCCCCCGCCGCGGGCGAGGCCGTGTTTCAGATCTTTGACGCGATGACCTTTGCCCTGGCCTATGTTGTGGGCGCCGCTGTGGTGCTGGGCCAGGCCGATGCCCGGCTGATGCTGCCGCTGCTGGCATGGCTGGGCGCCTATGGCGCGCTGATGGCCTGGGCTGTGGCGCGGGTGGGCCCGGCCAGCCAGGCGGCATCGGATGCGCGCAGCGCTGTCACCGGGCGGGTTGTGGACAGCTACACCAATATCCACTCGGTCAAGATGTTTGCCCGCCACGCGCAGGAATTGCAGTTTGCAGGCGAGGCGATCGAGCACGCCCGCAAAACATTTCAAACCGAAATGCGGCTGTATTCCATCATGGATTTCGGGCTGGTGTTTTTGAACGGCTTGCTGATCGTGGGGGTCGTGGGCTGGGCCTTTTGGCTGTGGATGCAGGGCCAGGCCAGCGTGGGTGCTGTGGCCGCGGCCACAGCCCTGTGCCTGCGCCTGAACGCCATGACCGGCTGGATCATGTGGGCATTGACCACGTTTTTCCGCCAATTGGGCGTGGTGAAAGAGGGGATGGAAACCATCGCCCAGCCGATCGATCTGGTCGACCCGCCAAACGCGCAGCCATTGCAGCTGCAAAAGGGGGCGATCCAGTTTGACCAGCTTTATCACGCCTACGGGCGCAGCAGCGGCGGGCTGCAGGGGGTAAACCTGCATATCCAGCCGGGCGAGAAAGTGGGGCTGGTGGGGCCTTCGGGGGCGGGAAAATCAACCCTGATGAAACTGCTGTTGCGCTTTTACGCCCCCGAAGGCGGGCGCATCGTGATCGATGGCCAAGATATTGCCACCATCACCCAAGACAGTTTGCGCCAAAACATTGGCACCGTCAGCCAAGACA
The DNA here is from genome assembly GCA_913061505.1 of uncultured Lutimaribacter sp. Taxonomy (GTDB): domain Bacteria; phylum Pseudomonadota; class Alphaproteobacteria; order Rhodobacterales; family Rhodobacteraceae; genus CAJXSO01. The sequence continues at coordinate 40,462 of CAJXSO010000024.1, forward strand.
GCGCGCTCTTGCACCGCTCGGTGCGCGATAACCTGCGCTACGGCCGCCCTGATGCCACCGACGCAGAGCTGCGCCAAGCTGCGCGCCAGGCACAGGCGCTGGATTTCATCGAAACCCTGGAAGACCCGCAAGGCCGCCGGGGCCTTGATGCCCATGTGGGCGAACGGGGGGTAAAACTGTCGGGTGGGCAGCGCCAGCGTATCGCCCTGGCACGGGTCATTTTGAAAGACGCCCCCATTTTGGTGCTAGACGAGGCCACATCGGCGCTGGATTCCGAGGTAGAGGCCGCCGTGCAAGACACGCTTTACACAATGATGCAGGACAAAACCGTTTTGGCCATCGCCCACCGCCTGTCGACCATTGCGCAAATGGACAGAATCGTGGTTTTGGACCAGGGCCGCATCATCGAACAGGGCAGCCACAGCGCCTTGCTGGCGCAAGGCGGGCTTTATGCCCGGCTATGGGCGCGGCAGTCGGGCGGTTTTCTACCCCCAGCCGCCTAAGCCATTGTGGCGGCTGG
>CAJXSO010000025.1 GCA_913061505.1 uncultured Lutimaribacter sp.
GGTGTATCATCGGGATCGTCCCAGATGATCTCGGGCGCCTTGATCTTGCGCGCGGCGCGTTCCAGCAACAGATCGCGCGCCGCACGGCTGGTTTTACCCAGCGACACCGCCGCCAGCAGCCGGGCCAGCCAACTGGCATAGGTCGAAAGCCAGATGCGCAAGGCCAGCAGCGATGGGGTAAAGACCAAGGTCAGCATGGTTGCCACCCCAAGGCCAAAAACCACCGCTGTGGCCAGCTGTTTCCACCACAGCGCCGTGGGGCTATCGATGGAATAGCCGCCGTTAAAGAAATCAAGGCTGAGGCCAAACATCATCGGCGCCAGGCCTGCCATCGTGGTGATGGTGGTCAGCAGCACCGGGCGAATACGGTCTTCGGCGGTGCGAATGATCGCCTCGATCTGTGGCATGTAGCGGCGGTAATCTTGGAATGTGTCGATCAACACAATGTTGTTGTTCACCACAATCCCTGCCAAGGCCACAATGCCCGTGCCCGTCATAATGATCGAGAAGGGCTGATTGAAATAAAGCATGCCAATCAGCACGCCGGTGGTGGACAAAACCACCGCCAACAGCACCAAGACCGCATTATAAAAGCTGTTGAACTGCGCCAAAAGGATGATGAACATCAGCCCCAAGGCCGCCGCAAAGGCCGATTGCAAGAACGCTTGGCTTTCGGCCTCGTTTTCCTGATCGCCCGTCCATTCATATTCCACCCCGGCCGGCAACACGCCGCTGTCTAGCCATTTGGTCAGGGTTTCAATGCGCTCGGCCGGGGTCAGTGGCACGGTGGTTTCTGTGCCATCTGCGGCCGTATGGGGCACGGTTAGGCCATCGGCCACGCCGGCCTTTACATCGAAATAGCGCTTTTGATCCACGCGTTTGATTTGCGCCAGTTTTGGCACGGGCTGGCGTGTGATGAAATTGGCCAAAGGCACCAGCCCATCGCGGGTGCGCACCTTGAGCGTATCCAGGGTGGACAGCACGCGATATTCTTCGGGCAGGCGCACGCGGATATCAATTTCCTCGTCCGAGGTATCTACCCGCATCGTATCCAGCAAGATGCCGCGCGTGACCAGCTGCACCATGGCGCCCACGGTTGCCACATCGGCGCCAAAGCGGCCGGCTTTTTCCACATCAACATCGATCTGCCAATCGATGCCGGGCAGGGGCAGCGTATCTTCGATCAGCGTCAGCCCTTCGGTTTGGTCAAATTTCTGCCGCACCATTTGCGTCGTGGCAATCAGCTGATCCCAATCGTTGCTTTTGATGCGCAAATGCACGGGCTTGGCCGATGCCGGGCCGCGCGATTGTTCCAAGATCTCGATCTGGATGCCGGGAATATCTTGCAGGCTTTCTGTCAGCTCGGCGATGACCAAATCACCGTCCAGCTCGGGGCGGTCTTGGCGCGCTTTCCACGGGATGATTTCGATCTGCACCTGGCCAATCGTGTCCAAAGGCGGCTGCGCCCCGGATGTGTTGGTGTTCAACCCGCCATCACCGGCAAAGGAGAACGCGCTGGAAATGCCGGGGTGGGCCAGAATGCGCTGTTCAACCAGCCGCACCAAGGCGTCTTTTTCATCCAGCGATAGGTTGCCGCGGGCGCGCACGTAAACGATGGCCTGCTCGGGCTCGGTATCGGTGAAAAACTGCACGCCATTGTTATTGGCGCCATAATAGCTGAAGACCGACATCACCAAAAAGATCACGCCGGCAATCGTGGCCAGCGGCATCACCGGGTTGCCGGCGATCAGGCCGATGAAATGGCCAAACACGCTGCGCTGATAGCCCGCCTTGATGCGGCGGCGGCGTTCGATCTTGGCCGCCGACAGGGTGATCGAGGCGCAAAACGACGAGACCAGGAACAACACCAGCCCCGGCAGCGTATCCATCGCCCCCATGCCGCTGCGCGCAGCACCCGTCAGATAAGCGGGGTTCACCGTTAACATCGCGCCCAAAAACATACCATAAAGCGGAATAGGCACCAAAAGCGCGCGCAGGGCCCAAGGCAGGCGGGCGCGCAACGCATCGGAATAATGGGTGAACTTGCGGCTGATACGCCCGCTTACCCCGCCCATAACCGGCAGGTAGACCAAGGCCACCACAAGGCTGGCAGAAAGCACGAAAATCAGCGTGATGGGCAGCATGCCCATAAATTCACCCGCAACACCGGGCCAAAACAGCATGGGCAAAAAGGCGCAAAGCGTTGTGGCGGTCGAGCTGATGATCGGCCAGAACATGCGCTTTGCCGCCTCGACATAGGCATGCATGGGCCCCGCGCCTTCGGAAATGCGTTTATCGGCATATTCAACCACCACAATGGCGCCATCCACCAACATGCCCACAGCCAAGATCAGGCCAAACATCACGATGTTGGAAATGGTCACACCCATGATCGCCAGCAACACAAAGCACAGCAAAAACGAGGTGGGAATGGCAAAGCCCACCAGCAAGGCCGCCCGGCTGCCAAGGCTGGCCAAGATCACGATCATCACCAGCGCAATCGCCGTTAAAACCGAGCCCTCCAGCTGCCCCACCATCGAGGCCACGGTATCGCTTTGGTCGTTCGAGCTGCCCACATGGATGGCGGCGCGCAGGTCTTCGGGCCACTCGGCATAGGCGGCATCGACCAGCGCGCGCACCTCGGCTGCGGTATCAATCAGGTTATAGCCCTTGCGCTTGATCACCTGCAGCGCCACGGTGGTTTCGCCGTTAAAACGCGCCGTGCCTTTGCGGTCTTCGAAGGTCAGGCGAATTTGGGCCAGATCGCCCAATGTGACCACCCGCTCGCCATTGGTTTTCACCGGCAGATCGTAAATATCGGCCACGGTTTCAAAACTAGAGGGGATTTTAACGCTAAAGCTGCCTTGCGGGCTTTCAATTTCGCCCGCGGCGATCAGCATGTTGTTGTTTTGCACAACATTGATCAGCTCGCCCGCCGATACGTTATACGATTCCAGCTTTAGCGGGTCGATTTCCACCTCGACCATCTCGTCGCGGTTGCCCGCGATACCGGCCTCTAGCACCGCATCCAGTGTCTCGATCTTGTCTTGCAGATCTTTGGCAATCTTGGCCATCGTGCGTTCGGGCACATCGCCTGTGAGATTGACAATGATGATGGGGAATTCGCTGAAATTGATCTCGTTGATCGAATATTTTTCGAAACCACTGGGAAATTTGCCTTCGGCGGCACTCATCGCGTCGCGCACATCGGCCATCACGCGGGTTTTATCCCAGCCGAATTCAAATTCCAGCGCCACGCCCGCATAGCTTTCTGCGGCGGTCGAGGTCATTTTCTTCAGCCCGTCCAGATCAGACAGTTCGGCCTCCATGGTTTTCACCAGCAAGGATTCCGAATCGACCGCCGAGATACCGGGGAAGGGCACAGACACAAATAAAGCCGGAATTTCGATATCCGGCTCGCCCTCTTTGGGCAGGTTTCCATAGGCATAGGCCCCGGCCAAAATGCTAAGCGCAATAAAGGCCAACACCATTCGCGCGCGCGATGCGGCCCAATCTACCAAACCCGTCATTACATTGGCTCCTGAAAGCTGGGCGCCACTTCTACACCTTCGATCACATATTCCTGGCCCACGGTGATCACATCAGCGGCATCGGGCAGGCCCGTCACCCACACGCCTTGCACCGTATCGCGCAGCAACTGCACGGGGGCAAAGACTGTCAGGTTGTCTTCGCCCACCAGGCGCACGCCCAACACGCCCTCGTCATTCAGTGTCAGGGTGGATTGCGGCAGCAAATGCGCCTTGGCCCCATCCGAGGCGATCAACAGTTCGGCGGTTTGGCCATCGCGCACCGATAGATCGGGGTTTGGCACCTCGATTTCTAGACGGAAGGTGCGGGTGGTGTCATCGGCGCGGCGCGACAAAAATGTAACGCGCCCGCGCAATTCGCGCCCGTCGCTTAGCCGTGCGCCCGCCAGCGCGCCCACTTCGATGCGCTCAACCTGCGCCTCGGGGGCATAGCCAACCAGCTTGATCGGATCCAGCTGTATCACCGTGGCGCACAGGCTGCCGGGTTGCAGCAGGCTGCCCAATTCGGCGGTATCGCTTTCAAGCAGCCCCGCGAACGAGGCCTTGATTTCCAGCCGCTCAAGTTCCTTTTCGGCGCTGGCCACCGCAGCCTCGGCAGATTGGATATTGGCCTGAACCGATTCCAGACCCGAAAGCGCGGTTTCAACCGCGGCTTTGGCGCCGCTTACCGCCGCCTCGGTGGCTGCAAGCCGGGTTTCGCTGGCAAAGCCGTCTTTTGACAATTTGCTGGCGGCATTGCGGTTAAGTTCCGCCTCTTTCAGCTGTGCGCGTGCCTGATCGACACGGGCGGCCGCCTCGGGCACGCGGGCACGCGCCTCGGCCAGGCGCGCGCGCGCCTCGGCCACAAGGGCGGGGCGGGTGCCGGCATCGATCTGGCACAGCACCTGGCCTTGCTGCACAAAGCTGCCCTTGCGCAGTGGCTCTGACACCACCTGGCCTGCAGTTTCTGCCCGCAAATCAACCGAGCGCGCCGCCTGGGTTTCACCGCGCAGCACCACCGCGCTATCGACCACCTGCGCCTTTGAATGGCGGGCAAACACCCGCACCACGGGGCGGGCAGGGGTATTGCCCTCGGCCGCGGGGGCGGGCGATGCGGCATCAGTGCCTGCATCTGCAGGGGCGCCCGTGGCAAAGGCCACCAGTTTGTCCCGCTCCATCACGGCAAAATACAGGGCCACGGTTACAATGATGGCGGTCAGAATCGGAATGATACGCATATGGAATCTCGAAAGGTTAGATAGCCGGCTGAACTGTCACGCTTTGTTTACATAATCTCGCGTTGTGCGGGTTTTAAGCCTATTACGCTAAACTATCCAGTTTAGATTAGCTTTTTTCACACGAAAGTTCAAGTTTCGCGAATTCCCGCCATAAATCGCTGGTTTTCGGGGCCTTGGCAGCGCAGACCCAAGCCGTTAAGAGAGGGACCAAGGTTTCACAGGGGGTGATCGTGAGCGACACTGACAGCTTTATCGACGAAGTGACCGAAGAAGTCCGCCGGGATCGCCTGTTTGCGTTGATGCGCAAATATGGCTGGATTGGCGTATTGGCGGTGCTGTTGCTTGTCGGCGGCGCGGCCTGGAACGAATGGCGCAAGGCCCAAGACACCGCGCAGGCACAGGCGCTTGGCGATGGGCTGCTGGCGGCACTGACCCAAGAGACACCCACCGCGGCGTTAGATCAGCTAAATGCCCTGCCCACCGATCGCGCCGGGGCCACGCTGGTGACAGGCTTTGCCAAAGCCGCCCAGCATCTGGCCGCAGGCGATAGCCAAGCCGCACTTGCGCAGTTTGAAACATTGGCCACCAACGATCAAATCGCCCCGGCCTATCGGCAATTGGCCAGTTTTCGCGCCCTGACATTGGCCAGCACCCGCGCGCCGGCCGAGCGGCGTTTGGGCTTTGAGGCCTTGCTAAGCGCAACCGGCATCTTGCGCCTGCTGGCCGAAGAGCAATTGGCCCTGCTAGATATCGAAGAGGGCAACCGCGATGCCGCAATCGAGCGGTTGAATAAGGTCATCGCAGATGCCGAAACAACAGCAGGCTTGCGCCGCCGCGCCGCACAGTTGATTGTGGCTTTGGGCGGCAGCGTGCCGCAAGCCGGCTGAACAGGCAGCTGGCCGGGGCTTGCTGCCCCAGCAAGACTTGAAAGCGCCTGACAGGCGGCGCAAACCACGAGGGCTGAAAAGTGAAAAAACGCGCATTGTTGATCGGTTTGGCCGGTGCCCTGCTGCTGGCGGGATGCGAAGAAAAAGAGCCTGTTTTGGTTGGCAAACGCGAAGATGTGCGCAGCATCCCCACGGCAGCACCCCTTGGGCCAACCCCTGTGAAACTGGCCCAGGCCCAACGCAACAGCGCCTGGCCCCAGGCCCACGGCACCCCCCGTTTTCGCACCGAAAACGCAGCCCTGTCGCGCCAGCCGCAACTGGTATGGAGCGCCCCCATCGGCGAGGGCGACAGCCGCAAACTGCGCCTGAACACCGACCCTGTCGTGGCCGCAGGCCGGATTTTTACCATGGATGCAAACGCCAGCGTGATGGCCCATAGCACCGATGGCGCGCCTTTGTGGCAACGCTCGCTGGTGCCGCCGGGCGATGACCCGTCCGAGGCCATGGGCGGTGGCATGGCCTTTGACCAGGGGCGGCTTTATGTGGCCTCGGGCTATGGGTTGCTCAGCGCCCTGGATGCCGCCAGTGGTGCCGTGATCTGGCAGCAGCGCTTGGGCGCCACCGGCTCGGGCAGCCCCACGGTGGCCGATGGGCTGGTTTATCTGGTGTCGGGCGATGATACGGCATGGGCGCTTGATGCCGATACCGGGCGCATTCGCTGGCAGCTTTCCGCACCACCGGATGTGACCAATGTGCTAGGGGCACCCGCCCCGGTGCTGAGCGATGATTTTGTCATTTTCGCCTATGGCGGCGGCGAGATCCAGGCAGCCTTCCGCAAAGGTGGCCTGCGCATCTGGGACAGCGCCGTGGCCGGGCAGGACCGCTTTTCCGCCGCAGCCAAGATCAGCGACATCACCGGCGCGCCGGTTTTGGCGGGCGGGCGGCTGTTTCTCAGCACGTTTTCGGGCCGCAGCGTTGCGATTAACCCCGACAATGGCGAACGCCTGTGGACAGCCCCCTATGGCGCGTTGTCGCCGCTTTGGGCCACCGGCAGCGCGGTATTCTTGGTGTCGGAAACCAATAACCTGGTGCGTTTGAATGCCAGCGACGGGCAGCTTGTGTGGTCGGTGCCGCTGCCGCTGTTCACCGAAAACCGGGCCAAACGCCAGACCCAGATCTATGCCCATCACGGGCCCATCCTGGCCGGTGGCCTGCTTTGGGTTGCCTCCAGCGATGGCGCGCTGCGCGGGTTTGATCCGGTCTCGGGCGCTTTGGCCACGCAAATTGCCATTCCCGATGGCGCCACAACCCAGCCCGTAGTGGCCAATGGCACGCTTTACGTGGTCAGCCGGCGCGGCGAACTGCACGCTTTCCGTTAAGACTGCTTTGCTGTAAAGCAGCAGGCTAACGCCGTTGGAGACACGGGAAATGAGCTTTACCTTGGCCATCGTTGGCCGCCCAAATGTGGGCAAATCTACGCTATTTAACCGCCTTGTTGGCAAACGTCTGGCGCTGGTGGATGACCAGCCCGGCGTCACGCGCGACCTGCGCGAAGGCGCCGCCCGCCTGGGCGAGCTGCGCTTTACCGTGATCGACACCGCAGGGCTGGAAGAGGCCACAGATGAAAGCCTGCAAGGCCGGATGCGCCGGCTGACCGAGCGCGCCGTGGATATGGCAGATATCTGCCTCTTTTTAGTGGATGCCCGCGTGGGCGTGACACCCGCAGATGAAATTTTCGCCGATATCCTGCGCAAACGCGGGCGGCATGTGATCGTGGGCGCCAACAAAGCCGAAGGCAATGCCGGCGAGGCGGGCTTTCTCGAGGCTTATGGCCTGGGCCTGGGCGAGCCGCTGCGCCTGTCGGCCGAACATGGCGAAGGCATGATTGACCTGTTAGACGTGTTGCGCCCCTTGGCCGAAACACTGGAGGTCCAGACCCCCAACGCCGAGGCCGAAACCGATGTGGGCCTGGGCGACGAGGGCGAGGAGCTGCCGGAATGGGACGGCGGCGATGACGTGCCCCCCTTTCGCCAGCCCACAGCCGAGCGCCCGCTGCAAGTGGCGGTGGTGGGGCGCCCAAATGCCGGCAAATCGACCTTGATTAACAAATTGCTGGGCGAAGACCGGCTGCTGACCGGCCCCGAGGCCGGGATCACCCGCGATGCCATATCGCTGACCCTTGATTGGGAAGGGCTGCCGGTGCGCATTTGGGATACCGCCGGCATGCGCAAACGCGCCCGGGTGCAGGAAAAGCTGGAAAAGCTTTCGGTCAGCGACGGGTTGCGCGCGGTCAAATTTGCCGAAGTGGTGGTGGTGCTCTTGGATGCGGCCATTCCCTTTGAGCAGCAAGATTTGCGCATCGCCGATCTGGCCGAGCGCGAGGGCCGCGCCGTTGTGGTTGCGGTGAACAAATGGGATGTCGAAGACGCCAAGCAAGAAAAGCTGCGCGATCTGCGCGAGGCCTTCGAGCGGCTTTTGCCGCAATTGCGCGGCGCACCGCTGGTGACGGTTTCCGCCAAAACCGGCAAGGGGCTGGACCGCCTGCGCGCCGCGGTCGAGCGCGCCTATACGGTGTGGAACACCCGCATCCCCACCGGCCAGCTGAACCGCTGGCTATTGGGCATGGTCGAACAGCACCCACCGCCCGCACCGCAAGGCCGCCGCATCAAGCTGCGCTATATGACCCAGGCCAAAACCCGCCCACCGGGGTTTGTGGTGATGTGCAGCCACCCCGATAAAATGCCAGACAGCTACACCCGCTATCTGGTGAATGGCTTGCGCGAAAGCTTTGATATGCCTGGCACGCCCATACGGATCTTTATGCGCGGGCAGGGCGATCGGAACCCCTATAAGGGGCGGCGCGATAAGAATGCGGGGGCTTTGCAAAAACACCTGAACAAAAAGGGCTGAGAGCTGCCCATTTTGAGTATTTGCAGCAAGATGAAGGGCAAAGCCCAGGGCTTGCCCCGCGATCAGTATTAAGGGCCGGGGCGCAGGTGCAGCGAAATCGCCTGCGCCTCGGTCTGCAGCGTCAGCGCGATTTTGCGTTTTTCGGCCAGGCTGCGCAGCAAGCTAAACTGCACATCGCGGGGGTGAACCGCCACTTCGGGGCCGGTTAACAGCGCCCAACGCTGCGGCATGGGGTGCAATTTGTCGCCGCTTGCAGTGATGTGCCAATCGGGCCCATCGCTGGCCGCGCGCAGGGTGCCGCCGGATGGCAATGCACCCTCGAGGCACAACAGCGACAGGCAAATCAGTTGCACCATGGGGCGTGGCACCGGCGCGCAGGGCTGGCAGTGATAGCGCAGCCGGCTGTCGCGCCCTAGGGCCTGCAGCAGATGGGCGAGATCTTTATGCGCCATCTCAGAACCAGTATCGGCCGCGCCAAAGGCCAGGCGAAAAAACTGCAGCCTTGCCTGGGCCTGGGCCAGGCTGGCGGTGATCAGGGCCATTTCGGGGCTATTTTGCGCAGCATTTGCGCTGGCCAGCGACAGCAGCTCTAGCCCGTTGCCAGCTGCGCCGATCGGGCTTATCAGGTCGTGGCAGATGCGGGCGCTGACAAGCCCGGCCAAATCTGCTGTGTCGCTTTGCATGGCGTCCTCTGACAGGCAAAATGGGGCCGAAATGGATGATTTGAACGGATTTTTGGAACCCGGCATGTTGGTGCGCCACCCCGGTTGCCCGGAATGGGGAATTGGACAGGTGCAATCGCGCATTGGCACGCGGATTACGGTGATGTTTCCCGAGGCGGGAAAAGTGGTGATCAACGGCGCGCATGTGGCGCTAGAACCTGTCTTTGATGCACGGTGATGGTTAATAAATCGTTACCAACGCCCTGCAATTGGGTTGCACTGGCCTCGGTTGGGGGCAGTTGCGCTTGGGCGGTGGCTGGGCTTAGATGACGCATGCAAGGACCCATGATCAGATGACCCAAACCGCCCCCAACGCGCCAGTTTTCACAACCGCCCTGGCGCAAAACGCCGAGGATCTGCGCGCCGCACAGCGCCTGCGCTATCGGGTGTTTGTCGAGGAATTGGGCGGCGCGGGCGCCATGGTTGACCATGAGGCGGGGCTGGAACAAGACCGGTTCGACCCCTTTTTCGATCATCTTTTGCTGCGCGACATCACCCGCCCCGAGGCAGAGCAAGTGGTGGGTGTATATCGGCTGTTGCGCAGCGAGGGCGCGCGGGCAGTGGGGCAGTTTTATTCAGAAGATGAATATGATCTGGGGGTTTTGCGCCAAAGCGGGCGGCGGCTGTTGGAATTGGGGCGCTCGTGCCTCTTGCCCGAATATCGCGGGGGCGCGGGGATGTTTCATTTATGGACGGCTCTCAGTGCCTATGTTGCGCAGCACCAGATCGAGATCTTGTTTGGCGTGGCCAGTTTTCACGGCACCGACAGGGCGGCCTTGGCGGCGCCTTTGTCGCTGCTTTATCATGCGCATTTGGCGCCACCTGAATTGCGCGTGCAGGCGCGGGGCGCTGAGGCATTGGATATGAATATGATCGCCGCCACCGATCTGGACAGGCGCGCCGCGGTGCTAGAGATACCTGCCCTGATCAAGGCCTATCTGCGGCTGGGCGGGTTTGTGGGGCAGGGCGCCTTTGTGGATCATGCGTTTAATACCACCGATGTGTGCCTGGTGTTGGACACAAAGCGCATGAATGCACGCCAGCGCAGCATTTACACACGGCCAGGTGGCGCATGAGCCAAACCAGCTGGACCCCGCCACCGGCCCCGCCGCCGCCACAGCTGCACCTGCGCGATTGGCTGCGCGTGGCGCGGCGTGGGCTGGCCTTGGGCGGGCTGATTGCCCTTTGCCTGGGCCTGATGATGGCCCTACGCCTGATCGAGCGCCCGCTATGGGGCAAAAGGCGCCCGCTGACACCCTATTTGACACAGTTTGTCAGCCTTTCGGCCTTTCAGATTTTGGGAATGCGCTATCACCGGCGCGGCGCGCGCATACCGGGGCGGGGGGCGGTGGTGGCCAATCATGTGTCGTGGTTGGATATTTTTGCGCTGAACGCAGGTAAGCGGGTGTATTTCGTCTCAAAGGCCGAGGTGGCCGGATGGCCCGGCATTGGCCTATTGGCGCGCGCCACGGGCACGGTGTTTATCAAACGCGACCCGCGCGAGGCAAAGCGCCAGCAAGAGGTTTTTGAAGAGCGGCTGTTGGCGGGGCATAAATTGCTGTTTTTCCCAGAAGGCACATCCACCGATGGCATGGTGGTGCTGCCATTCAAGACCACGCTGTTTCAGGCGTTTTTCGCCCCCGATCTGCGCCAACGAATCGCGGTTCAGCCTGTCAGCCTGATCTATCACGCCCCCGAGGGCGCTGACCCGCGGTTTTATGGCTGGTGGGGCGATATGGATTTTGGGACGCATTTGCTGCGGGTTTTGGCGGCGCCGCGTCAGGGGAGCGTTGAGGTGGTTTATCACACCCCGCTAGATGTGCGCGATTTTGCCAGCCGCAAAGAATTGGCCGCGCGCTGCGAGGCCGATATACGCAATGCCATGCCAAAGGGCCGGCAGGGCTGTGGGGTTTAGCCCGCCATCGCAGCCTTTAGCGCGGCCAATTCCGAGGCCGGATCGCTGGCAGACCAGATTTCATCGCCAATGGCAAAGAAATCTGTCATCGGCGCCAGCGCGCGCACCAAGGCTGGCGTTAGCCCGCCTTCGGCCACCACGGGCAGTTCAATCATTTGTGACCACCAGTCGAATATCTCGGCCTGGGCGATTTCGCCATTGCCCAAAACGCTGGCGCCAACCGGGCCAAAGCTGACGTAATCTGCCCCGGCCTCGCCTGCGTTCATGCCCTCGTGGCGCGAGCTGCCGCAATGGGCGCCGATGATGGCATCTGCGCCCAGATCTTTACGGGTTTTGCGCACCAATCGCGCGCCATCGGTCAAATGCACACCGTCAAGCCCCAGCCTTTCGACCAGCAAAATATGGCTGTCGATCACCAGCGCCACATCGCGGGCATGGGTGATTTCGCGCAAGGCATCGGCGGCGCGCGCGATACGATCTTCGTCGCGGCTGGCCATGCTAAGGCGCACACAGGCAATTTCGTGGCTGTCCAGCACCGTGGCCAAAACCTCGGGAAAGCGGGCCAGCTCGAATTCGGGCGGTGTGACCAGATAGATTTGTGGCAGCTCTTGGGCCATGGCGCGCTCCTTCAGATGTTGGCGCTCTATACCCATTCGCCGCGCCAAGGCCAAGAGCCAAGACAAAGCCCCCCAGGCGGGGCTTTTCCCCAAGGGTGCTTTGGCGTAAAGGGCGGTGGACAGTTGCAGAAAGGCCCGAAAATGCCCACGCCCCACCGACAGCCCAGCTTTGTTCTTGTGCGCCCGCAGATGGGCGAAAACATTGGGGCGGCAGCACGCGCGATGTGGAATTTCGGGCTGGATCGCATGCGCGTTGTGGCACCGCGCGATGGCTGGCCGAACCCGCGCGCTGTGGCCATGGCCTCGGGGGCGGGGCGGCTGCTGGATGAGGCGGGGCTGTTTCCCGATCTGCCAGCCGCGCTGGCCGATTGCACCTATACCTATGCCACAACCGCACGCCCGCGGGGGCTGACAAAGCCGGTGCTCAGCCCCGAGGCGGCAATGAAAGACGCAAGCCAGCGCGTGGCCAATGGCGAAAAAGTGGCCGTCATCTTTGGCCCCGAGCGCGCAGGGCTGGAAAATGACGATATCGCCCAGGCAAACGCCATCATCTCGGTGCCGGTGAACCCCGAATTTGCCTCGCTGAACCTTGGGCAATGCGTGTTGCTGACCGCCTATGAATGGCGCCGCCAGACCGCCGAGATCGTGCATGAAACCGTGGATATGGCCAAAACCGAATGGGCTAGTGGCCTAGAGGTGGAAAAACTGGCCCAGCATTACGAAGAGCGCCTGCAAGAGGCGGGGTTCTTTTTTCCCGAAGCCAAGGCCGAGGGTATGAAGATTAACCTGCGCAACCTGTGGTCACGCATGCGCCTGACGCGGGCAGATGTGCAAATGTTACACGGTGTGATGCGCCAGATGGTGCGCTGGAAAGAGCGCGGCTAGGGCAAAGCCTGAGCCAAGCAAAAGTGCCTTTGTGCCGCACTAGACGCGGGCAGGGCAGCGCCCTAGGTTTCAGGCGCGACAAGGAGACGGGCAATGAGCGGAAAACGCAGCATTTTCGAAGAAGTATCCAGCCCAGATGCGGTGGCACAGCCGCAGGCGGGCGTGATTGATGCAGGCATGCGCCAAGGCGCGCGCGGGGCGATCAGGCGCTGGCTGATGGTGCTTTTTGCCCTTGTGATGATCATGATTGCGGTGGGCGGGCTGACGCGGCTGACCGACAGCGGCCTGTCCATCACCGAATGGCGCCCGCTGACCGGCGCCATTCCCCCCATGTCCGAGGCGCATTGGCTGGAAGAGTTCGAAAAGTATAAGCAGATCCCGGAATTTCAGATCCAAAACCAGTGGATGCAGTTGAGTGATTTCAAGGTCATCTACTGGTGGGAATGGGGCCACAGGCAGCTGGGCCGTGTGATTGGGCTGGTGTGGTTCTTGGGTTTTATGTGGTTTTGGCTGCGCCGCCAGATCCCCACAGGCTGGACCGGGCGTTTGGTGTTTGTGGGCGCTTTGGGCGGGCTACAGGGCGCCGTTGGATGGTGGATGGTTTCCTCGGGGCTGCGCGGCAGCATGCTGGATGTGGCCAGCTATCGCCTGGCCACGCATTTGGGGCTGGCCTTTGTGATTTTGGGCTTTTTGGCATGGTTCATGTTTTTGCTGGGCCGCAGCGAGCGCGAGCTGATGCAAGCGCGCCGCCTGAAAGAGGCCAAGCTTTTCGGCCTGTCCACCGGCTGGCTGCATTTCACCTTTTTGCAGATCATTTTGGGCGCCTTGGTGGCGGGCATCGATGCCGGGCGCAGCTATACCGATTGGCCATTGATGGGGGGGCAGGTTTTCCCGCCTGATGCCTTTATCCTGACCCCATTGTGGAGCAACTTTTTCGAAAACCCTGGCCTTGTGCAATTTGTGCACCGCTGCACGGGCTATCTGCTGCTGGCCTTTGGCATTGTGGTTTGGCTGCGTGGGCGCCGTTCGGCAAACCGGGCCACGCAAAGCGCGTTTCATCTGGCCTTTGGCGCACTGGTGGCGCAGGTGGTGTTGGGCATTGTCACGGTCATGACCGCCGCCCCATGGGAAATTGCCATCGTGCACCAGGTTTTGGCTGTGGCTGTGTTTGTTCTAATCCTGCGCGCGCGGTTTCTTTGCGCCTATCCGCAGGTCACATCGGTGCGGGGGTAAAGCCAGATGGCGGCTTTTGACGATTTGATGCGCTATCAGCGCGACACCGTGGCGCTGGAACAGGTGGCGGGCCGCTTGGGCTGGGATCAAGAAACCATGATGCCCAAAGGCGCAGGCGATCAGCGGGCCGAAGAAATGGCCGCCATCAGCACCGTGCTGCACCAAAGGCGCTGCGCTGCGCAGGTGGGTGATTGGCTGGCGCAGATCACTGACGCAGATCTAGACCCCGAGGCGCAGGCGCAGCTGCGCCTGATCCGGCGCGATTATGCCCGCAGCACGCGGTTGCCTGTGGATTTGGCCGCGGAACTGGCCCGCAGCCGCAGCCTGGCCCACCAACGCTGGGCCGAGGCGCGCGCCAGCGAAAATGTGGCGCATTTCCTGCCCATGCTGGCCCATATGATCGATCTTAAGCGCCAAGAGGGGGCCGCCCTGGCCGCAGATAGCGGCATCAGCCCTTATGACGCGCTGTTGCAAGATTACGAGCCCGGCGCCACCAGCGCCCAGCTAGAGGCCATGTTTGGCGCACTGCGCCCGCGGTTGGTGGCGTTGCGCGATGCCTGCTTTGGCGCCAGCCACGGGCCCGCGCCCCTGCAGGGCCAGTTTGATGAGGCGGGCCAGCTGGCGCTGTCGCGCAGCTTGGCCGTGGCCTTTGGCTATGACCTGACCCGTGGGCGTATTGATAAGGCGGTGCATCCCTTTAGCTCGGGGTCGGGGGATGATGTGCGCATCACCACCCGCACCAACGCCCGCGATCCGTTTAACTGCTTTTATTCCACCATCCACGAGGTGGGCCACGCCGCTTATGAACAGGGTATCAACCCTGCCTATCGCCTAACCCCCTTGGGGCAGGGCGTATCGATGGGGGTGCATGAATCGCAATCGCGCATTTATGAAAACCAGCTGGGGCGCAGCGCGGCCTTTACTGGCTGGCTCTATCAACAAATGCAGGCGCAATTTGGCGATTTCGGCATCGCTGATCCAGAGGCGTTTTTTGGCACGGTGAACCGGCTGCAAAATGGCTATATCCGCACCGAGGCAGACGAGGTGCAATATAACCTGCATGTGCTGTTGCGGTTCGATCTAGAGCGGCAGTTGATTTCAGGCGCCTTGGATGCGGCAGATCTGGAAGAGGCGTGGAATACTCGCTTTATGGCTGATTTTGGCTTTGCCGTAGACAAACCGTCAAACGGCTGTTTGCAAGATGTGCATTGGTCAGAAGGGCTGTTTGGCTATTTTCCAACCTATAGTTTGGGCAATGTCTATGCTGGCTGCCTGCATCAGGCCTTGCGGGCCGATCTACCCCAGCTAGATGCGGATTTGGCCCAAGGAAATACCACTGCCGCCACCCAATGGCTGCGCGAAAAGGTGCAGTGCCACGGTGGGCTTTTCGCACCCCGCACGCTGATCGAAAACGCCTGTGGGCAGGCGCCAACCGAGGCGCCGCTGCTGGACTATCTGGAAGAAAAGTTCAGCAAAATCTATCGCTTATAAGGCAAAATTTACGTGACACATAAAAAAGGGCAGCCCAGCGGCTGCCCTTTTTTATTCCATGGCATGGGCCTTATTCCTCGGCCCCATCTTGGGCACTGGGCTGCACAACTTCGCCCTCGATAATATCGCCCTCGCTGCCGTCTTGATCATCGCTTTGCTCGGCCACACGCGC
Source organism: uncultured Lutimaribacter sp. (assembly GCA_913061505.1). Classification (GTDB taxonomy): domain Bacteria; phylum Pseudomonadota; class Alphaproteobacteria; order Rhodobacterales; family Rhodobacteraceae; genus CAJXSO01. The sequence goes on from CAJXSO010000025.1 coordinate 15,598, forward strand.
GACCGAAACCACAACTTCGCCGGCGCCGGTGTTAAACACCTTCACGCCACCGGCACTGCGCGAGCGAAAGCTGATACCCTCGACCGGCACGCGGATCGATTGGCCCTTTGAGGTGGCCAGCATGATCTGATCGTCCAGTTCCACCGGGAACGAGGCCACCAGCGGCCCGCCCCGCATGGCACGATCCATCGCCGTTACACCCATACCACCGCGCCCGCGCACGGGGTAATCATGGCTGCTGCTCAGCTTGCCCGTGCCTGCAGACGAGATGGTAAGGATCAGGTTTTCCGCCGCCGACATTTCTGCATAGCGTTCAGCGCTGATGCTGGCATCGGCCACAGCCTCGTCGTCGCTGTCTTCTGCATCGTCTTGCACCCCGGCCACTGCGCGGCGCATTTTCAGATAGGCGGCGCGCTCTTCGGCCGTGGCGTCGAAATGGCGGATCACCGACATGGAAACCACCCGGTCATCGCCTTGCAGGCGAATGCCGCGCACGCCGGTGGAATCGCGGCCCTTGAACACCCGCACTTCTGTTACAGGAAAGCGGATGGCGCGGCCCGAATCCGTGACCAGCATGATATCGTCATCCTCGGAACAGATGCGCGCGTTTACCAGCTCTACGCCTTCGGGCAGTTTCATGGCGATTTTGCCATTGGATTTGACATTGGTAAAATCCGACAGCGCATTGCGGCGCACATCGCCGGCCGAGGTGGCAAAGAAGGCGTGCAAATCATCCCATTCTGCCTCGTCGCGATCAACCGGCATGATCGCCGCGATCGAAACGCCGGGCTGCAACGGCAGGATATTCACAATCGCCTTGCCCTTCGAGGTGCGCGACCCCAGCGGCAAGCGCCATGTTTTCAGCTTATACACCATGCCATCGGTGGTGAAGAACAACAGCTGCGTGTGGGTATTGGCCACAAACAGGTTGGTCACCACATCATCGTCTTTGGTTTGCATCCCCGACAGGCCCTTGCCGCCGCGGCGTTGGGCGCGGAAATCGCCCAAGGGCGTGCGTTTGATATAGCCCGTTTGGGTGATCGTCACCACCATGTCTTCGCGCTCGATCAGGTCTTCATCGTCCATATCGCCGGACCAATCGACAATCTCGGTGCGGCGTGGCACGGCAAACTGGTCTTTGACCTCGTGCAGCTCGGCGCTGATGATGCCCATGATCCGCTCGCGCGAGGCCAGAATTTCAAGGTATTCCTTGATCTTGGCGGCCAGTTCTTCCAGCTCGTCTGTCACCTCTTTCACGCCCAGTTGGGTCAGGCGCTGCAGGCGCAGATCCAAAATGGCGCGGGCCTGAATTTCGGACAGGTTATAGGTGCCATCATCATTCATCGTATGGGTCGGATCATCGATCAACCGGATGAAGGGGGCAATTTCCGCTGCAGGCCAGCGGCGCGTCATCAGTTTTTCGCGTGCCTCTGCCGCATCGGCCGAGGCGCGGATGGTGGCCACCACCTCGTCGACATTTGACACAGCCACAGCCAGGCCACACAGCACATGGCTGCGCTCGCGCGCGCGGCGCAGGTCATAGGCGGTGCGGCGCGCCACCACCTCTTCGCGGAAGCTGATGAAAGCTGTCAAAAACCCGCGCAAGGTGAGCGTTTCGGGCTTGCCACCGTTCAGCGCCAGCATGTTGCACCCAAACGAGGTTTGCATGGGCGTAAAGCGGTAAAGCTGGTTCAGCACCACATCGGGGGTGGCATCGCGTTTCAGCTCGATCACCACGCGCACGCCGTTACGATCGGATTCGTCTTGCACATGAGCGATGCCCTCGATGCGCTTTTCACGCACTTCGGCGGCGATCTTTTCTATCATGGTGGCCTTGTTCACCTGATAGGGGATTTCCGAAATAATGATGGCATAGCGATCGCGGCGCAGCTCTTCTACATGTGTGCGGGCGCGCAAGACCACGCTGCCGCGCCCCTCGAGATAGGCTTTGCGCGCGCCCGAGCGGCCCAGCATAATGCCGCCTGTGGGAAAATCGGGGCCAGGCACATAGGCAATCAGCTGTTCCGAGCTTAGATCGGGCGCCTCGATCAAGGCCAAAGTGGCATCGATCACCTCGCCCAGGTTATGGGGCGGAATATTGGTGGCCATGCCCACGGCGATACCGCCCGCGCCATTGACCAACATATTGGGAAAGCGCGCCGGCAGAACGGTGGGTTCGCGATCTTTGCCGTCGTAATTGTCTTGAAAATTAACCGTGTCTTTTTCGATATCGGCCAGCAGGGCCGCGGCAGGTTTGTCCATGCGCACTTCGGTATAGCGCATGGCGGCGGGGCTATCGCCATCCATCGAGCCAAAGTTGCCCTGCCCATCCAGCAAGGGCAGCGACATCGAAAAATCTTGGGCCATCCGCACCAGCGCGTCGTAAATCGCGCTATCGCCATGGGGGTGGTATTTACCCATGACATCCCCCACAGGACGGGCGGATTTGCGGTAAGATTTGTCATGCGTATTGCCGCTTTCGTGCATCGCATAAAGAATGCGGCGATGCACCGGCTTTAACCCGTCACGCAGATCAGGGATGGCACGGCTGACAATCACCGACATCGCGTAATCGAGATACGAGGATTTCAGCTCGTCGGTAATAGAAACGGCCGGGCCATCATAAGCAGGGCGGCTGATTGTATTTTCTTCTTCGTTTTCAGGGGTTTCTGGCGTGTCGTTCACGTTCTCTGCCCGTCCTGTGCTCGCGGTCTAGATATTGTTGGCCCGACTATATCAGAGCCATCATATAGGGTGCAATGGGCGGGTGCCCATGCTATTGGCAGCCAGGGGTATATGCTGCTAACATACTGTTTTTATTGAAAAGTAATTTCCTTATGGCACTATTTCTGCAGGGCTTTCCAAATCGGGGAAAAAACATGCATGAAGAAACCAAGCTGATGCTTAAGGGCTACGGCCTGACAACGGCCGAATTTTTCTACCACATGCCAGATCATGTGCATGTGCTAAACAGCTTTATCTGGCAAGAGTACGATATCGCCCCAGATCACCCGCGTTTGTTCAAATTTATCGAATTTTGGCAGGAAAAAATCGAAGGGCCATTGCATTCGGTGCGTTTCACCCACCGGCGTATGATCGGGGCGGGGCAGTGGCAAAACCAGGTGGGTGAATTTCACTACCACTAGCATAAGGGCGCAAAAAGCCCCGCAAAGCGGGGCTTTTCACAGCGACAGGGGCGCTTATTTCAAAATGCTGCGGCCGGCGTATTCGGCGGTTTCGCCCAGCAATTCTTCGATGCGGATCAACTGGTTATATTTGGCCAACCGGTCCGAGCGGGCCAAGCTGCCGGTTTTGATCTGGCCGCAATTGGTGGCCACCGCCAGATCGGCGATCGTGGCATCCTCGGTTTCGCCCGAGCGGTGCGACATCACATTGGTGTAGCGCGCGCGATGGGCCATATCGACCGCCTTTAGCGTTTCGGTCAGCGAGCCGATCTGATTGACCTTGACCAGCATCGAATTGGCCACGCCCTGGGCAATGCCATCCGCCAGGCGGGCAGGGTTGGTGACGAACAAATCATCGCCCACCAATTGCACCTTGTCGCCGATTTTATCGGTCAACAGTTTCCAGCCCTCCCAATCGTCTTCGGCCATGCCATCTTCGATCGAGATAATCGGGTAATCGGCGCAAAGCTGGGCCAGATAGTCGGCATTTTCCGCAGATGTCAGCGATTTGCCTTCGCCCACCATCTCGTATTTGCCGCCCCGGTAATATTCGGTCGAGGCACAATCAAGCGCCAGATAAATATCTTGGCCCGGCACATAGCCCGCTTTTTCGATCGATGCCAAAATCAGATCCAGCGCCGCGCGGGTGCTTTCCAGATTGGGGGCAAAGCCGCCTTCATCGCCCAGGCCCGTGTTATGGCCCGCGGCGGTCAGCTGTTTTTTCAAGGTGTGAAACACCTCAGACCCCATGCGCACCGCCTCGCGGATATTGCTGGCCGAGACCGGCATGATCATAAACTCTTGAATATCAATGGGGTTATCGGCGTGTTCGCCGCCATTGATGATATTCATCATCGGCACGGGCAACACCCGGGCCGAGGTGCCCCCCACGTAGCGAAACAGCGGCTGTGCGGTGAAATCGGCGGCAGCCTTGGCGCAGGCCAGCGACACGCCCAAAATGGCATTTGCCCCAAGGCGCGATTTGTTGGGCGTGCCGTCAAGTTCGATCATGGTCATGTCGATGGCCACTTGTTCGGTCACGTCAAAGCCCACCAGCGCCTCGGCAATCTCGCCATTCACGGCCGCAACCGCCTGCAGCACACCCTTGCCCATATAGCGCGCCGCGTCGCCATCGCGCATTTCCACCGCCTCATGCGCCCCGGTCGAGGCCCCCGATGGCACAGCGGCGCGCCCCATGGTGCCATCTTCCAAGATCACGTCCACCTCAACCGTGGGGTTCCCGCGGCTGTCCAAAATTTCGCGGGCGTGAATGTCGATAATCGTGCTCATCTACCTATTCCTTGGTTAGGGTGGCCGCAGCCGGGGCTGTATGTGCCGCTGCTTTTAGACAGGGGCACGCGGGCTGAAAAGGGGGGTGGGGCGACGTTTGCGTTAACGGGCACCAATTGCCGCGGATTGGCGGGCCAAACGGCGCTCGCGCATAAAGGTATATAGCCCACTGCCCACGATCAGCGCCGCGCCCGCATAGGTTAAACCATCGGGGATCTCGTTGAAAACCGCGATGCCGATCAGGATGGAAAACAGCAGCCTTGTGTAGCGAAACGGCGTAATCACGCTGGCATCGGCGGTGCGCGTGGCAATCACAATGGCATAATAGCCCAACACCCCAAACCCGATGGCCGCCGCCATAAACAGGCTTTGGTGCAAATCAAGCGCCACCAAGGTTTGCCCACGCCCCCATACCAACAGCGGCCCCACAACCACCAGCGCCATAAAGCCGTGAAACGACACCACCGTGCTGGGCAGATCGCGCGGCAAGCGGCGCGAGATCAAGTCGCGCAAGGTGATGCCCGCAACCGCCGCCAGCACCAACAGCGAGGCGGCATTAAACCCCGCCATACCGGGGCGGATAATCAAGACCACCCCGCAAAACCCCACGCAAATGGCCGCCCAGCGGCGCCAGCCCACGCGCTCGCCCAGGAAAACCGCCGCCGCCAATGTGGCGGCCAGGGGCAGGGCCTGAAACACGGCCGCCACCGTGGCCAGCGGCACCAGCGATAGGGAGGTGACGAAAAACACCGATGCCACCGCCTCGCCCAATGTGCGGATGCGCAAGGTGGGCATGGTGAAAAACGGGCGCAGCAGGCGGTGGCCCTTGGCCCGTGCCATCAGCGCAAAAAACATCGCCCCGCCCGTGCCCAGGAAAAACAAAACTTGCCCGGTCGGCACCGCCGTTGTCAGCGATTTGATGAACATATCTTCGATGGTAAACGCCGCCATCGACAAAACCACCAAGGCGATACCGCGAATATTGTCCAAATTGCCCCCTGAATGCGCCCTGAAATCGCCCCACCCAATGGCCCCAGAAACGGGGCGGGCGCCCCCCGTGCCATAGCTTGCGCCAAGGGGCGCGGCAAGATGTCAGTTTTTCAGGCGTTGGCCGTATAATTCCAGCCGATGCCCCATCAGCCGATAGCCCAGCCGCCGCGCGATACGCTCTTGCAGCGCTTCAATTTCGGGGTCGCAAAATTCGATCACCTCGCCGGTGGCGGTATCGATCAGGTGGTCGTGATGGGCGCGTTCTGCATCCTCATAGCGCGCGCGCCCATCGCCAAATTCGCGCCGGTCTAAAATGCCTGCCTCTTCAAACAGCTTTACCGTGCGATAGACCGTGGCCAATGACAGTTTCGCATCCCGCGCCTGGGCTTGGGCGTGCAGCGCCTCGACATCGGGGTGGCCTTGCGCTGCATCCAACAGCTCTGCGATCAGGCAGCGCTGTTTGGTCATGCGCAGGCCCAAAGCCTGGCAGCGGCTGAGAACGGTTTCAGACATGGGAAAACTTTATCCAATGCATGGCGCCAGTGCCAGCCCCAATGCGCCGCCCCCCCTAGTGCGGGCGCGCGTTTGAAAACAGGTGGATCACCAAAATGCCACTTAATATCAACGCCAAGCCCAGCACGGCGGGCCAATCCAGCGCCTGGCCAAACACCACATAGCCAATCAAGGCAATCAGCACGATACCAAAGCCCGACCACAGCGCATAGACCACGCCAACAGGCAGCACCTTGAGCGTGGTTGAAAGCAGATAAAAGCTGATGCCATAGGCCAGCACCACCAGCACCGATGGCCAAAACCGGCTGAATTGCTGGCTGGCCTGCAGGGCCGAGGTGCCAACGGTTTCAAATGCCACAGCCAATAGCAAAATCAGGTAGGTTTTCATTCTTATCGCCTCCGGCCCTGTCTTTGCAGGGCCGGGGCGGTCTGGGCAAGGAAAAACGCCCCTTAAGCGGCGTTTTGGATATCGAGCCGCACCAAAGTTTGGTTCAGCAGCATATAAGCGATCTCGCCAAATGTGGCGGGGCCGGTAAAGGCGCCTGTGGTTTTGCCTTCCAGTTCTCCATAGACGTAGTTCAAGATGCAGTTGCAGGCATATTCGCCCGCTCCGGCCCCTTGGGTTTGTTGGGCAAAGCTGGCGGCATAATCCGCCACGGGGCGGGCCTGACGATAGGTGACACCTGCCACAACGGGTGCAAAAAACGAGACGTGCCCCGCCTTTGTATCCACCGCGCGAATGGCCACATTCACCATTGCGCCACCATAATCAGCCACCAAAGGCAGGCGGATATCCAATGCGTTCTCGTCGATATATTGGGCCAAATTCACGCTCTGCCCGTTGACCATGGCCGTGCTGGCGCCGAACCCGCTGGTTTCGAATTGGAAACTGGGGCTATCGCTGGCGCCGGGCTGGAACAGGTTCACGATATCAATGCTTGCCTGCGCGGTATTGGGCAGGGTGAGATACATGGCCACGGCCTCGGCCTCGTGGCTTTGCCCGGTGCGCCCGTTAAATACCTGCGCAGCCTTACGGCCCACATCATCAAGATGCACACCGGCAATCCAACCCATCAGCGGCTGGTTAAACAGCCCCGTATAGGTTTGGCTGCCCAGGGCAAATGCCTCGTGCGCGGGGCTAAAGGCCGGGATCAGCACGATCGTGGCGCCGTTTGGCACATAGCCTTGGGCCAGATTGGGCAGGGTTTGCGCGCTGAGCACCTGAATATCGGCATCGCTTGCATCGCTGAACTGGGTGCAAAACACCCGGTCGCGCAGCATGGCACCGCCCGTATCGGTCAGGAAATACACCGATGATCCGCCAATCCAGTTGCCCTTGGGCAGGCTGGCCAGCAAATCGGGGTCTGCGGCCAGGCTAAGGATGGCACCGGTTTCGATCAGGGCCGCAGTTTCGGCCACGGTAAGAAGCATATTTTTCATGATATTTTCCGCTTAAATCAGGGCCAAATCGGTGGCGGCAAAGGCGTTTGTGCCCACAAACCCCGATAGCTCGGCGATTTTGTCTGGCAGGCACGAGGGGTTATTGGCCACCTCGATGCGCAGGCGGCCAATAAAAATGCGCGTTGCAAGAGACATGCCGGATAAATCGGCATTGCTCACGATCAGCGATCTGATCGTGTTCGTATCTGGTGCTGACATAAAAACAGCACTCCTTTCACAGATAGGTGCCATAGGCAGGGTGCAGCGCGTTTCCACATAGCCAAACGGCGCAGGATTGCCGCGGTGTAGCGCGGCGCGCAGGGCCAAACGGATAGGGGCGCGCCCAGCCGGGTAGGGCTAGCGCAGGTGCAGGCGCTGTTCGAGCTTGCGCATATATACCAGCGTGGCCCATGCGCCTAGGTTCACAGCCGTCAACCCCGCCGATAGCGGCAAAAGCGTGCCGTCAAAGACCAGCCCGACAGGCATTGCAAAAACCGCCCCCGCCACCGTTGCAACCGAGCCGATCACACTGGCCGCCATGCCAGCAATATGGCCCATCGGCTCCATCGCGATGGCGTTTAGGTTGCCAATGGTCAATCCGGTGATGAAAAACACACTGGCCTGCCACAGGATAAACACCGCAAACATCGCCCCGTTGCCCGGCGCCAGCAGCCACAGCAGCGTCACCATAGCCGAACACAACGCTTGGCCCGCAAAGGCCATGCTGGCCAGCCGGCGCATGCCCAGGCGCATCACCAAAAGCGCGTTGAGCAGGCTGGCACTGGCCGCCACCATCGAGACCACGGCAAACCACAGGGGAAAGCTGTCGTTTGCGTCAAACACCTGGTCATAGACCGGCTGCACAAGGCTGATCATCATAAACAGCATCGCATAGCAAAAGGCCTGCGCCAAAATCGCCAAACGCACGGTGGGGTGGGCAAACATCTGCCCCAGCCCATCGATCATCACCGCCAGGCGCATGGGCTGGCGGCGCGCAGGCGGCAGCGACTCGGGCTGGCGAAGGGCCAGCCATCCGGCCGAAACAAGGGCGAAGAAAATGAACGCCAAAAAGATCGATTTCCACCCCCAAAGCCCAATCAAATAGGCCCCCAACAAGGGCGAGATGGCCGGCACCAGGGTAAAGACCATCATCGTCAGCGACATGATCCGCGCCATTTGCCGCCCGCTGTAAAGATCGCGAATGATCGCCATGGCCACAATGCGCGGGCCCGCCGCCCCCACGCCTTGCAAAACCCGCGCAGCCAGCACCACCTCAAGCGATTGCGCAGCCCATGCCAGGCCCGCCGCCACAATATAAAGGCCAGCGCCCGCCAACAAAACCGGGCGGCGCCCATAGGCATCAGACAGCGGGCCAATCACAAAAGTGGCAAGCCCCATACCCAAAACAAAGCTGGTCACGATCAATTGCGCGCGGTTAGGCGCATCGGGGCTCAGGGTGGCGCCAATATCGGGCAGGCCCGGCAGCATCGCATCGATGGAAAAGGCCACCGTGGCAAACATCATCGCCATCAGGGCCACAAATTCAAGGCGCGACAACTGGGGTTTGGGCATGCAAATCAACTTTTCAAAATAGGTGTCGGGGCTTGGCCTGCCCCGCACCCGCCCTGCAGCTTAGCCCGCCTTTGGCGGGGGCGCCATTGGCGAATGCTTAATCTTGGGCGCCAATCTCGTCGATCACGCTCAGCCACAAATCGGTGGGCTGTGCGCCTGGCACCGCGTGCTGGCGATTGACCAAGAACGTCGGAACCGAGTTTACGCCCATCTCGCGCGCGGCCTGGTCACGGGCGCGGATATCATCGGCATCGGCGTCACTGGCCAACAGCCGCAACACCACGGCCGCATCCATACCGATGCCATCGGCCAGATCTGCCAAAACCTCGGTATCGCCAATATCGCGCCCTTCGATGAAATAGGCCCGAAACAGCGCCGATACAGCCGCGGTCTGCCGCCCCTCGATGCCTGCCCAATGGATCAGACGATGGGCATCCAGCGTGTTGGGCGTGGTGGCGATGGCATCAAGGTTTATCTCTAGCCCGGCTTGGGTGGCATGTTCGATCACCGGCATATAGGCCTGCACAGCGCGCTCTTTGCCGCCAAATTTCGCCTGCAGATAGGCGCGCCGATCCATGCCTTGGGCGGGCATGTCGGGGTTCAGCTGAAACGGGTGCCATTCAATGTGAAAGGGGTGATCGGGGCGCGCGGCCAAGGCCCGATCAAGGCGGGCTTTGCCAATATAGCACCAAGGGCAAATTGGATCTGAGAAAATATCAAGCTTTATCATTGGTTTGGCCTATATTCTTTGCGCAGGCTTTTGCGGGAAAGCTTGCCATTTGGGTTGCGTGGCAGGGCCTGTAGATGGGTGAAAAGCCGTGGCTGTTTGTAGCGGGCCAACAGGGTTTCGCAATGCGCCTGCAGGGCTGCGTGATCAAGCGGGTGATCGGCCAGGTAAAAGGCCGCAATCACCCGCACATCGGGTTTTATCTCGATATCGGTCACTGCGGCCTCGCGCAGGCCCGGGAATTGCAGCAATGCCGCCTCAACCTCGATGGGCGACACGCGATAGCCGCCGGCATTCATCATATCATCATCGCGCCCGTGATAGGCGATTTGCCCATCCTCGTCCATGTGGCCCTGATCGCCGGTCAAAAACCATTCGCCGACAAAGCGCTGCTCGGTTTCTGCCTGGGCCCCGCGATAGCCCAGCATCAGCCCCGGATCGCGGCGCGATACGGCAATGGTGCCCGGGGCGCCTAGGGCCACGGGCGCGCCGCTGGCATCGACAATGGCCACACGCCGCCCGGGCTGGGGCTGGCCCAGCATGGCCGCGCGCGCAGGGGCCTGCGGATTGGCCGAGATAAAGGTAGAAATCTCAGACATGCCATAGGCTTCGTAAACCGGGGTGCCGGTGGCGGCCTGCCACGCGGCGCGGGTGGTTTCTGGCAGCTTTTCACCCGCAGCCAGCCCATGGCGCAACCGGGGCAGGGGCAGGGGGTGGCCCGCGCCCAAAACCTTGCGATAAACCCCAGGCGCTGCGGCAAAAATCGTTGCGTCATGGCGTTTAAGCAGCAATGGCAGCGCCTCGGGCGGCACGCCTTGGGCGGGGATCAGCGCCGTGGCGCCCACGCTCCATGGGTCCAGCAGGCCGGTGCCCAGCGTGAAGGTCCAGTTAAACGCGCCTGCATGCATCAGGCGGTCATCTTCGCTGATGTCATACCAGCCTTTATGCATCATTTGGCGCGCCCAGATGGCGCGGTGGGCATGCATCACCGCGCGGGGCCGCCCCGAGGTGCCCGAGGTATAGACGATATAGGCCAGCCGGTCTGGCGCCCCCATGTGATAGGGGGCGGGCGGCAGGGCGCGCATGGCCTGCAGCGCGGCCAAATCCACCAGCTTTGCCCCGGCCGGATCGGCACATGCCACCGCCGGGTCATGCAAAATGCCCGCAGGCTGCAACCCCGCAAGCATGGCTGCCACCTCGGGCGCGGTCAGTTGCTGCGAACTGGGCACCGGCACCATGCCAGCCGCGATTGCCCCTAGATAGGCAATGGGAAAATCCACCGTATTGCCCAGCCGCATCAGCAGCACATCACCGGGCTGAAACCCCGCCTGGGCCAGCCCGGTGGCGGTGCCCAAAACAGCCGCCTGCAGCTTGGCATAGCTCCAGCGATCGGCGCCACTGGGCGACAGCACCGCCAGGGCAATTTTATCGGCCAGGCGCGGCGCATGGGCCAGCACATGGGCGCTTAGGTTAAACGGGCTGGGGCAGGGGGCAAAGGGCCCTTGGTCAAAGATCGCGTGCATGCGCCCCTTGCTATGGGCCCTCTGACAGAGTTGCAAGGGTGCGCGTGCAGCACTATAGCAAAGCCATGAGCATATCTGACCCAAAGGCGCTGATCCGCATTGCCCGCGAGGGCGGAAATGACACCATTCCAGAGCCGCTGGAACTGGGCACGCGCGTGCGCGAATTGCGCAAGGCGCGCGCCTGGACATTGGAACAGGCCGCCACCCACGCGGGGCTGGCACGATCGACCCTGTCGAAAATTGAAAACGGGCAAATGTCGCCCACTTATGATGCGCTGAAAAAGCTGGCCACGGGCCTGGGCATCTCAGTGCCGCAGCTTTTCACACCCCCCCAGCGCGACCAGATCAACGGGCGCATGGCGGTGACAAAATCAGGGGCAGGCACCGCCCATGCCACCGTGACCTATGAACATGAGTTGCTGGCCGAAACCCTAAGCAAGAAAACCATGCTGCCCTATCGCGCCCGCGTGCGCGCGCGCAGCATGGACGAATTTGACGGCTGGGTGCGCCATGACGGGGAAGAGTTTTTATACGTTTTAACAGGGGTCGTGCGGCTTTATACCGAATTTTACGAACCCGTCGAAATGCGCCGGGGGGACAGCGCCTATTACGACGCGGCCATGGGCCATAACGTGGTGTCGGTCAGCGAAGAAGACGCCACAATTTTATGGGTAACATCGCTGGCCTAAAGCGCCCTTAAACCGGCCCTGAACCGTAGATGCGCCCGCGTTAGAACCACCCCTGAACCGTGCGCGCAGCACCCGACAGATCGCGCCCCACACCATCGACGGTGGCACAGCCCGCCACCAACACCGAAAGTGCTGCCAGAAAAACGAAATTGCGCGTGGTTTTCATGATCTACCTGCCTTTTTCCCGGCGCTTTAAGGGCAGAGTGTGCTGCGCCTGTGCCGCTAGTTATCACCCTGGGCGTGCCACCAAACATCGGGCATCCAGCCTATTCTGTCGCCGTATATCGGGGTTTTTTCTGGAAACTTCAATGCCTTTGCATGGGCCACACGATCGGTGCGGGTGGCCCAAAACGGGATAACATAGCGCCCCGCCATCAGCACCCGGTCCAGCGCGCGCACCGCGGCGGTAAAACTTGCGCTGTCATCGGTGGTCAACATCACATCGATCAGCGCATCAATGGCCGGGCTTTCAACCCCCATCAGATTGCGCGTGCCCTCTTGCTGGGCGCCGGCGCTGCCCCAATAAAGGCGCTGTTCGGTGCCCGGTGACAGCGACAAATCGCGGCGAAAGGGCATCATGTCGAAATCTTGGCTGGCCTCGCGTTCGGTGAACTGGGCATTATCAACCGACTGCACCACCAGCGAAATACCCAAGCGCGCCAAAGCATTGCGCCAGATTTCCGCGATTGTCTGGCTTTGCGTGTCGCCCTGGCGCAGCAAAAGCTCGATCTCAAAGGGCTGGCCTTGCGCATTCACCAACACGCCCGCGCGCACCTGCCAGCCGGCATCTGCCAGCAGCGCCACCGCACGCCGCAGATCGGCACGGTTACGCGGGGCGCGGTCGCCCTCGGGCAGGGTGTAGCCATCGATGGCACCGGGGGGCAAACTGCCGGCAAAGGGCGCCAGCAACGCAGCCACCCTGCCACTGGCCGGGCCCGGGCGCATGGCCAGATCGGAATTAGAGAAATACGAGGTGATGCGCGGTTGGCGCCCACCGGTGATGGCCTCGTTGATATAGGTGAAATTAAACGCATAGATCAGCGCCTGGCGCACCCGCCAATCGGAAAATTCGGGGCGCCGGGTGTTCATCACAAACCCGGTCATGCCCGAGGGCCGCTGATGAGCAATGTCCGACAACACCACATCGCCGCGCGCCACGGCGGGAAAATCATATTGCGTGGCCCATTTTTCAGCATTCGCTTCGCGGTAAAAATTCAAAATGCCGGCTTTGAATGCCTCAAATAGCACCGATTGATCGGCAAAAAATTCGATCCTGATCTGATCAAGGTTGTTGGTGCCGCGCCGCAGGGGCAGGTTTTCGCCCCAATAATTGGGCACGCGGCGCAGGGCAACAAAGCGGCCGGCCTCGAAACTATCCAGCTGGTAGGGGCCGGTGCCCATGGGCATCTGATCGAGGGCGCCGCTGTTGAAATCTTGGGGGCTGTCTGGCTTTTTCAAAATGGGGCGCAAACCCGCGATCAATGGCGCCTCGCGGTTGGGCTCGGCAAAGCGAATGCGCAGGCTGCGTGGCCCGGTTTGGGTGATGGCGCTGATCTGGCTGTGAAAATTGCGATAGCGCAGGTGGCCTTCGGTGCCCAAAACCTGAAAGGACCAGATCACATCCTCTACCCTGACCGGGCTGCCATCCCAGAATCGGGCGTTGGGGCGCAGGGTGAATTCCACCCAATCGCGGGCGGGCGGCACCTGCACCGATTCGGCCAACAGCCCGTATAGGGCAAATGGCTCGTCCCAGTTTCGCGCCAAAAGCGACTCGTAGGCGTAAAAGCGCAGCTGCCAGGGCGCGGTGCCTTTGCGCGCAAAGGGGTTCAGCGAATCGAAGCCGCCCGTATTGCCCTCGACCAGCGTTCCGCCCTTGGGCGCATCCGGGTTGGCATAGGGCAGCGACACAAAATCAGGTGGCAGTTGCGGGGTGCCATACATAGAGATGCCATGCTGCGGCCCCGCAGCCAAGGGGCTGGCGAGTGCAAAAAACACCCCAAAGAGGGCAAAAAGCCCGCGTTTTGCACCACGTTTTATGCGCATTTGTGCCACCGATCCTGCCTTGCCATTGTTTTTCTTTGCCGCAGGCTATCGGGGGTGGCCTGTGTTTTCAAACTTTTAACTTGGCGCGCTGGTTTGGATTGCTTATAAAGGTGGCACTGCTCGATAGGTTTCTTGCCTGTATGAAACCTGCCTCAATGACTGAACGCCGGCCTTGTGCCGGCGTTTTTTTTGGCGCTTCGGTTTTTTGGCAAAATCAGCCCACAGGGCATATTTTATTCGCAGATGCAGCATGTATGCTGGCGCCAACAGGTCTGCATAAGGATAGCCGCCATGAGCCTTGCTGGAAAAACTGCCGTCATCACCGGGTCGAATTCGGGAATCGGGTTGGGAATCGCCCGCGAGCTGGCCCGCGCTGGCGCGGATGTGGTGCTGAATTCGTTCACCGACCGCGCCGAAGACCACCAGCTGGCCGCCGATCTGGGGGCGGAATTTGGCGTATCGGCGCGCTATATCGCGGCCGATATGTCTAGCGCTGCCGCCTGCCGGGGGCTGATTACGGCGGCCGGGCGCTGCGATATCTTGGTCAATAATGCCGGCATTCAGCATGTCGAGGCGATCGAGACCTTTCCGATGGATAAATGGGATGCGATCATCGCGATCAACCTGTCATCGGCCTTTCACACCACCGCCATGGCCCTGCCCATGATGCGCGCGGCCGGGTGGGGGCGCATTGTGAATATCGCCTCGGCCCATGGGCTGACCGCCAGCCCCTATAAATCGGCCTATGTGGCGGCCAAGCACGGTGTGGTGGGGCTGACCAAAACCACCGCGTTGGAAACCGCGCAAGAGGCCATTACCTGCAACGCCATTTGCCCCGGCTATGTGCTGACCCCCTTGGTCGAGGCGCAGATCCCAGACCAGATGAAAACCCACAACATGGGCCGCGACGAGGTGATCGCCAAGGTGATGCTAGAACGCCAGCCATCGCGCGCCTTTGCCACGACCGAACAGCTGGGCGGCACGACGGTGTTTTTATGCTCGGAGGCGGCGGCGCAAATCACCGGCACCACGATCAGCGTCGATGGGGGCTGGACCGCGCTGTAAGGGGCTTAGCCGGCCGGGGCAGAGGCCTTGGCCGGTTTGGCTGGATCTTTCGGGTTTGGGTAAACAAGCCCTGCGGAAATCACCAGCTTGGCCGCGTCTTCCACGCTCATATCCAGCTCGATCACCTCGGTTTCAGGGAAATACAGCAAAAACCCCGAGGTTGGGTTGGGGGTTGTGGGCACAAAAATGCTGAGCAAGGGCGTGCCATCGCCGCCTTTCAGCGCCACCTCGCCCTTGGCGCGGGTAGAGACAAACCCGATGGCCCAAATGCCCCGGCGGGGGTATTCGATCAGGCAGGCTTTTTCAAAGCTGCTGTCGCTTTGGGCCAAAACGGTTTCGGCGATCTGCTTGACCCCGCTATAGACCGAGCGCACCACCGGCATACGATCGACCAGCCGCTCGGCCGTGCGGATCAGCGAGCGCCCGGCAATGCCCTTGGCCAGCCATCCGACAAGGATGGTGAACAGCAAGAAAAACACCACCCCCACGCCGCGGATGTTCAAATGCCCCTCGTCGCCAATCCATTTGGCATAAGTGTCGGGGCCCAAAACGCGCAGCAGCAATTCATCGGGTTGATAGGCCTGCGGCACAAAGGGCAGCACGAAACTATCGACCCACCCGATCAGCGACCAAAACAGCCATATCGTCAGCCCCACCGGGGCGATCACCACGATGCCCGTCAGAAAAGACGAGCGTAAACTGGCAAACAGCCCGGGCTTGCGGTGTTTGGGATTGGGCAAATCCTCGAATGGCGATGTCATTTCGGCAAACCCTGCACTGTGTCAGGCCCTATGTATGTAGTTTCTACGCCGCCCACAATGGTATGCGCTACGCGGTAGGGGCATGCGCTACGCGCTAGGGCTGGCCAGCGCATGGGCAATTTCTGCGGCCAGCCTGGCATTGTTCAAAACCAGCGCGATATTTGTCTCCAGCGATCGCCCGCCCGTCAGATCCAGAATGCGCGCCAGCAAAAAGGGTGTAACCGCCTTGCCCTGAATGCCCTTGGCCTGGGCATCGGCATTGGCAATGGCAATCGCCTGCGCCAATTCGGGCGCTGGTATTTCGCTGGCCTCTGGCACCGGATTGGCCACCAATTGCCCGCCCCGCAGCCCCATCTGCGCCCGCAAACGGTGGGCGGCGGCGATTTGGGCCGCGCGATCCATGCGCAAAGGCGCCCGCAGCCCCGACCTGCGCGACCAAAAGGCAGGAAAGTCATCTTGGCCATAGGCAATGGTGGGCACGCCTAAGGTTTCCAGCACTTCCAAGGTTTTCGGCAAATCCAAAATCGCCTTTGCCCCGGCACAGACCACGGTGACAGGGGTTTGGGCCAATTCCTGCAAATCCGCCGAGATATCAAAGCTAAGCTCGGCGCCCTGATGCACCCCGCCGATGCCCCCTGTGGCAAATACCTCGATACCGGCCAAATGCGCCCCGATCATGGTGGCGGCAACGGTTGTGGCGCCGGTACCGCCCGTCACCATACAAGCGGCCATATCGGCGCGGCTCAGCTTGGCCACGCCCTTGGCCTGTGCAAGGCCCTGCAATTGCCCCTCGGACAGGCCCGCGTGCAACTGCCCATCCAGCACGGCAATCGTGGCAGGCACGGCACCGGCCTGGCGCACCGCGGCCTCGACCGCCTGTGCGGTTTCCAGATTGCGCGGATAGGGCATGCCATGGGTGATAATGGTGCTTTCCAGCGCCACGATGGGGCGGGCTTGGGCGCGGGCGGCGGCCACTTCGGGGCTGAGGGTGATGGGGGCTGCGCTCATGCGGTATCCTTTCCAGAAACATAACGGGCAGCGCTGGCAAGCGCCATCTGCAGCGCGGCGGCACGGGGGTGGCCTGCCAATTCCGCCGCGATATGGGCTGCCATAAAAGTATCGCCCGCCCCGGTGATGCGGGCCACCGCAACGCGCGGCGGCTGGCCGGTGTGGCAGGTGGTGGCGCAGGCATCGGCGGCAATGGCGGCACCATCTGTAACCAAGGCCCGCGCCGCCCCCTTGGCCACCAACATCTGGGCTGCGGTGGGGGCATCGGGCAAAGCCTGCCCGCAGATCAGCCCGGCCTCTTCGAGATTGGTGTAAAACACCGCCCTTTTATGGCCCAGAAAGGGCACCAGGCGCAGCGCCTTACCCGGCGAGGCGGGCGCCAGACGCAGATCGCAGCCCGCCAATTCCGGCGCAGTGGCGCAGCTGGCCAAAACATCTGGCGCCAGGTTGCCATCCATCGCCACACAGCCCTGAAAGGCTGCATCACGCCCGCCCAGGCGCCCGTCAAAAAGCGGGGCCAAAATGCGTGCGCCGGCCTGTTCAAGGCTATGCGCATCTGCAACCGCCGCGCACAGGCCCTCGGGCCCCTCGATGGCCATATAGCGATCAGTGGGCAGGTCTGCGGCGCGGGTTACATAGCGCATATCCAGCCCCAAACGCCCACAGGCCGCCAGCAGGGCATCGCCCTCGGGGTCTTGGCCCAAAACCGACAGCAGCGCCGGGCGGTGGCCTGCGCGTGCCAGCGCCATGGCAATATTCAGCGCCACGCCACCGGGCAACATTGTGATGCGCCCGGGCCGGTCAGCCCCAAGCGGCATGGGCTGCGCGCTGCGCCCGATAATGTCCCAAAGGACCGATCCGATGCAAAGAATATGGGCGGGGGTCATGGCCAATAGATGCACCCCAATGCGCAGGGCCACAAGGGGGCATGCGCGCGCCCGGGGCTTAGGGCACGAAAAATGTAGCCGAGGCCCATAGCGATTCCCAAACCGGGCCCTCATTGCCCGGCAGCGGGCGCATCACCACCGCATCAAGCAGGTAGACAAACCCGCGCTGCGCGCGCAGCTGCGCGCGGCCCTGGGCATCGGTGCGCAGCCGATCAATTGTCAGCGTGCCATCGGGGGCCTTTGCAAAGACCTCTATTTGCGCATCGGCACGCGGCTGGTTGGCATAGCGCAGCTCGATATCCAGCAGCGGCGCGGCACCGCCTTGATAGGGATTGGTGCGCAGGAAAAATTCGGTCTCATATCCAAACCCTGCATCAAAACCGGGCGCCACATCTCCCATGGGCGCAACCGCGACGTAGGTTTTCGAATAGCGCCAATAGCGCTCTTGAAAGCCGGTATCGGGCAGGCCGCGCGCGGCATGGGCCTGCACCAGATCGCCCAGATCCTTTTCCTCGGCAAAGGCTGCGAATTTCGCGGCATCCGTATAGGTCAGCGTATCGCCGGCCGATTGGTAGCCAACCACGGCCAGCCCCGGCGCAGGCTGGGCCAGGCGAATGGCCGGATCATCGCCCAAGCGCCCTGTGATGGGGCGGGGCGTGCCCTGTTCCAGCACCGCAACCGCGCCGATATTGCGCTCAAACCATGGCAGGGAAATGCCCGAAAACCGCTGCCCATTGCGAATGCGAATATCTACGTCTTGGCCTGCCTCTACTTGATAAATTTGCGGCTCAAGCCATACTTCATGTGACTGGGCTGGCGTGGTATAGGGGCCCAGCAAAGCGACGAAGGCAAAGGGTAGGGTGAACATGCGGCGAAACAACTGGGTCATGGGCCAGAGGCTGGCGCAAATGCTGGCCAAGTCAAGCGCAATTGTGGCCGTTATGGCCCTGCTGGGCGTGATTGCAGCATTTGGCGCGCCAAAACCCGCCCATGCCCACGAGGTGCTGCCCACCGTGGCCGACATCGAGGCAAAAGAGGGCGCAGTTTTGCTAACCCTGCGCCTGAATGCCGAGGCGCTGCTGGCGGGCATCAACCTGGATGGGCTGGACAATACCGAAAACGCGCCCAATGCGGCTGAATACGACCGCCTGCGCGCGCTGGATACAACCCAGCTTGCAGCACAGATCACCGCGGATTGGCCCAAGATGATGGCCGGCCTGCGGCTGACACTGGATGGCGCCGAGGCGCCGCTTTCGCTGCTGGGCGCCGAGGTGGATGCGCAAGCCGATGAAAGCTTGCCGCGCGTCTCGCAGCTGCGGCTTAGCGCGGCCATTCCGCATGGCAGCCAAACCATGGCGCTGTTTTGGCCCACCGGCTTTGGCGATTTGGTGCTGCGCCAACAAGGGGTGGATCCGGCCTATACTGGCTATATCACCGGCGGGCAGGCATCGCCCGATATTCCCCTAGGCGGGCCCGGCGCGCCGGCCAGCGGTGCGGCGGTGTTTCTCTCGTATATTCCGGTGGGGTTTGACCATATCTTGCCCAAGGGGATGGATCATATCTTGTTTGTCTTGGGCCTGTTTTTCCTCAGCACCCGGCTCAGCGCTTTGCTGTGGCAGATCAGCGCCTTTACCCTGGCACATACCGTCACCCTGGCCTTGGGCGCTTTGGGCTGGGTCACTGTGCCTGGCGCGATTGTCGAGCCGCTGATTGCCGCCTCGATCGTGTTTGTGGCGGTTGAAAACATCACCTCGCGCGGGCTAAGCCCCTGGCGCCCGGCTGTGGTTTTTGGCTTTGGGCTGTTGCACGGGTTGGGCTTTGCCAGCGTTTTGGGCGAATTTGGCCTGCCCGAGGGGCAATTCATACCAGCGCTGATCGGCTTTAATATCGGTGTCGAAATTGGCCAGCTGACCGTGGTGGCGCTGGCGTTTTTGGTGGTGGCGGCGGCGCAGCGCGTGGATCTGGGGCGTATGGTGTCTGGTGTGGCGGGCTGGGGCTATCTGGCGGGCGCGGTGGTCTTGCTGGCGCTTTCACTGGTGCAGGCTATGGGGCAGGGCGCCTGGCTGCCTGATGCGGTGTTTTTATGGGGCGTGACTGGTTTGCTGGTGCTGTGCATGCTGTCGGTGTTTTTTGTTGATCAGCTTGACAGCTACCGCCGCTTTGTTGCGGTGCCGGCCTCGGTTTTCATCGGGGCTGTGGGGGCGTTTTGGGTGGTGGAACGGGTGTTTTTGTAACCCCGCCACAGCCCATGCGCCAAAGGGGTTGCAAACCCCGGGCGCGGGCAGTATACGCGCGGCACTTAAACCCGCAGGTGGGGTTGGGCAGTAAGGGGAGACATCCCTTATGTCCGCCGGTTGAAGCACAGCTTCTTCCCCCACCGAGGCGCAAACCGGAAAGGAAAAGAAGCATGGCTCTTCCCGAGTTCACCATGCGTCAGCTGCTGGAAGCTGGCGTACACTTTGGCCACCAGACGCAGCGTTGGAACCCCAAGATGGGCGAGTTCATCTATGGCGCGCGCAACGGCATTCACATCATCGACCTGACGCAAACCGTGCCCATGCTGGACGCGGCGCTGAATGTTGTGCGTGAAACCGTGGCCAAAGGCGGCCGCGTTCTGTTTGTTGGCACCAAACGCCAGGCCGCAGGCCCCGTGGCCGAAGCCGCCGAAAAATCGGCACAGTATTTCATGAACCACCGCTGGCTGGGTGGCACATTGACCAACTGGCAAACCGTGTCGCAGTCGATCAACCGCCTAAAGCAGATCGACGAGCAAATGGAATCGGGCGCAGATGGCCTGACCAAAAAAGAGCGCCTGAACATGGAGCGCGACCAGCAGAAACTGCAAGCCTCGCTGGGCGGCATCCGCGAAATGGGCGGCCTGCCTGACCTGCTGTTCGTCATCGACGTGAAAAAAGAGGCGCTGGCCATCGCAGAAGCCAACAAACTGGGCATCCCGGTTGTGGCGGTTGTCGATACCAACTGCTCGCCCGCAGGCGTCGATTACATCATTCCCGGCAACGACGACGCCAGCCGCGCCATCTCGCTTTATTGCGATCTGGCCGCGCGCGCAGCCCTGGACGGCATGACCGCCCAAATGGGTGCCGCAGGCGTGGATCTGGGCGCTTTGGAAGAAGCCCCCGTTGAAGAAGCCGTTGCAGAAGAGGCCGAGGCACAGGCCTAAGCCCTGCCGCGGCGCTGAAAAGCGTTACAAAATTTTCACGGGGCGCGCGCATATAGCACAAAAGCGCCCCGTAACCACTTTCATTTGAGGAGATCCCAAATGGCGATCACTGCCGCACTGGTAAAAGAACTGCGCGACACCACAGGCGCAGGCATGATGGATGCTAAAAAAGCGCTGACCGAAACCGATGGCGACATGGAAGCAGCCATCGATTGGCTGCGCACCAAAGGCCTGGCCAAAGCCGCCAAGAAATCGGGCCGCACCGCCGCCGAGGGCCTTGTGGCCGTCAAGGTTGAAGGCAACCGTGGCGTTGCCGTCGAAGTGAATGCCGAAACCGATTTCGTTGCCAAAAACGCTGAATTCCAAGCGATGGTTTCCCAAATCGCCGGCGCCGCTGTTTCTGCCGCGGACCTGGACGCGCTGAACGCAGCTGATCTGGGTGGCAAAAGCGTGGCCGACACGATCACCGCGAAAATCGCGACGATCGGTGAAAACATGTCGCTGCGCCGCATGGCCGCTGTCGAGGGCGATGTTGTTGTGTCTTACGTGCACAATGCCGCCAGCGAAGGCATGGGCAAAATCGGCGTTCTGGTGGCGCTGAAAGGCGGCGACGAGGCATTTGGCAAGCAGGTTGCGATGCATATTGCAGCGGCCAACCCCGCATCGCTGTCCGAGGCCGATCTGGACCCGGCAGTGGTTGAAAAAGAGCGCAACGTGCAAATCGAAATCGCGCGCGAGTCGGGCAAGCCCGAAGCCGTGATCGAAAAAATGATCGTTGGCCGCATGCAGAAATTCCTGGCCGAAGTCACCTTGCTGGGCCAGAATTTTGTGATCAACCCCGATCTAACCGTTGCAGCCGCCGCCAAAGAAGCCGGCGCTGAAATTCTGTCTTTTGTCCGCTTGGAAGTGGGCGAAGGCATCGAAAAAGAAAAAGAAGACTTTGCAGCCGAGGTTGCAAAAGCCGTTCAAGGCTAAACGGATCGCCGCAATTTGCGGTATGAATGCGGCGTCACCCCTGGGTGGCGCCGTTTTTTGTGGCCACCCCCAACCCATGCCACAGGCAGCGGGGGCAGGGCCAAGGGCAAGGGCAGGGCGCAAATAGACAGAAGGCGCAGCACTGCAGCGCTGCGCCTTCTTGGGGCCAATGTCGTGGGGATGAGAGCGGCCCCCAATAACGTGGTCCCAAGGTGAAATAACCTTAAGACCAACAGCCAGGTCAGCAGAGCCCCGAATATAATGGGGGTGCCTCCCAAGCGCCCCAAGGCCGAAGCCTTTGCTCAAGGGGCGCTGCGATTTTGGACTTGATTTGAGATCTGGAAAAGTCAGGAAAACCGGAAGCTAGGGCGAAATATCGCGCGAAAAATACATTTGGTTGTGCAGCGATGCCTTTAACACCGCTTGGGCGGTTGTATCTACATTCAGCGCCTGCCGGGCCAGGCGCAGATGTTTTTCCACCGTCGCGGGCGTAAGCCCCAATAAAATGGCGGTATCCTGCACAGATTTCCCATCGCCAATCCACTCTAACACCTCGCGTTGGCGGGTGGTCAGGCGGCGGCGCACACCATAGGGCAGGGCCAGAACCTTTAGATGAAGAATGTTGTTTAAGGCAATGATTTCTTGGTGAAACTCATCCCAAATCTCGTCCACATCATCTTGGCTAAGATGGGGTTTGGCGGCCAAGCCCACGGCACCTTTGCTGCGCGGTGACAGCGAGGCAAAGCTAATGGTATAGCCTGCGGTTATGCCATGAGCCTTGTTAAAGGCCACAACCTCCATTTCCCGCGCGCTCAATTCACCCGCCGCGGCGCTTTCAGCAATCAACCGCCAGCTGGCTGCGCCATTGATGCGCCGCGCCCAATTCACCATAGGGGCATGCCGGTAATGATCGTCTTCGATATAGCGCTTTGTGTATTCCGCGCTGTGATTTGACAGAATTACAAAATCATCCGGGTCGCCCAAATTATCGCCCGAGCGATACCGCGTGCAGCCATAGAATAACCTGTCAAAGCCGTAATCAGCCATTTTCTGTGTGTGCATCGACCAAACCAGCTCGAGGCTGGGGGCTTCGGTCATTTTCCACAGATATGTCCCATCAAAGGGTGTCACGCGGCGCCTGCATTTAAATTTATCAGTCTGAAAATGATATCGGGCAATCTGGCCAAGGTGAAGCTATAAAAGCGGCAGATGCCCGGGGGTGCTGGGTTTGTATGGATATTATTTAACATAATACTGATTATACGCTATTTAGATATCCGCATCACAGGGTGTTTGCAGCGCCATAATATAATGCCCTGCCGCTAGAACCTGCATTTCTTTTCAATGCTTTGCCGCCCAGAACTGCACTAGGCCTGTGTGCCGTATAATGCCTGTGCCCGCGCCTCAAAGGCGCGCACGATGCGCTGCATCGCCTCGTTAAACACCAGCCCGATGATGCCCTGCAAAACCGCATTCTTGAATTCGAAATCCACAAAGAATGACACCTCGCAGCCACCCTCGGTATCAACAAAGGCCCAGTTGGATTTCATATAGCGAAATGGCCCATCCAGGTATTCGGTATCAATGCGCCGATCCTGCGGCCACAGCAGAACACGGCTGCCAAACCTTTCGCGAAATACCTTAAAGCTGATCACCAGATCAGCCTCCATCAGCTGGCTGCCATCCCCCTGCGCGGTGGTCTGACGTATGCGCGCAGCCGCGCACCACGGCAGGAATTTTGGATACGCGCCAACATCGGCAACCAGATCATACATCTGTTGCGCGCTGTATGGCAAAAAGCGGGTTTCTGAATGGGTCGGCATGTCGCCCCTTTTTTGTGGTGACAGTGCTGCACGGTTTCGTATTCTGTGGCGAAAATTGCAAGGGGTTCAAAAAGGTTCACATGGCACAGCGTCCATATGTCATTGATGAAATGATTTCCGCCAAACAGATCGCCGCCCGGATAGAGGCGCTGGCCACGGAAATCGAGCGCGAATTTGCCAACACCGACAAGCTGGTTGTGGTGGGCCTGTTGCGCGGATCGTTTGTGTTTATCGCAGATCTTGTGCGCGAGTTGGATTTGCCCGTCGAGGTGGATTTTCTAGAGGCATCCAGCTACGGCAACGCCATGGAAAGCAGCCGCGAAGTGCGCATTTTGAAAGATCTGCGCGCCCCGATCGAGGGGCGCGATGTGCTGGTGGTCGAAGATATTGTTGATACCGGGCATACGCTATTTCACGTCATCGGCCTGCTGCAGGCGCGCAAGCCGCGGAAATTGCGCACGATTGCGCTGCTAGACAAGCCCGCGAAGCGCGAGGCGCAGATAAAGGCCGATTGGACCGGGTTTGAAATTCCCGATGAATTTGTTGTTGGCTATGGCATTGATTTTGCACAGAGAAACCGAAATTTAGGCTATATCGGCAAGGTGCGCTTTACCGAT
>CAJXSO010000026.1 GCA_913061505.1 uncultured Lutimaribacter sp.
GGCGGGCGGGTTTTGGTGATTGATCACGCCAAGGCCCCGGGCGAGAAAATTCGCATCTCGGGCGGGGGGCGGTGCAATTTCACAAATATGCATTGCGAACCGCAGGCGTTTTTGGGGGCAAACCCGCATTTCTGCAAATCTGCCCTGGCCCGCTACACCCAATGGGATTTTCTGGATCTTGTGCAATCGCATAAGATCGCTTGGCACGAGAAAACCCTGGGCCAGCTTTTTTGCGATGACAAAGCCACCCAGATTGTCGCCATGCTTTTGGCTGAAATGCAAAAAGCGGGGGCCGAGCTGTGGCTGCAAACGGCGCTGCGGGGCCTGTCGCATGATGGCCAGCGCTATCAGCTGCAGATCGAGCGGCAGGGCCAGCGCCAGATGATCAGCGCCGGCGCGCTGGTGGTGGCATCGGGCGGCAAGTCGATACCGAAAATGGGGGCAACCGGGCTGGCCTATGAGATTGCCGCGCAATTTGGCCACACGGTAACAGACACGCGCCCCGCGCTGGTGCCTTTCACCTTTTCCGACACGCCATTTGCCGCGATTTCGGGCACAGCCGCGCCTGCCCGGGCCAGCGCCGGTGGCGCCAGTTTCAACGAGGCGGTTCTCTTCACCCATCGCGGCCTGTCGGGGCCTGCGATTTTGCAAATCAGCTCGTATTGGCGCGAGGGCTGCGCCATTACGCTGGATCTGGACCCAGAGGGCAAATTGCTGGCCGCGCTGCGGGCCGAACGCCAAGTGGCCGGGCGCAAGCACCTGTCAAACGCGCTGGCCCAGCACCTGCCCGCGCGCCTTGTGCAGCACCTGGCCCCGCAGCTGCCCGCAGATCTGGGCTTGGCCAGCAATTTGGCCGATCACAGCGATGCACGATTGGCCCAAGTGGTCGAGGCGCTGCGCAACTGGCATCTGAAACCCACCGCAACCGAGGGGTATCGCACCGCAGAGGTTACTTTGGGGGGGGTAGACACTGGCCAGATTTCATCGAAAACCATGGAAAGCACCCGCCTGCCCGGCCTTTATTTCATCGGCGAA
Organism: uncultured Lutimaribacter sp.; assembly: GCA_913061505.1. Lineage (GTDB taxonomy): Bacteria > Pseudomonadota > Alphaproteobacteria > Rhodobacterales > Rhodobacteraceae > CAJXSO01. The sequence goes on from CAJXSO010000026.1 coordinate 1,036, forward strand.
TGCGTCGATGTTACGGGCTGGCTGGGGGGGTATAATTTTCAATGGGCCTGGTCTTCGGCGGTGGCGGCAGGGCGGGCAATTGCCGCGCGCGCGCGGGCCTAGGCCAGCCCAAGCCCCGCACGCGCAAGCCCCGCACGCACAAGGGCTGTGAAATCATCGCCACGCTGCTCGAAATTGTCATATTGGTCGAAACTGGCCGCAGCCGGGGCCAGCAACACCACCTCGCCCGGCTGGGCCTCGGCCATGGCGCGGGCCACGGCGGTATCCATGGTGGTGCAAATCTCGGCCTCGACCCCTTGCAACTGCATGGCAAACTGTGCCGCCTCGCGCCCGATCACATAGGCTTTTACCACGCCATCTGCCGCAGCCGCCAGCCGGCCCACGCCCCCCTCTTTTTCCAAACCGCCGCAAATCCAGCGTATGGCAGAGAAGGCGCGCAGGGCCTTTTCGGCGCTATCCACATTGGTGGCCTTGCTGTCGTTGACATAGCGCACGCCCCCCGCCTCGGCCACCAACTGGCTGCGGTGGGGCAGGCCCGGATAGCTGTGCAAGCCCGCCTCGATCACCCGTGGCGCCACCCCCAGGCTGCGCATCACCGCATAGGCCGCACAGGCATTTTGATGATTATGCGCACCGGGCAAACCCGCCACCGCGCGCAGATCGATGGCCGCCACCTGGCGCCCCTTGCGCCATTCTGCCAAAAACCCTTTGCGCGCAAAAACCGACCAGCCCGCGCCCGCCAGCTTTTGCCCCGACGAGATGCGAATAACCCGGTCGTCCCCCCGGCCCATCGACAGTTGATTGGCCATAAACCGGCCCTCTGCCTCGTCGATGCCAATAATGGCCCGGTCTGGCCCGCCTTCGGAAAACAGCCGCCGCTTGGCGGCGAAATAGCCGCCCATGCCTGCGTGCCGATCAAGATGATCGGGCGAGAGGTTGGTAAACACGGCGATATCAGGGGTCAAGCCGCGGGCCAGCTCGGTTTGATAGCTCGACAGTTCCAGCACCACCACCCCGCCATCGCCGGGCGGGTCAATATCCAGCACACCGCGGCCAATATTGCCCGCCAATTGGCTGGAAATACCCGCCTGCTGCAGCAGGTGATGGATCAACGCCGAGGTGGTGGATTTGCCGTTAGATCCCGTCACCGCCACCACACGTGGCGGGGTGTCGAACCGATCAAACCCCTGCGCCGCGAACGAGCGGAAAAACAGCCCGATATCGTTATCAACCGGCACATCTGCCGCCCAGGCCGCGGCGATCACCGGGTTTGGGCTGGGGTAAAGATGGGCGATGCCGGGGCTGACCACCAAACAGGCCACATCATCAAAGGCCTGGGCACCGGCCAAATCGCGCAGCTGAAACCCTTGGGCGCTGGCCTGCGCGCGGGTGGCGGGGTTGTCATCCCAGCACAGCGGCGTGGCGCCGCCCGCCTGCAAGGCACGCGCCGTGGCCATGCCCGACCGCCCCAGGCCCAAAACGGCCACATTTTGCCCGGAAAAACCGCTGACAGGTATCATCACATCCCCCTTGGGCGCTGATTGCAGCCCCGATCGCAGCCCTTAGCGCACCTTTAGCGTCGCCAGCCCGATCATCGCCAAAATCAAGGCGATAATCCAAAAGCGGATCACGATCTGCGGCTCGGACCAGCCTTTCTTCTCGTAGTGGTGGTGAATGGGGGCCATCAAGAACACCCGCTTGCCGGTGCGTTTGAAATAGGCCACCTGAATGATCACGCTAAGCGCCTCGACCACAAACAAGCCGCCCACGATGGCCAGCACGATCTCGTGTTTGGTGGCCACCGCAATTGCCCCCAAAGCGCCGCCCAGCGCCAGGCTGCCCGTGTCGCCCATAAACACCGCCGCCGGCGGCGCATTATACCACAAAAACCCCAAACCACCGCCAATAAGACCGGCGACAAACACCAGCAATTCGCCCGTGCCCGGCACATAATGCACATCAAGATAGGTGGTAAAATCGACCCGCCCCACCGCATAGGCGATGATGCCAAAGGCGCCTGCAGCAATCATCACCGGCATGATGGCCAGCCCATCCAACCCATCGGTCAGGTTTACGGCATTGGCCGAGCCGACGATCACGATCATGGCAAAGGGCACAAACAGAAAACCCAAATACAGCAGCGCCTCTTTGAACACTGGAAAGGCCAGGTAGTTGCTCAAAGGCTCTGGGTGGTAATGCGAGGCCCAAAACCCCGCGATACCGGCAATCAAAAACCCCAAGGCCAGGCGCAGCTTGCCCGACACGCCTTTGGTGTTTTGCTTGGCTACCTTGGCATAATCATCGGCAAAGCCGATCAAACCATAGCCCACCGTCACAAACAGCACGATCCAAACAAACGGGTTATCCAGCCGCGCCCATAGCAGCGTGCTGCTCAGCAGCGCCCCCACGATCAGCAAGCCCCCCATCGTGGGCGTTCCCGCCTTGGCAAAATGCCCCTCTGGCCCGTCAGAGCGGATCGGCTGGCCCTTGCCCTGCTTGCGGCGCAAGACATTGATCAGGGGGCGGCCGAATAAAAAGCCAAACACCAGCGCCGTTAAAAACGCCCCGCCCGAGCGGAAGGTGATATAGCGGAACAGGTTGAACACATCCCCGCCGTCGGAAAGTTCAGTCAACCAATAGAGCATCGCCTTACACCTCGTGATCAGATTGCCGGGCGGCATGGCCCAGTTTGCGCAGCGCGTCAACTACCAGGCTGACACGCGACCCTTTCGAGCCCTTTACCAACACCACATCGCCCGCATCCACCAAACGCGCGGCGCGCGCGGCCATATCTTCCGCAGCCTCTGTCCAATCGCCACGCAGCGACAGCGGCAACGCCTGATACAGCGCCTGCATCCGCGGGCCCACGCAATGCACCCGGGTGATCTGGGCGAAACTTGGCAAATCGGCCAGGCCTGCATGCATCGCGGTTTCATCTGGCCCCAGCTCTAGCATATCACCCAAAATGGCGATGCGCCGCCCGCGGCTGTGGCGGCCCAGGCCATTTGCGGGCTGGGCATTGGCCAGCACCTCAAGCGCGGCCTGCATCGAGGCGGGGTTGGCGTTAAAGGCATCATCGAGCAATTCAAAGGCTGTCGCCTCGTCGGTCAGATCCAGGGCAATACGTTCGCGCGCACCGCGCCCGGCGGGGGGCTGCCAGCGCCCCAAATCACCAGCGGCGATCACCGGGTTCAGCCGCAGGGCATAGACCACAGCCATCACCCCCATGGCGTTGACCGCAAAATGCCGGCCCGCGGCCTGCACCTTGAACAGCAGCGGCCGCCGCCATGCCCGGCCCTGCACCACGGTGGTTGTGTCATGCAGCGTGATCTGCGTGGCGCGGTGGTGGCTGCGCGGTGCCTCGCCAAAGGTAAGCACCCGCGCGCCATGCTGGCGGGCCACATTTTGCAAAATACCCGTGGTGGCAATATCGCCGTTCAGCACCGCCACGCCGCCAGGTTCCAGCCCTGCGGTGATGGCGGCCTTTTCATAGGCGATCCCTTCGATATTTTCAAAAGCCTCCAGATGCGCCGCCGCAACGGTTGTCACCATCGCCACATGCGGGCGCGCCATCTGCGACAGCGGGGCAATCTCGCCGGGGTGGTTCATGCCAATCTCGATCACCGCAAAATCGGCATCGCGCGGCAAACGCGCCAGCGTCAGCGGCACGCCCCAGTGGTTATTATAGCTGGCCTCGGCGGCATGGGTCTTGCCCTGCCCCGCCAGCACGCAGCGCAACATCTCTTTGGTCGAGGTTTTCCCGACCGAGCCCGTCACCGCCACCACCCGGCCCTTGAAACGCGCGCGCGCAGCCCGCCCCAGATCTTCCAGCCCGCGCAGCACATCAGGCACAACCAACAGCGGCGCATCCGGGGCCAGCCCCGCCGGCACGCGGCTGACCAGCGCCGCCACGGCGCCTTTTTGCAAGGCCTCGGCCACAAAATCATGGCCATCACGCGCAGCTTGTAAGGCCACGAAAATATCACCGGGCTGCAGGCTGCGCGTGTCGATCGACACGCCATAGGCCTGCCATGCGCCGGGGCTGGTGCTGCCGGTTGCGGCGCACGCTTCGTCGGCGGTCCAAAGGGGGGCTGTGGTTTGGGCCATTATGCCAATCTCCCGTCCAGGGCCGCCACGGCCAGGCTGGCCTGTTCGGCATCGTTAAAAGGATAGACCGTGCCTGCAATCGTTTGCCCGGTTTCATGGCCCTTGCCACAAATCAGCAAAGCATCCCCCGGCCCCAGGGCATCGACGGCGCGCAAAATCGCCTCGGCGCGGTCGCCCACCTCGTGCGCCTGGGGGCAGCCCTGCATCACTGCGGCGCGAATCTGGGCGGGATCCTCTGAGCGGGGGTTGTCATCGGTCACAAAAACCAGATCTGCCGCCTGTGCCGCCGCCGCGCCCATCAAGGGGCGCTTGCCTGCATCGCGGTCGCCCCCGGCGCCAATCACCGCCACCAATCGCCCCATCACATGCGGGCGCAGCGCGGCCAGGGCCGTGGCCACGGCATCGGGGGTATGGGCATAATCCACAAAAACCGCCGCCCCATTGCTGCGAGTGGCGGCCAGCTGCATGCGCCCTGTCACCGTATCCAGCTGCGGTAGCGTGGCGAAAACCGCCTCGGGTTTTGAACCGCTGGCGATGGCCAGCCCCACGGCCAGCAAGACATTTTCCGCCTGAAAGCCGCCAATCAGGTTCAGCCGGGCCATATGCACCTCGCCATGCCAGGCAAAGCGCAGGTGCTGCCCGGTGCTGTCAAAGCGCTGCGCCTGCATCTGCAAATCAGCCCCCGGCTTTTTTCCCACCCCAATCACCAGCTGCCCCCGGGCGCGGGCAATATCTGCCACCCGCGGGCCCATCGGATCGTCGAGATTGACCACAACGCAGCCGTCTTCGGGCAAAACCCGGCTGAAAAGCCCCGCCTTAGCCTGAAAATAGGCCTCGAATGTTTCGTGATAATCCAGATGATCTTGGCTGAAATTGGTAAAGCCCGCAGCGCGCAGCTGCACCCCATCAAGGCGATATTGCGACAACCCATGCGACGAGGCCTCCATCGCGGCATGGGTGATGCCGGCATGGGCGCATTCGGCCAGCGTGCGCTGCAGGGTGATGGGCTCGGGGGTGGTATGGGCCAGGGGGGCGGTATAGGCCCCCTCGACACCGGTGGTGCCCAGGTTCACCGCCTCAAGGCCCAGGGCCATCCAGATCTGGCGGGTAAAGGTGGCCACCGATGTTTTGCCATTGGTGCCGGTCACGGCCACCATGGTTTTGGGCTGCGCGCCAAACCACAATGCGGCGGCATAAGCCAATGTTTGGCGCGGGTTTTCCGCCACCACCAGCGCCACCCCGCGGCCCTGCATGGCAGGCCCTGCCAAGGCGGCCCCTTCGGCATCGGTCAAAACCGCCACCGCGCCTTTTTCCAGCGCCGCCGCCACAAAGCCTGCGCCATGGGCCTGCGTGCCGGGCAGCGCGGCAAAAAGATAGCCCGGGCGCACCTGGCGGCTGTCAACGGCGAGACCCGCCAAAACCGGATCTGCCCCGCCAGCCGCGTTCAAACCCAGTTGCGAAAGCCGAAGCGCGTGCTGTGTCATGGATGCTGGCCCACCTAGCGTGAAGATGACAGCGTTATACCAGCGCGCACCTGGGGTTCAACAACCGGGCGCAAGCCCAAAAGCGGCGCGGCACGGCGGATCACCTCGGCGGCCACCGGCACGGCTGTCCACCCGGCCGAGCGGCGCGGCTTGTCGCCACTGGTTTCTACAGGCTCGTCCAGCATCAACACCAGCACATAGCGCGGCGCATCGGCGGGAAACATCGCGGCAAACGTGGCAATCACCTTGTCTTTGTAATAGCCACCGCCGGTTTCAATGGGCTTATCTGCCGTGCCGGTTTTACCCGCCACCTGGTAGCCCGGCACCTCGGCAAAACTGGCGGTGCCTTCGGTGACCACTTTGCGCAACATCTGGCGCGAGGCAGCGGCCACCTCGGCGCTGATCACCCGGGCGCCATACTTGGGGCCAGGCTGGCGCAGCAGCGTGGGTTTAACCAGATAGCCGCCATTGGCAATGGCCGCATAGCCCGCCGCCAAATGCAGCGGTGTGGTTGACAGCCCATGACCGTAGGAAATGGTGACAGCGGAAAGATCGGTCCATTTTGCGGGCAGCAAGGGGCGCCCGCCCGCGGCCTCGGCCATTTCCAGGGGCACGGGGGTGAAAAAGCCCAGCTGGCGCAAGAACTCTTGCTGGCGCTCTTTGCCCACCATCAGGGCGATTTTGCCTGTGCCCCGGTTCGAGCTTTTGATGATGATCTCTTCGACCGAGATATCTTTGTAATTGTGGTTCTCAAACTCGCCAATGCGGTGGCCACCCACTTTGAACGGGGGGCGCGTGTCGATCACTGTGTCAGGCGTGACCAAGTTCAATTCCATCGCCTGCGCAACGGTGAAAATTTTAAAGGTCGAGCCCAGCTCGTAGACGCCCTGCAGCGCGCGATTGAACAGCGGGCTATCCGAGGGGCGGCCCGCAACCGGCGGGCGGGGGCGGTCGTTTGGGTCGAAATCGGGCAGGCTGACAATGCTCAGCAATTCGCCGCTATGGGCATCCATCAAAATGGCGGATGCGCCTTTGGCGTTCATCATCTTCATGCCACCGTAAAGCACCTGCTCGACCGCAGCCTGCACCGATACATCCAGCGACAAGGCCAGCGGCGCAGCCTCGCGGGCAGGATCGCGCAGCATGTCATCGAATTCCAGCTCGACACCGGCCACACCCACCACCTCGGCGGCATGCACCCCCTCGCGGCCAAAGCCCGCACCGCCCAGCACATGGGCCGCCAGGCGCCCATTGGGGTAAAGGCGCATCTCGCGGGGGCCAAACAGTAAGCCCGGCTCGCCGATATCATGCACGGCCTGCTTTTGCTCGGGGCTGAGCTTGCGCTTGATCCACAGGAATTTTCGCTTGCCGGTAAAATCCTCGACCAGCTCTTTTTCATCCAGATCCGGGAAAATCTGCGCCAGCGCATGGGCGGCCCCCCGCGGATCGACCATCAGCGGCGGCTGGGCATAAAGCGAATGGGTTTCCAGATTGGTGGCCAAAATACGGCCCTGCCGATCGACGATATCGGCGCGTTGCGCCACGATGGGTGCGCGCGCCTGCGCGGTGCGCGGCTCGGCCGGTTCGGTGGCGGCCACATGGGCCATGCGCGCGCCGATCACGGAATAGGCGCATAAAAACACCAGGCCCAACACCAGCAGCCGGCCTTCGGCGCGGCGGCGCGCGTGATCGCGCAGCTCTTCGTGGCGCAGGCGCAGGTTTTCGCGTTCGATCGCATCGGGGTTTTCACCGCGGCGGCGGGCATCCAGGATACGGGCAAGCGGGCGCAGCGGCGTGCGGATCATTGGCTGGCCTCTGTGGTATTCACGGCGGTGGTGCTGTCAAACAATTGCATGGCAGGCAGCGGCGGATAGGGCACCTGATCGATGCTGCCAAATTGCTCGGGGGCAAAGGGCAGCAGGCCCAGCGTGTCGAAATTCAGCTCGGCCAGTTCGCGCAGGCGCTGCGGGCGGTTCAGATAGGCCCATTCGGCGCGCAACACGGCCAGGCGGGCGCGGGCATGGGCAATGTCATTTTGCAGCGCCTCATTCTTGGCCAGCGCCTCTTGGGTTTTGTAGTTTTCGTGATAGGCCCAAAAAGCCAGGCCGATCACCGCCAGGGCCGTGAGAACCGATAAAAAGTTACGCATTATGGCCCCCCCGTTTCAGCTGCGGCATTCCCAAGGCACGCCGGTCCACGGCGCCTGCAGGCGCATCGGTGCGCTGCCCCACGCGCAGCTTGGCGCTGCGGGCGCGGGGGTTTTCGGCCAATTCCTGATCATCTGGGCCAATCGCCTTGCGGCTGGCTTGGGTAAATTGCGGGGCGGCTTTGGCAATATCGGGCGCGTGCCGGCTGCCGCGCCCGCCCCCGCCCGAGCGCGCGGTGAAAAAGCGCTTTACGATACGGTCCTCGACCGAATGAAAGGTGACAACCGCCAGCTGCCCGCCGGGCCGCAGCGCGCGCTCTGCCGCCTCTAGCCCACCGACCAATTCGCCATATTCATCATTCACCGCGATGCGCAATGCCTGAAAACTGCGCGTGGCGGGGTGGCTTTGGCCGGGTTTGGCGCGGGGCAAACAGCCCTCGACCAATTCTGCCAGGCGCAAGGTGGTGGTGATCGGCGCCTCGGCGCGGGCGCGGGCAATGGCGCGGGCAATGCGGCGGCTGGCGCGTTCCTCGCCATAATGAAACAAAATATCGGCCAGCTCGTCTTCGTCGGCGGTGTTCACGATATCTGCGGCGCTGCGGCCTTCTTGGCTCATCCGCATATCAAGCGGGCCATCTTTCATAAAGGAAAACCCACGTTCGGCCTGATCGATCTGCATCGAGCTGACACCGATATCTAGCACCACGCCATCGAGGCCCTGCGCATACTCATCCAGCCGCGAGAAAACCCCCTGCACAAGTTCCAGCCGCGCACCCCAGTTGCCCGCCCAAGGGGCCGCCATTTCAAAGGCCAGCGGGTCGCGATCGACGCCAATAACCTTTTCCGCCCCAGCCTCGAGCAGCGCCCGGCTGTAGCCACCGGCACCAAAGGTGCCATCCAGCCAGACACCGCGCACCGGCGCCACCGCCGCCAAAAGGGGGCGCAGCAAAACCGGGATATGGGGGGCTTGGCCTGCCGTATCGACGACGCGCATACCCTTACCCCGCCTTTCCGCCATCCAAGAAAATCAACGGATCGAAATCATCGGGCAAATCATCCAGCCAAGCATCGGCTTTGGCCAATTCTTCCTGCTCGTAGGTTTCGGGCTTCCAGATCTGGAACGTGTCGCCCGCGGCAATGAAAAACGCCTCGTCTTGCAGATCGATCTTTTGGCGCAGCTTAGCAGGCAGCACCAATCGGCCCGTTTCATCCACTGCGGTGGGAAAGCTTTGGCCGTGAAACAGCCGCTGCAGCATCTTGCGCTCCATCGAGCCGCGCGGCAACGCGTCGATTTTGGCGTCGACCTCGGCGATGGCATCCATTGTGTAGCATTCAAGATAGGCACGGCGATGATCGCCGTAAACGATCACCAATTCGGGGTTCAGGCCCTCGGTCCAGGCGGGATCGCCCGCCTCGAGAACACGGCGAAACGAGGCCGGGATAGACACCCGCCCCTTGCTGTCCACCTTGTGGTGGCTTTCGCCTCTAAACCTGCGAACCACGTTGCGTGATCCTTTTCCTGTTGCCCCAGCCCGTTGCAGCAAACCGCGCCCTTGAAACGAAACGGCGGATTGAGCTGCTGCCACTGCCCAATCCGCCGCCCTCGTCCCGCCAGTCGCGGGGGTGTCCGACTGCGCGCGCCATCTGGGGGGATGTCTGCTCGCTCGCGCGACGGATCTCATGGTTCGATGAAAGCGGGTGCCTGTATGAAACCTGACTTGTCGTTCTCACGGGGTCTTATTGCCCCTTGTGATCCCAATCTCATCGTGTGAGTTAGGGATGCCATGGGAATTCATGGAAATCAATAAAAATTTGTGGCGAAACATGGGCTGAACCCGGGCAGAACAGCGCAAAAAGCGCAGATTTTGGCAACGCAAGCGCAGGAATCACACCACAACAAGCATTATACCAAAGAGACAACCACTATATCTTGTGTTGGCTATATCGCGCAAAATATTCCCACGAATTCCCTGAGATTTGTAAAAAAGTCAAAAAATCTCGTATTTCCAGCCCCAAACACCCCGGAATTCACGCGAAAACCCACCGATTCGCCGCGATCAAACAGCGGGGCACTTGGGGTGGCCCAGATATTTCCCACGCATTCCCATGCCAAAACCCTGCCACAGAAAAAGCGGCCACTTGGGCCGCTTTTGATACCATCGGCGCCGGGCCTTGGGCTGGCTTAGGCCATGCCACCCTCGATCAAGCCGCGGGCCAGTTGCGCATAGGCATCGGCCATTGGCCCTGTGCCTGCCGCCACCGGCGTGCCAGCATCGCCCGCAAGCCGCGTTTCCAGATCGATGGGCAGCTGCGCCAACAGCGGCAGCCCCAATCGCTGCGCCTCGTCAGCCACGCCACCATGGCCAAAAATATGCGCCTCGTGCCCGCAGCTGGGGCAGTGAAAGGACGACATGTTTTCCACCAGCCCCAGAATAGGGGTTTTGAGCGTGTTGAACATATCGATCGCCTTGCGCGCATCTAGCAGCGCCACATCTTGCGGGGTCGATACCACGATGGCGCCGCTGAGCTGGGTGCGCTGGCACAATGTCAGCTGCACATCGCCAGTGCCGGGGGGCAGATCTACGATCAACACATCCAGCGTGCCCCATTGCACCTGCCCCAACATCTGCTGCAGCGCCCCCATCAACATGGGCCCGCGCCACACAACCGCCTTATCAGGATCCAGCATCAAGCCGATCGACATCATTGTTACGCCATGGCCCTGCAGGGGGATGATGGTTTTGCCATCCGGGCTGGCGGGGCGCTTATGCACCCCCATCATACGCGGCTGGCTGGGGCCATAGATATCGGCATCAAGCAGCCCAACGCGACGCCCCTGGCGGGCCAATGCCACCGCCAAATTCGACGATACGGTCGATTTACCAACCCCGCCCTTGCCCGAACCAACCGCCAAAATGCGCGCAACGCCCGCAGGTTTGCTGGGGCCCGCCTGCGGGGTGGGGTGGCCGCCGATTTTAAGGCTGGGTGCGGGCGGTTTTTCGGCCGGGCCATGGGCTGTTAGCGCCACGCTGACCTTTTCCACACCTGCCAGCTGCGCCACCATGGTTTCGGCGGCTTGGCGCAGCGGCTCCATCTGGCGGGCAGCCTCGGGGCTGGGGGCCTCGATGACGAATCGTATCGTTGCCCCCTGGATATCCAGCGCGCGGATCATATCGCGCCCCACCAGATCACCGCCATCGGGCAGCGCGATTTTGGAAAGCGCCGCCAAAACTGCCTCTTGCGTAAGTGCCATGCCAATTGCCTCCATTTGCTGGCCGCATAAGGGCGCAACCCACCCCAAGGCACAAGGGGGGCAAAGGCAGATTTTCTAACCGCCTGAAATTTAAGCAAACTGGATGAAAAAAAGGTCAGCAAAGCATATGCATTTTCTGCATAGCAGCAATGCGCAAGCAGCCATTGTGCACCCGCAGCATTTCACTACATAGTCATCACAACAGCGGCGCTGAACGGCCGCAACACACAACACACAGACGACCCGAAAAAGACGGACACAGCAGAATGGCATTTATCAGTGATACGGCAAACACCATCAGCGCCCCCAAAGACGCCGGTTTTTTTGCACAAGCCAAAGCACGTATTGCCCGCTATCGCGTGTATCGCACCACGCTGAGCGAGCTTTCAGCGCTGAGCAACCGTGAATTGGCCGATCTGGGCATGCACCGCGCACAAATTCGCGGCATCGCTTGGTCGGTCGCATATGAAAACGCCCTGACGGGCAAATAAGTTAGAACAGTCGGCCCTCCCCTCCTCCCTGGGCCTGCTGAAACTGGCGGCGGCATCTCTCCTCCTCCCTGATGTCGTCGCACTTTATACCGGCCCATGTGGCCAGAAACACGGCGCCTCTCTCCTCCTCCCTGGGGCGACGTTGACAGCGCGGCGGCACCGCCTCCTCCTTTGGTGCCGCCGCACATCTGTCAGGGCTTTTGCCCAAACCCATACGCTGGCCCGCCTCCTCCTCCCTAGGGCCAACGTTTAAAAACGGCGGCACCCCTCCTCCTCCCTGGGTGCCGCCGTTTGCTTTTTTCAGCTTTGAGATTTTTATTGCAGGCGCTTGGCGCGGCGCCGCTGTGCAGGCACGGTGAAACCGGGCTTTGTGGCCATCTGCAAAAAGGCTGCAAATTCGCGGCCTGCGTCGGTTTGTGGATGGGCGGGCAGATGCGCCAGCGCATCGCGCGCCGCACGCGCCGGGGGCGTGCCCTGTGGCAGCTGCAAAACCCAGTAAAGAAAGGCCAAACGCGCCTCGGGCGCCCCGGCGGCCGGGGTGTTTTCAAGCTGGTCAAACAGATGTCTTGTCGCCATAGCCCCACCCAAAACGTGCATCATTGGCGCGCAGCATCGCAGAAAACAGCCCCGCGCGCGCCCTAAAAAAGACGCCCCCCGGCCCAAATGCGCCGCAAACCAGCCGGGCGGTTAAAACGGCACGTCGTCGGCGGCCATGATGAATTGCGCCACCACCTTTTTGATGCCCGCTTTTTCAAAGGCGATTTCCAGCTTGTCACCCTCGATCGCCTCAACCCGGCCATAGCCAAATTTCTGGTGAAACACCCGATCCCCCAGAGAAAAGGCGCTTATGGCTGTGGCATCGATCACCGCATGGCGGGCCTCGGCGGGCTGGGTGTTGGGGCGGGTGCCGGCGCGGGCCTGCAGCCGTTTCCAGCCTGGCGAGTTGTAGACATTGGCGCTGGCCACGCGCGATTCGATACCGCTGGCCGCCGCCCCATAGCCACCGCCATAAAGGCCGGGGGGCGTTAGAACCTCGACATGGGCCTCGGGCAATTCATCGATAAAGCGGCTGGGCAGCTGGCTTTGCCATTGCCCGAAAACCCGGCGGTTGCCGGCAAAGGAAATGGTGCAGACCTGCTCGGCCCGGGTGATGCCCACATAGGCCAGGCGGCGCTCTTCCTCGAGCCCCTTCAGCCCGGTTTCATCCATGCTGCGCTGGCTGGGAAACAGCCCATCCTCCCAGCCTGGTAAAAACACCGCCGGAAATTCCAAGCCCTTGGCGGCATGCAGCGTCATGATCGACACTTTTTGCCCGCCATCATCGGTTTCATTATCCATCACCAGGCTGACATGTTCCAAAAACCCTTGCAGGTTTTCAAACTCTTCCAGGTGGTTCACCAGCTCTTTGAGGTTTTCCAACCGCCCCGGCGCCTCGGGGGTTTTGTCGTTTTGCCACATCTCGGTGTAGCCAGATTCGTCTAGGATCATCCCCGCCAATTCGCTGTGATCGATCGCGCTGTCACCCGCCATACGGCCCCAGCGGCGCAGGTTTTCCAGCAATAGGGCCAGCTGCGCAGCGCCTTTGCCGCCCAGCAATTTATCGCGCAGCACCAGTGCCGCCCCCTCGACCAGCGGCACGCCGGCCGCGCGCGCGGCGCGCTGGATGGTTTGCTGTGCCTTGTCGCCCAACCCCCGTTTTGGGGTGTTGATGATACGCTCGAACGCCAGGTCATCAGCAGGGCTGACCACCAGCCGGAAATAGGCCATGGCATCGCGAATCTCCATCCGCTCGTAAAAGCGCGGGCCGCCGATCACCCGGTAGGGCAGGCCGATGGTTAAAAAGCGGTCTTCAAAGGCGCGCATCTGGTGGCTGGCGCGCACCAAAATGGCGATATCATCTAGCCCCAGGGGCGCCATGCCACGGGTGCCACGCTGCATCGCCTCGATTTCATCGGCAATCCAGCGCGCCTCTTCCTCGCCATCCCAATGGCCAATGAGGCGCAGCTTTTCGCCCTCTTGCTCGGCGGTCCACAGCTCTTTGCCCAAGCGGCCCTGATTGGCGCGGATCACCCCCGATGCCGCCGCCAGGATATGCGGGGTCGAGCGGTAATTCTGCTCTAGCCGCACCACCGTGGCGCCGGGAAAATCTTTTTCGAATTTCAATATGTTGCCCACCTCGGCGCCGCGCCAACCATAGATCGATTGGTCATCATCGCCCACGCAACAAATATTCTTGTGCTGCCCCGCCAACAGCCGCAACCACAGGTATTGGGCGACGTTGGTATCTTGGTATTCGTCCACCAAGATATATTTGAACCACCGCTGATATTGCGCCAATACATCTGGGTGGTGCTGGAAAATATGCACCATGTGCAGCAGCAAATCGCCGAAATCCACCGCGTTCAACTCGCGCAGGCGCGCCTGATACTGGTGATACAGCTGCACGCCCTTGTTGTTATAGGCACCGGCCTCGGCGGCGGGCACTTTGTCGGGCGTCCAGGCGCGGTTTTTCCAGCCGTCGATAATGCCTGCCAGCTGGCGTGCGGGCCAGCGTTTGTCGTCGATATGGGCGGCTTGCACCAATTGTTTGAGCAGCCGCAGCTGGTCGTCTGTGTCTAAAATGGTGAAGTTTGATTTCAAATCCACCAGTTCGGCATGGCGGCGCAAAAGTTTCACGCAGATCGAATGGAACGTGCCCAGCCATGGCATGCCCTCGATCTGCTGGCCCAACAGCCGGCCCACGCGGTTTTTCATTTCGCGGGCCGCTTTATTGGTGAAGGTCACCGATAAGATCTCGTGCGGGCGGGCGCGGCCGGTGTTGAGCAAATGCACAATACGCGCGGTCAGCGCCTTGGTTTTGCCGGTGCCGGCACCGGCCAGCATCAGCACCGGGCCATCCAGCGCCTCGACCGCGGCGCGCTGCGCCTCGTTCAGCTCGTCCAAATAAGGGGCGCCACGCGCGGCCATCGCACGCGCCGACAGGCTGGCGCCTTCAAAGGCGTCGGTATCGTCAAAACTGTTCATGGCGCAAACCATAGCGTGGCGCCTGCGTAAATTAAAGATATGTTCAACAATTGTTCTTTCTTTTTTCGCCCCCCACCCCCGCAACCGCAAGCGCTGGACCACAGCGGGCCTGCGCGCTAGCCTTGGCAAAACACACAACCGGAGCAGCCCATGACCCAGCCTCTTTTCCGCTCGTCCATGATGTCGGTCAGCCCTGAATGGATCGATTTCAACGGCCATATGAACATGGCCTATTACAATGTGCTTTTTGATCGCTGCGCCGACGAGGTTTACCCCCAGCTGGGCTTTGGCCCCGACTATGCCGCCACGCGCAAGCTGACCACCTACACAGCCGAATTTCACGTCTGCTATGTGCGCGAATTGCACGTGCACGATCGCGTCAGCTGCACCTTTCAGATGATCGATTACGATGAAAAGCGCTTTCACTGCTATCAAGAGCTGTATCACGAAGATGGCTGGCTGGCCGCCACCGCCGAGGCGCTGACGCTGCATATCGATATGACCGGCCCGCGGGTCACGCCCATGCCCGCAGATATCGCCCAAAACGTGGCCGCCATGCACAAGGCCCACGCCGCCCTGCCCCGCCCCGCGCGCGTGGGCCGCAGCATTGGCATCCCACGAAAAACCTGAGGGCAAGCAGCCCCTTAGGGGCTGGCCCCCCGCCCGCCAAACTGATACCCTGCCGCCCGCAACGACACAGGGTGATGGCATGGCTGGTTTTGAATATCGGGTAATTCCCGCACCAACACGCGGGCAAAAGGTGAAAGGTGCCAAAACCGCCGATGCGCGTTTCGCCCATGCCATCGAGGCCCAGCTGAATGAAATGGCAGCCGATGGCTGGCAATTTCACCGCGCCGAAACCTTGCCTTCGGTGGAACGCAGCGGCCTGACATCCACCACCACCACCTATCGCTCGGTCTTGGTCTTTCAGCGCCCCATAGCGCAGGCCGCGCCCGCCCACACACAGCCCGTCACCGCGCCAGATGATGCACCCATCGGTGCAGCTGATGGCGCAAATGAACACAGTTAAAATTTTTTCCGCCCCCTTCCATCTGGCAGCAGACAGTTTAAACTCTGCGTCCCTACTCAAAAAGGTGCCACCATGGTCAAACCAGACCCATTCGGGTTCGATATGTCCGTCAAATCGGCCAAGCAGAAAAACCCACGCGGCCGGCGTGGGATGTCGGGCGAATTTGAAACATCGCAGCGCGTGTGCGAGCATGAGGGCTGCCGCGAGCCGGGCAAGTTTCGCGCACCCAAAGCCCCCGATGTGCTGGATGATTTTTTCTGGTTCTGCAAAGACCACGTGCGCGAATATAACCTAAAGTGGAATTTCTTTGACGGCACCACCGAGGCCGAAATGAACGCCCAGCGTTCAAAAGACAAAGTATGGGAGCGTGAAACCAAACCCATGGGCGACCCCGAGGCGCGCGCCTGGGCGCGGCTGGGCATCGAAGACCCCCACCAGGTGCTGGGCCAAAACGCCACCCGCAACCCCGGCCGCGGCAACCCGGCGGGCCACACCCGCAAACTGCCCCCGACCGAGCGCAAAGCGATCGATATTCTCGAGGCCAAAGACCATTGGACCAAGGCCGAGGTGCGCAAAGCCTATAAATCGCTGATCAAAGTGCTGCACCCTGATATGAACGGCGGCGATCGCAGCCAGGAAGAACAGCTGCAACAAGTGGTGTGGGCCTGGGATCAAATCAAAGACAGCCGCAACTTTAAATAACCCCAAGACGCAAGGCACACACCCAAAGACCCTGCGTCGCAGGGCCAGTGCGCCCCTTGCCCTTGCAACGCTGCACGTTATGGTGCACCAAACGCGGGCCGCATACGGCGGCTTTGCACAGGTAAAAGGACAATGGCATGGCCGAAGCAACCCTGGAAAAAACCGCCAAACCCACCGAAGATATCTCGGTTCGCGAGGTTTTCGGCATCGATGTGGATATGACGGTAAAGGGCTTTGCCGAACGCACCGATCGCGTGCCAGAACTGGACCCCACCTATAAATTCGACCCCGACACAACGCTGGCCATTCTGGCGGGCTTTCGCAACAACCGCCGCGTGATGATTCAGGGCTATCACGGCACCGGCAAATCCACCCATATCGAACAGGTGGCCGCGCGGTTGAACTGGCCTTGCGTGCGCGTCAACCTTGACAGCCACATCAGCCGGATCGACCTGATCGGCAAAGACGCCATCAAACTGCGCGATGGCAAGCAGGTCACAGAATTTCACGAAGGCATCCTGCCCTGGGCGCTGCGCAACCCCGTGGCAATTGTGTTTGACGAATATGATGCCGGCCGCGCCGATGTGATGTTTGTGATCCAGCGCGTGTTGGAACATGACGGCAAGCTGACGCTGCTGGACCAAAACGAGATTATCACGCCAAACCCCAATTTCCGCCTGTTTGCCACCGCCAACACCGTGGGCCTGGGCGATACAACGGGCCTGTATCACGGCGTGCAGCAGATCAACCAAGCGCAGATGGACCGCTGGAGCCTGGTTGCCACGCTGAACTATCTCAGCCATGACGCGGAAACCAACATCGTTTTGTCCAAAAACCCCCATTACAACACCGAAGCCGGGCGCAAGCAGATCAGCCAGATGGTGCATTTGGCAGGGCTGACGCGCACCGCCTTTATGAATGGCGATCTGTCCACAGTGATGAGCCCCCGCACGGTGATCAACTGGGCCCAAAACGCCGAGATTTTCCGCAGCACCGGCTACGCCTTCCGCCTGTCATTCCTGAACAAATGCGACGAGCTGGAACGCCAGACAGTGGCCGAATTCTACCAGCGCTGCTTTGACGAGGAACTGCCCGAAAGCGCGGCAAGCCAATCCTTGGGCTAAAGGGCGTTTGGCACCGGCAAAACAGGTTGAGGGCTGCCCTTGGGCGGCCCTTTTTCTTTGGCCCGTCCAGGCCCAATAGCTAAAAGTTTTCAAACTGCCCACTTGTCAGGCGTAAATTTGCCCATAAAGATAGATTTATGGGCGGTTTAAAAACATATCTTGCCATGCTTGCGCTGCTTGGCGCACAGATCGGGGCAGCCCCTGCATGGGCCGGCGGCGGCACGGCCTACCAGCAATTTGCCACCTGTGCGGGGCGCCTTTCCGCTGAAATCGAGCATCTTTGGCTATTGCCCGGCCCCGACGCACAGGCCCACGCAGGCCAAATCGCCAAAAGGCAAGCGCAGCGCGACGCCATGGTGCAGCTGATGCAGGCCTTGGCCCCCGCGGCAAAGCCACAGGCGGGAATGGCGGCCAGGCTGAATGCAAAATTTGCCCATAAGGCCCTGCTGACGCGGGCAACCTTTAACCCCAACACGCGCGATGCCCGATTGGCCCGCACAGCCGCCCATCGCGCCGTGGCAGGGTGCACAGCGCTGCTTTTGTCTTAATGCCGCAACGGCACGGGCCGCGCGATCAGGCTTGCGGGGGCGCGGAATGGGTGCTTAAACAGGGCCATGAGCAAGCCAAACGACAACCCCGCTGATCCGTTCAAAAAGGCCCTGTCCGAAGCGACAAAGGTTATGGCGAACGATCCCGAGCTGACTGTCAGCTACTCGGTCGACCCGTCGGGGCTGGCCGGTGATCAAATGCGCCTGCCGCAAGTCAGCCGCCGGATGACCCGCGACGAGGTGCTTTTGGCACGCGGCACAGCCGATGCGCTGGCCATGCATCGCCGCTATCACGACGAGGGCGTGCATGCGCGCTATCGCCCAGCCGGGCGCATGGCGCAAGATCTATACGAGGCCATGGAAACCGCCCGCTGCGAGGCCATGGGCGCACGCGACATGCCCGGCACAGCCGGCAATATCGATGCCAAAATTTCGGCAGAGGCCACAAAGCTGGGCTATGAACAGATCAGCCAGGCCTCGGATGCGCCGCTGGCCACTGCTGCGGGCTATCTGATCCGCCACCTGGCCACGGGCCGCGCCCTGCCCGCGGGGGCCGATAATGTGATGCAGCTGTGGCGTGGGTTTATCGAAGAACAGGCCGCCGAAACGCTGGAAAACCTGAACGACCGGCTGGCCAATCAAACCGAATTTGCCCGCTTTGCCCGCCAGATCATCGAAGATCTGGGCTATGGCGACCAGCTGGGCGATGACCCCGACGCGCCCGACGACGATCAAGACGATACAGAAGACAGCGCCGAAGACGACGAACAGCCCGACAGCACCGGCCAAGACGACGATCAAAACGACGAGGCCGACGCCACGCCTGAGCAATCGCAAGAAGACAGCCAAGATGCGGCGCAGGCCCAGATCTCGACCGATGATCTGGCCGAAGACGAGATGAGCGAGGAAACCGAGCTGCCCGAAGGCGAGGCCCCGCTGGAACCGCCGCCGCCCCCCCCCGCCTCGGAGGCCGACCCGAATTACCGCGTCTTCAACGACAGTTTCGACGAGGAAATCGCCGCAGAAGAGCTGGCCGACCCGGCCGAGCTGGAACGCCTGCGCGCCTATCTTGACCAGCAGCTAGAGCCGCTGAAAGGCGCAGTGGGCCGGCTGGCCAACAAGCTGCAGCGCCGCTTGCAGGCCCAACAAAACCGCAGCTGGCTGTTTGACATGGAAGAGGGCATTTTGGATGCAGGCCGCCTGGCGCGCGTTGTGGCCAACCCGACCACGCCGCTCAGCTTCAAGATCGAAAAAGACACCGAATTCCGCGATACGGTGGTCACGCTGCTGCTCGATAACTCTGGCTCGATGCGCGGGCGCCCCATCTCGATTGCGGCCATCTGCGCCGATGTTTTGGCGCGCACGCTGGAACGCTGCGATGTGAAAGTGGAAATCTTGGGCTTTACAACCCGTGCCTGGAAAGGTGGCCAAAGCCGCGAAAAATGGCTGGCCGATGGGCGCGTGCAGCAACCCGGCCGCCTGAACGATCTGCGCCACATCATCTATAAATCCGCCGATGCGCCCTGGCGCCGCGTGCGCCCAAACCTTGGGCTGATGATGAAAGAAGGGCTGCTGAAAGAAAACATCGACGGCGAGGCGCTGGAATGGGCGCACCGGCGCATGCTGGCACGCAGCGAAGCGCGCAAGATTTTGATGGTGATTTCCGATGGCGCCCCGGTGGATGACAGCACTTTGTCGGTGAACCCCGCGAATTATCTGGAAAAACACCTGCGCGACGTGATCGCCATGGTGGAACGGCGCAAAGCGGTCGAGCTGATGGCCATCGGCATTGGCCACGATGTCACCCGCTATTACAGCCGCGCAGTTACCATCACCGATGTCGAACAGCTGGCAGGCGCCATGACCGAACAGTTGGCCGCGCTGTTTGACAAAGACCCGCGCGCACGGGCGCGGTTTAGCGGGATGAAACGGGCGGGCTAGGCGGCTTAGATCTGCGTCACATGTGCTGCTCTGCGCGCCGGCAAGTGGGCGCTGCAGTGCCACATACCGGGCCATGCCGTGGCGGGTATCATTACCCGGGGCCTGGATCTTGGCATAAGCCTGCAGGCTTTGGCCCAATGCCCCCTTGCGCCCGGGCGCGCGCTGCGCCCTTATGGGCAAAACGCAATGCACGAGGCCCGCGATGTTCCAACAGTTTCATGAAACCGCCAGCCCCGATCAGGGCCCTGCCCGCCTGCAAGCGCTGCGCGCCGTGATGCAGGCGCAGGGGCTGGCCGGGGTTTTGGTGCCCCGCGCAGATGCCCATCAGGGCGAATATGTGGCCGATCACGACGCAAGGCTGGCCTGGCTGACAGGCTTTACCGGATCTGCCGGGTTTTGCATTGCCTTGGCAGATGTGGCGGGCGTGTTTATCGACGGGCGCTATCGCACCCAGGTCAAGGGGCAGGTTGCGCTGTCGCATTTCACCCCTGTGCCCTGGCCCGAAACCCAACCTGCCCAGTGGCTGCGCCAGCACCTGCCCCAGGGCGGCGAGGTTGGCTTTGACCCTTGGCTGCACACGCCCGACCAAATTGCCCAAATCAACGCCGGCCTGCAGGGCAGCGGCATTAGCTTGCGCCCAATTGCCAACCCGGTTGATGCCATCTGGCCCGATCAGCCCGCCCCGCCGGCCGGGCCAATCACCCCCTATCCGCAGGCCCTGGCAGGCGAGGCGCATGGCGATAAAATGGCGCGTTTGGGCGCCGCCTTGCAACAGGCCGGCCAAAGCGCTGCGGTGATCACCCTGCCCGACAGTCTGGCATGGCTGTTCAATATCCGCGGCGCCGATATCCCGCGCAATCCCATTCCGCATGGCTTTGCCATTCTCAGCAGCGCGGGCGAGGCGCAGCTTTTTGTCGACCCGCGCAAAACCAGCCCCGCATTGGTTGCGCATCTGGGCGCAAACGTGGCCTTGCGCGACGTGGGCGAATTTGGCCCAGCGCTGCAAGCCCTGACAGGCACCGTGCGCGTCGATCATGCCACCGCCCCGTGCTGGGTGCTGGAGCAGCTTGATCAGGCCGGCGTGGCGCATGTGGCGGGCCAAGACCCGTGCATTTTGCCCAAAGCCACCAAAACCGCCGCCGAAATTGCCGCCACCCGCGAGGCACATTTGCGCGATGGCGCCGCAATGTGCGAATTTCTGTGCTGGTTCGATGCCCAGCCCCATGGCAGCCTGTCCGAGATCGATGTGGTCAGCGCGCTCGAGGGGTTTCGCCGCGCCTCGAATGCCTTGTTGGATATCAGCTTTGACACGATCGCAGGCACCGGGCCGCATGGCGCCATCATGCATTACCGCGTGACCGAAAAGACCAACCGTAGCTTGGCACCGGGCGATTTGATTGTGCTCGATTCGGGCGGGCAATATCTGGATGGCACCACCGATATCACCCGCACCCTACCCGTGGGCGAGGTGGCACTAGAGCCGCGCCAATGCTTTACACGGGTGCTGAAAGGCATGATCGCGATATCGCGCCTGCGCTTTCCACGCGGGCTGGCGGGGCGCGATCTGGATGCGATTGCCCGCTATCCGCTATGGGTGGCGGGGCAAGATTTTGACCATGGCACAGGCCATGGCGTGGGCGTTTACATGTGCGTGCACGAGGGCCCACAACGGCTGTCACGCATATCCGAGGTGGCGCTGCAGCCCGGCATGATTTTATCGAACGAGCCCGGCTACTACCGCGAAGGGGCTTTTGGCATTCGCCTTGAAAACTTGATCGTGGTGCAGCCTGCGGGGGATTTGCCCGGCGCCGACCCGCGCCCGATGTATGATTTTGAAACCCTCACGTTTGTGCCCATCGATCGGCGGCTGATTTGCGCCGATATGCTGGATCAGGGCGAACGCGACTGGCTAAACCAGTATCACGCTGCCTGCCGCGACAAACTCGGGCCTCGCCTCGGCGCGCAGACACGGGTATGGTTGGAACAGGCAACCGCACCCGTTTGATCGCTTGGTGACATGAAACCGTCATCAACCGCCGGGATAAAAGCAAAAATATTCGAGGGAAAGAATGACGGATATCAAAATCCACAAGGCCGAAGGGACATGGGTTGTGCGCGCAGGCGGCGCGGTATTGGGCGAATCTGATGCCGCGCTAGAGCTGGTCGAGGACGGCCACACACCGGTGATCTATTTTCCGCAATCCGATGTCGCCATGGCGTTTTTAGATCCATCTGATCAGCGCACCACCTGCCCGTTCAAGGGCGAGGCGCGGTATTTCTCGATTGTTACGAAAAGCACAACCCTGACCAATGCCGCCTGGTGCTATGACACCCCGAACGAGGCCGTTTCGCGCATTGCGGGCCATATTGCCTTTTACACATCGGCTGCAGTGGCGGTTGAACGCGTTTAAGGGGCAGGCTTGCACGGCAGTATCAGGGCGCGCGCAGGGTTCGGCAGGGCCAGGCGCGCCCCTTACGCTTTAGCTGTGTTCTTCCGCGGCGGTGGCCGCCAAGGCGCGATTATAAGTGCGCAACGCATCCACATGCAGCAACACCCCCAACAGCTGTGGCCCCTCGGCCGCCAGTGTGACCACCGGCAAATGCGGCACGCCGGCACGCTCGAACAGCGGCATTGCCTCTTCCAGCGTGGCGTTGAAATCGATCATGATACCGTCTTCGATCATCTCGTCGCAGCTGTTTTGCGCTGGAAAGCCCGGCTGATCTGCGGTGCGCATCAAAGTGCCTGCGCGAAACATCGACAGCAAATAGGCCTGTGGCCCCGCCGCCAGATGGATATTGCGCCGCTCAAGCTGGGTTAAAAAGAACGACCGATCCACGATGCGCGAGGCGATGGCGGTGGAAAGCGACACGCTGACCATCACCGCAAGGCCCGTTTGCCAATCGCCCGTCAATTCAAACACAATCAACGTGGTGGAAATGGGCGCCCCCAGCACAGCCGCCGCCACAGCCCCCATGCCAGCCAGGGCATAAAGCGTATGCGCCCCCGATACATTGGGAAAAACCGAGGTGGCAATCAGCCCAAAGGTAAGCCCGGTGAGCGCCCCCACCATCAACGAGGGCGAAAACACCCCGCCCCCCATGCGCCCCCCAATCGTGATGGCCACCGCCGCCACCTTGAGCACCGCAAAAACCAAGGCCTCGTGCAGCAGCAGCTTGCCCGTCAGCGCCGCCGATGTTGTTTCATATCCAACGCCGATAATATGGGGAAAGAAAATGGCCAAAGCCCCCAGCATCGCACCTGCACAGACAGGGCGCAGCCAGCGGGGCATGCCGCTGCGGGCCTGTATCTCGTTGCCCATATCCTCGGCAAAAAAGATGCCCCGCATCATCACCACCGCCACCACACCGCAGACCGCGCCCAAGATCAAAAATGCCGGCAGTTCCTGATAAAATCGCAGCGTGTTCGTCACCGGCAAGGCAAATTCGGTGACATTGCCAAATTCCAGCCGGTTGATCACCGTGCCCGCCACGCTGGCAATCACAATCGGGGCGAAGGCATGCACCGCGAAATGGCGCAATACCACCTCGAGGGCAAACAAGGCCCCGGCAATCGGGGCGTTGAAACTGGCCGAAACCGCAGCCGCCACCGCGCAGCCCAGCAAATCGCGCCCGGTGATCCCATCGGCATGGATCCATTTGCTGACCCAGGTGGAAATCACCGCAGCCAAATGCACCACCGGGCCCTCGCGCCCAGATGAGCCACCCGAGCCCAAGGTGATCAGCGACGCCGCCGCCGAGGCCAGCCCCGCCGTCACCTCGACCCGGCCATCGCGCATGGCGGCGCCTTCGATAACATCGCTGACGCTGCGCACGCGGCCATCGGGGGTGAAAAAATGCAAGATCAGCCCAACAATCAGCCCGCCCGCCATGGGAATAGCCAAGATCCAATACCAAGGCAGGCTTTGGGCAAAGCTGTGCAAATGCGCCGTGTCTTCGGTGCCGTAAAGAACCGCCTGCAGCGCATCGATACCTTTGCGGAAAAACAGCGCGCCAAACCCCGCGGCAATGCCGATCAAAAGCGCGATAAACCAAAACTGCACCTTTGATGGCCCCTGGCGTAGCATCACCCGCCAGCCCAGCAGCAGCGCCGCCAGCAAACGCGCCCATTGTTCGGTCAGAAATTGCTGCACGCGCCTCTTTCCCCTGTTACTGCCGTGGCATACCCTGCCTTACACACCCGGCCCCACCGGAAAAAGGATACACCAGATGACTGTTCAGGCCGCGCTAGACGAATTGCAGCTATTGTTAGGCGATCGTTTGTCCCGCTCCAAGAGCGAACTGGACCAACATGCCACATCAGAAACCTATTTCCCCCCCGCCCCGCCAGATGCCGTGGCCTTTCCGCAGACAACCCAAGAGGTCAGCGCCTTGATGCAAATCTGCGCGCGCGCGCAATGCCCGGTGGTGGGCTGGGGCGCGGGCACCTCGCTTGAGGGGCAGGCACAGGCGTTTTCCGGCGGTGTGGTGGTCGATTTCCGCCTGATGAACAAGGTTTTGGCCATATCCGCCGAAGACATGGATGTGCGCGTTCAGCCCGGGTTGACGCGCGAGGCGCTGAACGAAGAATTGCGCGCCACGGGGCTGTTTTTTCCGGTTGATCCCGGGGCCAATGCCAGCCTGGGCGGCATGGCCATGACCCGCGCCAGCGGCACAACCGCGGTGCGCTATGGCACGATGCGCGACAATGTCATGGGGCTAGAGGTGGTGCTGGCCGATGGCCGGGTGATCCGCACCGGCACAAGGGCGCGCAAATCCAGCGCAGGCTATGATCTGACAGGCTTGATGGTGGGCTCGGAGGGCACATTGGGCCTGGTCACCGAACTGACGCTGCGCCTGCAAGGCCAGCCCGAAGCCATCACCGCCGCTGTTTGTGCCTTTGATGGCATGAACGGGGCTGTGCAAACCGTGATTGAGACCATTCAAATGGGCATACCGATGGCGCGGATCGAGTTTGTTGATGCTGCGATGGTGAGTATTTTTAACAAGGTGAATGGGGCCAGCCTGCCGCAAGGGCCGCATTTGATGGTGGAATTTCACGGATCTCAGGCGGGGGTGCGCGAACAGGCCGAAAGCTTTGGCGCCATTGCCAAAACCCATGGCGCGGCCGGGTTTGACTGGGCCATCCGCCCCGAGGACCGCACGCGCCTGTGGGACATGCGCCACCGCGCGCATTGGTCAACCCTGGCCCATGCACCGGGCAAACGCGCCTTGGTGACAGATATTTGCGTGCCCATCTCGCGCCTGGCGCAAGCCGTAGAGGAAACCGCGGCCGATATTGCCGCCAGCATCGTGACCGGGCCCATTTTGGGCCATGTGGGCGATGGCAATTTCCATGCAATCTTGCTGTTTGATCCAAACACCCCGGCAGAGCTGGCAGCAGTTAAGGCGCTGTCGCACCGGATGGTAGAGCGCGCATTGGCCATGGGGGGCACAGCCACGGGCGAGCATGGCATTGGCATTGGCAAAACCGCCTATATGCAGGCCGAACATGGCGCCGGCTGGCAGGTGATGGGGGCGCTGAAAGCGGCGCTGGATCCGGCGGGCATTTTAAACCCGGGCAAGCTGGTGCCTGCACCCGATATGGGCGCATAAGCCGCGCCTTCTGGCTTTCCCTTGGCGCGTGAATTCGCTAAGTCAGCCGGCAACAGCCGGATGACGAGGTGCCCCATGGCCATGGAAAAGACATTTAACGCAGCCGAGGCCGAGCCGCGGCTTTACGCAGCCTGGACACAGGCAGGCGCGTTTCGCGCAGGCAAGCATGTGCAAAACGACGAGGCACGCAGCTTTTCGATCATGATCCCGCCGCCGAATGTCACCGGGGCGCTGCATGTGGGCCATGCGTTTAACAACACGCTGCAAGATATCTTGATCCGCTGGCACCGGATGCGCGGGTTTGACACGCTCTGGCAGCCCGGCCAAGACCACGCCGGCATCGCCACGCAGCTGCAGGTGGAAAAGATGCTGGCCGCCACCGGCCAGCCAGGCCGCCGCGATCTGGGGCGCGAGGCGTTTTTGGGTAAGGTCTGGGAATGGAAAGGCCAATATGGCGGCACCATCGTGAAACAGTTGCAGCGCCTGGGCTGTAGCTGCGACTGGGAGCGCAACGCCTTTACCATGGCCGGCGCCCCGGGCGACCCGCGCGTGGGCCATGAAAACAGCCCCAATTTCCACGATGCCGTGATCAAGGTATTCGTTGAAATGTATCGCAAGGGGCTGATTTACCGCGGCAAGCGCCTGGTCAACTGGGACCCGCATTTTGAAACCGCGATTTCCGATCTTGAGGTCGAGAATATCGAGGTGGATGGCCATATGTGGCATTTCAAATACCCTCTCGCCGGTGGCAAAACCTATAAATATGTCGAAAAAGATGCCGATGGCGTGGTGATCTTTGAGGAAGAGCGCGACTATATCAGCATTGCCACCACCCGGCCCGAAACCATGCTGGGCGATGGCGCCGTGGCGGTGCACCCTTCGGATGAGCGCTATGCGCCGATTGTGGGCAGCTATTGCGAAATTCCGGTGGGCCCGAAAGAGCACCGCCGCCTGATCCCGATCATTGCCGATGAATACCCCGACCCGGCGTTTGGCTCGGGCGCGGTGAAGATCACCGGCGCGCATGATTTCAACGACTACCAGGTGGCCAAGCGCGGTGGCATTCCGATGTATCGCCTGATGGATACGCGCGGCGCGATGCGGTCCGATGGGGCAGACTATGCACAAGCCGCAGCGCAGGCGCAGGCCTTTGCGCAAGGGGCAGAGTTTACCGAGAAAAGCGTGGATGCGCTGAACCTGGTGCCCGATCATCTGCGCGGGCTAGACCGGTTCGAGGCGCGCGCGCAGGTGGTGGCCGAGATCACAGCCGAAGGTTTGGCGGTGATGACCCGCGCCGATGACCCGCGTTTGGGCGGCAAACTGGGTGCAGATGACGACCCGGCAGCGCTGGTGCCTTTGGTGGAAGCCAAGAAAATCATGCAGCCCTTTGGCGATCGCAGCGGTGTGGTGATCGAGCCGATGTTGACCGATCAATGGTTTGTGGATGCCGAAAAGGTGGTGGGGCCTGCGCTCGATGCCGTGCGCGACGGCCGGGTAAAGATCATGCCGGAATCGGGCGAGAAAACCTATTACCACTGGCTGGAAAACATCGAGCCATGGTGCATTTCGCGCCAGCTGTGGTGGGGGCATCAAATTCCGGTTTGGTTCGATGAGGCGGGGCGCGAATATTGCGCGCCCACCCAAGCCGAGGCACAGGACATGGCCGGGCCCGGCGTGGCGCTGACGCGCGATCCTGATGTGCTCGATACGTGGTTCAGCTCGGGCCTGTGGCCGATTGGCACGCTGGGCTGGCCCGAGGATACCCCCGAGATGGGCAAATATTTCCCCACCGATGTGCTGGTGACGGGCTTTGATATTTTGTTCTTCTGGGTGGCGCGGATGATGATGATGCAGTTGGCGGTGGTGGATAATATTCCCTTCCACACCGTCTATCTGCACCAGCTGGTGCGCGACGAGAAGGGGCAGAAAATGTCGAAAACCAAGGGCAATGTGATTGACCCCTTGGAAATCGTCGATGAATTCGGCGCCGATGCGCTGCGCTTTACCATGGCGCAGATGGCGGCCATTGGCGGGGTGCTGAAACTCAGCCGCGAGCGTATCAAGGGCTATCGCAACTTTGGCACAAAGCTGTGGAATGCCTGCCGCTTTGCCGAGATGAATGATGTCTGGCAGGGCCACAGCACCGGCACAGATGCGCCCGCAGCACAGGCCACGGTAAACCGCTGGATCATCGGCGAAACCGGGCTGGTGCGCGAGGCGGTGGATCAGGCCATTGCCGAATACCGGTTCAATGATGCTGCAAATGCGCTTTATGCCTTTGTCTGGGGCAAGGTCTGCGATTGGTATGTGGAATTTGCCAAGCCGCTTTTGGCCGAAGACGCGCCCGAACGCGGGGAAACCCAACGCGTGATGGCATGGGTGCTGGATCAATGCATGATCTTGCTGCACCCGATCATGCCCTATGTCACCGAAGAGCTATGGGCACAAACCGGCAGCCGCGCGGCCATGCTGGCGCAAACCGAATGGCCCAGCTACGGCGCCGGGCTGGTGGCGCCCGAGGCGGCACGCGAAATGGGCTGGGTGATCGGGCTGATCGAAGAGGTGCGATCGGTGCGCGCACAGATGCATGTGCCGGCCGGCGCCTATGTGCAGTTGCTGGTCAGCGCGATGGACAGCGATGCCGCGGCCGCCTGGGCGCGCAACGAGGTGCTAATCAAGCGCCTGGCCCGTATCGAAGAGCTGAGCCATGTCGATCAGTTCCCCAAAGGCACAGCCACCATCGGCATGGGCGGGGGCACCTTTGGCCTGCCCCTGGCAGATCTGATCGATGTGGCCGAGGAAAAAGCACGCCTTGAAAAAAGCCTGGGCAAACTGGGCAAAGAGCTGGGTGGCCTGCGCGGGCGGCTGAACAACCCCAATTTCGTGGCCTCGGCCCCCGAAGAGGTGGTGGCAGAAACCCGCGAGGCGCTGGCCGTGAAAGAAGACGAGGAAGCCAAGCTGAAAGCGGCAGTTGCGCGACTGGCCGAGCTGGGCTAACGCCATAATATTCCACGCGAAAAAGGGGCCCAAGCGGGCCCCTTTTTTTTCAGCCTAACGGTGGCTTAGAATTTTGGCGCGCGCCCTTGCATATTGGCGGCGATGATTTCCAGCTGATGCGGCTTGCCGATCAAATCGGCCTGTTCGCGGCTTTCCTCAAACAGCACCTTTTGCGCGCCTGCACCGCTTTCGGCCACTGCGATCAGGCGTTTTGCGGCCCGCGTGCCACTGGGCGATTTGCCCGCAATCACCGCGGCCAGCGCCTGCGCATCTTCCAGCGGGGTGTCGCTAAGCCGTGTCACCAGCCCCAGGCCCAGCCCTTCGGCGGCGGTCACCGGCTCGGCCGTATAGGTGAGCAGGCGCAGCACATCTGAACGCATCAGCTGCGGCCACAGAACCATGCCGCCCATATCGGGCACCAGGCCCCATTTGGCCTCCATGATCGCCAGTTTCGTATCGGGATGGGCCAGGCGAATATCGGCCCCCATGGCCAGCTGCAGCCCGGCGCCAAAGGCCACGCCGTGCAGGGCCGCCACCACCGGCACGGGCACTTTGCGCCATACCATCGCCACCTCTTGCATCAGGTTGGCATCGCCATGGGTGCGCGGCATCACCCGCTCGATCGGGTCTTGGGCTGCAAATTTGGCAAAGCTGGCCACATCCAAGCCGGCGCAAAAGCCGCGCCCCTGCCCTGAAAGCACCACGGCGCGGATATCGTCATTGTCAATCAGCTGGGTGCCCGCGGCCACGATGGCCTCGGCCATATCGGGATCGACCGCGTTCATCTTATCGGCGCGGATCAGCGTAACATGGGCGATATGGTCTTTGATCTCGGTCTGCACGCGGGTCATTTCAGGGCTCCTGTTGGCTGGGCGCCACCGGGGCGCTTTGGCCATATACTGAACGATGCCCATGGCGCGGGGCAAGCATGCCCTTGCGTCGCGGGGCAGCGGCGCGCTTGGCCCTTGCCGCGGGGCAAATCTTGGGCTTATCTCACGCCATGAGCCAGTTTCGCCTAACCCCGCTTGCCGCCACCCTGCCCGCCACCGTGCCCTTTGTGGGCCCCGAGGCGCAGGAACGCGCGCTTGGCCGCCGCTTTGCCGCACGGCTGGGCGCCAATGAAAACGTGTTTGGCCCCTCGCCCAAGGCGGTTGCGGTGATGCAACAGGCCGCGGCCGAAATTTGGATGTATGGCGATCCTGAAAGCCACGATCTGCGCCATGCGCTGGCCCAGGCCCATGGCGTGGGCGCCGCCAACGTCATGGTGGGCGAGGGCATCGATGGCCTGCTGGGCTATCTGGTGCGCCTGATGGTGGGCCCGGGCGATGCGGTGGTGACATCTGATGGCGCCTACCCCACCTTTAATTACCACGTGGTGGGCTTTGGCGGGGTGTTGCACAAAGTGCCCTACCGCGACGACCACGAAGACCCCGCCGCGCTCTTTGCCAAAGCTGCCGAGGTGGGGGCAAAACTGGTCTATCTGGCCAACCCAGATAACCCCATGGGCACATGGCACAGCGGCGCCGTGATCGCCGAGGCACTCACCAAATTGCCCCCAGACACGCTGCTGGTGCTGGATGAGGCCTATGTCGAATTTGCCCCCGAAGGCACCGCCGCACCGATTGCCGCCGATGACCCGCGGGTGATCCGCATGCGCACCTTTTCCAAGGCCTATGGCATGGCGGGGGCGCGGGTGGGCTATGCTTTGGGCCACCCCGATTTGATCACCGCCTTTCACAAGGTGCGCAACCATTTCGGCATGAACCGCGCCGCCCAAGAGGGCGCGCTGGCCGCCTTGCACGACGGGCCCTGGCTGGCACACACCTGCGCCCAAGTGGCGCAAGCGCGCCAGCGCCTTTACGATATGGCGGCAGAGCACGGGCTGCAGGCGCTGCCCTCGGCCACCAATTTCGTGGCCATCGATTGCGGGGGCGATGGCGCCTTGGCCCAGCGCGTTTTGCAGGAACTGGCCGCGCGCGGCGTGTTTATCCGCATGCCTGGCGTCGCGCCGATGAACCGCTGCATTCGTATCAGCTGTGGCCAAAGCGCTGATCTGGATGCGCTGGCCACGGCCTTTGGCCCGGCGCTGGCCGCCGCCCGCGCCGCAGGCTAAAGAGCGCGCCGCAGGCGGGTCAGCGCGCCGCAGCCACGGCCGCTGATGCGGGCGCCCCAGCGGTTGCCCTAGCAGTTGCCTGGGCCACAACATCGGTGGCTGCGGCCAAGGCGCCGCTGCCATGGGGCAGGCCCAGCGCCTTTAGCCCGGCATCCACAGCCCCCAGCATACCCAAAACCATATGGGCATTGACATGGCCCATATGGCCGATGCGAAAGAAATCATCTGCCGCGGGGCTGCCCGGCTCGGCCATGCCAAGGCCAATGCCCAAGGTCACACCCGCCTGGGTTTCGCACCATTTGCGCAGCTGCCCCGCGCCGCCCTGTGGCAGGCACAGCGCCGTCACCGCGCGGGCGCGGTGGGCGGTGTTGGCCACATTCAGCCGCAGCGTGCCGCCCCCCTGCCCCCATGCCTCGCAGGCGGCCCAAACCGCGCGGGCCAGTGTTTCGTGGCGCGCCCAGACGGCCTCGATCCCTTCGCCGTGCAGCATATCCAGCGCAACGCGCAGCCCGTAAAGATGATGGGTTGGCGCGGTGCCGCCCCAATATTGATAAAACTGCTCGGGGTTGGCGCGCGGCGCCCAATCCCAATAGCGGCTGACACGCGGCATGGCCGCGCGCACCTGCGCGGCCTTGTCGCTGAAAAACACAAAACCCAAGCCCGGCGGCACCATCAGCCCCTTTTGGCTGGCCGCCACGGCAACATCGACACCCCATGCATCCATTTCAAAGCGGTCCACCGCCATCGAGGCCACGCAATCGGCCATCAACAGCGCCGGATGGCCCGCGCGATCAAGTGCTGCGCGCACCGCCGCCACATCGTTTAGCACCGAGGAGGCGGTATCGACATGCGTCACCAGCACCGCCTTGATCTTGTGCCCCGTGTCTGCGCGCAGCGCCGCCTCGACCGCGGCAGGATCAAGCGGGGTGGATTTGCCGAAATCCAGCATCTGCACATGGGCCCCCAGCCCCTGCGCCATATCTGCCCAGCCATGGCCAAAGCGCCCCGTTGCGGGCACCAGCACCGTTTCGCCCGGCGCCACGGTATTGGCCAGCGCCGCCTCCCATGCCGCGTGGCCATTGCCGATATAGATGGCCACATGGCCCTTGGTGCGGGCGACTGCGCGCAAATCGGGGATCAAGCCTGCGGCCAGTTCCACGATCTCGCCCTCGTAAATATTGGGCGCAGGGCGGTGCATTGCGGCCAAAACCGCATCGGGCATGACAGATGGGCCGGGAATGGCCAGATAGGGGCGGCCTTGGGAAAGGGTCATGGCAGTGTCCTGAAATTTGATGCGCCAAAGCCTACGCCGCTTTTGGCCAAGGTCAACACCCCTTGCGTGCCACACCACCCAAGCCGCCTGCCCAACGCGGTGTCAGGCTTGCCACAGGGGGCGCGACACACTAGGACTGATGCAAAGAAACAAAGGTGCCCCTGCCCCGATGGCAGGGCTGGGCCTGGCCCCGCACCAAAGGACGGCATTTCTATTGAGTAGCTCCGAGCAAACCCAACACACCCCCTCCTCTGTGCTGTTAAAATGGCTGTGGCGGGGCTACCTGCGCCACCAATGGCCCTTGGTGATTGCCGCACTTTTGTTCATGTCGCTGGAAGGCAGCATGCTGGGCGCGCTGAGCTATATGATGAAACCGATGTTCGACGAGGTTTTCGTGGCCGGCCAATATGACGCGCTGTGGTGGGTGGGCCTTGCGATTTTTGGCATCTTTACCCTGCGTGCCGTGGCCAGCATTTTGCAAAAAGCATTCCTGTCGGTCATCTCGCAAAAAACCGCAGCCCAGCTGCGGGGCGATCTGCTGGCCCATCTGATGACGATGGATGGCGCCTTTTACCAAACCCATCCGCCCGGCTATTTGCTGCAACGCGTGCAGGGCGATGTGGGATCGATCAACGCGATCTGGAGCATGATCATCTCGGGCGCGGGGCGCGATCTGGTGTCGCTGGTGATCTTGTTTGGCGTGGCCATTTCGGTGGATTGGTATTGGACGCTGATCAGCTGCGTTGGCATTCCGCTGTTGGTGGCGCCTTCGGCCTTGTTGCAGAAATTCGTGCGCGCCCGGGCGCTAGAGGCGCGCGATCTGGCCGCACGGCTGGCCACCCGGCTGGACGAGGTGTTTCACGGGATTATTCAGGTCAAGCTGAACGGGCTGGAGGCCTATCAATCCAAACGCTACCGCGTGCAAACCAAAGATCTGGTGCGCGCCGAGGTGCGCGCCAGCGTGGGGGCAGCGGCCATGCCCGGCATGATCGATGTGATGGCGGGCCTGGGGTTTATGGGCGTGCTGTACATGGGCGGCACAGAGATCATTGCGGGCGAGAAAACCGTGGGCGAATTCATGGCGTTTTTCACCGCTATTGGCTTGGCCTTTGATCCGCTGCGCAGGCTCAGCTCGATCAGCGCCACATGGCAGGCCGCCGCCGCGGCGATGGAACGGCTGAAAGAGCTGCTCGATACCAAGCCCAGCGTGTTATCGCCCGCCCATCCCAAAACAGCCCCCCAAGGCTGCCCGGATGTGCGGCTGGAAAACGTGCGGCTGGATTATGGCGACACGCCGGTGTTGCGCGGCACATCCTTTGTTGCAGAGGCCGGCAAAACCACCGCGCTTGTCGGCGCCTCGGGGGCGGGCAAATCGACCGTGTTCAACCTGTTGACCCGGCTGATCGATACCACCGAGGGGCGCGTGCTGATTGGCGGCACCGATGTGCGCCAGATCGATCTGCCCGATCTGCGCGCCTTGTTTTCGGTGGTGACCCAAGACAGCACCTTGTTTGATGAAACCTTGCGCGAAAATATCTTGCTGGGGCGGGGCGATGTCAGCGCAGCACAGCTTGATGATGTTTTGCAAGCCGCCCATGTGGCCGATTTCCTGCCCAACCTGCCCAAGGGGCTAGATACCCATGTGGGCCCGCGCGGATCGGCCCTGTCGGGGGGGCAGCGCCAGCGCGTGGCCATCGCCCGCGCCCTGCTGCGCGATACCCCACTGCTGCTGCTGGACGAGGCCACCAGCGCGCTGGATGCGCAATCGGAAAAAACCGTGCAGGCGGCGCTGGAAAAACTGTCGAAAGGGCGCACAACCTTGGTGATTGCGCATCGCTTATCCACCGTGCGCGAGGCCGACAAGATCGTGGTGATGGACCAAGGCCGCGTGGTAGATGAGGGCACGCATGACGAATTGCTGGCCCGCGGTGGCATCTATGCCAATTTGCACGCGCTGCAATTTCGCAGCGATGGCCCCACCGCAGACGAGGCCGCCAGCGCCCGCATGATGCGCCCCGCGCTGCCAGAAGACCCGCCAAAACGCGGGTTTTGGGCGCGCCTCTTTGGGGGCTAGGGGTTTTCGCACGCCGCCTGCAGGCCTATATCTGGGCTCAGGATACGGCCGCAGGGGCGGCGCTGGCATAGGAACACGCATATAGCATGGCACGCACAATCTTAACGGTTTCGGGCAGCGACGCGATTGGCTTTCTGCAAGGGCTGATCACCAACGATATGGCAAAGCTGGCCCAAGGCCCGGTCTATGCCGCAATGCTGACACCACAGGGCAAATACCTGGCAGATTTTATCCTGTCTGCGGCACCCGGCGCCAATGGGGGCGTGCTGCTGGATGTTGATAGCAGCCTTGCTGCAATGCTGGCGCAACGCCTGTCGATGTATAAGCTGCGCGCCGATGTGCAGATTGCCGATAGCGGCCTGCAGCTGCAGCGCGGCACGGGCCCCGCCCCCCAAGGCGCCCTGCCCGACCCGCGCCACCCCGCACTTGGCTGGCGGCGCTATGGCCCTGAGGCGGGCGATGATGGCAGCGATTTCCTGGCGCTGCGGGTGGCGCATATGGTGCCCGAAACCGGCATCGAGCTGGGGCCAGACAGCTATATTTTGGAAATGGGGTTCGAGCGGCTGAACGGCGTTGATTTTCGCAAGGGCTGCTATGTGGGCCAAGAGGTGACCGCCCGCATGAAGCACAAGACCGAGCTGAAAAAAGGCTTGGCGCTGGTGGCGCTAGAGGGCACAGCCCAGCCCGGCACGGTGCTGATCGATGAAAAGGGCAAAGAGGCCGGGCAGCTGCACAGCGTCAGTGGCAACCGGGCGCTGGCCTATCTGCGTTTCGATCGCGCCAGCGCGCCATTGCAGGCGGGCAGCGCCACCGTGCAGCTGCTAGAGCGGGGCTAAGCCCCGCCCGATGCCCAAGATGCCTGGGGGCAACTGATGGGCAAAATCAGTTAAAAAACCGCCCGCGCGCCTGCACCAGCGAGCGGCTGAGAATGGCCAGATAGGCCAGATCGATCACCACAAGCAATGTCCATGGGCGGGTGAACACCATGCCAATCACAATCACCATGGCAAAGATCATCACCGCGATCAGCTTGCGCGGCACCCGCAGCCCCTTGGGCGACAGGGTTTTGAGCGTCGAGATCATCAACAGCCCCACAAAGGCCACCCACAGCCCCACCAACAGCGGTGCATCGCTATAGTCTGTCGTATCGGACAGCACCAAAAACACCGGCAACAGCGCCAATAGCGCCCCACCGGGCGCGGGCACGCCAACGAAATGGGCCTTTTCCTCGCCGCTGTCTTGCACCCCGCGCAAGACGTTAAACCGTGCCAGGCGCAGGCAGGTCGCGGTGGCCAAGACCAGCACAAAGATCCACCCCAGATTGCCCAGCTGCGACAGATGCGCCTGATAAAGCAAAATACCCGGCGCCACGCCAAAGCACAGAAAATCTGACAGCGAATCCAGCTCGGATCCCAGTTTCGACGCGGCATTCAAGCGCCGCGCCAAAAGGCCATCCAGCCCATCCATCAGCGCGGCCAGCATGATCAGCAATACGGCCGTGCCAAACCGCTCGTCCATAGAATAGCGCACCGAGGTCAGGCCAAAACACATGCCTGCCAGCGTAACCATATTGGGCAGCAGTTGCACAAAGGGCACGCGTTCGGCGGCGTCTGGGTCGCGCAAGATCGAGGGGCGGCGTGTCATGCGCTTAGCCCAGCTCGGCGATCACGGTTTCACCCGCGATCATGGTTTGCCCAATACTGACGATGGGCGTGGCCCCCTCGGGCAGGTAGATATCGAGACGCGAGCCAAAGCGGATCAGGCCAAAACGCTCGGCGATCCCCAGCTGCTGGCCCTCTTGCGACCAGCACAAAATGCGCCGCGCCACCAGCCCGGCGATTTGCACCACGCCATAGCGGCGCCCATCGGGCAATTCGATGGTCAGGCCGTTGCGCTCGTTATCTTCTGATGCCTTATCCAGCGAGGCGTTCAGAAATTTGCCGGGGCGGTAGGCCACGGTGGTGATGCGCCCGGCGGTGGGCGCGCGGTTTACGTGGCAATTAAAGACCGACATAAACACCGACACCCGCATCATCGGCTGATCGCCCAGCCCCAGTTCCGCCGGGGGCACGGCAGGTTCTAGCAAAGATACGATGCCATCTGCAGGTGATACCATAATGCCCGCGCGCTGTGGCGTCACGCGCTCGGGGTCGCGGAAGAAATAATAGACCCAAACGGTCAGCCCGGCACCAACCCAGCCCAGTGGTTCCCACAGCAAAAACAGCAACACCGACAGGCCCGCGGCAATGGCCACAAATTTGCGCCCCTCGGGATGCATCGGTTTCACAAAGGTCGATAACATAGAAACAGACATGGGACCCCCTTGATCGCTATGGCCTGTGCTTAGACGAATGCCCCCGCGTTTCAAGCAAAACCTGCCCGTTTGGGCCAGTGCAACGCAAAAGGGCCACCCCGGCAGGATGGCCCCAGCAGACATTCCGTAACGTAATTAGGCGCGTTCCGAATATTCCATGGTTTCGGTATTCACGATGATTTTCTCGCCGCTGGCCACAAAGGGCGGCACCATGACGCGCACGCCGCAATCCAGCAGCGCGGGCTTAAAGCTGTTTGCCGCGGTTTGGCCTTTGACCACCGGTTCGGTTTCTTCGATGGTGCAGGTTACTTTTTGCGGCAAGGTCATGTTCAGCGCTTCGGCTTCGTAATATTCCACCACCACGGTCATGCCGTCTTGCAAGAACGGGCGGCGCTCGCCCAGAATATCGGCGGGCAGTTCGACCTGCTCGTAGGTTTCGGTATCCATAAACACCAGCATTCCATCGTTTTCATACAGGAATTGCTGGTCTTTTTGTTCCAGGCGCACGCGCTCGACCTTGTCAGCCGAGCGGAACCGTTCGTTCAGCTTCGAGCCATTGCGCAGGTTTTTCATTTCAACTTGCGCAAACGCACCACCCTTGCCGGGCTTGACGTGATCCACCTTGACCGCCGCCCACAGGCCGCCCTCGTGTTCGAGAACGTTGCCGGGGCGAATTTCGTTACCGTTGATTTTGGGCATGTGTTTGAACCATGACAAAGGGTTGAATGATATTTTGCCGCCCCTATATCGTTGTCAGCCCGCAGAGGCAAGAACACGAAACACAGCAGCATTTTCAGGGCCGCATCGGCACAGCATTGCACCAGACGCATAACAGCCATGCATCAGCGCCCTATCCGAATCGGCTTTGATCTGCCAAAGAGACCGCACTCCGGATATGCAAGAGCAATAAAATAACGCAAGGACGAAACATGAAAGATTTCGTTGACGGCACGGCCTTCAATAACGAACAAGGTAACCGCGCCCGCAAACTGTTTGCAGCCGTTGTGTTGGCTGCATTGGATGACGCGATTGCCGATGACAAGAAATATGGCAACGGCCCCGAACAAATTGCGCGTTGGGCACGCTCGCGCGATGGCCGCGAGGTTCTGACCTGCGCTGGCATCGACCCCAACGAACGAGTTGTCAAAGGGCTGATGGAATTCGTCGCCAAAGGTATTCGCACCAGCGTGGCGCTGTCGCGCGAAGAAAGTGAACGCCGCAACGCGGCGGCACAGGCCGAAGCTGCGTAATCATAGCCCCCAGCGGGGATATGACAGGAAACAGGCGCGCCAGAATGGCGCGCTTTTTTCTTTTTTGCCGCAGATGATGCGCGCCCGCGCAACAAAATCGCTAAGCTTGGCC
>CAJXSO010000027.1 GCA_913061505.1 uncultured Lutimaribacter sp.
TTGACATTTGCGCACTCTTTGCTCTATGCATTGTGGCACGCTGGAAGAGGTGGCGAAACGGCCGCAGGGCATACCCTGCTGGCCGTTTTTTCGTCTTGCTCGTGCGGAGGGACACGCATGAGGCAACATAGGCGCAGCAGATGACCCAACGAGACGTCGATGCAGATCACACACCGCTGGGGCGTGCGATCAAGGTCGTAGAAGAGCAACTGCTTGAAATGAGTACCACGCTAATCGCCCTTCAGGAGCGTGTGCGCCATGGCGAGCTGGAGGCGCTGAAAGACAGCGCCAAGCTGACCGTGGAAATACGCCATTGGCTGAAGATGGCCCTGGAAACGGAGCAAAGATGTGAAGACCGCCGCAGAGAACAACAAGGAATTGTTAACGGATACGCCCTGGACCTTGACGCCGCACGCACTGAGGTTGGGTGCCGCCTGGCTCGCCTCAGGGCCACGCGATGCCCAGGACGCTTTCCTAGAGGGGATGAGTGAGCAAACCCTGCTGGCCTTGCCCTATCTTTTCGAGTTTTGGGCGATGGAGCACCAATTGCCGCCCCCGGGGGCATGGCGGGCATGGGTTATTTTGGGCGGGCGCGGTGCGGGGAAAACCCGGGCTGGCGCGGAATGGGTGCGCAGCCTGGTGGAAGGTGCCACGCCGCTGGCGCCTGGGCGCTGCGCGCGCGTGGCGCTTGTGGGCGAAACGCTGGATCAGGCACGCGAGGTGATGGTCTTTGGCGAAAGTGGTATTTTGGCCTGTGTGCCCCCAGATCGCCGCCCGGTGTGGAATGGTGGGCGGCGCATGCTGACATGGCCCAATGGCGCCACGGCGCAGGTGTTTTCGGCCCACGAGCCCGAGGCGATGCGCGGGCCGCAATTTGATGCGGCCTGGGTGGATGAGCTGGCCAAATGGCGCCGCGCGCGCGATGCGTGGGACATGCTGCAATTTGCCCTGCGCCTTGGTGATGATCCGCGGGTTTGTGTGACCACGACACCGCGCAACGTAGGAATTTTGAAAGAGATTTTGGCCCGCCCCAGCACTGTCAGCAGCCATGCCGCAACCGATGCCAATGCGGCCAATCTGGCGGCAAGCTTTCTTGAGGAGGTGCGCCAGCGCTACGGGGGCACGCGGTTGGGGCGCCAAGAGCTGGAGGGCGTTTTGATGGAAGATGCCGAAGGCGCGCTGTGGACACGGGCCTGCCTAGAGCAGGCGCGCAGCACCGATATGCCCGCATTGGATAGGGTTGTGGTGGCGGTTGATCCGCCGGTAACGGGCCATGCGCATTCGGATGAATGCGGTATTGTTGTTGTGGGTGTAACGGCGCAGGGCGGGCCGCAAAACTGGCGTGCCTATGTGCTAGAGGATGCCTCGGTTTCGGCGGCCTCGCCCGATACATGGGCGCGTGCGGCCATTGCCGCGCGCGACCGCTGGGGGGCCGAGCGATTGGTGGCCGAGGTGAACCAGGGGGGCGATTTGGTCGAGGCGGTGCTGCGGCAGGTGGATCCGCTGGTGGCGCTGCGCAAGGTGCATGCCAGCCGTGGCAAGCTGGCCCGGGCCGAGCCGGTGGCCGCCTTATACGAACAGGGCCGTGTGCATCACCTGGGCGGGTTTGGCGTGCTGGAAGACCAGATGTGCGCGATGACCACCCAAGGCTATCAGGGCTTGGGCAGCCCCGACCGCCTAGATGCTTTGGTATGGGCGCTGAGCGATTTGATGATCGAACCTGCTGCCAATTGGCGCCGCCCGGCGGTGCGCGCGCTGTAGTTTAGAAACCTTAAACTTTTGTCCTCAAATTGCCCTCAACAGCGCAAGGCGGGCCTGCCCGTGGAAGGAGCGAGAAATGGTTTTTGAATTCATGCGCCGGAAAGGCACCCCGATCAGCCCGCCCGAGGCCAAGGCCAGCGCGGTGGGCCGTGTGGTGGGGTTTGGCAGCACAGGCCGCGTGGCATGGAGCGCCCGCGACACGGTAAGCCTGGCGCGCAATGGCTATGTGGGCAACCCGGTGGTGCACCGCTGCGTGAAAATGATTGCCGAGGCGGCAGCCGCCTTGCCATTGGTGTTGCAAGACCAGACCGCGCGCTACGAGGCGCACCCGATGCTGCAGCTTGTGGCAAACCCAAACCCGGCCCAGGGCAAGGCGGAATTGCTGGAGGCGCTTTTTGGCTATTTGCTGCTGACGGGTAACTCTTACGTCGAGGCGGTGGGCGGCGAAGAGGGGCGCTGGCCCAGCGAGTTGCACGTGCTGCGCGCTGACCGGGTGCAGGTGGTGCCGGGGCATGACGGATGGCCGGTTGGCTATGAGTATTCTGTGGGCGCGCGCAAGCATCGTTTCGATGCCACAGGGGCGTTGCCGCCGGTGTGCCATATGCGGGCGTTTCACCCGCAAGACGACCATTATGGCCTGTCGCCCCTACAGGCGGCAGCGCAGGCGCTGGATGTGCATAATGCCGCCAGCCGCTGGTCGAAGGCCTTGCTGGATAATGCGGCGCGGCCTTCGGGGGCGATTGTCTACCGTGGAGCAGATGGT
This sequence comes from uncultured Lutimaribacter sp., assembly GCA_913061505.1. GTDB lineage: Bacteria > Pseudomonadota > Alphaproteobacteria > Rhodobacterales > Rhodobacteraceae > CAJXSO01. The sequence goes on from CAJXSO010000027.1 coordinate 2,525, forward strand.
GCGGGTGGCTTGAGCGCCGATCAATACGACCGGCTGGTGGCCGAAATGGAAACCCACCATCAAGGCGCGCGCAATGCTGGGCGGCCGATGCTGCTGGAGGGGGGGCTGGATTGGAAGCCCATGGGCTTTAGCCCCAGCGATATGGAGTTTCAAAAGACCAAGGATAGCGCCGCGCGTGAAATTGCGCTGGCCTTTGGTGTGCCGCCAATGCTGCTGGGCATTCCGGGGGATGCGACATTTGCCAATTACCAAGAGGCCAACCGCGCCTTTTACCGCCTGACGGTGCTGCCTTTGGCCACGCGGGTGGTGGCGCAATTGTCAGAGTGGCTGGCGCGCTTTGGTGGGCAAGATTGTGTGCTGCGCCCGGATCTAGACCAGGTGCCTGCCCTGGCGGCAGAGCGCTCTGAGGTGTGGCGGCGGGTCAGCGGTGCCGATTTTTTGAGCGAGGCCGAAAAGCGCGCGTTGCTGGGCTTGCCGGTGGGCATGGGCGTGGATCAGGGCGCAGCCCATGACTGAACGCTTGGGGCAGATGCCACGCTATGGGTTCGAGGCGTTTGATTGCGCGCCGGGCTTGCGGCTGGAGGCGCATGAGCGGTTGAGCCACATGCAAATTGAGGCGCTGCACAAGCGCGCCGAGCGGTTAGAGGCGGCCATAGAGAAACTGGAAAAGCGGTTGTGGTTTGCAGTCTATGGGGTTGCAACGGCGCTGCTGGCGCAGGCCTTTCAATCGCTTTTGGTCGTGACACCATAGAAAGGGGCGATGATGCAGACAATTTTAGAAACCAAATTTTGTGGCCCGGGCAGCGATTTGGCCGTGTCAGATGGCGTTGTGATTTCGGGCTATGCCAGTGTTTTTGGTGCCTGTGATCAGGGTGGCGATATTGTGCAGGCGGGGGCCTATGCGGCCAGCCTGGCGCAGTTGGCACGCGATGGCCGGCAAGTGAAAATGCTTTGGCAACACGACCCTGCCCAGCCCATCGGGGTTTGGGACGAGGTGCGCGAGGATGGGCATGGCCTGTTTGTAAAGGGGCGCCTGCTGGAGGGGGTGGCGCGTGCACGCGAGGCGGCGGCGCTGGTTGCCGCGGGCGCGATAGACGGGCTGTCGATTGGCTATCGCACCAAACAGGCTGTGAAAACGGATAAGGGCCAGCGGGTTCTGACGGAACTGGAGCTTTGGGAAGTGTCGGTGGTGACCTTTCCCATGCTTGCCAGTGCGCGGGTGGGGCAAAAGGGCGATACGCCTGATGATGCCCATCTGCGCGAGATAGCGGCCGCTTTCGAAGCTGCCCGCGCGGTGATGGCTGGCGCATAGGCCATAGCAAAGACAAAGGATGACGAGATGACAAAAGCCGAGATCACTTCTCGGGGCGCAGAGCCTATGCCTGGCGCCCAGGGGGTAACCCAAGCGATTGCAGCGTTTGCAAATGATTTCAAAGAGTTTCGCTGCAATTTTGAGACAAAACTTCAACAGCAAGAAGAGCGATTGACCATGCTTGACCGGAAAACAAACCTGCCCCCCGCGCGCCCGATTTTGGCACAAAACGCCCATGTGGATGCCCCTCATCAAAAGGCCTTTGATGCCTATTTGCGCAGTGGCGATGATGATGGGCTGCGGGGCCTGATGCTGGAGGGCAAGGCCATGTCAACCGCGGTGGCCGCTGACGGTGGCTATCTGGTAGACCCGAAAACTGCCGATACGGTCCGCCATGTTCTAAGCGGTGGCGCCTCGCTGCGCCGCGTGGCCAATGTGGTAAGTGTTGAGGCGGGCAGCTACGATGTGCTGGTCGATCATGGCGATATCGGCCATGGCTGGGCACAGGAGAATGGCACAACCGCAGAAACTGGCACGCCGCAGATCGACCGTATCAGCATTCCGCTGCACGAGCTTTCGGCCCTGCCAAAGGCCAGCCAGCGGCTGTTGGATGATGCGGCCTTTGATCTGGAATCCTGGCTGGCAGGGCGTGTGGCCGAGAAATTCGCCCGCGCCGAAGCAGCGGCCTTTATTCATGGGGATGGCGATGCCAAACCGACTGGCATTTTGAGCCATGCCAGCGTGGCCGAGGCCAATTGGAGCTGGGGCAGCTTGGGCTATGTGGCCACGGGCGTTGATGGTGATTTTGGCGCGGCCGATGCGCTGGTGGATTTGGTTTATGCCCTGGGGGCCGAGTATCGTGCCAATGCGGTTTTCGTGATGAATTCGAAAACCGCAGGGCGCATCCGCAAGATGAAAGACAATGATGGCCGCTTCCTGTGGGCTGATGGTTTGGCCGCCGCTGAGCCTGCACGCCTGCTGGGCTATCCGGTGCTGATTGCCGAAGACATGCCTGATATCGGCGCTGGCGCCATGGCGGTGGCCTTTGGTGATTTTGGTGCAGGCTACACCATTGCCGAGCGCCCAGATCTGCGGGTTTTGCGTGACCCGTTCAGCGCCAAGCCGCATGTGCTGTTTTACGCCACCAAGCGCGTGGGCGGGGATGTGAGCGATTTTGCGGCGATCAAGCTGCTGAAGTTTTCCGCAAGCTAAGCCCGAGATGGGGCAGGGGCTGTGCCGCTGCCCCAACGGCGCGTGCCGTCTGGCCTGCTGTTGTCTAGCTGCTCCCTCCGACCGAGCAACAGGGGTTGGCACGCGCCGTTCAGCACCAATGGGGCCGCAGAATATGGAGATATGCCCATGATCTTAATCGAAAAAACCGAGCTGCCCGACGAGGCGCTGCCGGTTGCCGCGTTGCGGGCCCATTTGCGGCTGGGCACTGGCCTTGGCGAGGAAAGCTTGCAGGCCGATGTGCTGGGTGGGTTTTTGCGTGCGGCCATGGCTGCCATCGAGGCGCGCACGGGCAAGGTGCTGCTGGAACGGCAGTTCTTGCTGACATTAGAAGATTGGCGCGACCCGGTTGGGCAGCCATTGCCGGTGGCGCCCGTGACGGCGCTGAACGCGGTTGTCATGAAAGACCCAGATGGGCAAGAACGCATCATCGCGCCAGCCCTTTATCGCCTGGTGCCAGATGCGCAGCGCCCGCTGTTGCGCCCGGTGGCCGCCCTTTTGCCCATGGTGCCCACAGGTGGGGGCGTGCAGATCGATTTCAGCGCAGGCCTCGCCGCCGCGTGGCCCGGGCTGCCAGCCGATTTGCGCCAGGCGGTTTTGATGCTGGCTGCGCATTATTACGAATATCGGGACGATACGGCGCTGGGGGCGGGATGCATGCCCTTTGGTGTCAGCAGCCTGATCGAACGCTACCGCACTGTGCGGCTGCTGGGTGGGGGCGTGCCATGAGGGGTGCGAAAACGCCGCAATTAAACCGCCTGTTGCGGCTGCAAACCCCGGTGCGCACGCCCGATGGCGCGGGCGGGTCGCGGGTAGAGTGGCAAGAGCTGGGCCAGGTTTGGGCGCAGATCGAGGCGCGCTCGGGCCGGGTGGGGCGCGGCGATGCGGGCGATCTGGCACAGATCAGTTTGCGCATTTTGGTCCGGGCCTTGCCGCAAAACGCCCCCCTGCGCCCGCGCCCGGACCAGCGGTTTTGCGAGGGCAACAGGGTGTTTCGCATCTTGGCTGTGGCCGATCATGACCAGGCCGGGCGGTATTTGATGTGCTTTGCCAAAGAAGAGGTGGCGGCATGAGCCTTGATATGTCGGTGTCATTACAGCGGGCGGTTTTTGCCCGGTTGGCGGGTGATGCAGCGCTTGGCGCATTGGTGGGAGGCGCCATTTACGACGGCCTGCCTGCGGGGCCTGTGCCGGCTTTGTATATCAGCCTTGGGCCCGAAGAGCTGCGCGACAGCTCGGGGCCGGGGTGGGGCGGTGCGCGGATTGATTTTATTATCAGCATTTTTGCAGCTGAGGCCGGGTTTTTGACCGCCAAGGAGCTTGCCGCTGCGGTGCAGCAGGCCTTGGCCGATGGGCCGCTGGCCCTAGAGGCCGGGCGATTGGTGGGACTGGATTTTTTGCGTGCCAGCGCGCGGCGTAATGGCGGCGGGCGGCGCATAGACCTGCGGTTTCGGGCGCGGGTCGATTACGAGCAACCCCTAGTGGAGTAAGGGATATGGGCGCACAGAATGGGAAAGACCTGTTGATCAAGATGGATCTGACGGGCGATGGGCAATTTGCCACCGTGGCAGGGCTGCGGGCGACGCGCATCAGTTTTAATGCCGAAAGCGTGGATGTGACCAGCTTGGAAAGCCAGGGTGGGTGGCGCGAATTATTGGCAGGTGCGGGTATGCGCAGCGCCCAGATCAGTGGCCAGGGTGTGTTTCGCGATGCCAGCACCGACGAGCGCGCGCGCCAAGTCTTTTTTGATGGGGAAACCCCGGGGTTTCAGGTGATTATTCCCGATTTTGGTGTGGTCGAGGGGCCGTTCCAGATCACCTCGATCGAATATGCGGGCAGCTATAATGGCGAGGCCACATTCGAGCTGGCGCTGGCATCGGCGGGCGCGCTGAGCTTTCAGGCGCTGTGATGGTGAACCGCTATCGTGGCGAGGTGGTGCTGGTGCTGAATGGGCAGACCCATGTGATGCGCCTGACACTGGGGGCTTTGGCCGAATTGGAAGAGGCCTTGGGCAGCGACAGTTTGCTGGCGATGGTGCAGCGCTTTGAGACTGGGCAGTTTCGTGCGCGCGATGTGCTTGCACTGCTTGTTGCCGGGCTGCGGGGCGGTGGCTGGCGCGGTGCCCCGGACGAGCTGGCACAGGGCGATATTCAGGGTGGGGCGGCGGCGGCGGCGCAGGCTGCGGCGGCGTTGTTGGCTGGCGCTTTTGCGCCCCTGGATGGTGGGGCCTAGGCCGTGGATTGGCCGGGTTTGATGCGGTTGGGTTTGGGGGTGCTGCGCTTGTCGCCAGATGCGTTTTGGGCGCTGACCCCGGCCGAGCTGATGTTGATGAGCGGCCATACCCCTGGGGCGGTGCCCATGGGGCAGGCGCGTTTGGCGCAGATTTTGGCGGAATTTCCAGATGTGCCACAGGAGGTAACGAATGGCAGACTATGACAAAAGCGATGGGTTTGACGGCCAGCTTGATGGGCTGGACACCGCCCTGGGCGATGTGGCCGCGCTGACCGCGGGTTTCGAGGTGGCATTGCGCGGCTTGCGTGGGGCAATGGTGGAAACCCAGGCCGATATCGGCACGCTAGAGCGCGGCTTGTCGCGGGGGTTGCGGCGGGCCTTTGATGGGCTGCTTTTGGATGGTCTGAAATTATCAGACGCGCTGGAAAGCGTGGCGCGCAGTATGATTGCCACCAGCTATTCTGCAGCGGTGCGCCCAGTGACGTCGCATTTGGGCCAGGCCTTGATCGATGGGGTGGGCAGCGTTTTTGGCGCGGTGTTGCCCTTTGCCCAAGGGGCAGGTTTCACCCAAGGGCGGGTGATGCCCTTTGCCAAGGGTGGGGTGGTCAGCGGGCCTAGCCTGTTTGCCATGCGCGGGGGCACGGGGCTGATGGGCGAGGCGGGGCCCGAGGCCATCATGCCCTTGGCGCGGGGGGCCGATGGTGCCTTGGGCGTGCGTATGCAGGGCGGGGGGCGGCCGGTGAATGTTGTGATGAACATCACCACCCCCGATGTCGAGGGGTTTCGCCGCAGTCAAAGCCAATTGGCCGGGCAAATGGCGCGGGCTTTGGGGCGTGGGCAACGCAACGGCTAAGAGGGTGATATGGGGTTTCATGAGATACGGTTTCCCGCCAACCTGAGCTTTGGCTCGGTCGGTGGGCCAGAGCGGCGCACCGAAGTGGTGACGCTGAGCAACGGCTACGAAGAACGCAACAGCCCTTGGGCACATTCGCGCCGGCGGTATGACGCGGGGGTTGGGTTGCGCAGCCTAGATGACGTGGCCGCGCTGATTGCGTTTTTCGAGGCGCGCCACGGGCGCCTTTATGGGTTTCGCTGGAAAGATTGGGCTGATTACAAATCGTGCCTGCCGTCGGCTGTGCCGGGGTTTGACGATCAGGTGATCGGCTATGGCGATGGGCAAGAGCGGGTTTTTCAACTGCGAAAATCCTATCAATCGGGCTCTAACGTCTATGAGCGCCCGATTGAAAAACCGGTAAGGGGCAGTGTTTTTGTGGGGGTCGAGGGCGACCCACAGCAAGAAGGCCAGCATTGGCAGGTAGATTACGCGCGTGGCACAATCCAGTTTGCCGCGGCACCTGCCCCGGGGCTAGAGATAACGGCAGGGTTTGAATTTGACGTTCCGGTGCGTTTTGACACGGACCGTATTCAAACCAGTGTGGCCAGTTTTCGTGCGGGCGACGTGCCCGATGTGCCGGTGATCGAGGTGCGGCTATGAGCGGGTCACGCGGGTTATTGGCGCATTTGAAAAGCGGCCACAGCACGGTTGCCAATGCCTGGGCTGTGCGGCGCCGCGATGGGCTGCGCCTTGGCTTTACCGATCATGATTGTGCGGTAGAGTTCGATGGGCTTGAATTCCTACCCAGCAGTGGCATGACGGCCAGCGCCTTGCAATTGGGCAATGGCTTGGCGGTGGATAACGCCGAAGCCATGGGCGTGTTGCAAGACGCGCGTATCCGCGCGGATGACATTGCGGCGGGCCGCTATGACGGGGCCGAGGTGGAAATATGGCGGGTGAACTGGGCAAACCCAGAGGAACGCCACCTGCGGTTTTGCGGGCATTTTGGTGAAATCCGCCATGGTGACGGGGCTTTTTATGTAGAATTGCGGGGTTTAAGCGAGGCGCTTAATCGCCCGGTTGGGCGGGTGTATCAAAAACCATGCCCGGCTGTGCTGGGGGATGCGGCCTGTGGGTTTGATCTGTCGCGTGATGGGTTCAAAGCGGTTGGGCAGGTGGTTGCGCTGGGGGCAGACCACAGCTTGCAGGTGGCTTTGGCCGGCAGCTTTGAGGCGGGTTGGTTTGCCCGTGGGGTGCTGGAGGTGGAAAGCGGTGCAGCTTTGGGGCTGCGCGGTGTGATCAAGCACGACGTCGCGCTAGATGGCGGGCAGCGCCAGATTGGCCTATGGGCCGAGCTGGGGGCCGATGTGGCACCGGGCGACCAGGTTATACTGGTGGCCGGTTGCGACAAACGCGTTGAAACATGCCGGTTCAAATTCGACAACCTTCTGAATTTTCAAGGCTTTCCTGATATTCCCTCAGAAGACTGGATGCTGGTTCACCCAGCCCGTTCTGCGGATTTGACGGGGGGCAGCCGGCGATGAGCACACAAACAAGCCGTGCGGTCATCGCGGCGGCACGCCGTTGGCTGGGCACGCCTTATCGCCATCAGGCCAGCACCATGGGCGCCGGCTGCGATTGTTTGGGCCTGATCAGGGGCGTCTGGCGCGAGGTGCTGGGCCCCGAGCCGGAACTGCCCCCGGCCTATAGCCAGATGTGGGGCGAGCTGGGCCAGGACGAGCTGCTGTGGCAGGCCGCTTTGCGGCATTTGCAGCCTGTTGATCATCTTGGCTGGCAGGGCGGTGACGTGGTGCTTTTGCGTATGCGCCAGGGGGCGGTGGCCAAGCATTTGGGCATCTTGGTGCAGCTGCACCCAGAGGCGCGGTTTATTCATGCCTATTCAGGGCATGGCGTGGTGGAAAGCGCACTCAGCGCCCCTTGGGCGCGGCGGGTGGTGGCGCGATTTCGGTTTCCGGAAAAGGGGTAGGGTATGGCCACGGTCATTTTAAGCGCTGCGGGTGCAGCTGTGGGCGGGGCCGTTGGTGGGCAGGCTTTGGGCCTGTCGGCCGCGGTTTGGGGGCGGTTTGCTGGGGCGGCGGTTGGCCGTGTCTTGGATCAGCGCCTTTTGGGCCAAGGCAGCGAGGTGGTAGAACAGGGCCGCGTAGATCGCTTGCGCCTGACCGGGGCGGGCGAGGGGGCGCCGGTGCCGCATGTGTTTGGGCGCGTGCGCATTGGCGGCCAGGTGATTTGGGCCAGTGCCTTTGCCGAACATGTCAGCGTGACCCAAGGCAGCCGCGGGGGAAAGGGCACGCCCCAACCCGCCACGCCCACGACGGTGCGCTATAGCTATTCTGTCAGCTTGGCGGTGGCTTTGTGTGCCGGGCCCATCGCCGGTGTGCAGCGGGTTTGGGCCGATGGGGCGGAACTGGCTGTGGAAGATGTGGTGATGCGCGTCTACACAGGCAGTGATACCCAATTGCCCGACCCCAAGATCGAGGCCATCGAGGGCGCGGGCAGCGTGCCGGCCTACCGCGGCACCGCCTATGTTGTATTCGAGGATCTGCCGCTAGAGGCCTTTGGCAACCGGGTGCCGCAGTTTAGCTTCGAGGTGCTATGCCCCGAAGAAAACGGTGGCCCTGATGGCGACCCGGCGCAAAACGTACAGGCCGTGGCCTTGATGCCGGGAACGGGCGAATATGCATTGGCCAGCCAGCCGGTATCGGTGCAATTTGGCCCCGGCGCGATGGGTAGCCGCAATGTGAACACGCCATCGGGCCAGCCAGACCTGGTGACAGCGCTGGATGCCTTGGCACTAGAGGCGCCTGCCTGTCAGGCTGTGTCTTTGGTGGTGAGCTGGTTTGGCGATGACCTGCGGGCCGGTCAATGCCAATTGCGCCCCCTAGTTGAACAGCGCAACCATGATGGGCGCGAAATGCCATGGCAGGTCAGTGGCCTTGGCCGCGCACAGGCGGGGGCTGTGCCCCATGAAAATGGCCGCGCGGTTTATGGCGGCACCCCGGCAGATGCCTCGGTGGTGCAGGCGATCCGGCTGCTGCGGGGGCGTGGCCAGGCGGTGATGTTTTACCCCTTTATCTTGATGCAGCAGCTCAGCGGTAATGGCCGCCCCGACCCATGGGGCCAGGCGGCTGAACAGCCGCGCCTGCCCTGGCGCGGGCGGATCACCGGCGCCTTTGCACCGGGCCAGCCTGGCAGCCCTGATGGCACAGATGCCGCCGATGCCGAGGTGGCCAGCTTTATGGGGCAGGCACGCGCGCATCATTTCCAGATCATCGGGGGGCAGGTGTATTACTCGGGCCCCGAAGATTGGGGCTATGCCCGATTTATCCTGCATTATGCCGCCCTTTGCGCGGCGGCGGGCGGCGTGGACAGTTTTTGCATCGGCTCGGAAATGCGCGGGCTGAGCACGCTACGGGGGCGGCAGGGCTTTCCCTTTGTGCAGGCTTTGCGCAGCCTGGCGGGCGAGGTGCGCAGCCTGTTGGGCGCAGATGTGAAACTGGGCTATGCGGCGGATTGGAGCGAATATTTCGGCTATCACCCCCAAGACGGCAGCAATGACCTGTTTTTTCATCTAGATCCGTTATGGGCAGACCCCGAGATCGATTTCATCGGGATCGACAATTACATGCCCCTGTCTGATTGGCGCGATGGCGAGGCCCATTTGGATGCGCATTGGGGCGATGGGCGTGCCTTGGGGTATTTGCAGGCCGGTATCGAGGGCGGCGAAGGGTATGACTGGTATTACCCAAGCCCCGAGGCGCGCGCAGCCCAACAGCGCCAGCCCATTACCGATGGGGCCTATGGCGAACCATGGGTGTGGCGCTATAAAGACATGCGCAATTGGTGGGCCAACCCCCATCACGAGCGCATAGCGGGCCTGCGCCAAGAACAGCCCACGCCTTGGGTGCCCATGTCGAAGCCAATTTGGTTTACCGAATTTGGCTGCCCTGCGGTGGACAAGGGGGCCAACCAGCCCAATAAATTCCTAGATCCAAAATCCTCGGAATCGGGCTTGCCGTTTTTCTCGAACGGGCAGCGCGATGATGCGATGCAGATGGCCTATTTGCGCGCCATGCTTGGCTATTGGGCCCGGCCCGAGGTGAACCCCATCTCGCCGGTTTATGGCGGCGCGATGATTGATATGTCGCGGGCCTTCGTGTGGGCATGGGATGCCCGGCCATACCCGGCATTTCCCGGGCGCCAAGAGCTGTGGGATGATGGGCAAAACCATGCGCGCGGCCATTGGGTGACAGGGCGTTTGGGCACGCGTTCGGTTGGGTCGGTGATCAAGGCGTTATGTGGCTTGGCCGGGCTTGCGCGGGTAGATACCAGCGCCTTGCCCGCGGTGCTAAGCGGCTATGTGCTGGACGATATCAGCGATATTCGCCGGGCGTTGCAGCCTTTGATGCTGGCCTATGGGGTGGATGTGGCAGACCGCGAAGGGGTGCTGACATTTTTGCCGCGCACCGGGCGGCTGGCTACATCGCTGGAAAGCGCGGATTTGGTGCAAACCCAGCAATTGGATGCGGTGGTGCAGATCACGCGCGCGGCCGAGGCCGAAATGCAGGGCAGGGTGCGGCTGAAATTTTTTGAATCTGGCGGAAATTATGATGTGATCGCCGAGGAAACCGTGCTGCCCGACGACCAAAGCCATACGGTTTCCACCACAGAGATTCCGCTGGTTATGACGCGCGCGCAGGGGCGGCAGCTGCTTGAGCGGTGGTTGGCCGAGGCGCGGGTGGCGCGCGATGTCGCGCGATTTGCCTTGCCGCCATCACGCTTGGATTTGGGTGTGGGCGATTTGGTGCGCTTGCCCGGTGTTTCTGGGCAATTTCGGATCGACCGGATCGAAGAGCAGGGCCTGCGCCTGTGCGAGGCCACACGCGCCGCGCCGCAGCTTTATCAGCCTGCAGGTTTTGAAGATACAGTGCCAAGGCAGACACCGTTTTTGGCGGCTTTGCCTGTGGATGCGGTGTTTTTGGATCTGCCATTGATGCGCGGCCAGGAACAGCCCCATGCCCCCCATGTCGCCATCAGCGCCGAGCCGTGGCAGGGCGCTGTTGCGGTTTATGGGGGCAGCGACGCACAGGATTTCACCCTGGATCTGGTGGTGGGCGCGCGCGCCATCATGGGGGCGCTTAGCGCGCCTTTGGCTGCGCACCCGCCCGGGCGCTTTGATTGGGGTGGCCAATTAGAGGTGCAGCTGATTTCGGGCCATTTAACCTCGGTCACGCCCGAGGCCTTGTTGAGCGGCGCCAATTTGGCCGCGATCGGCGACGGCAGCCCCGAGGGCTGGGAGCTGGTGCAATTTGGCCAAGCCCAGCTGTTGGCGCCGGGGCGCTTTTTGCTGCGCCAGCTGTTGCGCGGGCAATTGGGCAGCGAGGCGGTGATGCCCGCGCAATGGCCGGTGGGCAGCCGATTTGTGCTGCTTGATCAGGCGGTGGAACAGCTGCCCATGGCCCCCAGCCAGCGCGGGATCGAGCGGCAGTTTCGCATCGGCCCGGCGCGCAGGCCGGTTACGGATGCCAGTTTCACCCCCCAGCGCCATGCCTTTGCCGGCGTTGGGCTGCGCCCGCTTGCGCCTGTGCATCTGCGCGCGGTTTCTCATGCCGGCGGGCTGGCCCTGTCGTGGGTGCGGCGAACCCGCATTGATGGCGACGCCTGGGAGGGCTTAGAGGTGCCATTGGGCGAGGAAAGCGAGCGCTATTTGCTGCGCATTCTCCAAGCCGGGCAGATCCGCCACGAAGAGCTGCTAAGCACCCCGTATTGGGACATGCCCGCAGCCTTAGCTGCGGCTTTGGCACCGGGCGAGGTTCAGGCCGAAGTGGCGCAGGTGTCGGCCGTGTCTGGCCCGGGCTATAGCGCCCGGCTGAGGGTGCAGATGGGCTGATGCGGCGTGTCATGCATGGGGATTTGGTAGCCGCAGCGCGGGCCTTGCTGCCAGTACCACCCACCCAGCGCGCGGCGCAGATTGCCCGCTGGCTGGCCGAAGCACATGCCGCAGATCGCTATTTTCGCCGCCTTGGGCGGGTGCATCGGCATTGGGGCGATGGCAGCCTGCGCACCCGCGTTTTGGGGGCGCCGCTACCGCCCGAGCCAGCCCTGAACCAGCCTGATTATCTGCATTGTCTCAGCTGCGTCTTAAACGCGTTGGCAAGGCGGGCCGGGGGCTAACGTGGGGGCGTGGATTGCATTTTCAAATTGTCTTTCTATCTGTTAAGCTACGCGCAACCACGGAGGAAAGATCATGGCCGAGACGCGCAAAAAACTGGCAGAGATTGATCCGGTCTGGTCGCGCATTCGCGACGAGGCACATGCGGCAGTGCAAGCCGAACCTTTGTTGGGTGGCTTGATCCATCTTTCTGTGCTGCATCACGAAACGTTGGAATGCGCTTTGGGCTATCGCATTGCGCTGAAACTTGGCTCGGGCGAAATGTCTGAGCAACTGATCCGCGAGATCTGTGATGCGGCCTATTCCAGCGATAAAGATCTGGCACAGGCGGCCCGGGCTGACATCGTTGCAACCTACGAGCGCGACCCGGCGTGCCACCGCTTCTTGCAGCCTGTTTTGTTTTTCAAGGGGTTTCAGGCGCTGCAGGCGTATCGTATCGCGCATTGGCTGTGGCGGCAGGGCAGGCAGGATATGGCGTATTTGTTTCAAATGCGCACATCCGAGGTCTTTGGCGTTGATATCCACCCGGCCGCCCGTATTGGCCGGGGTATTATGATTGATCATGCCCATTCTATCGTGATCGGTGAGACCGCTGTGGTGGGCGATAATGTGTCGATGTTGCATTCGGTCACTTTGGGTGGCACGGGCAAGGAAGAGGAAGATCGCCACCCCAAAATTGGCGATGGTGTATTGATTGGCGCTGGCGCCAAGGTGTTGGGCAATATCAAGGTTGGCTATTGCTCGCGCATTGCGGCGGGCTCTGTTGTGCTGCACGAAGTGCCGCCAAAATCAACTGTGGCGGGCGTGCCTGCCAAAGTGGTGGGCGAGGCCGGCTGTTCGACCCCGTCGATCACAATGGATCAGCTGTTGCGCGGGCAGTGACGCAGGCACTATCGCCCGAAAACCAAAAAAGCCCCGCAAATGCGGGGCTTTTTGTTTGCATGTCTGGGTTTTATCAGGCCAGCATGGCCATCGGGTTTTCCAGATTATCCACGATATGTTGCAGCAATTCTGCCCCTAGGGCGCCATCAATCACCCGGTGATCTACCGACAGGGTGACCGACATCACCGTGGCCACGCCAATCTGGCCATCATCGCCCACCACAGGCTTTTTCACCCCAGCGCCCACAGCCAAAATGGCGCCATGGGGCGGGTTGATGACCGCATCGAAATTATCAATGCCAAACATGCCCAGGTTTGAAATGGCAAAGCTGCCGCCTTGGTATTCGTGCGGGGCCAATTTGCGGCTGCGCGCGCGTGTGGCCAGATCTTTCATTTCACCAGACAGGGCAGACAGCGTTTTGGTTTCGGCGTCTTTGAGAACCGGTGTAAACAGCCCCCCATCGATGGCGACAGCAACCGCCACATCCGATGGTTTCAGCTGCAGCACTCGGTCGCCCGCCCAAACAGCATTGGCGGCGGGCACGGCCTGCAAGGCCAGGGCGGCGGCCTTGATGATGAAATCATTGACCGACAATTTCACCCCGCGATGCGCCAGCTGTGCGTTCAGCTGGGCGCGGAAGGCCATCAGCGCATCCAGCTTGATATCGCGCCGCAGGTAGAAATGCGGGATCGTTTGCTTGGCCTCTGTCAGGCGGGCGGCGATGGTTTTGCGCATGCCGTCCAGTTTGATTTCCTCATGCGGCCGGTCTTTGTAGATCTGCATCACCGCATCGGCGCTTGCCCCTTGTGCTGCGGGCGCTGCGGGCGCGGCAGGTGCGGCAGCCGCAGGGCGGGGGGCCGTGGGTGCCGCGGCAGATGGGGCGGCTGCGGCAGGCTGTGCCTTTGCGGCCAAGACATCGGCCTTTACGATGCGCCCATGGGGGCCCGTGCCCGCGATCTGCCCCAGATCTAGGCCCTGATCGGCTGCGATGCGGCGCGCCAGGGGCGATGCGAACACGCGCGCGCCGCCTGTTTTGGCCGGTGCGGCAGGGGCGGGCGTTGCGGCGGTTTCGGCCTTGGCGGCTGGGGCCGCAGCAGGGGCGGCGGCCGGGGGCGCGGCAGGGGCGGCGTCAGCGACGGTTTCGCCCTCATCCACCAGCACGGCAATCGCGGTGTTCACCTTGACGCCCTCGGTGCCCTCGGCCACCAGCAGCTTGCCGATGATGCCTTCATCGACCGCCTCGAACTCCATCGTGGCCTTATCGGTTTCGATCTCTGCCAGCAGATCACCCGCGCTGACGGTGTCGCCCTCTTTGACCAGCCATTTGGCCAGCGTCCCTTCCTCCATCGTGGGCGATAGGGCGGGCATAAGAATTTCGATTGCCATGCGCTGTGCCTCCTTAGCGGTAGGTTACTTTTTTGACGGCCGCCACGACCTCGTCGGTGGTGACAAGCGCGTGTTTTTCCAGATTTGCGGCATAGGGCATGGGCACGTCTTTGCCGGTGCAGTTGATCACGGGCGCATCCAGATAATCAAAGGCGCGTTCCATGATCGTGGCCGACAGATGGTTGCCGATACTGGCCACCGGCCAGCCCTCTTCCACAGTGACGCAGCGGTTGGTTTTCATCACGCTGGCCAGCACTGTGTCGTAATCGATGGGGCGCAGGCTGCGCAGGTCGATCACCTCGGCGCTGATCCCTTCTGCGGCCAGCTTTTCTGCGGCCTCAAGCGCATAGGTCATGCCGATGCCAAAGCTGACAATCGTCACATCTTGGCCCTCGCGCCAGATGCGGGCCTTGCCAAAGGGCACGGTGTAATCCTCGATCATCGGCACATCAAAGGATTTGCCGTAGAGAATTTCGTTTTCCAGAAAGATCACCGGGTTTGGATCGCGGATGGCGGTTTTCATCAAGCCTTTGTAATCAGAGGCGCAATAGGGCATCACCACGCGCAGACCGGGGATTTGCGCATACCATGCTGCGTAATCCTGGCTGTGTTGTGCACCCACACGGGCCGCCGCACCATTGGGGCCGCGAAACACAATCGGGCAGCCCATTTGCCCGCCAGACATATAGAGCGTTTTCGCCGCGGAATTGATGATATGGTCAATCGCCTGCATGGCAAAATTGAACGTCATGAATTCGACGATCGGTTTCAGCCCGCCAAAGGCGGCGCCCACCCCGATACCGGCAAAGCCATGTTCGGTGATGGGGGTGTCGATCACGCGTTTGGCGCCAAACTCGTCTAGCAGGCCCTGGCTGATTTTATAGGCGCCTTGGTATTCTGCCACCTCTTCGCCCATCAAGAACACATCGCCATCGCGGCGCATTTCTTCGGCCATCGCATCGCGCAATGCCTCGCGCACGGTTTGCTTTTTCAGCTCGGTGCCTTCGGGCCAATCGGGGGTGGCGGTTGCAACGGGGGCGGCCGGTGCTGCGGGTGCTGCTGCGGGCGCTGCTGGGGCCGGTGCCGCGGCAGGGGCAGGGGCGGCGGCAGAGGCAGGGGTGGTGGCGCTGGCGCTGTCTTCGCCGTCGTCCAAAAGCAGCGCGATGGCGGTGTTTACCTTTACGCCTTCGGTGCCTTCGGCCACCAAGATCTGGCCGATCACACCCTCGTCCACCGCTTCGAATTCCATGGTGGCTTTGTCGGTTTCAATCTCGGCCAGAATATCGCCTGATTTTACCGTATCGCCTTCTTTGACCAGCCATTTGGCCAGGGTGCCTTCTTCCATGGTTGGCGACAAGGCGGGCATCAAAATTTCGGTTGCCATGATCTGTCTCTCCCTCAGGCCTCGGCGTAAATATCTGTCCAAAGCTCGGCAAGGTCCGGCTCGGGGCTGGTTTTGGCAAATTCGGCGCTGGCGTTCACGATCTCTTTGATCTCGCGGTCGATCGCCTTCAAATCGTCTTCGGTGGCGTGTTTGCCTTGCAAAAGCAGCTCGCGCACATGTTCGATGGCGTCTTTTTCTTCGCGCACTTTTTGCACCTCTTCGCGGGTGCGGTATTTCGCCGGGTCAGACATCGAGTGGCCGCGATAGCGATAGGTTTTGATTTCCAAGATATAGGGGCCCTTGCCCGCGCGGCAGTGCGCCACGGCCTTTTCGCCTGCGGCCTTTACCGCCAGCACATCCATGCCATCCACGGCCTCGCCGGGTATGCCAAAGGCCGCGCCGCGGGTGTAGATATCGGGCGACGAGGTCGAGCGGTGCTGCGATGTGCCCATGGCGTATTGGTTGTTTTCCACCACGAAAACCACCGGCAATTTCCACAAGGCCGCCATGTTGAAGGTTTCGTAAACCTGGCCTTGGTTGGCGGCGCCATCACCGAAATAGGTAAATGTCACGCGGCCGTTTTCTTGGTATTTATCGGCAAAGGCCAGCCCCGCGCCCAGCGGCACCTGCGCGCCCACAATGCCGTGCCCGCCGTAGAAATGCTTTTCGCGGCTGAACATATGCATCGAGCCGCCCTTGCCCTTGGAATAGCCGCCCGCGCGGCCTGTCAGCTCGGCCATCACACCATTTGGATCCATGCCACAGGCCAGCATATGGCCGTGATCACGATACGAGGTGATGCGCTTGTCGCCCTCTTCTGCGGCTGCCTCTAGCCCCACCACAACCGCCTCTTGGCCGATGTAGAGGTGGCAAAAACCGCCAATCAGGCCCATGCCGTAAAGCTGGCCCGCTTTTTCCTCGAATCGACGGATCAGCAGCATGTCGCGGTAATACTGGCGCAGTTCCTCGCCGGATGTATTTGATTTGGCAGGGGTTTTCTTGGCAACCATGCAACGCCTCCTCGCGGTTTGCATAAATAGTTTAGCGTTAAACTATTATATATCGCAGCCCGGCCGAAAATGCGAGAAAAATTCGCCTGTGCGAAATTTGCCCATGCCTTTCAGGCCCAGTGCCTGCGCATTTGGGCGCCAAAAAGGCTAAAGGATTGCCTAAAAAGGCCTAGCGAATAACGATTTCGTCTGCGCGCAGCAGCCCCAGCACATCGCGGGCCTGTTCATCGAGCAGCTGCAAATCAAGATAAGCATCCGACAGCCGCGTGGTGAGGTTTTCCATGGCGGCCACCTCGGCGTTGAGCGCATCAAGCTGATCTTGCAAAAGCCGCGCATCCGCCTGAATTTCGGCACGGCGGAACAGCCCGTAATCCCCTTGCACAGCGGCAAAGGTGAAATACGCGCCCAATGTGAACGCGACAGCGAAAAACGCCAAAATGCCAAGGGCGGGGGATGTGCGCCGCATGCTGTGAATACTCTGCCTCTGTGATGTTCCTCTGCCGGGAACTGCCATAATTATGGCACAAGTGATTCGCGCTGTGAATCCCCTATTTGGACGAAACTATTGGGTTTTTTGGGTATAAGGGCGCAATGCTGCGCCCTTAGGTTTCAGCCAGGCTGGCAGGGGGCAAAAAGCGTGGCCCGTATTTTTCTGCCAGCTCGTGACAGCGCTGATAAAAGGCGTCATGGCCGTATGTCTGCACAAATTGCGCATAGCCCCCCGTCCAGACCGGGGCGCCAATGCCCATGATCGAGCCGATATTGGCGTCTTGGCTACTGCGCAAAACGCCCTCGTCCAGGCAGCGCAGCGTTTCCAGAACGGCCCGAAACAGCAGGCGATCCTTGATATCTTGCAGCGGAATTTCTGCGCCCTCTTTGCGCCAGGCCTGCAGCCCCGGCCACAGCGCCTTTGTGCCGCCCTCGTAGCTGTAAAATCCACCGCCCTGGGCGCGGCCCTTGCGGCCATGGGTGTGCACCATATCGCGCAGCACCGCACGCGCCTGCGGTGTTGGGTCTTGGGCGGGGTCGCGCAGGCCCATGCCAACCTGGGTGTCAAAAATATCCAAGGCCAGCGACAGTTTCACCTCGTCGTAAAGCGCCAGCATGCCGGTGGGAAAGCCCACCGCGCGGGCCATGTTTTCAATCACCACCGGGTCCAGCCCTTCGGCCAGCATTTGCACCGCCTCGTCCATTTTGGTGCCAATGGTGCGCGAGGTGTAAAAGCCTGTGCTGTCATTCACCACAATGGGGGTTTTGCCAATCTGGCGGGCAAAATCAAAGGCGCGCGCCAGGCTGGCTTGGCTGGTTTTCTCGCCCATGACGATCTCTAACAGCGGCATTTTATCGACCGGCGAGAAGAAATGCAGCCCGATAAAGTTTTCGGGCTTTGCCGCCCCCTGGCCCAGCCGCGTGACTGGCAAGGTCGAGGTGTTGGTGCCCCAGATGCCGCCTTCGGCCAATAGCGCCTGATGCTCGGCTAAAACGGCCGATTTTACGTCTTCGCGTTCAAACACCGCCTCGATGATCAGGTCGCAGCCGGCCAGCGCGCCGCTGTCAGTGGTGGCGGTGATGCGTTCCAAAACGGCTTGGGCGGCTTGCGCGTCCATGCGCCCCTTATCGACCCGCGCCTGCAGCAGGCCCGCGCTATAGGCGCGCCCCTGTTCGGCGGCAGCGGGTGTGGTGTCTTTCAATACCACCTCTATCCCCGCCATGGCCGCGCTATAGGCAATGCCCTGGCCCATCATGCCAGCGCCCAAAATGCCCAGTTTCTGCACTTTTGTCTTGGGGTGGTCTTTGGGCCGTGCGGCGCCACCTTGCACTTTGTTCAGGTCAAAGAAAAACGCCTGTATCATATTTTTCGTCACCGCCAGCGGCACGAGCGAGGCAAAGGCGCGGGTTTCATAGCGCTGCGCGCTTTCAAAATCGACCGGCGCGCAGGTGTTGGTCATGACATCCAGAATGCGCGCAGGGGCGGGCAGCAGGCCGCGGGTTTTTTTCCACAACATCGCCGATGCCGCGGCCAGTTTTGGCGCCGCGGCGGCGGTGTTTGACGCACCCCCCGGTATCTTATAGCCGCGCCTGTCCCACGGTTGCACGCAGGCATCAGGCGCCTGGCCTGCCTCTGACAGCAGCCAGGCACGGGCACGGGCCAAAAGCGCCGTTTGATCTGGCACAACCTCGTGCACCAGCCCGGCTTTCAAGGCGGTTTGCGCGCCCAGCATGCGCCCTTCCAGCACGAAAGGCATGGCGCCTTCGATGCCCAATAAATAGGTCATGCGCACAACACCGCCGCCCCCCGGCAGCAGGCCCAGCGTCACCTCGGGCAGGCCAATTTTCACCTTTGGGGCATCGACAGCAATGCGGTAATGGCTGGCCAGGCAAATTTCAAAACCACCGCCCGCGGCTGCGCCATTGATGGCGGCCACCACCGGCACGCCCAGCTGTTCCAGGCGGCGCATATTGGCCTTGGTGCGCGAGACGCTTTCAAAGATCTCGTCTTCCTGGCCGGGTTTTACGCTGATCAGCCATTTCAAATCGCCGCCCGCGAAAAACGTGTCTTTGGCCGAGGTTAAAATAACCCCCTTCAGCCCGGGCTCGGCGCATAGCTTATCCGTCATCTCTTGGTAGAGCAGGTCAAATTGCGCGTTCATCGCATTAACTGGCCCGTCCATATCCATGGTCACGGTTACAATGCCAGCGGCGTCTTTTTCGTAGTGAAACTGGCCCATTCTCACACCCGTTCGATCAAAGTTGAAATTCCCATGCCGCCGCCTACGCACAGGCTGATCATGGCGCGTTTTGCTTGCCTGCGCTCTAGCTCGTCCAGCACAATCGAGACCAGCGCCGCCCCCGTGGCGCCCAGCGGGTGGCCCATGGCAATGGCGCCGCCACATACGTTGGTGATCTCATGCGAGATGCCCAAATCGCGCATATACCGCAGCGCGACCGAGGCAAAGGCCTCGTTAATTTCCCAAATATCCACGTCATCCACGCCCAAACCCGCCTTGGCCAGGCATTTCTTGGCGGCAGGCCCGGGGCCGGTGAGCATGATCACCGGATCTGTGGCCAACACAGCCGTTGCCAAAATACGCCCCCGCGGCGCCAGCCCCAGCGCGCGGCCGGCCTTTTCTGACCCGATCAAAACCGCCGCCGCCCCATCGACAATACCCGAGGAATTGCCCGGCGTGTGCACATGGTTGATGCGGGCCACCTGCGGATAGCGCGCCAGCGCCATATCATCCATGCCCAAGGCGCCCATCTGCGCAAACGAGGGTTTCAGCCCCCCCAGCGCCTGCATATCGGTGCCGGGTTTGATGAAATCGTCGCGCTCTAGAATGATGCGGCCGTTCATATCGCGCACCGGCACGACCGAGCGATCAAACCAGCCGTTGTCGCGGGCATGGGCCGCGCGCCGCTGGCTTTCCATGGCAAAGGCATCCACATCTTCGCGGCTATAGCCATCGAGCGTGGCAATCAGATCTGCGCCAATACCTTGGGGCACCGAATGATGGCCCAACACAAATTCCGGGTCGGCAAACATCGGCCCGCCCGAGGCGCCCAGCGGCACCCGGCTCATCGATTCCAAGCCGCCCGCAACCACCAGATCCTCGTGCCCCGAGCCCACCTTGGCCGCGGCCATGTTTACCGCCTCTAGCCCTGATGCGCAAAACCGATCCAGCTGCACCCCCGGCACGCTTTCATCCCAGCGCGCCGATTGCACGGCCGCCTTGGCGATGCAGCTGCCCTGTTCCAGCACAGGCGCCACGCAGCCCATAATCACATCATCCACCAGCGCAGTATCCAGGCTGTGGCGCTCTTGCAGCGCCTCGAGCAGGCCGGCCAGCAGGCGAATGGGCTTGACCTCGTTCAGGGTGCCGCCGGGCTTGCCCTTGGAACGGGGGGTGCGCAGGGCGTCGTAGATAAAGGCATCTGTCATGGCAGCATTTCCTTTCGTAAAGTGGCGCAGGCATTGCCCACAGGTTAGGGGCGGCAGGGCTGGTTTGCCAACGCAGTGGTGGGGGCTGTGCCCCAACGTCACGCGGGCGGGGCAGGCTTGCCCAAGGCGGGGCTGGCGGTGCAGGGTGGGCGTAGCGGCCAATGGGGGCAAGAATGCAGATCAAAGCCAATGGAATTTTCCTCGACTACGAAGAGCTGGGCCCAACGGGCGGTGTGCCGCTGATCTTGGTGCGTGGCCTGGGCAGCACCATCGCGCATTGGCCGCCCGGGTTTGCGGGCGCATTTGCGGCGCTGGGGTATCGGGTGGTGATGTTTGACAACCGCGATATCGGGCGCTCGCAGCGCTGCCCGGCGCCCGGGGTGGATGGCAAGGCCGAAACCATCTTGGCCCAGATCGCCGCAGGCCAAGCGCCCACGCCTGCCTACCTGTTGCAGGATATGGCCGCAGATGTGGTGGGGCTGATGGATGCGCTGGGGCTGGAAAAGGCGCATGTTTTCGGCATGTCGATGGGGGGTGGCATTGCGCAATTGCTGGCCATCCACCACGCCCACCGGCTGCTGAGCGCCACGCTGGTGATGACGCGCCCGGGCTTTGTGGGGCAGGGCAAGCTGGATGATCTGCTGTCTTATCCCGGCACCGAGGATGAGTATGTAAAAACCTCGCTTTACTGGGATCAGATCTGGGGCAACCCGGGCTTTCCGGTGACGCAAGACTATGTGGGTGATATGGCCCGCGCGGCCTATGCCCGTGGGGTCGAGGCCGATGGCGTGAACAGGCAGCTTTTGGCCACGATCAACGCTGGCGATTTGCGCGCGCAGCTGCCCGATGTTGCGCTGCCCTGCCTGGTGTTGCACGGCGCCGAAGACAGTTTGATACCGCCCGAATTTGGCCGCCAGATTGCGGCCCTGATCCCTGATGCCGAATGCCATGTGATTGCGGGTATGGGCCATACAATCACGCCGCTGGTGGTGCCGGTCTTGGTGGGTTTGATGCACGAGTTTTACTGCCGCCGCGTGGGGGCTATGCGGTAAAATTTCACAGATTTTTCGCAGGTTTGTCTTGTCGCTGTTACATATATCTAATATTCGCGAAATATGGATATATACATCGATCAGCTGGCCGCCCTGGCCCATCCCCAGCGCTTGGCGCTTTTTCGGCTGCTTATGCGGCGCTACCCGCAGGCGGTGGCGGCGGGTGAATTGGCGCAGGCGTTGGATGTGCGCCAAAACACCCTGTCGGCCTATCTGGCCTGCCTGCGCCAGGCGGGGCTGATTGCCCAAAACCGCGCGGGCCGCTCGCTGCTTTATCGCATCGAGATGGCACAGGCCGAGGGGCTGCTAGCCTATCTTTTCGATGATTGCTGCCGCGGGCGCGTTGCTGTGTGCGCGCAGCCCCATTCAGACATGCCAGCACAGGAGCACAGCATGGGCCAGGCCCCGTTTCATATTTTGTTTATTTGCACCGGCAATTCCGCACGCTCGATCTTTGCCGAGGCGATATTGAACCAGCTGGGGCAGGGGCGGTTTGTGGCCCATTCGGCGGGCACCGCGCCCTATAGCCAGCTCAACCCGCTGGCGGTGCAAATGCTGCAAGACAAGGGCCACGATATCGCGCCGCTTTTTGCCAAGAACACCACCCATTTTCAGGCCGAGGATGCGCCTAAAATGGATTTTGTGTTTACCGTGTGCGATCTGGCCGCAAACGAGGATTGCCCGGCCTGGCCCGGCCAGCCCATCACCGCCCATTGGGGCGTGCCCGACCCGGTAAAAGCCACCGGCACCCAGGCCCAACGCATGCTGGAATTTCAGGCCGCTTACGGCGCGCTTTACAATCGCATTGCGGCCTTTGTGGCCCTGCCCATTGAAACGCTGGGCCGCGCCTCGCTGCAGGCCCATCTTGACGCCATCGCAAAGGAGCACCCGGCACAATGACAACCTATGCAATCAACGGTTTGGGCCGTGTGGGCAAACTGGCGCTGCGCCCGCTTTTGGAAAGCGGCGCGCAGATCGCTTGGGTGAACGACGCAGTGGGCGATGCAGCCATGCAGGCGCATTTGCTGGAATTTGACAGCGTGCATGGGCGCTGGCCGGCGGAATTTTCAGCCGATGCCAGCAGCATTTGCATCAATGGCACGCGCATTCCCTTTATCGGCACGCGCCATCTGGCCGATTTGCCGCTGCAGGGGGTGGATGTGGTGATCGATTGCACGGGCGTTTTCAAAACCCAGGCCGCGCTGCAGCCCTATTTCGATGCCGGGGTGAAAAAGGTGGTGGTCAGCGCGCCGGTGAAAGACGGGCCCACGGCAAATATTGTCTATGGTGTGAACACCGATGTTTATGACCCCGCCCAGCACCAGATTGTTACCGCGGCCAGCTGCACCACCAATTGCCTGGCCCCGGTGGTGAAAGTGGTGCACGAGGCCATCGGCATTCGCCATGGCAGCATCACCACGATACACGATGTGACCAACACCCAAACCATCGTTGATCGCCCCGCCAAGGATTTGCGCCGCGCGCGTTCGGCGCTGAATTCGCTGATCCCCACCACGACTGGTTCTGCCACGGCGATCACGCTGATTTACCCGGAACTCAAGGGGCGGCTAAACGGCCATGCGGTGCGCGTGCCCTTGCTGAATGCCTCACTGACGGATTGCGTGTTTGAACTGGCGCGCGAAACCACCGTTGACGAGGTGAACGCCCTGTTCCAAGCCGCAGCCGCAGGCCCCTTGAAAGGCATCCTGGGCTTCGAGGCGCGCCCGCTTGTTTCGGCAGATTACGTGAATGACACCCGCTCTAGCATCATCGATGGGCCCTCGACCATGGTGATCAACGGCACCCAGCTGAAAGTTTACGCATGGTATGACAACGAGATGGGCTATGCCCACCGTTTGATCGATGTGGCGCGCATGGTTGGCGATCGGCTATGAGCCACGCGCAGCCCCCCAAACACCCCCAAGGGCTGGCCGCCTATATCGCTGTTACGGCGGCCTATTGGGCGTTTATGCTTAGCGATGGGGCGCTGCGCATGCTGGTGCTGCTGCATTTTCATGGGCAGGGGTTTTCGCCCGTGCAGCTGGCCTATCTGTTCCTGCTCTACGAGCTGGCGGGCATTATAACCAACCTTACTGCTGGCTGGCTGGCGGCGCGGCTGGGGCTGGCCTTTACGCTTTATGCCGGGCTGGGGCTGCAGGTGTTGGCCCTGCTGGCGCTGGCGCAGCTTAGCCCGGACTGGGGGCTTTGGGCCTCGGTTGGCTATGTGATGGCGGTGCAGGGGGTGGCAGGCGTGGCCAAGGATCTGGCAAAGACCAGCGCCAAATCTGCGGTGAAATCCCTGGCCCCCACGGCCCAAGGGGGGCTGTTTCGCTGGGTCGCGGTGCTGACGGGATCGAAAAACGCGGTCAAGGGCCTGGGTTTTTTCCTGGGCGCGGCCCTATTGGCTGGGGCCGGGTTTCGCCCGGCGGTGCTGGGGATGGCCACACTCTTGGCGGTGATTTTGCTGGCCATCGCCCTTTTCATGCCATCGGGCCTGCCGCAGGGCAAATCCAGCGCCAAATTCCGCGAGGTATTCTCGCGCGAGCCCAATTTGAACTGGCTGGCCGTGGCGCGGCTGTTTTTGTTTGGGGCGCGCGATGTGTGGTTTGTGGTGGGCATTCCGGTGTATTTCTACGCGGTCTTGTCGGACGGCACGCAGCAAGGCAATGCGCGCGCGTTTTTCGTGATCGGCGGGTTCATGGCGGTCTGGACCATCCTTTACGGTGCGGTGCAGGCGGCGGCGCCGCGGCTGCTGGGGGCGGCAAAGGCGCCCAGTGCCACGCTGGTGGCGCGCGCGCGCAGCTTGGTGGGGGGGCTGGTGGCTGTGCCCGCGCTGCTTTGTGTGGCGGTTTGGTGGGCCGGTGCGCCCACCCCTTGGCTGACGGTGGTCTTGGTGGTGGGGCTGTTGGCCTTTGGCGCCATTTTCGCGCTGAATTCGGCGCTGCATTCCTATCTGGTGCTGGCCTTTGCCCAGGCCGAGCGTGTCAGCATGGATGTGGGGTTTTACTATATGGCCAATGCGGCGGGGCGGCTTTTGGGCACGTTGATGTCGGGCCTGTGCTATCAGCTGGGCGGGGTGGCGGCCTGCCTTGGGATGGCGGCGCTGTTTTTGCTGGCCAGCTGGGGGGCTGCGGCGCGGCTGCAGGCCCGCGCCGCCCAAGCGGCTTAATCGCGATCCAGCGGGTTGAGCGCCGGCACCGGGCCATAGTGGCGCGGCGCGCCCGCAAACTGCGCGCCCGGGGCGGGCATGGCCACCGGGCCTGCGGGCGTGTCAACGATAATGCGGCGCAGATGGGGATGGGCGGCCAAACCGGCCATATCATTCACCGATGCCAGGGCGATATTGGCCTTTGATAACAGATCAATGGCCTCGCTGGCGCTGAGCTTGGCAAAGGCCGCGGCCACCAGCGCATCGGTTTCGCTGCGGTTTTCAACCCGCGCCACATTGGTGGCAAAGCGCGGGTCATTGGCCAATTCCGGCTGGCCCAAAAACTGTTGGCACAGCACCGCCCATTCCCTGTCGGATTGAATGGAAATCAAGATCGGTGCGCCCTGTGCAGGGGTAAAGACGCCATAGGGCGCGATCGACGGATGCGCCAGCCCCACACGTTTGGGGCTGTGGCCGCCTTCGTGGTTTAACAAGGGCACCGTCATCCATTCGGCGATGACATCAAACATCGATACCGAAATATCGGCGCCCTTGCCACTGCGCCCGCGCTGGATCAGCGCCTCGAGAATGGCGGCATAGGCGGTGGCGCCCGTGGCAATATCAACCACCGATGTGCCCACGCGCGAAGGCTCGTTCGGCCCCCCTGTGACTGAACACAGCCCCGCCTCGGCCTGAATAAGCAGGTCATAGGCCTTGCGATGGGCCATGGGGCCGGCCTCGCCAAAGCCCGAGATGCTGCAGGTGATCAAGCCGGGATAGGCGTGCCTGAGCCTGTCGGTGGCAAAGCCCAGCTTGGCCAGCGCGCCGGGCTTTAGGTTTTGCACCATCACATCGGCCTGGGCGATCAGCGCCTCGAGCTGCTGTTTATGGCCCGGGCGCGCCAGATCCAGCGTAACGCTGGTTTTGCCGCGGTTCAGCCAGACAAAATAGCTGGCCTGGCCCCGCGCCACGCTGTCGTAACCGCGGGCGAAATCGCCCTCGGGGCGTTCTATTTTCACCACTTCGGCGCCCGCATCTGCCAGCCGCGCCGAGGCAAAAGGGGCTGCCACCGCCTGTTCGATGGCCACCACCTTGACCCCCTGAAGCGGCAACATCAAAACGACCTCGGCATGCCAAGCACGTGCTCGGCCACATAAGACAGGATAAGGTTGGTGGAAATCGGGGCGACCTGATACAGCCGGGTTTCGCGGAACTTGCGCTCGACATCATATTCGCAGGCAAAGCCAAACCCGCCGTGGTATTGAATGCAGGCATTTGCCGCCTTCCAGCTGGCCTCGGCTGCCAGATATTTGGCCATATTCGCCTCGGCCCCGCAGGGGCGGCCGGCATCAAACAGCGCGCAGGCCTTGTAGCGCATCAGATTGGCGGCCTCGACATCGATATAGGCCTGGGCAATGGGAAATTGCACGCCCTGGTTCTGGCCAATGGGGCGGCCAAACACCTGGCGGGTGTTCACATAGTCTGTCACCTTATCGGTGAACCAATAGCCGTCACCAATGCATTCCGCAGCAATCAGCGCCCGCTCGGCGTTCAGGCCCGTCAGGATGTATTTAAACCCTTGCCCCTCTTGGCCGATCAGGTTTTCCTCGGGAATTTCGAGATTGTCGAAAAACAGCTCGTTGGTTTCGTGGTTCACCATATTGGCAATGGGTTTCACTTGCATGCCCGCGCCCATGGCCTGTTTGATATCGACCAGGAAAATCGACAGGCCTTCGGATTTTTTCTGCACCTCGGCCAGCGGGGTGGTGCGCGCAAGCAAGATCATCAGATCCGAGTGCTGCACCCGGGAAATCCACACCTTTTGGCCGTTCACCACATAGCGATCGCCCTTTTTCACCGCGGTGGTTTTGATCTTGGTGGTATCGGTGCCGGTGGTGGGCTCGGTCACGCCCATGGATTGCAGGCGCAATTCGCCACTGGCCAGCTTTGGCAAAATCCGCGCCTTTTGTTCGGGGCTGCCGTGATGCACCAGCGTGTTCATATTATACATCTGCCCGTGGCAGGCGCCAGAATTGCCGCCGGCGCGGTTGATCTCTTCCATGATCACGCTGGCCTCGGTCAGGCCAAGCCCCGCGCCGCCGTATTCCTCGGGGATCAGCGCCGCCATCCAGCCCTCGGCTGTCAGGGCGGATACGAATTCTTCTGGATAGGCGCGCGCCTCGTCGATCTTGCGGTGATATTCGGCGGGAAATTGGGCGCATAGGGCGCGCACACCTTCGCGGATGTCTTGGTAGCTATCTTCGAGAAAATTCATCGGGCGCGGCCTTTTCCTAACACTGCCCGGCCAGCCTAGCGCTTGGGATTGCCATTTTGCAAATATATGTATCAGATGCTTGGCATACCAATTTGTTATGCCAAAACCCTTGATGCCAGATGACGCTTGATACCAAACAGCTGCGATATTTCTACGAGATTGCGCAACAGGGCTCGGTGACAGCCGCGTCGCAGGTGTTGAACGTGGCGCAACCGGCGCTGTCGCTGCATTTGCGCCGGCTGGAAGAGCAGCTTGGCACCCGCTTGATGGTGCGCACGCGCTCGGGCGTTGTGCCAACCGAGGCGGGGCAGCTATTGGCCGAACGCGCGCGCCATATCCTGGCCGAGATTGCCCGCACCGAAGACGATATTCGCAGCCTCGATGGTGCGCCTGCGGGGGTGGTGCGGCTGGGCCTGCCGGGCACGATCAGCGCGCTTGTGTCGCTGCCGCTGATCAAGGCCGCGCGCCTGCGCTACCCCCAGATCACCATCCACATTGCCGAGGCGATGAGCGGGTTCATCTCGGGCTGGATGCGCGAGGGAAAAATCGATCTGGCCATCTTGTATCATCCGCTGCAAGAGCGGGGGTTTCGATCTGATATATTGCTCGAGGAAGAGCTGCTGATCCTATGGGCGCAGGCATGGCCGATGCCGCCCAAGGCGGCGCTGGCGCGCTTGCAAGGCGTGCCATTGGTTCTGCCCAGCCGCGGCAATGGCCTGCGCGATTTGATCGACGAGGCGTTTCGCGCCCAGGGGGCCAGCGCCACCGTGGGCATCGAGATCGATTCCTATGCCAATATCAAAAGCCTTGTGGCCGAGGGGTTTGGCGCCTCGATCTTGCCTGCCTACGCGGTGCAGGCCGAAACGCGTATGGGCACGATCTGCACCAGCCGCATCGCAGACCCGGGCCTGTGGCGGCGGGCGCATGTGATACAGCCCACCGCCCGCCCAATGACGCGGGCGCAATCGGCAATTGCAGAACTATTGCCGCAGGTGGTGGCCGATCTGGTGGCCAAAGGCGCATGGTCGGGCGCGCGGGCCACAGCCGGTGGCGCGATAGGCGCGGATTAAGCGGGCGTAAACAGCCGGGCCGACATGGGCTGGTTCAGCGCCCAAAGGGCAGGGGTGGTGCTGTTTTCGCCCACAGGATGGGCCTGGGCTGCAAAGGCTGCGGCCAGCGCTGCCCGCTTGCTGGCGATGGCGGGGGCGCGTTCGGGGGCGATCTGTTGCAGGCTGTCGCAAAAGGCCTCGAAACTGGTGTAGGTTTCGGTGCGCGGGTAATCAAAGCGGCGCAGCTGGCGCAGGCTGCGGCAGCGATCCATGGCGGTTTGCGCGGCCAGGCGTATTTCGGTTTCATCATCGATCACCGCAATCACCTGGCTCAGCGCGCCATGGGCCTGCGGCTCGATCACCAAAAGCTGCCCCGCGGGGCGCAACACCCGCGCGGCCTGATCCAGTGCCGCCCCCATATGGGCCAGCGGCACGTGGTGCAGGGCATTGATACAGATGGCAAAATCAAAACTGGCGTCAGGGTAGGGCATAGCTTCGGCCGGGGCGCAATCGATGTCGGGCTGCGCCGGGTCTGCGGCTGGATCTAACCCATGCCAGATGGCCCCCGCCTGGCGCAACGGGCCCGCCAAGCCGCCCTTGCCACAGCCAATATCCAGCAGCGACTTGCCTGCCAGGGGCTGCAATTCTTCTAAGATCACCTGCAGGGCAGTTTTCGAGGTCATGATTTCGGGCCTGTGCTGGGGGTGATGGGCATGGAAAACCCTTGTTTAACCCGATCCATCACCGCGCTGGTGCGAAAGCGCACGATGTTTTCTTCGGCAAAGAAATGGCGGCGGGTGAAATCTTCGTAATCGGCCATATCGCGCATGGAAACAATCATGATGAAATCGGCGTTTCCGGTCACGTAATAGCATTGCATCACTTCGGGGGCATCTTGCATGCGGCGCTTGAACCGATCGATATCGCTTAGCCGTTCGCTTTGCAGCGTGACCTCGACGATCAATATCAACCCACGGCCCACCGCCTCGGGGTGCAAAATGGCCACTTCGGCGGCAATCACATCGCCCGCGCGCAGCCGCGCCAGCCGTTTGCGGCAGGCATCGGGCGACAGGCCCACGCGCTGCGCCAGCGCCTCGGCGGTCAGGCGGGCATTGTGTTGCAGCGCCTCTAATATGCGGGCATCAAACTGATCCATTGCGTGATTTGCGCCGAAAACGCGCGCATTGCAAAGCGATACTTTGCATGCGGTCCGAAATTCGGCCAAAAATATGCAGCTGCGGCGAAATTTCGGCCCCATTCCGGGCGAATTTTACCATTCCCGCCCGGCGCATTGGCCTAATCTGCCCGCATCGGGCGGCAAGACGCAGGAAAGGGCCAGCATGCAAAAACGTTTAGATAACCCCTATCGCGGGCAGGGTATTGCCGGGCTGGCACCGCTGCCCATTGCCAGCGCCCAAGGCCCGGCGCAGCTGTTGGCGCTATGCCCGGCCCATAGCGAAACGCCGCTTTTGGCCCTGCCCGATTTGGCGCAGGCGGCGGGCGTGGGCGCGCTTTATGTCAAAGACGAACGCGGGCGTATGGGCTTGGGCAGTTTCAAGGCGCTTGGGGCGGCCTACGCCATTGCGCGATTGGCGGCGCAAGCGGTAGAGGGCGATCACTGGGCGCAGGCCCTGGCGGGGCGGGTTTTTGTAACCGCCAGCGCCGGCAATCATGGGCTAAGCGTGGCCGCTGGTGCGCGCATCTTTGGGGCGCAGGCGGTGATTTACCTGTCTGAAACCGTGCCTGCCGATTTCGCCAGCCGCTTGCAGGGCTTCGGCGCCACGGTGGTGCGGGCCGGCGCCACCTATGAGGCCAGCATGGAGGCGGCCGCCAGTGCCGCCGCCGCCGCGGGCCATACCTTGCTGTCTGACAGCTCGTGGCCGGGCTATGACGATCTGCCGCTGCGCGTGATGGAGGGCTATGTGCAAATGGCCGCCGAAGCTGCGCGGCAAATGCCCCAACCGCCCACGCATATTTTGCTGCAGGCAGGTGTTGGCGGTTTGGCGGGGGCGGTGGCGGCCCATGCCCGTGCGCAATGGGGCGATGGGCCACAGATCATCGTGGTAGAACCTGATGCGGCGCCTGCCCTCATCGAAAGCATCCGCGCCGGCGCGATCACCACCACCGAGGGGCCCGTGTCTGATATGGGGCGGCTCGATTGTAAAACCCCCTCGATGATTGCCCTGGCGGGGCTGTCGCGCGATGCCGATGTGTTTGTGACGCTCAGCGAGGCCGAGGCGCATCGCGCCATCGCACGCATGGGCGATCTGGGGCTGGCCACGTCGCCCTCGGGCGGGGCGGGGGTGGCGGCGCTGTTGTCGGGGCTGGATCTGGGGCCTGATGCCTGCGTGCTGGCCTTTGTCAGCGAGGGGCCCGTGCAATGAGCACGCGCAGCCTGGTTTTTCCCGCGGCCGAATTTCAGGCCCGCACCGATCGATTGCAGCGCCAGATGCAGGCCGATGGGCTGGATGCGCTGCTGCTCAGCGCGGCGGCCGATATCTTTTATGTCACGGGGTTTTTAACGCGGTTTTGGGAAAGCCCGGCGCGCCCGTGGTTTGTGGTGGTGCCAGCCCAAGGCGCGCCAGTGGCGGTGATACCGGCCATCGGGGCCGATCTGATGGGGCGCAGCTGGGTGCAAGATATCCGCACCTGGCCCGCCCCGATGCCCGGCGATGACGGTGTCAGCCTGTTGGCAGATACCTTGGCCCAGCTGGTGCCAGGCCGCGGGCGCATCGGCCTGCCCATGGGGCTGGAAACCCATTTGCGCATGCCCTTGGCCGATTTTCGGCGCGTCGAGGCGGGCGTGGCGCCGCGCCAGTTTGTGGATGCCACCCATACCGTGCACCGCGTGCGCGAGATCAAATCCGAGGCGGAAATCGACAAAATCCGCACCAGCTGTGCGCTGGCCGGGCGCGCATTTGATCGGGTGCCGGAATTTGCCCAGCAGGGCGCGGGGCTGGATCAGGTGTTTCGCCGCTTTCAAATGGCCCTGCTAGAGGAGGGGGCTGATTGGGTGTCTTACGTGGCGGGCGCGGCCGGGCAGGGGGGCTATGGCGATGTGATCTCGCCCGCCGGGCCCACGCCGCTGGCGGCGGGCGATGTGCTGATGCTGGATACCGGCGCCGTGCGCGACGGGTATTTTTGCGACTTTGATCGCAATTACAGCATCGGCCCCGCCAGCGCCGATGTGGCGCGGGCCCATGCCGCCCTTTGGCAGGCCACCGAAACCGTGCTGCACCGCCTGCGCCCCGGCATGCGTGCCTGCGATGTGCATCAAATGCTCAGCGACGAGATCGTAAAACACGGCGCCCAGCCCGGTGGCGGGCGGCTGGGCCATGGCTTGGGCGTGACGCTGACGGAATGGCCCTCGTTCACCCCGCAAGACACAACGCCGCTGCGCGCAGGCATGGTGCTGACGCTGGAGCCGGGGGTTGCCTTGGGTTGCGGATCGCGCATTCTGGTGCATGAGGAAAACATCGTGCTGCGCGAGGGGGGCTGCGAATTGCTGTCGCCCCGCGCCCCTGAAACCCTGCCGGAGATATCGTAATGCGGCCCAATTTTCCCTATCAGTTAACCGGGCCCATCGGCGCCAAGACGCTGGGCTTGATCGTGCTGCAAACCGACGAGACGCTAGAACAGGATTTTCGCCGGATCTTTGCCATGCCCGATGTGGCCTTGCATATCACGCGGGTGCCGTCGGGCGATACGGTTACGCCAGACACGCTGACCGAAATGCGCAACCACCTGCCCAGTGCAGCGGCGCTTTTGCCGCCTGCGGCGCAGTTTGGCGCGGTGGGCTATGGCTGCACCTCGGGCAGCACGCTGATTGGCCCCGATACTGTGGCGGCTTTGGTGGGTGGGGCGGTGCACACGCAGATGGTGACAAACCCGCTTAGCGCGGCTTTGGCGGCGCTGTCGGCGCTTGGGATTGCGCGGGTGGGGATTGTCTCGCCCTATATCGCCTCGGTGGCGGGGCCCTTGGCCGATGCCTTTCGCGGCGCGGGCCATCAGGTGCCGCACACACTGTCTTTTGGCGAAGAGGTGGAAGAGCGGGTGGCGCGGATCGATCCGGCCTCGATCAAGGCGGCGGCGCTGGAATTGGCGGCCACAGGCGATGTGGATGCGGTGTTTATGTCTTGCACCAATTTGCGCACCTTGGATGTCATCACCGAGATCGAGGCCGAAACCGGCCTGCCCGCGCTATCGAGCAACCAGGTGCTGGCATGGCACATGGCGCGTGGTGCCGGCGCCTATACGGCCTGGGCGCCGGGGCGGTTGTTTTCCTGCTAAGCCCCTGCGCCAAATAGCGCTTGCCAGCACCTAAATACGGGTGCAGCCTGCGTTTTGCCGCACAACACAGCGCGGCAAAAGCAGGGGCAGGGCGTTGACCAAGGCAAAAGCAAAGACAAAGGCACAGGCAGTGGCACCATCATGAGCGCGGCGCCCCTTTCAAACAGCCGCCAGTGGCTGGTGTTGCTGGGCCTTACCCTGGGCGTCACAGTGACCAATGGCTTTGCCCGCTTTGCCTATGGGCTGCTGTTGCCCGCGATGCAGGTTGAAATGGGCTGGGGCTATGCGCAGGCGGGCTGGCTGAACACCGCCAATGCCTTTGGCTATATTCTGGGCGCGGTGGGCACAATGCTGGCCATTCGCCGGGTTTCGCCCTCGCGGTTGTTTGTGGTTGGGCTGGGGTGCACGGCGCTGGCGCTATTGGCCACGGGGCTGGATGCCGCGCTATGGTGGCAAACGCTGTGGCGTGTGCTGGCGGGGGTGTTTGGCGCCATGTCGTTTTCCACCGCGGGCGCCCTGACGGCGGGGCTATTTGCCGATGACCCCCGGCGCAACGCCTTGGCCATTGCGATCTTGTTTGGCACGGGCGGTGGTTTGGGCATTGTTCTGGCGGGGGCGGTTTTGCCGCCAATGCTGGCGCTTTATGGCCCGGGGTGGTGGCCCATGGGCTGGGTGTTGATTGGGCTTTGCAGCTGTGTTTTCGTGCCTTTGGGCATATGGGCCGGCTGGCAAATGCGGCCGCCCCCGCAGGCGCATCGCCCCGCCCGCACAGCCCTGCCCAAGCGCCAGATGCTGGCGATGTTTGGCGGCTATGCGGGGTTTGGGCTGGGCTATATCGTTTATCTGACGTTCCTGTCGGCCTGGATGACAGCGCAGGCCACCAGCGCCGGGTTTATCGCGCTGGTTTGGGTGGTGTTGGGCCTGTGCATATCGCTCTCGCCGCTGATCTGGCGGCCAGTCTTTGCGCGCTTTGCCAACGGTGTGCCCTTGTGCCTGATCTTGCTGGGCATCGCGCTGGGATCGGCATTGCCGGTGGTTTTGCCCAGCGGCCCGGCCTTGCTGATCTCGGCGGTGGTGTTTGGCCTTTGCGTTTTTATGGCGCCTGGGGCGGTGACGAATTTCGTGCGCCAAAACCTGCCTGCGGCCATCTGGGGGCAGGCGATCAGCACATTTACGGTGGTGTTTGCCGTGGCCCAAACCCTTGGCCCCTATGGGGCGGGGCTGGTGGGCGATTGGGCAGGCAGCATCGGCACCAGCCTGTTGGCGGCGGCGGGCGTGTTGGTGCTGGGGGCATTGGTTGCGCTGCTGCAACGCCCGCTGGCCGGCCAAGGGGGCGGTGGGATTGTTGCCAAATCATGATCATTTTTACAATTTGGGCTAAATTTTCCTTATTCTTGCCACGATTGGCTGGTTCTTTGGCCACGAGGGTGCAGGGGTGTGCCCAAGGGGCTTGGCCCCGGTGACCATTGAATAGGGGCTAAGTATTTGTAAATGCTTGGCTAACCTGCCACGATAGTTGGCATGGCCCACGGCGTGCACCCTGCCAGAGTAGGCAAAGGGCAGGCATATGGCCACCACATTTGATGTGATTTATCTGGGCAATCCCGGCATCGAAATCGATGTGACCGAGGGAAACACCACCAACGATCAGGTGGCAGCCCTGCTGGGCAGCAGCTTTGGCACGCTGCAAGATCCGCTGTTTCGCAACATCCAAAGCCTGTCACCCGTGGGTGCGGTGGGGGCGAACTATGACGTGAACAACAGCGCGCTGTCCGATCGGTTTCGCGTGGATGGCACGGTTTATACCACCGATGGCGTGGGCGTTTATACCGCCACGCTGACCTATATGGATGGCACCACCGCCACCGTTACGGCCAAAGTGTTGCAAGCCACCAGCGGTGATTTGTTCCTGGTGCCCGAACTGCCCAGCGATCCTGCCACCCAGGCGATATTGGGCGCAGCCCCCATTCGCGCCATCAGCTTTGACAGCCTGGGCACCCAAGGCAGCGGCCTGACCGCCGACCGCCCCACTGGCGCCTTTGATAACGGGGTCACGGGCACGGACACGAACAACACCTTTACCCCCGGCACGACCGATAGCAACGGCACGCCCGTAACCGCAGGCAATGACGTGATCGATGGCCGGGGCGGCGGCGATTTTATCGATGCGGGCGCGGGCAATGACACGGTTTACGGTGGTGCTGGCAACGATGTCATTTTCGCAGGCACCGGCGATGATGTGCTGTTTGGCGAATTGGGCGATGATTTCATCGACGCGCAAGATGGCAACGATAGCATTTTTGGCGGCCTGGGCGATGACAACCTGCGCGGTGGCACGGGCAACGACCTGATCGATGGCGGCGATGGCCAAGAATATATCGAAGGCGGCTTGGGCGACGACACCATCTTTGGCGGCGCCGGCAACGACGATATCCGCGCAGGCGATGGCAATGACGTGGTCGATGGCGGCGATGGCCAAGACTATATCGAAGGCGCC
>CAJXSO010000028.1 GCA_913061505.1 uncultured Lutimaribacter sp.
GAAGGCGTGCCCACCTACCCCGATGCCGGGCGGTTCTGGGCCGTGTGCGAAAAACACAAGGTAAACCAGTTCTACACCGCCCCCACAGCCATTCGTGCGCTGATGGGGCAAGGCAATGAATTCGTTGAAAAATACGACCTGTCCAGCCTAAAGCTGCTGGGCACTGTGGGCGAGCCGATCAACCCCGAGGCCTGGAACTGGTATAACGATGTGGTGGGCAAAGGCACCTGCCCGATCGTGGATACCTGGTGGCAAACCGAAACCGGCGGGCATTTGATCACCCCGCTGCCGGGCGCTGTGGCCACCAAACCAGGCTCTGCCACCCTGCCCTTCTTTGGCGTGATGCCGGTGATACTCGAGCCGGAATCGGGCAAGGAAATCCACGAAACCGCGGCCGAAGGCGTGTTGTGCCTGAAAGACAGCTGGCCGGGCCAGATGCGCACCGTTTGGGGCGATCACGAGCGGTTCCAGCAGACCTATTTCCAGCAATATAAGGGCTATTATTTCTCGGGCGATGGCTGCCGCCGCGACGAGGATGGCTATTACTGGATCACAGGCCGCGTCGATGACGTGATCAACGTATCGGGCCACCGTATGGGCACCGCCGAGGTGGAAAGCGCGCTTGTGGCCCATGCCAAAGTGGCCGAAGCCGCGGTTGTGGGCTACCCCCATGAAATCAAGGGCCAGGGCATCTATGCCTATGTCACCTTGATGAATGGCGTTGAACCCACCGATGCGCTGCGCAAAGAGCTGGAAACCTGGGTGCGCACCGAAATTGGCCCCATCGCCAAGCCCGATCTCATCCAATGGGCCCCCGGCCTGCCCAAAACCCGCTCGGGCAAGATCATGCGCCGTATCCTGCGCAAGATTGCCGAAAACGATTTTGGCGCGCTGGGCGATACATCGACCTTGGCAGATCCTGCCGTGGTGGATGAGCTGATCGAAAACCGCATGAACCGCGGCTAAGATCATGTGCGCCGATATTGCAGCACAGGCTGCACCCGTTCTGATCCTTCTCGGCCCTCCGGGCGCCGGGAAGGGCACACAAGCGCGACTGCTGCAAGAGGCCTATGGCTATGTGCAGCTGTCTACCGGGGATTTGCTGCGCGAGGCCGTGGCCGCAGGCACGCCCGCGGGCCAGGCCGCCAAGGCGGTGATGGAGGCGGGCGATCTGGTCAGCGACGAGATCGTGATTGCCATTCTCAGCGACAGGCTAGACCAGCCCGACACCGGCCAGGGTGTGATCCTCGATGGGTTTCCCCGCACCACCGTTCAGGCGCAAGCGCTGGATCAGCTGCTGCAAACCCGTGGCCAGCGCATCAACGCCGCCATCAGCCTAGTGGTGGACGACGCCGAGATGGTCACACGCATTTCCGGCCGTTTTACCTGCGGCGGATGCGGCGAGGGCTACCACGACCAGTTCAAAGCACCGGCCACCACAGGCCAGTGCGACAAATGCGGCGGCACGGAATTCAAACGCCGGGCCGACGATAATGCCGAAACCGTAGGTAGCCGCCTTGCGGCCTATCATGCGCAGACGGCTCCGTTGATCAGCTATTACGAGGGCAAGGGTGTGTTGTCTGCGGTAGATGCGATGGGCGACATCGCCGCTATTCAGACAGCACTGGCCAGCGTGATCGTGCGCGCAACGGCATAAGGGGAAGCCGCAACCAATCATTGGTGCGGTTTGGAGACACTTGGAAGGGAGTGTAATAACATGGCAGACAAATCGTCTTCCAACGCCTACTGGGCGGCCAATGTGCGGGTCATTCTCATATCGCTGGTGATATGGTTTGTCTTCTCATATGGCACCGGAATTTTACTGCGTCCTGCCCTGTCGGGTATCGCCATTGGCGGCACTGACCTGGGCTTTTGGTTTGCACAGCAAGGATCGATCCTGGTCTTTATCGTGCTGATCTTCTTCTATGCTTGGCGGATGAACAAAATCGACGCCGAACATGGCGTTGACGAGTAAGGACAAGGGACACCAACATGGATCAGTATACTCTGAACCTACTGTTTGTGGGCGCATCTTTTGCGCTTTACATCGGTATCGCGATCTGGGCCCGCGCCGGCTCGACCGCTGAATTCTATGCCGCGGGCCAGGGTGTGAACCCGGTTCTGAACGGCATGGCAACCGCAGCCGACTGGATGTCGGCGGCATCGTTCATCTCGATGGCGGGCCTGATTGCCTTTGTGGGCTATGGCAACTCGACCTTCCTGATGGGCTGGACCGGCGGCTATGTGCTGTTGGCGCTGCTCTTGGCGCCCTATCTGCGCAAGTTTGGCAAATTCACCGTGCCGCAGTTCATTGGCGATCGTTTCTACAGCCAATCGGCACGACTGATTGCCGTGATCTCGCTGATCGTCATTTCGGTGACTTATGTGATCGGCCAGATGTCGGGCGCAGGTGTGGCATTCTCGCGCTTTCTGGAGGTGCAGAACTCGACCGGCCTTTATATCGCCTCGGCCGTGGTATTCTGCTACGCCGTTCTGGGCGGGATGAAGGGCATCACCTATACGCAGGTGGCGCAATATTGCGTTCTGATCATTGCCTATACCATTCCGGCCATATTCATCTCGCTGCAGCTGACAGGCAACCCCATTCCTGGGCTGGGCCTGTTCTCGACCCACCAAGAATCGGGCCTGCCGCTGCTGGTGAAACTGGACGGTCTGCTGACCGAGCTGGGCTTTAACGACTACACCACGCTGCACAGCTCGACCTTCAACATGTTCCTGTTCACCCTGTCGCTGATGATCGGCACCGCCGGTCTGCCGCATGTGATCATCCGCTTCTTCACCGTTCCCAAGGTGGCAGATGCGCGCTGGTCGGCAGGTTGGGCGCTGGTGTTCATTGCGCTGCTGTATCTGACGGCCCCGGCCGTGGGTGCCATGGCACGCCTGAACATCATGACCACGATGTGGCCAAACGCCACCGCAGGCCAGGCCCTGGACGGCGAAGCGCTGGCCATGGCGGACCGCCCGCAGTGGATGGCAAACTGGGAAAAAACCGGTCTGCTGAAATTCGAAGACAAAAACGGCGATGGCAAGTTGCAGTATTACAACGACGCCAACCCGAAAATGCAGGAAATCGCAGCTGAAAAAGGCTGGCAAGGCAACGAGCTGGTCACCTTTAACCGCGATATTCTGGTTCTGGCGAACCCCGAGATTGCACAGCTTCCGGGCTGGGTGATCGCGCTGATCGCAGCCGGCGGCCTGGCTGCTGCGCTGTCAACTGCGGCAGGTCTGCTGCTGGCCATTTCTTCGGCCGTATCGCATGACCTGATCAAAGAGTTCCTGAACCCGGGTATTTCGGAAAAAGGCGAATTGCTGGCGGCGCGTATCTCGATGGCAGGTGCCATCGCGGTGGCCACCTATCTGGGCCTGAACCCCCCGGGGTTTGCGGCGCAAACCGTGGCACTGGCCTTTGGTTTGGCGGCAGCCACGATCTTCCCGGCGCTGATGATGGGCATCTTCTCGAAGCGCATCAACTCGCTTGGGGCGACCTTGGGCATGTTGACCGGCCTGGTTGTGACCTGCCTGTATCTGTTCACCTACCTGGGTTGGTTCTTTATCAAAGGCACCAACATGCTGGATAACGTGCCGGCAAACTACCTGTTTGGCATTCCGCCCACCGCCTTTGGGCCGATTGGCGCGCTGCTGAACTTTGTGGTGGCCTATGTTGTGTCCAGCATGACCAAAGAACCCCCGCAGGAAGTGCAGGATCTGGTTGAATCCATCCGCGTTCCCCGCGGCGCAGGGGCTGCAACGGGCCACTAACGGCCTAAGGCGCGGTGCCCTGCGGCACTGCGCCAGTTGAAATCCTGTCCCGCCCGGGCAAGCCTTGGGCGGGATATTTTTTTAGGGCTTGGATGATGCCACTTTCAGATGATCAGTTGCTGCTGTTTTTACGCTCGGTGCATCCCTATGATACGCTGAGCGCGGATAATCTGGCGCAATTGGCAGGCCAGATCCAGCAACAGCGCCTGCCTGCAGGCCACGAGATATACAAGATCGCCACGCCCTTGCAGGGGCTTTACCTGATCCATGATGGCGCCGTGGAAATCACCGATGCCCATGGCGCAACCGTCAGCCGATTGGGGCTGCGCAACAGCTTTGGCGAACGGGGCCTATTGCGCGATGGGCGGGCTGCAACCACCGCGCGCACCACCGCCCCCAGTTTGCTGCTGATGTTGCCCGCCGCAGAATTTCGCGCGCTAATCCAGGCGCAACCCCAGATCAAACGCTTCTTTTCGCGTGGCCAAAAGGCCCGCAGCCGCCAGGAAAGCAGCGCTGTCACAAACACGCTGGCCACGGTGCGCGTGGATCAATTGATGGCGCGCAACCCGCAAACCTGTGCGCCGGGCGATACGGTGCAAAGCGCCGCACAGCGCATGCATGGGGCGCGTATTTCTTCGCTTTGTGTCAAAGAAAACGAGCAGTTATGCGGCATTGTCACGCTGCGCGATCTGTCGGGCAAGGTTGTGGCAAACGCCCTGCCCGGCCACACCCCCGTGGCCGATGTGATGACAGCAAACCCCCTGCACCTGCCCCCACAGGCCATCGGCTCGGACGTGCTGCACGCGATGATGGAGCACCGCATCGGCCATATTCCGATTGTCCAAGATGGCCAGTTGGTGGGCATCGTGACCCAAACAGACCTCACCCGCCACCAAGCGCTGTCATCCGCCGAGCTGGTGGGCGATATCGCCAAGGCCGCCACGGCACAGGCCATGGCCAAGGTAACCGCCCGCATTCCCGCGCTTTTGGCGCAATTGGTGGCCAGTGGCAGCCCCCATCAGGTGGTGACGCGGCTGATCACCGATATTGCCGATACCGCCACAAGGCGCCTGCTGGCCCTGGCCGAGGCCCAGCTGGGCGCGCCGCCTGTGCCCTACCTTTGGCTGGCCTGCGGATCGCAAGGGCGCCAAGAGCAAACCGGCGTCAGCGACCAAGACAATTGCCTGTTGCTGGATGATGCCGCCACCCCAGCCATGATGCCCTATTTCGCGG
The DNA here is from genome assembly GCA_913061505.1 of uncultured Lutimaribacter sp. Taxonomy (GTDB): domain Bacteria; phylum Pseudomonadota; class Alphaproteobacteria; order Rhodobacterales; family Rhodobacteraceae; genus CAJXSO01. The sequence continues at coordinate 5,014 of CAJXSO010000028.1, forward strand.
ATCTGGCGCAGTTTGTGTGCGATGGGCTGGACGCGGCGGGCTATTTTTATTGCCCGGGCCAAATGATGGCCACCAACCCCAAATGGTGCCAGCCCTTGCGGGTGTGGCGGGGGTATTTTTCATCATGGATCGCCAAGCCCGACCCGATGGCGCAGATGCTGGCCTCGGTCATGTTTGATCTGCGCCCCATCGGTGGGCATATGCCGCTGTTTGAGCAGCTGCAGGGGGAAACATTGCTTGAGGCAGGCAAAAATTCGATCTTTGTGGCCCATATGATTGCCAATTCGCTGAAACATACGCCGCCCCTGGGCCTCTTTCGCGGCTTTGCCACCCTGCGCAGTGGCGAGCATAAAGACCACCTAGACCTAAAGCATAATGGCGTGGTGCCGGTGGTGGATTTGGGCCGCATTTACGCGCTGCAAGGCGGCTTGCCCGCGGTCAATACCCGCGCCCGGCTGCAGGGCGCGCAGGCGGCGGGGCTGCTCAGCCAATCGGGGGGGCGCGATTTGTTGGATGCCTATGACCTGATCGCCGAAACCCGCCTGGCGCATCAAGCCCAGCAGGTGCGCTCCGGGCAAAAGCCCGATAATTTTCTGCCCCCTGCAACCCTATCTGAATTCGAACGCAGCCATTTGCGCGATGCGTTTGTCATTGTAAAAACCATGCAATCCGCCTTGGGCCATGGCCGTGGCGGGCTGTTATAAGCGGCGCGAACGCATAAAAGGAACCTCACCCATGCTATTGGAACTGATTGCCACCGTGATTGCAGGCATTGCCGGGGCGGGCGTTATGGCGCTGATTATTCGCGCAACCGGGCGGCGCCTGCCCAAATGGCTGGTGCCCGCGGGTGCCGGTGCCGCCATGCTGGCCACGGCCATATCAAACGAAATGGCGTGGTTTGGCAATGTCACGGGCAATCTGCCAGAAACGATGGTTGTTGCGCAAAGCTTTGAGAATAAATCGTTTTACCGCCCATGGAGCTATGTAGTGCCCTATGTCGATCGCTTTGTCGCGCTCGATCAGGCCTCGGTGCGCACCCACCCCCAGCAACCCGATATGCGCATGGCGGATCTGTATTTCTTCGCCCGCTGGATGCCCGCCGACACGCTAAGCCTGTTGGCCGATTGCGCAGGCCAACGCCACGCCCCCCTGACCGGGGCGGTCACATTCAATGCCGATGGCAGTATCAGCGGCGCAAGCTGGTCTAAGGCCACCGCCGATGATGCCTTTTTGGCGCTGCTTTGCACCAAGGCCTGAGCATGCATCGCCTTAGCCTGCGCCTGCGTATCTTTCTTTTCTTCGCCCTCTTGGCCCTTGGCGGCGCGGGGCTGGCGCTGCTGGCGGCCTATATGGGCTATCGCCGTGCAGGCCATGCAGGGCCAGAGGCAGGCTTTTTGCTAAGCGCGATTGTGGCGGGCTTTGGCCTGCCGGCCTTGGCTGCGGGCATTTGGCTGCTCTTTGATGAAAACGTCGCCAAACCGATCGAGCGTTTGGCGGCCAGCCTGCGGGTCAGCGCGGCCGGGCCACATGGCACGGGCATTGATGGCCATAGCGCCCGCTATCTGGGCGATTTGGCGCCCGCGGCACAGGCTGTCAGCCAACAGCTGAGCCAAACAATGCTGGAAAGCGCCGCCCAAATCGCCGCAAAAACCACCGCATTGCAGGCCGAAAAAGATAGGTTGGTCAGCCTGCTGACCGAGGTTCCCGTGGCCATGATCGTGGCCAATGCCAACCATCAAATCGTGCTCTACGATGGCCAGGCCGCCGAGGCGCTGGCGCAGGTGGCGCCGCCACGGCTGAATGCCTCGCTGTTTGATTATTTCCAGCCGCAGGCCCTGCAGCAGGCCTATGACGCAATGGCCAAAACCGGCAAAGAGGTGGCATTGCAGGCGCAGGGCGTGCATGGGCAATTCAGCTTTGATGCGCGCATGAAACCGCTGGATGCGGCGCAGGGCTATATGCTGGTGATCGATGACGCCCATGCCCAATTCAGCCCCGATGCGATGCGCCCCATCACCTATGATTTTGCCTTGATCGCCCCCGCTGCTGCCACACCCCTTGATCACCGCCCGCTTGGGCAATTGGCCTTTATGGTGTTTGACACAGAAACCACCGGGCTGTTGCCGCATAAGGATGACATCGTGCAACTGGGCGCCGTGCGGGTGCTGAACGGGCGTATCATCGAAAACGAAACCCTCGATCAGCTGGTCAACCCCGGCCGCCCCATTCCCCCCGCCTCTAGCCGTGTGCATGGGATCACCGATGCGATGGTGGCAGGCGCCCCCAGCCCCCAAGACAGCATCGCCCTGTTGCATCATTTCGCGCGCGATGCGGTAATTGTGGCCCATAACGCCCCGTTTGATATGGCTTTTTTGCGCCGCTACGGGGCGCAGGCGGGGCTAGAGTGGCCGCATCCTGTGTTGGATACGGTCTTGCTGTCGGCGGTGCTGTTTGGGGCCTCGCAAACCCATACGCTGGATGCGCTTTGCGCGCGGCTTGGGCTGGTGATACCGCCGCATCTGCGCCACACCGCTTTGGGCGATGCCTATGCCACGGCCCAGGCGCTGGTGGCGATGCTGCCTATGCTGCAGGCACGCGGGCTGGATAGTTTGGGCGCGGTCATTGCGCAAACCCGCAAACACGGGCGGCTGTTGCAGGATTTGAACGGCTAAGCCCCAGCACCTGGGCCCCAGCCCTTAGCCCAATGCGGCCAAGGCGGGGAATGTTTCCAAAAGCCAATAGGAAAAGGCCGAAAACCCGCCTGTCAGCATCAACAGGCCGATCGTCCATAAAAGCAGGCCCATCACCCGCTCGATCTGCTCCATATGGCGCTTCATCCAGCCCATCAAGCCGCCCAAACGGGGCAAAAAGCCTGCCACCAGCAAAAACGGAATGCCCAGGCCCGCCGCATAAACCGCCAGCAGCAACGTGCCCCGCGCAACCGATGCCTCGCCCGCCGCAAGCGATAAAATCGCGCCCAGTTGCGGGCCGATGCAAGGCGTCCAGCCAAAGGCAAAGGCCAGCCCCAAAACATAGGCGCCAAAGGCCGATCCACCGCGGTCGCCCGCATCCATGCGCGCCTCGCGATCGAGAAAACCAATGCGATAGACGCCAATGAAATGGGCGCCAAAGCCCATCACCACGATGCCTGCTATGGTATTGAACCACCCTTGATATTGCAGCAGCAACGTGCCCGCAGCCGAGGCCGCAAAGCCCAAAAACAAAAACACCGTCGACAGGCCCAGCACGAAAAACAGCGCAGGCAGAATGGCGCGCCCCTGCCCTACGCGCCCGCTGTTCAAATCGGCCAGCGACACGCCAGACATATAGGCCAGATAGGGCGGCACAATGGGCAGCACACAGGGCGACAGAAACGAGATCAGCCCGGCAAAAAGCGCCACCAGCATGGCAGGCAGCAGGCCCGCATCTATGATTTCGATTCCGAACATGGTGCTGTTCTAACCCTTTGTTTGGCCAAGGTCATCTGCAAGCGTGGCCCTGGCCCTCACATCCGCGTTAGGCGCCGGGCTTAGCCCTGCGCCGCAAGGCCTGGGCGCAGGCGCAGCACCGATTCAGTGATGATACCGGCCAGCCCGGCCTTCACCACATCGCCCGGCACAAACACCCACATGATCGATGTGGCCTGCGCCAGGGTTTGGCCCGTGACCATGGCAAAGCCCACGATGCCAAAGATATAAAGCACAAAAACGCCCCCTAAAATTGCCGCCAGCACGGTGGTTACCACCGGCGCGCTGCCACGCCATTGGGCGCTGAAATAGCCCGTCACAAAGGCCGCCACGGGAAAGCCCAGCAAAAAGCCCACGGTTGGGCCCATAAACACGCCCAATCCACCGCGCCCGCCCGCCAGCAGCGGCAACCCAAGCGCAACCAGGAACAAAAACAGCAGCACCGCCAAGGCGCCCCGCCGCGCGCCCAGCAGACAGCCCGCCAGCATCACGCCCAGGCTTTGCGCCGTAATCGGAACGCCTGCCGCCAAATCAAACTTGGGCACCAGGCCCAAAGCCGCAATCAAAGCCGCGAAAAGTGCGATCTGCGCGATATGCCGTGCCATCTGTGATATGTCCTTTCATGCCTTCGCTTGGGCAGGGGTTTACAAGGTTCCCGTGCGGGCGCGCAATGCCTCTGATACGGTTTCGGCATCATCCAAGGCCCCCAGCACAAATGGCAACATCAGCCGCCAGCCCGGCCTGCGGCGGCTGCGCGCGCGCCAAGCGCGCTGCAATTGCTGGCCTTTCACGATCAAAACCGGCGTAAAACGCACCACCAAGGCCACAGACAGCGCCAAACGCTGGCGCCAAAGGGGGGGCACACGCAGCCATGCCAATGCCCGCTCGACCCGGTCTAGCAAATCGGCCAGTGCCGTGCTCATGCTGACCAGATTGGCCAGCGCGATCAGTGCCAGCATACGCGCCACAACAAGCGCGCCCTGGCCCCAGCTGAGCGCCCAGCCATGCCATGCAAGGATCAAGGCCGCCACGAATAAAACCGGGCGCAGCGCCAGCAGCCCCTGGCGCAAAAAAGCCCAGCCCGCCACGGCATAAAGTCCCATCACCGCCACAAAGGCCATGGCGGCGGCGGCTGCATTGGGCAGCCACATGGCCAGCCCCGTGGCGATCAGCAAAGCCAGCAGTTTCGGGCCCGCGGGCACATCGTGCCAAAAGCTGCGCGGCTCAGAGTTCAGCGACAGCATCACCATCCCCCAAAGCCATCATATGGGCGCGAAACTGCGGCAACACAGTATCGGGCGGCCCATCGGCCAGCACCTGCCCGTGATCCAGCCAAATCACCCGCTCATAGCCCGCAATGGCCGCCAAATCGTGGGTGACGTGCAAAAGCGCCTGATCCAGCCCCTCTAGATAGCGCCCCAAACGCCGGGTTGTGGCCATATCCAGCCCGGCAAAAGGCTCGTCCAGCAAGATCAGCGCCGGGCGCATCAAAAGCACCGCCATAAGACAGACCAAATGCCTTTGGCCCTGGCTTAGCCCATGCACCACCCGCGGGCCCCAATCGGCGCAGGCAAAGCGCTGCAGCATCGCTTGCGCCATGTCTTGGGCCTGCGCGCGCGTCTGGCCCTGCTGCTGAATGCCAAAGCACAGCTCTTCCATGACAGTGGGGAAAATAAGCTGGTGGTCGGGGTTTTGGAATAAAATGCCAACGGTTTGCAGCGCGGCACGCCGGTCGCGGCCCACATCTACCCCGTTTACGCGCACGGTGCCACGATCGGGGCGAATCAACCCGGCAATCAAGCGCACCAATTGCGATTTGCCAGCCCCATTGCGCCCGATCAGCGCCACGCGCTGCTGGGTGATATCCAGCGACAAGTCAGAGAGCACGGCTGTGTTGTTAAAAGCCAGGTCAACGGCGTTGAGCTTTATACTGAGCATCACGCGCCACCGAACAAACTGCGATTGAGATGATGGTCGGGGCGGCGAGATTCGAACTCACGACCCCCTGTACCCAAAACAGGTGCGCTACCAGACTGCGCTACGCCCCGGACCATGCGCCCAATTACCCCGCAGCTGCGGAAAAGGAAAGCCCCAAGTGACCGCAAATTTCAGCTTTCGCATTTCCACAGCGCTTGCGCTTGATCCAGGCGGGGGTGGCGCAGCACGCTGCCCTCGGAAATGCCATAGCGGCGCGCCAATCCGCCGTTGATTTCCAGCACGGCAATAATGCCGGGGCCTGCGGTGACGGGGGTTAAATCGCCCGGTTGCGCGTTGTGATGAATTTTGCGCACCACCCCTTGGGGGGTGATAAACACCATATCCAACGGGATCAGGGTGTTTTTCATCCAAAACGCCGGGCTGCCGGGCTTATCGTAGAAAAACAACATGCCCGCCGTTTTCGGCAGGCTGGTGCGGTGCATCAGCCCGCGCGACATTTGCGCCGGTGTCAGCGCCAATTCGACGCCAAACCGTGCACTGCCCCACGGGCCTTTCAACGCAACCTCGCTATCGCGGCACGTGGCCAGCGCTGCGGTGCTCAACACCAGCCACAGCGCCAGCCCCTGCCAGAGGCTGGTTAATCGTAGTCTTCTTCGTCCAGCGCAGCTTCCCAGATCAGCACCTCTGTTGCCATGCGGCCGCGTTTGCCATCAATCACGCGCAGGGCCACGGCCTCGCCGGGTTGCAGATCGGCCAAAGCCGACCGGCGCAGCACCTCGATATGAATAAACACATCTTCGTCGCGGCCAAAGATATTGGCAAAGCCAAAGCCCTTGCCCTTATCAAACCATTTTACACGGGCCGGTTCCAGAGGCGCGTTGGCAATAATTTCAGGATCAATATCTTCGAAATCTGCCAAAACCGCGCCGCCGCCACTATCTGGCGGGGTGATCGACAAAACCTCGATCGCGTTGATCCCCCGTGCAGTTTCCTGCACCTCAACTTCGATCAAGGCCCCATCAGCCACCGAGCTTTGGCCAAAGTTACGCAATACATTCGCGTGCAGCAGAATATCAGGCCCGCCCTCATCGGCGATTACAAACCCAAACCCTTTGACCGGGTCAAACCACTTAACCTTTCCCTCAACTCTGCGGGTGTCGTAATTTTCCGCGTTCACATCTTCACCCACAAATTAAACCCTTCGTAACGGGCCACCCCAATGGTGGCCTTTTCTTTTGGGATGGGTCTTGGCCCAAGGGCCCGCTTTTCGCAGTGCCCAAGACCGGTGATCAAGGGTTCAACCTTGTGACATCCCACTGGCCATCATCGCCCGTGCGCCGCCATTTGAACCGGTCGTGCAGGCGAAAAGCCCCATCCGCCCAGAATTCGATTTCAACTGGCTTGATTCTGTAACCCCCCCAAAAGGATGGTCGGGCGGGATTTGTGCCCAGCTTCAAGGTCACTTTGGCAACTTCGGCCATTAGCGCAGCACGCGACTCTAAGGGCTGTGATTGCTTCGATGCCCAGGCCCCCAGCCGGCTTTTGAGCGAGCGCGAGGCAAAATAAGCATCCGCCGCAGGCCCGTCTTCGCGGCTGACCAGCCCACGCACCCGAATTTGGCGGCGCAGCGATTTCCAATGCATCACAAAGGCCGCTTTACCCGCTTGGTCTAATTCGCGCGCTTTAGCGCTTTCGTAATTGGTGTAGAAAACAAAGGCGTCGTCTTCGATGTCTTTCAACAAAACCATCCGCGCATTTGGCATGCCATCGGCATCGACCGTTGATAGCGCAATGGCGTTATGGTCGTTTATTTCCTGGGCCTCGGCCTCGGCCATCCATGTGCGGGCGATGTGAAACGGGTTGTCGCCCTCGAATATACCTGTGCGGTCAGTCATGCGGTCCTCGTGGTTTGATCATATGCCCGTGCCCCGGGGTTTGGCGGCCACAGCCCCAAGCCTTGCCAGTGCTTGGCCTTGATGCGCCGCGCCCCTTGGCGTAGAGATTTGGCACCTGTTCACAACACTTAGACGGAAAACACCAGATGTCGAATTCACTGATGGCCGGAAAACGCGGCCTGATCATGGGGCTTGCCAATGATAAGTCCATCGCCTGGGGGATTGCCCGCGCCTGTGCCGATGCCGGGGCGGAAATGGCGTTTTCCTATATGGGCGAGGCGTTTCGCAAACGCGTGCAACCCCTGGCCGAGCAATTGGGCGTAGACACGCTGATCGATTGCGATGTGTCCGATGCCGCCTCGATCGATGCGGCCTTTGCCGAGATCGAACAGAAATGGGGCAAGCTGGATTTTCTGGTCCATGCCATCGGCTTTTCCGACAAAAACGAATTGCGCGGGCGCTATGTGGATACCAGCCGCGATAATTTCCTGATGACGCTGGATGTCAGCTGTTACAGCTTTACCGCGGTGATGCAGCGCGCCGAAAAACTGATGCGCGACGGCGGCAGCGCGCTGACGCTGACATATTATGGCGCCGAACAGGTGATGCCGCATTATAATGTGATGGGCGTGGCCAAAGCCGCGCTTGAGGCATCGGTGATGTATCTGGCCGAGGACCTGGGCAAGCAAAACATCCGCGTGAATGCCATCAGCGCCGGGCCCATCAAAACGCTGGCCGCCAGCGGAATTGGCGATTTCCGCTATATCCTGAAATGGAACGAGCTGAACTCGCCCCTCCGCCGCAACGTGACCATCGATGATGTGGGCAAATCGGCGCTTTATCTGCTGTCTGATCTGGGCAGCGGCGTGACGGGCGAAAACCTGCATGTTGATGCAGGCTATCACGTGGTGGGCATGAAAGCGGTGGATGCCCCCGATATCGACGTTGTGACAAACCGCAAAGACTAATCGCGCGCAGCCCGCAAAGGAACACCCCATGACCGACCGCCTGCCCCACGAAAAAGGCTTTCATATCAGCTGGGATCAAATCCACCGCGACAGCCGCGCGCTGGCCTGGCGCCTCGATGGCCACGGGCCCGACAACGGCGCCTGGCGCGCGGTTGTGGCCATCACCCGCGGCGGCATGGCGCCGGCCATGATTGTGGCGCGCGAGCTGGATATCCGCACCGTCGATACCATCAGCGTGAAATCCTATCACCACCAAGATCAGGGCAAAGCGCAGGTTCTTAAGGCGCCCGATGCGGCGCTGATGGGCGATGGCGAGGGCGTGCTGATCGTGGATGATCTGGTGGACAGCGGCAAAACCCTGGAACTGGTGCGCCAGATGTATCCCAAGGCGCATTTTGCCACTGTTTACGCCAAGCCAAAGGGCCGCCCGCAGGTGGATACCTTTATCACCGAAGTCAGCCAAGATACCTGGATCTTTTTCCCCTGGGATATGGCGCTGCAATATGTCGAGCCTTACCGCGGCAAAGATTAAGGCGCGCGCATCATGTCAAACCCCCCGGCCACCACGCGCACTGGCGCCACATTCGCGCCTCCCATTCCGGCCGCGCGGCGCTGGCTAGAGGGGGTTGAATTTCCCCCCCATCGGCCGCTGATCAACGTCAGCCAAGCCGCGCCCGTGGCCCCGCCACCACGGGCTATGCGCGAAGAAATGGCGCGGCTGGTCTGCGACGACCCGAATGTGCATCTTTACGGCGCGGTTCTGGGCCTGCCGGCCTTGCGCGCCGAGGTGGCTGCACAATTTTCGCAGGCCTATGGCGGGCAGATCGATGCCAGCCAGGTGGGCATTACATCGGGCTGCAACGAGGCCTTTGCCGCCGTCATGTCGTGCCTTACTGACCAAAACGCCGAGGTGCTGGTGCCGGTGCCGTGGTATTTCAACCACAAAATGTGGCTGGATATGGCCGGCGTGCGCGTAGTGCCCCTGCCCTGCGGCGCCGATCTCTTGCCAGATCTGGCCGCCGCGCGGGCGCTGATCACGCCCGCCACCCGCGCCATTGTGATGGTTACGCCCAACAACCCGACAGGGGTAGAATACCCGCCCGCGCTGATGGCAGGCTTTGCGGCCCTGGCGCGCGAGGCGGGCATCTATCTGGTGGTGGATGAAACCTACCGCGATTTTCACAGCCAAACCGGCGCGCCGCATGGGCTGTTTCAGCATGAACACTGGCCCGATCACCTGGTGCAGCTTTATTCCTTTTCAAAGGCGTATCGCTTAACCGGCCATCGCGTGGGGGCGGTGGTGGCCGGCGCAGGCCTGCTGGGCGAGATTGAAAAATTCCTCGATACAGTCACCATCTGCCCCACGCCCCTTGGCCAGCACGCAGCGCTTTGGGGCATGCAGCATCTGCACAGCTGGTTGGCCGCAGAACGCACCGAAGTGCTGGCCCGTCGCGCCGCCATTGAACAGGGTTTTGCCCCCCTGGCGCAGCGCGGCTGGAAATTGCTGGGCTGCGGGGCCTATTTTGCCTATGTCGAACACCCGTTTGACATTGACGCCGAAACATTGGGCCAGCGCCTGGTGCGCGAGGCTGGCATTCTGGCCTTGCCCGCCACGATGTTCACCCCCTCAGGCGATACTGCGGGGCAGCGGCAGCTGCGCATCGCGTTTGCCAATATCGATTGTAAGACGATTGCACAGATGTTTGACCGGCTTTGCGCCTTTCCGGGTTGAGCGCGCTTGCACGGCCCTGCGCTGTTGCGTAGGAAGGGCAAAACGTATTTTTGGGGGGCCTTATGGCACGTGGCAGCAGCACCATTTCTAAATCGGCCGTTTGGGTCTTGCTTTCCTTGCTGATCCTTGGCTTGGGCGGCTTTGGTGTGACAAACCTGTCGGGCAATGTGCAGTCGGTCGGCCGCGTGGGCGACCAAGAGATCGCAATCGACAGCTACGCACGCGAATTGCAGCAAGAAATCCGCGCGATCGAGGCGCAAACCCGCCAGCCCCTGCCCCTGACCGAGGCGCGCGACATGGGCATTGACCGCGCGGTTCTGGCGCGTCTTGTCACCACTGCGGCGCTTGATCATGAAACCGCCAGCCTTGGCATTTCGGTGGGCGATGAAACCGTGGCCGAGCAGATCCGCGATATCCCGGCCTTTCAGGGCCTGAGCGGCGGGTTCGATCGCGACACGTATAAATTTGCGCTCGACCGTGCCGGCCTGACCGAGGCGCGCTTTGAAGAGCAGCTGCGCCGCGAAACCGCCCGCAGCGCCCTGCAAGGCGCGTTGTTGCAGGGCGTGGCGATGCCCCCGCTTTATAGCGAGACGCTGATCAACTACGTGGCCGAGCGGCGCGATTTCAGCTTTATCCGCCTAGATGCCAGCGCGCTATCGGCCCCGCTGCCCAGCCCAACCGAGGCGCAGCTGCAGGCCTATCATGATGAAAACAAAGCGCAATTCACAACGCCCCAGCAAAAAACCATCACCTATGCCTGGCTCAGCCCCGAGGCTATGCTGGACCAGATCGACGTGCCCGAGGACGCGCTGCGCGCAGAATATGAGGCGCGCAGCGACACCTACAACACCCCCGAGCGCCGCTTGGTCGAACGGTTGGGCTTTGCCGATGAGGCCGCAGCCCAAGCCGCAGCCGATGCCATCGCCGCTGGCACCACCGATTTCGAAGCGCTGGCCGCACAGCGTGGCCTGTCGCTGAACGATATCGACATGGGCGATGTGCTGCCAACCGATTTGGGGGCGGCTGCCGATGCGGTATTTGCTGCCGAAACCGGTGCCGTTGTTGGCCCAATCGACAGCCCCGTTGGCCCGGCGCTGTTTCGCGTGAATGCCGTGCTGGCCGCGCAAAACACCAGCTTTGACGAGGCACGCGAGGAATTGCGCACCGAATTGGCCATCGACCGCGCCCGCCGCCTGATCGAAACCCGCGCAACTGACATTGACGGGCTGTTGGCCGGTGGCGCCACTTTGGAAGAATTGCAAACCGAGGCCGGCATGCAGGTGGCCACGATCAACTGGTCACCCGAGGTCAGCGATGGCATTGCCGGGTTTGCCGGGTTCCGCCAGGCCGCCAGTGCCGTGACCCGCGAAGATTTCCCAACCATCGAAATGCTCGATGATGGCGGGGTGTTTGCCCTGCGCCTTGATGGCGAGATCGCACCGCAGCTGCAGCCCTTAGACAGCGTGCGTGATGCCGTATTGGCCGGCTGGCAAACCCAAGAAACCACCGCGCGCCTGCTGGCCCAGGCCCAAGATCTGGTCGCAGAGGTTGCCGCGGGCACGGATTTCGAGGCGCTCGGCCTGCCCGTCACCCGCGAGGCCGCACTGACGCGCCAAGATTTTGTGCCAGAGGTGCCGCGCGCCCTGCTGCAACAGGCCTTTGCGCTGCAGCCAGGCGATCTGGCCGTGGTCGAGGCGCCGGCCCAGGCCTATGTGCTGCGCCTTGACGCGATTTTGCCCCCCGATATGGCAGACGAGGCCGTAACCGAGCTGGCCGCGCGCCTGCAGGCCGAGGCCGACCAAGCCATGACCGAAGATCTGTTTCGCGCCTTGGCCGCCAATATCCAAGAGCGGGTGGGCATCACCTTGGACCAGGCCGCAATCAACGCCGTGCATGCGAATTTCCAGTAATCTCTACCGAAAGCACCTAAATTGGATCTGACACCCAGCTTTGCCCAGTTCGCAACCGCCTATGACAAGGGCGAAAACCAGGTTGTCTATGCGCGTTTGGCGGCTGATCTGGATACGCCCGTTTCGCTGATGCTGAAACTGGCGGGCGCGGCCAAAGATGCCTTTATGCTGGAATCTGTTACCGGCGGCGAGGTGCGCGGGCGCTATTCGATTATCGGGCTCAAGCCCGATTTGGTGTGGAAATGCCATGGCGAAACCAGCCATTTGAACCGCAATGCCCGCTTTGACCCGGATAATTTCACAGCCCAGCCCGGCCACCCACTGGACAACCTGCGCGCGCTCATTGCCGAAAGCCGCATCACCCTGCCCGATGGCCTGCCAGGCGCCAGTGCCGGGCTTTTTGGCTATCTAGGCTATGACATGATCCGCCTGGTGGAACGCCTGCCCAATATTCCGGCCGATCCGCTGGGCCTGCCCGATGCCTTGATGCTGCGCCCCACGGTGGTGGCGGTGCTGGATGGTGTGAAGGGCGAGGTGACCATCGTCAGCCCCGCTTGGGTGGCCGAGGGGCAATCGGCCCGCGCAGCCTATGCCCAGGCGGCCGAGCGTGTGATGGATGCGCTGCGCGATCTGGAACGCGCCCTGCCCCAATCGACCCGCGCCATGGGCGAGGCCCGCGACAGCGCCCCGCCGCGCTCGAATTTTACCGAAGAGGGCTATAAACAAGCGGTGGAAACCGCCAAGGGCTATATCCGCGCCGGCGATATCTTTCAGGTGGTGCCCAGCCAGCGCTGGGCCCAAGATTTCCCCCTGCCGCCCTTTACGCTCTATCGCAGCTTGCGCCGCACCAACCCATCGCCGTTTATGTTCTATTTCAACTTTGGCGGTTTTCAGGTGATCGGGGCCAGCCCGGAAATTCTGGTGCGTGTCTTTGGGCGCGAAATCACCATTCGCCCCATCGCAGGCACCCGCCCCCGTGGCGCCACCGAGGCCGAAGACAAGGCGCTAGAGCAGGATTTGCTGGCCGATAAAAAAGAGCTGGCCGAACATCTGATGCTGCTGGATCTGGGGCGCAACGATGTGGGCCGTGTGGCCAAGATTGGCACCGTGCGCCCGACCGAGCAATTCATCATCGAGCGCTATAGCCACGTGATGCATATCGTCTCGAATGTGGTGGGCGAATTGGCCGAAGACCAAGACGCGCTTAGCGCGTTTTTTGCCGGCATGCCCGCGGGCACGGTCAGCGGCGCGCCAAAGGTGCGGGCAATGGAAATCATCGACGAGCTAGAGCCAGAAAAGCGCGGCGTGTATGGCGGTGGCGTGGGCTATTTCAGCGCCAATGGCGATATGGATATGTGCATCGCGCTGCGCACCGCCATTGTAAAGGATCGCACGCTTTATATTCAGGCTGGTGGCGGGGTGGTCTATGACAGCGACCCACAGGCGGAATATATGGAAACGGTGCATAAATCCAACGCCATCCGCCGCGCAGCAGCCGATGCGCATAGGTTTACCGAAAGCGGAAATTACTAGCGAAAAAGGGGCCTTTCGGCCCCTTTTCTTTGCGCCTCAGGCGGCTTGCCCGCTGCGGCCTGCCTTGGCCCGGCCGCCGCCGCCACCACCGCTGCGGCGGCGAAACCCACCCGGCTTTTTGCCCGCCGGCTTGCCGCCGCCAGGATGGCCACCCGCAGGGCGCCCGCCGCCTTTGGGGCCCTGGGGCCCGCGTGCGCGGCCACCGCCGCCCGTGCCACCCGCAGGCGCCCCTTCCCAAGGGGTGCCCGAGGCGGTGGGGATGGTGATTTTCATCACCTTTTGGATGTCTTTCAATTCGCCCATCTCATCGGGTGCGCAAAAGGCAATCGCGCAGCCATCGCGCCCTGCGCGCGCAGTGCGCCCGATACGGTGCACATAGTTTTCGGGCACATTAGGCAGCTCGAAGTTATAGACATGTTTCACATCGGGAATATCCAAGCCACGGGCCGCCACATCTGTGGCCACCAGCACCTTGACCGCGCCGGTTTTGAACGCATCGAGCGCGCGCTGGCGTTGGCCTTGGGTTTTGTTGCCATGGATCGAGGCCACGGCAAACCCTTTGGCGGCCAGCTGTTTCGACAGCTTTTCCATGCCATGTTTGGTGCGCCCAAACACCAGCGCCAGCTCGTCGCGGTGTTTGTCCAGCAATTCCACCAGCAGATCAAATTTTGCGGCCTTGGCGATGTAATGCACCTCTTGGGTGATCTTATCGGCCGCCTTGCCCGGCGGGTTCACCTGAATGCGCTGGGGGTTGACCAGGTACGAGGCGGCAATTTCTTCCATCTGCTTGGGCATCGTGGCCGAAAACAGCATGGTCTGGCGGTCTTTGGGAATGATGCTGGCAATCTTGCGCAGCGTGTGGATAAAGCCCAGATCCAGCATCTGATCGGCCTCGTCCAGCACCAAAAAGCCGGTTTGATCCAGCCGCAGCGCGCGCCGTTCCAGCAAATCCATCAAACGCCCTGGCGTGGCCACCAAAATATCGGTGCCGCGTGCCAAACGTTGTGCCTGGGCATTCAGGCTGGCGCCGCCCACAACCAAGGCCACCTTGATGGGGCTGCCTTTGACCAGCAACAACAGCTGGTCTTGAATTTGTTTGGCCAGCTCGCGGGTGGGGGCCAGAATAAGGCTGCGCACCATTTTGGCCTCGGGCCGGCCATCGCGCGCAGCCATCAGCTGGGCCACCAAGGGCAGGCCAAATGCATTGGTTTTGCCGGTGCCCGTTTGGGCCAGCCCCATCACATCGCGCCCCTCTAGCGCCACGGGAATGGCGCGGGCCTGAATGGGGGTGGGTTCGGAAATGCCTTGCTCGGCCAGGCGGGCAATCAACCCGGCAGGAAGGCCCAAGCGTTCGAAATATTCAGTCAAATCATATCCTTTCGCGGGCCACGCCCCATGCGTAGCCCGGCATTGGCCCTAGGGCCTATCATCGTGGTTGCACTGAAAACGCGGCCCAAGGGCCTGATTGCCCCCAAGCCGTTTCAGCGCTGATCCCCACGCGTGATTTTGGGAAACATGCCACCGCCCTGGCGCATTGATCTGCGCTATTGCTCACGCGGCAAAGGGTGGCGGTCTAGGGCCACATGGGCCCTAGAGGCGCGTTTGTCAACTGTTTTGGCGCAATCGCCGCGCCAATCGTGGCTTAATCTGCCGCGTTGAGGCGCTTGATCAGCGACGATGTATCCCAGCGCCCGCCCCCCATGCGCTGCACATCTTTGTAAAACTGATCCACCAGCGCCGTCACCGGCAAGGCGGCGCCGATCTCGTTGCCGGTTTGCAGGCAAATGCCAAGATCTTTGCGCATCCAGTCAACCGCAAACCCGTAGTCAAAAAAATCATCCAGCATGGTGGCATGGCGGTTGGCCATCTGCCAGCTGCCCGCAGCGCCGCCCTGGATCACCTCGACCACAGCTTTGCCATCAAGACCTGCGGCCTGGGCAAAATTCAGCCCCTCGGCCAGGCCCTGCACCAGCCCTGCAATGCAGATCTGGTTGACCATCTTGGTCAGCTGGCCCGCGCCGCTTTCGCCCAAGCGTTTTACAGTGCGCCCATAGGCGGCCATCACCGGCTCGGCCTGGGTGTAATCAGCCAAATCACCGCCGCACATGATCGACAAAACGCCATTTTCAGCGCCCGCCTGCCCGCCCGAAACCGGCGCATCAACAAAGCCTTTCCCTTGGGCTTTGGCGGCTGCGTAAAGCTCGGCTGTGACTTTGGCCGATACGGTGGTGTGATCGACAAAAAGCGCGCCCTCGTCCATGCCCGCCAGCGCGCCCTGCGCACCCAGCACAACGGCGCGCAAATCATCATCATTGCCGACACAGGCAAAAACAATCTCGGCCCCTGCGGCGGCCTCGGCCGGTGTGTGGCCCATGGTGCCGCCATGCTCGGCCACCCATTTCTCGGCCTTGGCGGCGGTGCGGTTATAGACGCACACTGTGTGGCCAGCTTTTTGCAGATGCCCCGCCATGGGGTAGCCCATTACGCCCAACCCCAGAAATGCCACTTTTGCCATGATCCACTCCCTTGCTATTTGTGTTCCTCTTGGTTTGTGTCTAGCTAATGCGGCAAAGGCAAGAGTGAAGCGGATAGGTTTGTAATGTCGCTAATTTTCAAATGGCTGGTGCGTATCGCTGGCGGCAGTCTATTGCTGCTGATGTTTGCGGTCTTTGCGGTCTATTACCTGTCATCACGCTCGCTGCCCGATTATGACGCCACCGAGACCGTGGCAGGCATCAACGCCCCGGTGGAAATTCTGCGCGATACGGCCAATGTGCCGCATATTTTGGGCCAATCTGACAGCGATGTGTTTTTTGGCCTGGGCTATGCCCACGCCCAAGATCGGCTGTGGCAGATGGTGGTGATGCGCCGCACCGCGCAGGGCCGGCTATCCGAGGTGTTTGGCCTGCGCACTGTTGAAACCGATAAGCTGCTGCGCCGCCTGGATCTGTATAATTTGGCCCAGCAATCGGTGGCTGCGCAAGATAGCGCCACGATCGCCATGCTTAACGCCTATGCAGCCGGGGTGAATGCCCGCTTGGTGCAGATCAACAAACAGGCCTTGGGCCGCGGTGCGCCCGAGATGTTTATTTTCGATGTGCCCGTGGCGCCCTGGACGCCTGCCGATAGTTTGGCCATTTTGAAACTGATGGCGCTGCAGCTGTCTGATCACCTGCAAACCGAGGTGCTGCGCGCGCGCCTGTCGATGCTGCTGCCCGATGCGCGCCGCTTGGCCGATATCTTGCCCGATGCGCCCGGCAGCGGGGTGGGCGCCCTGCCCGCCTATTCCAGCCTTTTGCCCGAGGGCACCAATGCCTATGCGGCCGCGGCGCCCAAAGAACGGCCGTTTATGTGGCCCGTGCCCCCGCGCGGCATGGCATCGGCCTCGAATGCCTGGGCTGCAGCACCGCAGCGATCGGCGGCGGGGGGCACGTTATTGGCCAACGACCCGCATCTGGGCCTGTCGGCCCCAAGCATCTGGTATTTGGCGCGGCTGGAACTGGCCAGCGGTGGGGTGATCGGCGGCACAATTCCCGGCATGCCGCTGGTGTTATCGGGCCGCAGTGCCGATCTGGGCTGGGGGCTGACCTCGGCCTATATGGATGATCAGGATGTGCTGCTGGAACAGCTAAACCCGGAAAACCCCGAGGAATACCTGACGCCCGAAGGCTACAAACGGTTTTCCACACGCCCCAGCATCGTGGAAATCAAAGATCACGCGCCCGTCACATTAACGCTGCGCTGGTCGGAAAACGGCCCCATCCTGCCTGGAAGCGATTTTGACTTGGCCGAAATCACCCCAAAGGGCCATGTCGCCAGCCTAAGCTGGACCGCGCTAAGCCCGGCCGACACCTCGATGAGCGCGGGGCTGCGCCTGATGCAGGCCAAAACCGTGCAAGACGCGCTAGAGGGCAGCGCGCTTTATATTGCGCCCGCGCAAAACCTGACGGTGGTGGATGGGGTGCAAATTGCCATGCGCACCATTGGCGCCATGCCCCGCC
Organism: uncultured Lutimaribacter sp.; assembly: GCA_913061505.1. Classification (GTDB taxonomy): domain Bacteria; phylum Pseudomonadota; class Alphaproteobacteria; order Rhodobacterales; family Rhodobacteraceae; genus CAJXSO01. Next base: position 22,458 of record CAJXSO010000028.1, read on the forward strand.
GCGATGCCGCCCACCAAACCCAAGGCCGCATGCCGGCCCCCGGCTGGTTGCCCCAAAACCGCTGGCAGGGGCTGTTTCCTGCCAGCGCCAACCCCGAATTCGTGAACCCCATCGGCGGGATCTTGGGCAATACGAATAACAAGACGGTCGAGCGCCCCTTTCCCCTGCATGTGTCCTTTGACTGGGGCGACAGCCAGCGCGTGCAGCGCTGGCAGCGCCTGATGCAATCGCGCCAGGTGCACACCCGCGACAGTTTCATCGAGGCGCAGCTGGATACGGTATCGCCCACAGCGCGCAGCCTGTTGCCGCTGATTGGCGCCGAATTGTGGTTCACCGGCACCCCTGCCCCCCAGGGCACGCCCGAACGCCAACGCCAGATCGCCCTGCAATTGCTGGCCGAATGGAATGGCGAGATGAACGAACACCTGCCAGAGCCGCTGATCTATATGGCCTGGGTGCGCCACCTGCAGCGCCGCTTGATCCAGGATGAATTGGGCACGCTGGCGCAAGAGTTTGACCATATCGAACCGCTGTTCATCGAACGGGTGTTTCGCGATGTCGATGGGGCGGGCATTTGGTGCGACGTCATCCAAAGCGCCCCGCGCGAAACCTGTGCCGATATCGCCCGCCAGGCGCTGGACGAGGCGATCATCTGGCTGGATGAAACCTATGGCGGCAGCATCGAGGCGCTGCGGTGGGGCGATGCCCACCAAGCCACCCATGATCACCCGGTTCTGGGCAAGGTGCCATTTATAAAAAGCATCGTGAACATCCGCCAAAGCACCAGCGGCGGGGATAACACCTTGATGCGTGGCAAAACCCTGGGCCGGGGCGAGAACCCGTTTTTGAACGTGCACGCGGCAGGCTATCGGGGGGTTTATGATTTCACCGATCCAGACAGTTCGGTGTTCATCGTCTCAACCGGGCAATCGGGGCACCCTTTGTCGCGCCATTACGACGATCTGGGCGAGCTGTGGCGCCGGGGTGAATATATTCCGATGTCGCTTGATCTGGATTTGGCGCGCGCAGCCCCGGTGGGGCTAACGCGGCTGGTGCCCGCGCAATAGCGGCGCGGGCTGCCAGGCGCGCAGGGCTTAATCTGTGCCCTGCGCCTCGGCGCGGCTTTTGCCAGCCACTTTCAGCGCCAAAGTGGCCGCCATAAACCCATCCAGATCGCCATCTAACACGCCTTGGGTATCGCTGGTTTCAAAGCTGGTGCGCAGGTCTTTGACCATCTGATAGGGCTGCAACACATAAGACCTGATCTGGTTGCCCCAGCCCGCCTCGCCCTTGGCTTCGTGCTGGGCGTTGATCTCGGCGTTGCGGCGGTCAAGCTCTAGCTGATAGAGGCGCGATTTCAGCGCCTTCATGGCGATATCGCGGTTTTGGTGCTGTGATTTCTCAGAGCTGGTCACAACAATGCCGGTGGGAATATGGGTAATACGCACCGCAGAATCGGTGGTGTTCACGTGCTGCCCCCCCGCCCCGGACGAGCGGTAGGTATCAATGCGTATATCATTCGGGCTGACATCGATTTCGATATTGTCATCCACCACCGGATAAACCCAAACCGACGAAAACGACGTATGGCGCCGCGCAGAACTGTCATAGGGCGAGATACGCACCAAGCGATGCACGCCGCTTTCGGTTTTCAGCCAGCCATAGGCATTATGGCCCGAAATTTTATAGGTGGCCGATTTGATGCCGGCTTCTTCGCCAGGCGATGTGGATTGCAATTCTACCTTATAGCCTTTTTTCTCGGCCCACCGCACATACATGCGCGCCAAGATCGAGGCCCAATCGCAGCTTTCCGTGCCGCCGGCACCGGCATTGATTTCCAAGAAGGTATCATTGCTGTCAGCCTCGCCATCCAGCAGCGCCTCTAGCTCTTTTTCCGCCGCGCGCGCCGCCAGCGTTTTCAGCGCCGCTTCGGCATCTTTCACCACCTCGGCATCGCCCTCCATCTCGCCCAACTCGATCAGCTCGATATTATCGGCCAGCTCTTGCTGAATGTCGGTATAGGTTTTCATCGCATCCACCAGCGTTTGGCGTTCGCGCATCAGCTTTTGGGCGTTGTCGGGGTTATCCCACAGGTTCGGGTCTTCGACGCGGGCGTTGAATTCTTCCAGCCGGTGCTGGGCTGTGTCCCAATCCAGACGTTGGCGCAACAAGGCCAGCGACTTTTCGATTTCGGCAACAGTATTCAGGGCATCCGCGCGCATGTCTATCCTCTGGGGTGGTTCGGTTGCGGTCTTAGACCAGCCACAGGCGCGGGGCAAGCGCCACCCGCGCATCTAGCTTGCCAAAACCGGGCGCGCGCGCCCGGCCCCCGTGTTAATATAGCCCGCCCGAGCTGAGCGTGCCAAAATTGGCCTTGGGGCCCACAGTTGCGGTTTCCCCCGATGATGTAGTCACTTGCCGCGCAGGTAGCGCCTCGATCTCGTCAACCAAGGGCAGGTTTTGCCCCATGGCAAAGCCCCCATCAAAGGTGATGCCAAACACCGGCTCTTCCCCCTCGCGGAAACATTCTGCCACCACATTATCGCCCGTTGCATCATCGGCCAGGCGCGCGCCGGTAAAGCGGTCGATCTTCAGGAACATGCATTCTTTTGGCACGCGGAACGGCCCACCGCCGTATTTTTTCACCGCCTCTTCCATAAAGGCCTGGAACACCGGCCCACACATCCCCCCGCCCGAGGCGCCACGCCCCAGCGGCCGGGGGGTATCGAAACCAATGTAACACCCCGCCGCCAGCGAATTGGTAAAGCCCACAAACCACACGTCTTTGGCATCGTTGGTTGTGCCGGTTTTCCCGGCAACAGGCACGTCGAGGTTGATTGCGCGGCTGGCGGTGCCGCGCTGCACCACGCCTTGCATCATCGATGTCAGCTGATAGGCCGTAACCGCGTTCATCACCCGCTCGCGCCGCGAGATGATCTGCGGCGCCTGGCCTTCGGGCAGCTCTGGGTTGGCACAATCAACGCATTGGCGCTGGTCATGACGATAAACCGTGTTGCCATAGCGGTCTTGCACCCGGTCTACCAAAGTGGGCTCGACCCGCTCGCCGCCATTGGCAAACATCGCATAGGCCGCCACCATTTTGTACAGCGTGGTTTCCTCGGACCCCAGCGAATTGGCCAGGAACTGGCCCATGTCCTGATAAACGCCAAATTTTTCAGCGTAATTGGCCACCACATCCATGCCCACCTCTTGGGCCAGGCGGATGGTCATCAGGTTGCGCGATTGTTCGATACCAGTGCGCATGGGCGTGGGCCCGTAAAACTTGTCCGAGGCGTTTTTGGGCCGCCACAGCCCCTGCGGCGTGTCAATCTCGATCGGCGCATCGATCACAATCGTGGCCGGGGTGTAGCCGCTATCAAGGGCCGAGGCATAAACAAACGGCTTAAAGCTGGAACCGGGCTGGCGCTGGGCCTGTGTGGCGCGGTTAAAGACCGAATGCTGGTAGGAAAACCCGCCCTGAATGGAAATAACCCGGCCCGAATTTACATCCATCGCCATAAAGGCGCCCTGCACCTCGGGCACCTGGCGCAAGGACCAGCCTTTGAACGCGCCTGTGCCGTCAGGCCCATCGGTTTCAGCGCGCACCAGCACCACATCGCCGGGCTTGAAATTGTCGTAAAAGCTGCCCTTCATCCATTTGATATCGCTGCGCGGCACCGCATGCGGGCTCAGCTCGTCTGGGGCCAGCCCCTCGATGGCCAGGCGCATCTCGCGATCGCCCAAGCTGCGCACCACTGCCGGGCGCCATTGCCCATCCAGCACGATATCGCGGGGCACGCCAACCTCGGCCAGGGCCGCGCGCCAAGCGGCATCATCGGCCAATAACCCCGGGTCGATGGCCTGCCCCGTGCCCCGCCAGATACCCCGATCACGGTCGTAGATTTCCAGCTGCCGTTGCAGCGCCTTTGCGGCGATTTTCTGCATTTCCGGGTCGATGCTGGCCAGCACCGTCATCCCGCCCGAGAAAAATTCATCTTCGCCAAAACTGCTGGAAAGCTGGCGGCGGATTTCATCGGTAAAATAGTCGCGTGGCGGCAGGGCCGATTTGAAACTGTCGAAATCGCCATTTTGAACCGAGCGCAGCGGCTGTGCCACCTCGGCCTGATAGGTGGCTTGGCTGATATAGCCGTTTTCCATCATCTCTTTCAGCACGAAATTGCGCCGCGCCAACAGCCGGTCTTTGCGGCGCACCGGGTGATAATCTGAGGGTGCCTTGGGCAGCGAGGCCAAAAACGCCGCTTCATGCGGGGCCAGCTGCGAGAGCGATTTGTTGAAATAGGTCTGCGCCGCCGCTGTCACCCCATACGAGTTTTGGCCCAGGAAAATCTCGTTCAAATAGAGCTCAAGAATGCGGTCTTTGCTCAGCGTTTCTTCCAGCCGCGTGGCCAGGATGATTTCTTTGATCTTCCGTTCGACCCGGCGTTCGCCACCCAAAAGGAAGTTTTTCATCACCTGCTGGGTGATCGTCGAGGCGCCGCGCACATCGCGCCCGCGGCTGCGCACCGCATCGATACCCGCAGCGATGATACCGCGCGCATCATAGCCTTTGTGGGTATAGAAATTCTTATCTTCGGCGCTGATAAAGGCATGTTTTACCAGATCAGGGATATCGGCCGCGGGGCTGAAAAGCCGCCGCTCTTGCGCGAATTCATCGATGATCTGGCCTTCGCTGGAATAAATGCGGCTGATCGTCGGCGGGGTATATTGGGCCAGGCTTTCATGGCTGGGCAAATCGCGGCCATAGATCCAAAACACCGCCCCGATGCTAAGCGCGACCATAAACAGCCCCAGCGTGACCAGGGTAAAAATAGCACCAAAAAAAGAAAGAATGAATCTGATCAATGCAGCGCCCCTGTTCAGTGCCCCTTCTATACGCGCTGCGGCCGCGCTGGTCAAAACAAGAACCCGGGCCCGATCGGCAAACTTTGGCCAGCCCCCTAGCGGCGGCGCAACCCCGCGCGCGCCAGATCTGCGATCACCCAGGCCTGAATGCCGCGCGCAATGGCTTGGGCCATTCCAAGGCGCCATTCGGGGTTGGTGAGGTTTTTCAAATCGCGCGGGCTGCTAAGAAAGCCCACCTCGACCAGCACCGAGGGAATATCGGCGGCTTTGAGCACCGAAAAATCAGCCCGGCGAATGGGGTGGCTGTTCACCGGCCCCCCCGCCTGCTGCATGCCCGCCACCAGCGATTGCGCCAATAATTCGGCCCGGGGGCCGGTTTCTTGGCGGGCAAGATCCATTAAGATATCGGCAATCACATCATCTTGGCCGCGCAGATCGATGCCCGAGACCAGATCATCGCGGTCGTGGCGTTCGGCCAGCAGGCGGGTGGCCTCGTCGCTGGCATTGCGATCCAGCAGATAGACCGTGGCGCCGCTGGCCTGGCCCTGGCCCGGCCCCAAAGCATCGGCATGCAGGGATAAAAACACATGCGCCCGCGCCTGATGGGCGATGGCGATGCGGCGCTCGAGCGCGACAAAACGATCGTCATCGCGGGTGAGCACCACCTCGAACCCGCCCAGGCGGCGCAGCGTGTCGCGCAATTCGCGCGCAAAGGCCAGCATCAGGTTCTTTTCGCTTTCACCGCCACGCTCGGCGCCCGGATCGATGCCGCCATGGCCCGGATCTAGCACCACAATCACCGGCCCGTCGCCAAGCGCCGGGGCTGGGGCGGCTGGGGGGGGCGCGTTGTCGGGCAGGTCAAAATCCGGGTCGCGCAGCACACCGGACATTTCAGAAAATGTTTCCTTATCAGTTTCTTGCAGGTCAATGTTTATCTGTGCCGCGCCGGTTTCGGGCTGCACGGTCATCGCGGCCTGCGCGACCACCAAGGGTGCGGCCAGTTCGGCCACCAGCCGCGATACCCCGGGGCGCACCGTGCCAAACCGCACCCCCAAGATCTGCGCGGTTTGCAGAAATTCGGCCCCCTGGAAGCCAGAGAAATCAACCTCGCGGAAATCAAGCACCAGCCGTGGCGGCCCATCCAGCGTATAGGCCCGCCATGGCACACCTTGCGACAGGCGCAATTGCAGCCGCGCGCCCTGATCGGTAGCGCGCAGGCTGCTGGCTGTGGCATCTACGCGGGCAAGGCCACTGAACCCTTGCGCCAACAGCGGCGAAATTTGCATAAAGAGTGCAGCGCAAATCGCTAGTAATAATGAATATTTCCTCAAACCAACCACCATGCACCCTGCGTTTCGATCTGCGCCGTCACACCCTGCCTGTATCGGCCATAAAGCGCGCCAGCCGTGCCAGCCCCTCGCGGATATCGGCGGTGCTGCGCGCATAGGAAAAGCGCAGCGTGCCATGGCCACGCTTGGCGTCAAAATCCAGCCCCGGGGTAACAGCTACCCCGGCTTTTTCCAAGATTTCGGCACAAAACTGACGGCTGTCTTGGGTCAGGTGGCTGACATCGGCATAGACATAAAAGGCCCCATCGGGGGGTGCTATGCGATCAAACCCTGCCTTGGGCAGCCCCTCTAGCATCAATTTCCGGTTTTCGCGATACACATCCATGTTGCGCTGCAATTCCTCATGCGCATCCATCGCCGCCAAGGCCGCCACCTGGCTGGCATGGGGCGGGCAGATAAAGAGATTTTGCGCCAAGCGTTCGATCAGGCGCACATGTGCGGGCGGCACCACCATCCACCCAATACGCCAGCCCGTCATGCTGAAATATTTGGAAAACGAGTTGATCACATAGACATCATCGCTGATTTCCAGCGCGCTAACGGCTTTGGCCTCGTATTCGATGCCGTGGTAAATCTCGTCCGAGATAAACGCAGCCCCCTGCGCCTGTGTGGCATGGATCAGCGCCGCCAGCGCGTCTTTGTCCAGCATCGTGCCGCTGGGGTTGGCGGGGCTTGCCACCAGCAAACCATCCAAATTTTGCCCCTCTAGATCAGCGGGCGTGGGCTGCAGGCGGTTTTCGGCCTGTGTTTCCAGCATCACGGGCTGCAAATCCAGCGCTTTCAGGATCTGGCGGTAACTGGGGTAGCCCGGCGCGCCAATGCCCACCCTTTGGCCTGCATCAAACAGCGCGCTAAAGGCCAAGATAAACGCCCCCGACGATCCAGGCGTCACCACCACGCGCGCCGGATCCAGCGTAAGGCCATACCATTCTAGGTAAAGCTGGGCGATACGGGCGCGCAATTCGGGCAGGCCAAGCGCCACAGTATAGCCCAGCGGCCCCGCCTCCATGGCCTGGGCCAGGCTTGTGCGGGCGGCGGCGGGGGCGGCTGTGCCGGGCTGGCCCACCTCCATATGGATGATGTGGCGGCCTGCGGCCTCGGCGGCGCGGGCGGCCTCCATCACATCCATCACAATAAAGGGATCCACTTCACCACGGGTTGAGTTCCGCATATCCGCGCTCCTATGCTATGCGTGTTGGTATTCGCAAGGAAAGGGGTGCAGGGTCAATGAATTATCTGATGCGCGTTGTGCTGTTGGCGGCTTTTGCCCTGCTGGCCAGCCTGCCCGCCCGCGCCGCAAGTTTGATTCGTGACCCCGATATCGAAAACGCGCTTAGCGAATTGGCCCAGCCGGTGCTGCTGGCCGCGGGCATGCCCAGTTTCGGCACCCGCATTCTGGTGGTCAACGACCCCGCGCTGAACGCATTTGTGATCGATACGCAGCATATATTTCTGCATTCCGGCCTGATTTTGCGGCTGAAAAGCGCCGCTGAATTGCAGGCCGTTATCGCCCATGAGGTGGCCCATATCCAAAACGGCCATATCGCGCGGCGTATGCAAAATATGCAGCGCGCCAGCACCGTGGCGGGGTTTGGCGTGGCCCTGGCCGCAGCAACCGCCGCCACCACTGGTGAAACGGCCGCTGCAGGGGCATTGGCGCGTGGCATCATGGGGGCTGCCACCCAAAACTTTATGAGCCACACTCGCACCGAAGAAAGCGCCGCCGATGCCAGCGGCCTGCGCTATTTGATCCGCGCAGGGATAGATCCCAGCGCCTATTTGCGCGTGTTCGATCTGTTTCGCGGGCAAGAGCTGTTAACCCCCACCCAGCAAGATACCTATGCGCGCAGCCACCCGCTGTCACGCGATCGTTTTCGCGCGATGGAGGCCTTGATCAAGGCCGCGCCGAACACCAAAACCGCCAACCCCCAGGCCGAGTATTGGATGGCGCGGGCACAGGCCAAGCTGGGCGCCTTTTTGCGCGCCCCCAGCTGGGCGCAAACGGCTGCGCGCAAGCAAGAGCATACCGATCTGGCGCAAATGATGCAGGCCATCGCATGGCATCGCATACCCGATAGCGCCCAAGCGATCGCAGCCATCGACAGGCTGGCGCTGGCCCATCCAGAAGACGCTTTTGTGCATGAATTGCGCGGGCAAATTCTGCTGGAAAGCCGCCGGGTGGATCAGGCGGTTTTGGCCTATCGCCGGGCCACGGAACTGGCGCCGCGCAACGCGCTGATCTTGGCAGGCTATGGGCGCGCTCTGTTGGCGGCAGGCCAGCCGCGCGAGGCGCGCGACATTTTGGAACGCTCGCGCGCGCGCGATTTTCGCAATGTTGCCGTGCTGCGCGATCTGGCCCTGGCTTATGCAAAAAATAACGAACGCGGCATGGCCTCGGTTGTGACGGCAGAGCGCTATGCCCTGCTGGGCCAATTCGCCGATGCGCGCCTGCATGCCAACCGCGCCTTGGGCCAGGTTACACCCGGATCGCGCGCTGGTATCCGAGCCCAAGATGTGCTTTCTGGGGCCGAAGCTGCCCTAGCAAAATAACGGAGATCGCACCATGAAACATATTCTTGCCGCAGGCGCCATGGCGCTGGCTTTTGCCACAGCATCGCCCTTGGCCGCGCTTGATCTGGGCCAAATGTCTGACGCCGAGCGCACAGCGTTCCGGGCCGAGGTGCGCGCCTATCTGCTGGAAAACCCCGAGGTCATCATGGAGGCCGTGGCCGTGCTAGAGGCACGCCAGGCCAATGCCCAAACCCAAACAGATCGCGATATGATCAGCGTGAACAGCGCGGCCCTTTTCCAGGATGAAAACAGCTGGGTGGGCGGCAACCTGCAAGGCGATATCACCTTGGTTGAATTTGTCGATTATCGCTGCGGCTACTGCCGCAAAGCCCATGACGAAGTGGCCCAACTGGTGCAAAGCGATGGCAATATCCGGTTTATCCTGAAAGAGTTTCCCATTCTGGGCGATCAATCCGTGATATCGTCGCGCTTTGCCATTGCCACGCGCATGGTGGCGGGCGATGCCGCCTACAAATCGGTGCATGATGCGCTGATCGCTTTCAAAGGCACCGTTGGCCCCGAAAGCCTGGCACGCCTAGCCGCCGATCTGGGGCTGGATGCCGCCCCCATCTTGGCCAAGATGGACAGCGACGAGGTAACAGCCGTGATCCGCGACACCCACCAATTGGCGGCGCGGTTGCAGATCAATGGCACCCCCACCTTTGTTCTGGGCGAGCAGATGTTGCGTGGCTATGTGCCGCTTGATGGTATGAAGAAACTGGTGGCCGAAATTCGGGCGCAGTGATCATGGGCCTTGGCCTGCGCGCGGTGTTTGCAGCGGCGTTGGGGCTGGCACTGGCAAGCCCTGCCGCCCCTGCGCAAAGCCTGCAAGATCTGTTGCAAGACCCGGCGCAAAAACGCGCCTTTCAGCGCGCGCTTTATCAGTTGTTCATGGATGAACCCCAGCTGTTGGTGCCCCCCAGCCTGCCCGCCCCCCGCAGCTTTGCCGCCCACGCGGCGCGCGACAAGGCCGTGCTAAAGGGGCTTGGGCCACAGCTTTTTGCACCAGGGGCGGCGGCAATGGGCCCCAAGGATGCGCCGGTTAAGCTGGCGGTGCTGATGGGCGCGCCCTGCCCCAGCTGCCCCCAGGCGCGCGCCGAACTGGGGGCTTTAGCGCAGGCAGGCGCTGTGCGCATCTACACCCATGACCCAGCCACCAGCCGCAAACTGGCCGCGCAGCTGGGCCTGGAGACAGGCCCAAACGCGCAATGGCCGGTCTATGTATTTCACGATATGGTCGTGCGCGGCCACGTGCCGCCCATTGTTTTGGATCGCTACATCGAAAAACGCGCAGCGCGGCCTTAGGCACCAGCGCCCTGTTCAGCGTTGGCGGCGTCAATCTCGGCGGCTTTCTTTTCCACCTGTTCCACGATGTGATCCACCATCTGCGCATTGCTCATTTTATGGCTGGCCTTGCCCGCCAAATACACCATACCACTGCCGGCCCCACCGCCGGTAAAGCCCACATCGGTCATCAGCGCTTCGCCCGGGCCATTCACAACGCAGCCGATGATCGACAGGCTCATCGGGGTTTTGATATGGGCCAGCCGCTCTTCCAGGGTTTCAACGGTTTTGATCACGTCAAACCCTTGGCGCGCACAAGAGGGGCACGAGATAATATTCACCCCGCGGTGGCGCAGGCCCAGAGATTTCAAAATCTCGTAGCCCACTTTCACCTCTTCCACCGGATCGGCCGACAGGCTGACACGGATCGTATCGCCAATGCCCATCCACAGCAGGTTGCCCAGCCCAATGGCCGATTTTATCGTGCCCGAGGTCAGCCCACCCGCCTCGGTAATGCCGAGGTGTATGGGGGCATCTGTGGCCTCGGCCAGTTGTTGATAGGCGGCCGCCGCCATGAACACATCGCTGGCTTTGACGCTGATCTTGAAGTTGTGAAAATCGTTATCTTGCAGAATGCGGATATGCTCCATACCGCTTTCCACCATCGCATCTGGGGTCGGCTCGCCGTATTTTTCAAGCAAGTGCTTTTCCAAGCTGCCGGCATTCACACCAATGCGGATCGAGCAGCCATGATCGCGCGCCGCCGCGATCACCTCGCGCACCCGTTCCGGGCTGCCGATATTGCCGGGGTTGATGCGCAGGCAGGCAGCCCCCGCCTCGGCCGCTTCGATGCCGCGTTTGTAGTGAAAATGGATATCAGCCACCAAGGGCACCGGGCTTTCGCGCACGATCTCGCGCAGCGCCCGGGCCGATGCCTCGTCGGGCACGCTGACGCGCACAATATCGGCCCCCGCCTCGGCTGCGCGTTGAATTTGCGCAACCGTTGCCGCCACATCGGTGGTCAGCGTATTTGTCATGGTTTGCACGCTGATGGGCGCATCGCCCCCGACAGGCACATTGCCCACCATGATCTGGCGGCTTTGGCGGCGGTAGATATTACGCCACGGTCGGATATGATTCAGCGTCATGACGGCCCCAATCGTTGTTTGATAACAGGATTAGGCCCTTGGCCGCCCATAAGCAACCGCCAAGCGGCGCCTAGTTGCCCAGTTAATTGCCCAGTTAATTACCCGGCGTCAGCTCGGCCACAACGCGGGCCAGATCGCCGTCTTGGGCCAAATCTGCCACAGCATAGCTTTGCGCCAGCTGCGCCGCATCCAGCGCCAAATTCGATGTCACCGCACCACGTTCGCCAGCAGGGCCATAGGTTTGGCCACCGACATTAAAGTAAATTGCACCGCTTTCGCCCACACGAATGGTGTGGGGCACCTCGGCTTGGGCCACCTCATAGGTGTCGCCCGCGCCCAAGATACCCTCGAATACCACCGTGCCATCCGCGGCGCGCACCCGCACCCACGAGGGGCGCGCGGCAACAACCGTTACCCCCAGGCCAGTGTCTTGGCTGACCTTGGGCAAGGCAGGGCCGGCATCGGCCTGGGCCACAGAGCCCAGCTGCCCCCCCACCTGCTGTGCCACCCGCGGAAAGGTTTCCCGATCCACCTGCGGCATCTGCGGGGCGGCTTGGGCAAATACGCCAACATTGGCCGGATCCAGCGTTGAGATGGGCGCATCGCGCGACACCATCACCGGCACATCCAAAGGCTGCGGGCGATAGGGGCGGTCTATTGCATCGGCCATGCCGATGGGCGCCGCCATCTGCACCATCGCACGCGCATCAGGCAGCACATCTTCGGCCAGCACCTGGCCCAGGCCCGGCGCTTGGCCCGCGCCTTGCACAGGGTCGAGCACCGCCAAAACATCGGGGGTGTTTTCGACCGGCGCGAATTGCACGCGCTGGACCTCTTGCAAAACCGACCAAGCCCCAAACCCCAGCGAGCCGATCAGCACCAGCAACACCAGGCTAGACCCGATCGCACGCGGCTCGATCCGCGAAAACAGCGCCTCGCCTGCCGGCACAAAAGGCGTGGCCGGGGCGGTAAACGGATCGCGGCCTGCGGCACCCAATGCGGCTTGGGGCTGTTTGGCGGGCTTGGCGGCACTGGCCGCGGCAGACATGCCATGGGCTGTGGAAAACCCGCTTTCGGCGCAGAACTGGGCAAAGGCCTGATCAGGATCCATGCCCAAATAGCGCGCATAAGAGCGCACATAGCCCGCGATAAACCCGGGCGTGTCAAAGGCGGATGGATCGCAGTTTTCAATGGCGGCAATGTAATTGGCTTTGATCCGCAGCTCGCGTTGCACATCAAGCAGCGATTTACCCAATGTCGCGCGCTCGCCGCGCATCAGGTCGCCCAGACGGATGTCGTAATCATCAAACCCTTTGGGTTTGTTGTCATCCACCGCCTGTTCAGGCTTGGTTTTCCACCCAATCATCCGCCACTGCCCCACACTACACCGGCATTATAACACCAGAACCGACGATTCGGATCACGATGTACATTTACACTATATTAACACGGCGCAAGCAGTATTGCAGTCTTGTAATATTCTAGGCGCTCAATTCGGCACGATTCAGCGCACAATGTGCCCAGAGCCCATCCATTGCGCGCACCAGCGTGTCGATTTCGCGGGCGCCATGCACTGGCGAGGGGGTAAAGCGCAGCCGCTCGGTGCCGCGGGGCACGGTGGGAAAGTTGATGGGCTGCACGTAGATGCCGAACTGATCTAGCAGCATGTCAGACAGTTTTTTGGTATGCACCGGGTCGCCCACGATGACCGGCACGATATGGCTGCCATGATCGATGATCGGCAGGCCCATCGCTTTGAGGCGCAGTTTCAGCACGCGCGCCTGCTCTTGGTGGCGCTGGCGCAGGGCCTGGCCATCTGCGGTTTTCAAAAACGCAACCGAGGCCGCAGCCCCTGCCGCCACCGCCGGTGGCAGCGAGGTGGTAAAGATAAAGCCCGGCGCGTAGGAGCGGATGGCGTCGCACATCTTGGCCGAGGCCGCGATATAGCCGCCCATCACCCCATAGGCCTTGGCCAGGGTGCCATTGATGATATCGATGCGCCCGGCCAGCCCGTCGCGTTCGGCCACACCACCGCCGCGCGGGCCATACATGCCCACCGCATGCACCTCGTCGATATAGGTCAGCGCGCCAAATTCATCGGCCAGGTCGCAAATTTCGGCAATCGGGCCAAAATCGCCATCCATCGAATAGACCGATTCAAAGGCGATCAGCTTGGGCGCTGCCGGGTCGTCGGCGGCCAGCAAGGCGCGCAGATGCGCCACGTCGTTATGGCGGAAAATGCGCTTGGCGCCACCGTTGCGGCGCACCCCTTCGATCATGCTGGCGTGGTTCAATTCGTCAGAATAGATGATCAGCCCGGGAAACAGCTTGGGCAGGGTGGAAAGCGTGGCATCATTGGCGATATAGGCGCTGGTGAACAAAAGCGCTGCCTCTTTGCCGTGCAGATCGGCCAGCTCGGCCTCGAGCGCCTTATGATAAACGGTGGTGCCCGAAATATTGCGCGTGCCGCCCGAACCGGCGCCCGTGGCATCAAGCGCTGCATGCATCGCCGACAACACCGCCGGGTGCTGGCCCATGCCCAGATAATCATTGCCGCACCACACAGTAACAGGGCGCGTGCTGCCATCTTCGCGCTGCCATTCGGCATGCGGAAAATTCCCCTGCTCGCGCACAATATCGATAAAGGTGCGATAGCGACCCTCGGCATGAAGACGCTCGATGGCCTGATCCAGCTGCGCAGTGTA
>CAJXSO010000029.1 GCA_913061505.1 uncultured Lutimaribacter sp.
TAGCAGGATAACCGATGGCGCTGAACGACACCCTCTCCCACTTCACCCCGCCACCGCACCCCAAGGGTATTGTGCTGGCTGGCACCGATGTTGTTTTGCGCCCCGTTTCTGTGGCCGATCACGCCGCCGATTTGTTTGCGGCCAATTCCCAAGACAGCCAAGGCGCCATTTGGGATTATCTGCCTTATGGCCCGTTTCCCACGCTTTGCGCCTATGAAACCTGGCTGGCCAGCCAAGAGGCCCTGCAAGACCCGGCGTTTTTTGCCATCATCCGCCGCAGCGATGATCGCGCCATTGGTTTGGCCAGTTTTTTGCGTATCGACCAGGCCAATGGCAGTATCGAAGTGGGCCATATCAATTTTGCACCGCCCCTGCAGCGCACGCGCGCCGGCACCGAGGCGATGGTGCTGATGATGCAATGGGCCTTTGAAAACGGCTATCGCCGCTATGAATGGAAATGCAACGCGCTTAACCGCAAAAGCCGCCATGCCGCGCAGCGTTTGGGCCTGTCTTACGAAGGCGTGTTTCGCCAGATGTCTATCGTTAAGGGGCGCAACCGCGATACTGCATGGTTTGCCGCGATCGACAGCGAATGGCCTGCCCTGAAAGCGGCGTTCCAGCGCTATCTTGATCCGCAAAATTTTGATGCCCAGGGCCGGCCAATCGTGGCCCTGTCTGCATTAACACAGCCGCTGCTATTTAAGCGCGACGACCTGGCATTTGCATAATCTGCCGCAACGGCGTGGCGCGTGGGGTGAAATTGGCGCTTGCATTTTCCCCCCGCGCCACCCGAATGTATGCGGGCCGCGGGAAAATGCGCCCGCCCAAAGGATGGCACAGATGAGCACACCCAGCCAAAACGCCACACTGCGGGCCGCGCTTTGGATGACGGGGGCGATTGCCTCGTTTTCATCGATGGCGATTGCCGGGCGGGCTGTCAGCTTTCAGTTAGATACGTTCGAAATCATGATGTATCGCAGCCTGTTTGGCATTTGCATCGTGCTGGGGGTGGCGGGCTTTGCCGGCACCCTGGGCCAGGTCACGCGGCGCCATATGGGGGTGCATCTGCTGCGGAATATGGCGCATTTCACTGGGCAAAACCTGTGGTTTTATGCGGTCACCGTTATTCCGCTGGCGCAGGTTTTCGCGCTGGAATTCACCTCGCCGCTTTGGGTGCTGGTGCTGTCGCCGCTGATCCTGGCTGAACGGCTGACAAAGGTGCGCGTGATTGCTGCGCTGATGGGCTTTGCCGGTATTTTGGTGGTGACACGACCGGGGGCAGAAAGCCTGAATATCGGCGTTGTGACCGCAGCGCTGTCTGCGGTGGGTTTTGCCCTGTCGATCGTGTTTACAAAGCGATTGACGCGCAGCGAAACCATTACCTGTATTTTGTTTTACCTCACGATCATGCAGGCGGTTTTTGGCATTATTTGTGCCGGCTGGGATGGCGATATTGCCCTGCCCGATGCCACCACCCTGCCCTGGTTGCTGCTGATTGGCTGTGCCGGGCTTTTGGCGCATTTTTGCCTCACCACGGCGCTGTCGATCGCACCGGCCACGGTGGTAGTGCCCATCGATTTTGTGCGCCTGCCCCTGATCGCGGTGATCGGCATGGCATTTTACAACGAGCCGCTGGATATCTTCGTGTTCCTGGGCGCGGTGCTGATCTTTGCGGGCAACTATTACAATCTGCTGACCGAGACGCGCCGCAAATAGGGGGCGCTGGGCACGGGGGGCTGAAATCTCGTTTGACCGGCAGGGTTTGGGCGGCTACCACACAGCAATTGCCAATTCAGGAAGCCGGTAAAATGATTTACAAAAGCGCACAGGCCTGGCGCGATGCCACCCATAAAAACATCTTGTTTTTTGGCATGTCTGGTCTTGGGAAAACGCATGTTTCCAATATGTTGCGCGCCAATGGCGAATGGTTTCATTACTCGATCGATTACCGCATCGGCACCCGTTACATGGGCGAATATATCGCCGATAACGCCAAGGCCGAGGCGATGAAAGTGCCATTCCTGCGCGATTTGCTGATGAGCGACAGCATTTATATCGGCTCGAATATCACCTTCCAAAACCTGGAACCTGTCTCTACCTATCTGGGCAAGCCCGGCAATCCGGCGCTGGGTGGGCTGAGCTATGCAGAATATACCCGCCGCCAAGCGCAGTTTCGCCATGCCGAAATTCAGGCGCTGTTAGATACGCCCTATTTCATCGATCGCGCGGCGCGGCTTTATGGCTATCCGCATTTCATCTGCGATACCGGCGGTTCAATCTGTGAATGGGTCGATCCGCATAACCCCAACGACCCGGTGTTACAGGCGCTCAGCCAATCTACGCTGATGGTATGGATCAAGGGCAGCGAGGACCACACCGCCGAGCTGATCCGCCGCTTTGATCGTGCGCCCAAGCCGATGTCATACCAGCCAGAGTTTCTAGATCACGTGTGGCACAGCTATTTGGCCCAGCAAAACATCACCGAAGATCAGGTAAACCCCGATACTTTTATCCGCTGGACCTATGCCCAAGCCCTGGCGCATCGCCAGCCGCGCTATCAGGCGATGGCGGAAAACTGGGGTATCACCGTCACCGCCGATGATATCGCCGCGGTGCAAACCCCCGCTGATTTCGACATGTTAATCGCCGATACGCTTGCCACCGGCTGAACCCGGCCCTAACTATGCTGCTGTAAACCAAGGATTATTCAAGCAATGCCCATCACCCTGCCCGCAGATCTGCCCGCCTATAACGTGCTTCAGCGCGAAGGCGTTATGGTGATGGCAGATGATCGCGCCACGCGGCAGGATATTCGGCCGCTGCGCATTGGGTTGCTGAACCTGATGCCGAAGAAAATTCAAACCGAAAACCAATTCGCCCGCCTGATCGGCGCCACGCCGCTGCAAATCGAATTGTCGCTGATCCGCATGAGCGCGCATCAAACCAAAAACACCGCCGCCGAACATATGGAGGCCTTTTATCGCCCCTTCGACGAGGTGCAAGCCAGCGGCGAAAAATTCGACGGTCTTATCATCACCGGCGCCCCGATCGAGCATTTGCCCTTCGAAGATGTCACCTATTGGGACGAGCTGACACAGGTCTTTGACTGGACACAAACCCACGTGCAAAGCACCTTTGGCGTATGCTGGGGCGGCATGGCCATGATCTGGCATTTCCACAAGGTGCAAAAACATATTTTGTCGCAAAAGGCCTTTGGCTGCATACGCCACCGCAATTTGGCGCCCGCCTCGCCCTATCTGCGTGGGTTTTCCGATGATATGGTGATCCCTGTCTCGCGCTGGACCGAAATGAAACGCCCCGAGATCGAGGCCGCAGGCCTGCCCATTCTGATCGACAGCGCCGAAACCGGCCCCTGCTTGGTCGAAGACCCGGGGCATCGGGCGCTTTATATCTTTAACCATCTTGAATATGACAGCGGCACCTTGAAAGAGGAATACGACCGCGACATTGCCGCGGGCAAGCCCATCAATGTGCCCGCAAATTACTATCCGGGCGATGACCCCAGCCAAAAGCCGCAAAACCGCTGGCGCAGCCATGCGCACCTGCTTTACGGCAATTGGATCAACGAAATTTACCAATCCACCCCCTATGACATGGCCGAGATCGGGCGCTAGCCATGTTGGGCGCGGCCATCACAACCGCCGCCGTGGCAGGGGCGGGCCTGCTGATCAACCGCTTGGCCGATTACCGCGAGGCCGAGGCCGAGGCGCGCTACCCCCCCGAAGGCCAGCTGCTGGATGTGGGGGGATGCCACGTGCATGCCTATCTGGCCGGCGATGATGGCACCGCCAAGCCCGATTTGGTGCTGCTCCATGGCGCCAGCGGCAGCCTGCGCGATTTCACCTTTTCGCTGATACCAGCCCTTAGCCCACGCTACCGCGTGCTGGCGCTCGACAGGCCCGGCCTTGGCTGGACGGCCCGCACGCAGGCCCATTTTAGCAGCCCCTGGACCACCCGCGCCGAAAGCCCGGCAGAACAGGCCGCCGTGTTATCGGCGGCGGCGGCCTCGTTGGGCATCACGCGCCCCATTGTTTTGGGCCATTCTTATGGTGGGGCTGTGGCACTGGCATGGGCGCTGGCCCAGCCTGATCGCGTGGCATCATTGGTGGTGCTATCTGGTGTGTCAAACCCATGGCCCGGGGGCTTGGGCCCGCTTTATACCGTGCTGGGCACCTATCTGGGCGGGGCGCTTTTGCCGCCGCTTATAACCGCGGCCAAGCCCTATCACCGCCTGAATGCCACGCTGCACAGTATTTTCACGCCAGATCCCGTGCCACAGGGCTACGCCCGCCATATCGGTGCCGGGCTGACATTGCGCCGCGATAGTTTCCGCGCCAATGCCCGCCAGCTGACCACCCTGCGCCCCCATATCGTAGAGATGAGCCGCCATTACGCCAGCCTGCCCATGCCCGTGGAAATCGTGCATGGCACGGCCGATACCGTGGTGCCCGCCCATATTCACGCCCATGTTTTGGCCCGCCAGCTGCCCGACGCAAAGCTGACAGAGTTGCCCGGCATCGGCCATATGCCGCATCACGCCTGCCCCGATGCCGTGATCGATGCCATCGATCGGGCACAGACCCGCGCCCAAGCGGCAGGGCGGTTACCAAAGGCTTAACCAGTGACAGGAGTAATTTGCCATGACCTTGCCATTCAACGGGGCGATCAGCCAGTTTCTTGCAACAAAAGCCCCCGAAGATCTGCGCGTAGCCCTTCAAGCAGCAGATAAAGATGCCATACTAACGCCCGGTTTTCCTTATAAAAAGCGACTGAGCAAAAAAGCATATGCGCGCGATTATGCTGCGCTGCAAATCGAGATGGTGAAACTGCAATCATGGGCGCGCAGCAGCGGTGCACGCATTGCCTGCCTCTTTGAAGGGCGCGATGCAGCGGGCAAAGGCGGCACGATCAAACGCCTGTCAGAAAACCTAAACCCACGTGCTGCCCGGGTGGTGGCGCTGTCAAAACCCACCGAAACCGAGGCCAGCCAATGGTATTTTCAGCGCTACATCGCCCATATGCCAAGCGCGGGCGAAATTGTGCTGTTTGATCGCAGCTGGTACAATCGCGGGGTGGTGGAACATGTGTTTGGCTTTTGCAGCGCCGCTCAGCGGGCGCATTTCTTTGCCCAAGTGCCCAAATTCGAAGACATGCTGATAGACGAGGGCATTTACCTGTTCAAATTCTGGCTCAACATTGGCCGCGCCGAGCAGCTGCAGCGCTTTTTGGCGCGTGAACGTGACCCGCTAAAGCAATGGAAACTCAGCCAAATCGATGTTGATGGGCTGCCCCTTTGGGACAGCTACAGTGCTGCCATCTCGGAAACCTTGGCGCGCAGCCACCAGCCGCAGGCCCCATGGCAGGTGGTGCGCGCCGACGACAAACGCCGCGCCCGGCTGGAAGTAATGCGTGCGGTTCTGCACGCCCTGCCCTATACACATAAAAACCCGGCCGCCATCGGCGCGCTGGATCCAAAGATTTGCGGTGGACCGGACATTTGGGATGCGTAAACAAGGCTATCACCACGGCAATTTGCGCCAAGCGCTGGTAGATGCCGCGCTGAAACTGATCGAAGAAAAAGGCCCAACAGGCTTTACTTTATCAGAGGCCGCAAAACTTGCCGGGGTTACGCCTGCGGCGGTCTATCGCCATTTCGAGGGCCGCGAAGACCTGATCGCCGAAGCCTCGCGCCAAGGCTACGAGATTTTCGCAGATGTCATGCAATATGCCTATGACAAGGGGCAACCCTCGGCATTGGCTGCGTTTTCGGCCACGGGCCGGGCTTATCTAGCCTTTGCCCGGCGCTATCCGGGCCATTATATTGCGATGTTTGAAAGCGGCATCAGCGTGAACAAAACACCCGAACTGGCCGCCGTTTCCGCGCGCGCGCGCGGGGTTTTGGAACGTGCCGCCGAAGATCTATCGCGCCACATTCCCGAAAACCGCCGCCCGCCCGCGGCTATGTTTTCGGCCCATGTCTGGGCACTAAGCCACGGAGTGGTGGAACTTTTTGCGCGCAATTCGCCCGGCACCGCCAGCCCCTTTCCCCCCGAAGAGCTGCTGGAAAGCGCCATTGGCGTCTATCTGCGCGGCCTGGGGCTGATTGCGCCAGATTGCTAAGCTACACCAGCCGCAAAAAGAAAAGGCCCGCAGAAACCTGCGGGCCTTTGGCATACCCCAAGGGGCAGAAAATTAACGCTTCGAGAACTGGAACGAGCGGCGGGCTTTGGCCTTGCCGTATTTCTTACGTTCCACAACGCGCGAGTCGCGTGTCAAGAAGCCTGCAGCTTTCAGCGCACCGCGCAGCGAGGGTTCGTAAAGCTGCAACGCTTTGGAAATGCCGTGTTTCACAGCACCCGCCTGGCCCGACAGGCCGCCGCCTTTGACGGTTGCCATCACGTCGAACTGATCGACAACACCGGCCACCTGGAAAGGCTGGCGCAGGATCATCTGCAGCACGGGGCGTGCAAAATAGGCATTCATTTCTTTGCCGTTCACCACGACCTTGCCGGAACCCGGCTTGATCCAAACGCGGGCAACAGCGTCTTTACGCTTGCCGGTGGCATAGGCACGGCCCAGGGCATCACGCACGGGTTCGCGCGGGGTTGCCACTACGGCCGCTTCGGTCACGCCTGCAGCGGCGCCCAGCTCTTCGAGCGAGTTGATTTGATCGGCCATTTATCAGCTCCGCGTGTTCTTGGAGTTCATGGATTTCACATCCAGCACTTCGGGCTGTTGGGCCTCGTGCGGATGGGCGGCGCCGGCATATACGCGCAGATTGGTCATCTGCTGGCGGCTCAGGCGGTTGCCCGGCAGCATGCGCTTTACAGCGGCGGTCACGACGCGCTCGGGGTAGGCGCCTTCCAGCAACTGCTGTGCGGTGCGGTGCTTGATGCCGCCCGGGTGGCCAGTGTGCCAGTAGTATTTTTTGTCGCGGCGTTTGTTGCCGGTCATCTGCACCTTATCGGCGTTGATGACGATGACATTGTCACCCATGTCCATGTGGGGGGTGAAAGACGGCTTGTGCTTGCCACGCAGGCGCATGGCAACGATCGAGGCAAGGCGGCCCAGAACAACGCCCTCGGCGTCGATCACGATCCACTTCTTGTCGATATCTGCCGGGGTAGCAGAGAAGGTTTTCATAGCGGGGTTACCCTTGGTTGGTTCGCGACAGCGCAAACGCGCCATCTGAATGATGGGCGGGTTATACCCGGTGTTTCGGCGCAGTCAAGCAAGGCGTTTTAGTAAAAACCATTCAAAAACAATGGCTTGAAAAATAGGTATTATAATACCCCAATGATTTTCGCTCATTTCCCGCCAGCGCGGCGGTTTTCACGCCACATAATCACCGCCCCTGCCCCAACAATCAAGAAAACACCGGGAAACAGCGTATCCAGCGGCGCCTCGCCAAAAAACAGCCAGCCCACGCCAAAGGCCGTAAGTATGCCAAAATACCCAAAAGGCGCCAGCAACGACGGCGGCCCCATGCGATAGGCCAGCATGATAAACAACACCCCAGTGCCCCCCACCAGCGACATGGCCAAAATCAGCCCGGCATCCGCCCAGCTGGCAATCGGGGTGAATTGGGTGGTGAAGGCGGCCATCAAAAACGCCCCGGCCGCCGCAGCCACGCTGGAATAAAGGTAAAGCAACCCGTTTGACACATCAGTGCCAAACATCCGCACTGTCACCATAGACACGGCATAGCACAGCGCCGCCCCCACCGGGAACAGCGCATAAAGCGAAAACGCATCGCTGCCCGGCTGGATGATCCATATCGCGCCGGCAAAGCCCAAAAACAGCGCAAATATGCGCCAGGGGCCCACCCGTTCGCCCAGCAGCAGCACAGATAACAGCACCACAAACAGCGCATTTGTCTGCCCCAGGGCCGAAACGGTGGCCAGCTCAAGATAGCCGATGCCCGAGTAAAACAAAAACTGCGCCATCGCCACAACGACGCCCCGAAACAAGGCCAAACGCCAGCGCGTGATACGCAAAACCGTGCCACGCAAACGCAGCTCGCGGGTGTAAATCATCAGCGCAAGGCTGGGCAGCACCCCCACAACATTGCGATAGGCAGACAGCTCTTGCACCGAATAGCGCGCCAACAACAGCCGCACCAAAACGCTCATCGCATCAAAGCACAAAATCGCCAGCATCAAAAACAGCACCGCCTTTAAGGCCTGCCCATTTTGCTGGCGCCCGCTCATTCAGCTGACTTTTCGGGCGGAATGGCATAGGTCATGCTGGCACGCGCCACGGGCGCCTCTTGGCCCACGGAATAAAGCAGCGCATCGCCCACCGCCAAACTGCGCCCCAGCTTTAGCAGCCGGGTTTTGGCCACCAAATCGGTATTTGCGGCGGGTTTGCGCATGAAATCAAAGCTGGCATTGGTGGTCACCGCCAGCGCGCGGGGGCCAATCATGCCCAAAATCGCCAGATAGATGGCGCAATCTGCCAGGGTAAACATCGATGGGCCAGATACCGTGCCGCCCGGGCGCAGATGGCGATGATCGACTTTCAAGCGCAGGTCAATTTCCATCGGGGCCAGGCGATCGATGGCGAATTGATCAGCCACTTGGGGAAACTCACGGTCGATAAACTCGGCCAGCTCGTCGATTGTCATGCGCAGTTGCATCTTGTTCTTCCTCCCGTCGTCCCCCTAGGGTTGGACTGAAACGGAACGGAGGACAAGATGGCACTGTTGGAACGTCACGACACAGGCGCTGTGGCCCATTTACATATGAACGCACCCGAAAAGCTGAACGCATTGTCAGATGCCATGCTGGCAGCCCTGCAAGAGCAGTTCGATGCCTTGGCCACAGATCGCAGCATTCGCGCTGTGGTGATTTCGGGGGCGGGAAAGGCATTTTGCGCAGGGCACGACCTGAAAGAAATGCAAGCCGGGCGGCAAGCAGACGACAGCGGGCGTGCCTATTTCCACGATTTGTTTCAGCGCTGCGCACGCATGATGCTGTCGATCCGCCGCCTGCCCCAGCCCGTTATTGCGCAGGTGCATGGCATCGCCACCGCGGCCGGGTGCCAAATGGTGGCCAGCTGCGACATGGCCGTTGCCGCCGATGATACGCGCTTTGGCGTGAACGGGGTGAATATTGGCCTTTTTTGTTCCACGCCCATGGTGGCGCTGTCGCGCAATATCGCGCCCAAACACGCCTTTGAAATGCTGACCACCGGCACGTTCATCGACGCGCAAAAGGCCCAAGCCCTGGGGCTGATCAACCATGCCGTGCCGGGCGATGCGCTGGCCCAAACCACCGCCGATCTGGCCCAGCTGGTGGCCAGCAAATTGGGCGCGGCTGTGAAAATTGGCAAAGAGGCGTTTTATGCCCAAGGCGAAATGAGCATCGAAGACGCCTATGACTATGCAGGCCAAGTCATGGTGGAGAACATGCTTTACCGCGATACAGCCGAAGGGATGGCGGCCTTTATAGAAAAGCGCACGCCAGATTGGCAGCAGCCCTAGGCGATTGTTGCGATTTTGGCATTAGAAAGTTTCCGCGCCGCCCATTTTCTGCCACATTTAGCCATGATATAGCCATAAAAGCCCTATGGGCGGCGCAATGCGCCGGTTGCAAAGGGGCTGCCGCGCGGCGCTTTATCGTCCCTTCACGCCAGCCTCTCACTGGTGCGCGCCCCGGCAGCCCCCAGCAGCTGCACACGCAGCATCTGCTGTCACACCAACTGCAGCCCTGGGGCATTTTCTGATGGCGCGGGGGCTTTCCAAAAGGCCGGCTTTGGCCTAGATCCCGGGCATGGAAAAAACGCTTCATATCGTAGGTGGCGGCATGGCCGGCGCCGAGGCCGCATGGCAGGCCGCAGAAATGGGAACGCGCGTGGTCATTCACGAAATGCGCCCCAAGGTGGAAACCTTTGCCCATCAAACCGGCAATCTGGCGGAAATGGTGTGCTCAAACTCGTTTCGCTCGGATGATCACGAACAAAACGCCGTGGGGCTGCTGCATTGGGAAATGCGCGCCGCAAACGGCCTGATCATGGCCATGGCCGAAAAGCACCGCCTGCCCGCAGGCGGCGCCTTGGCCGTAGATCGCGAAGCCTTTGCACAGGCCGTCACCAAGCGGCTTTTGGCACATGAAAACATCACCCTAAGCACCGAAGAAATAACCGAATTACCAAACGACGGGCAATGGATCATCGCCACCGGCCCGCTGACATCGGGCGCCCTGGGCCAGGCAATTGCGCAGGAAACAGGCGCCGAGCGTTTGGCGTTTTTCGATGCCATTGCGCCCATTGTTTACGCCGAAAGCATCGATATGTCGGTGGCATGGATGCAATCGCGCTATGACAAGGGCGAAACCGAGGAAGAGCAAAAGGCATATATGAATTGCCCCATGGATAAGGCGCAATATAACGCCTTTATCGATGCGCTGCTGGCGGCCGAAAAAACCGAATTTCACGAGGGCGAAACTGCCGGCTATTTCGATGGCTGCCTGCCCATCGAAGTGATGGCAGAACGCGGCCGCGAAACCCTGCGCCATGGCCCGATGAAGCCCGTAGGGCTGACCAATGCGCACCGCCCCGAGGATAAACCCTATGCCGTGGTGCAGCTGCGGCGCGATAATGCCCTGGGCACGCTTTACAACATCGTGGGCTTTCAAACCAAGATGAAATATGGCGCCCAAACGTCTGTTTTTAAAATGATTCCCGGGCTTGAAAATGCCAGCTTTGCGCGGCTTGGCGGCATTCATCGCAACACATTCATCAACTCGCCCACGCTGCTTGACAGCCAAATGCGGCTGAAATCGCGGCCCAATATCCGCTTTGCCGGGCAAATCACCGGCGTCGAGGGCTATGTAGAATCGGCGGCAATGGGGCTGTTGGCGGGCCGCATGGCGGCGGCTGAATTGGCGGGGTCACCGCTGCCCGATGTGCCCCAAGACACGGCCATGGGCGCTTTGGTGCATCACATCACCGGCGGGGCCGAGGCGAAAACCTTTCAGCCGATGAATGTGAATTTCGGGCTGTTTCGCCCGCTCGATGGCTTACGCGGCGGGCGCAAGGGCCGCAAAGACCGCTACAAAGCCTATACAGATCGTGCCAAGCAGGCCTGGGCCGCATGGCTGGCAGGCACAGCCGCGTAAATGCGCACCCGCTTTGCGCCCTCGCCCACGGGGCCGCTGCATCTGGGCCATGCGTTTTCTGCGCTTTGCGCCTATCGCTTAGCCCAAGATCATGGCGGCACGTTTTTGCTGCGCATCGAAGACATTGATCAAAGCCGCGCACGCCCCGAATGGGAGGCGCAAATATATGATGATTTGCAATGGCTTGGCCTAGATTGGCCGCAGCCCGTTTTGCGCCAGTCGGCGAATTTGGCGGCCTATAAAACAGCGCTAGACACCCTGTGGCAGCGCGGGCTGATTTACCCCTGCCACTGCACAAGGCGCGATATTCAAGCCGCCTTAACCGCCCCGCAAGAGGGCGACGCCCCCCCCCGCATGGGCCCCGATGGGCATATCTACCCCGGCACCTGCCGATCTGCCCCACGCCCTGCAACATGGCCCGCAGATGCCGCGCTGCGCCTTGATATGCGCGCCGCCATGGCGCTGCTGCCACAGGGGGTGCGGTTTTGCGAAACCAGCAGCGGCAGCGACGCATGGCACATGATAAGTGCCAAAGAAGCCATTGAAAACATAGGCGATATTGTATTGTCGCGGCGCGATATGGGCACCTCGTATCACCTGTCTGTGGTGGTCGATGACGCGGCGCAGGCCATCACCCATGTGACGCGCGGGCAAGATCTATTTGATGCCACGTTTGTGCATGTCATTTTGCAGCGCCTGCTCGGCCTGCCTACGCCCGTTTACCACCACCATCGCCTGATCCGCGATGATACGGGCAAGCGCCTGGCCAAGCGCGACGATGCCCGCGCCATCGCGCGCTACCGCGACGAGGGGCTGACCCCCGCTGACATTCATGCCTTGGTTGGGCTGCCGCCCCGCCCCTAACCGGCCATGGGTGCGGCGATGATCACCTCGGCGCCGTTTTGGATTTCGGTATAAAAGCAACTGCGGCGGTTCGTGTGGCAGGCAGGGCCCAGCTGGCGCACCTGCATCAGCAGGCAATCGCGGTCGCAATCCAGCCGCATCGACACCAGCGTTTGGCGGTGCCCGCTGGTTTCCCCCTTGGCCCAAAACGCCTGTCGCGAGCGGCTCCAATAGGTGACTTGGCCCGTTTGCAGGGTTTTGGCCACGGCCTCGGCGTTCATCCAGGCCATCATCAGCACTTCGCCAGTGTCGCAATCTTGCGCAATGGCAGGGATCAGACCATTGGCATCGAATTTCAGGCTAAGAGGATCGAAGGACATGATTTTTTCCTTTGGCAACGGGCGCATGGGGCCCTATTTATGCAAGCAAAGACAAAAGGAAAAGCCATGAGCGCCGAAACCGATCTGATCAAGCTCTATTCTGGCCGCATTCTGGCGCTGGCTGCGGATATTCCCCATCATCAGCGGCTGGCCGCCCCACAGGCCAGCGCGCGCAAACGATCGCCGCTTTGCGGATCTACCGTAACTGTAGATGTGGCGCTGGCAGGCGGGGTGATTGCTGAATTTGGCCAAGACGTAAAGGCCTGCGCCCTGGGCCAGGCGGCAGCGGCCATCGTGGGCGCGGGGGCCGTGGGTGCCAGCCTGCCCCAGATCGAACGCGCCCGCGACCAGCTGCGCGAGATGCTTAAAAACGATGGCCCTACGCCCGATGCCCCTTTCGACGGGTTCGAGGTGCTGCGCCCCGCGCGCGAGTATAAGAACCGTCATGCCTCGATCTTGCTATCGATCGAGGCCACAGCCGAAGCCATGGCAGAGGCCCTGCAAAACGCCTAAAAGCCCACACAAAGCCAAAAAAAACCGCCAGCCCAAAATGGGTGGCGGCGCAGTTTTGCGTTTTTAAACGCCCGTAAAAGGCATGCCCCACACAGAATTCAGGTGATGGGCGGGGCGTTACGGGCACGGCTGCAGCCCATAGGCAAACCACAGCAAAACGCTGGCAGGAATTCAGCCAATCGTTGGCAAATGCAGGCTGGCCACCAACAAAACCATCAGCGCCGCCGCCCCAAAAGCATCGGCCAAAAGCGTGTCATTGCTGCGGCGAATAACGGTGATGATCTGTGTCAGCATCTGGGTGCCCTCTGCGAAATCTCCAACTGTTGCTACTTTGTTCTCATATCCCCCGCCTTCTGTAAAGAACTTTTTAAGAACATTTGAGAACATCTCGGAACAAATCGCCTAACCCACTGAAATCAAACGTATCGCTTGATCTTGCTCCATCAGCCATAACAGCAGCCGCGCCGCCTGCCCGCGCGGCGAGGTCAGGCCCGGGTCTTCGGCCAACAATTTGCGCGCGTCGCTTTGGGCAATTTCCATCAGCCCCGCCTGGCGTTCCAGATCTGCCACGCGAAACCGCGGCAGGCCCGATTGCGCGGTGCCAATCACATCGCCTGCCCCGCGCATTTCCAAATCAACCTCGGCAATTCGAAAGCCGTCTTCTGTATCGCGCAATGTGGTTAAGCGTTTGCGCCCGGCATCGCCCAAAGGCGGCTGATACATCAACAAACAGGTCGATTGCTGGCTGCCCCGCCCCACACGGCCGCGCAGCTGATGCAGCTGGGCCAGGCCAAAAATTTCTGCCCGCTCGATCACCATGATCGTGGCATTGGGCACATTCACCCCCACCTCGATCACCGTGGTTGCCACCAGCACCTGGGTATCGCCGCGCTGAAACGCGGCCATGGCTGCATCTTTTTCCGCAGGCGGCATCTGCCCGTGCACCAGCCCCACAACCCCCTCGCCCAAGGCTGCGCGCAACCGCTGAAACCGGTCTTCGGCGGCGATCAAATCGACCACTTCGGATTCTTCCACCAAAGGGCACACCCAATAGGCCTGCCGCCCCTCGGCCACAGCCCGGGCCAGATGCGCCACCACCTCGGCCAGGCGATCGGTGGCCACCAAGGCGGTTGTGATGGGTTTTCGCCCAGGCGGTTTTTCATCCAAAACCGAGACATCCATATCGCCATAATGGGCCAGGGCCAAACTGCGCGGTATCGGTGTGGCGGTCATCACCAACACATCAACCGCCACGCCCTTTTGCCCCAGCTCTAACCTTTGGCGCACCCCAAAACGGTGCTGTTCGTCAATAACTGACAGGCGAAGGTCATGAAAAACCACGTCTTTTTGAAACACCGCATGGGTGCCCACCAAAACATCGATCTCGCCTGCGGCCAAAGCCGCCAGTTTTTCGCGCCGCTCGGCCCCCTTATCGCGCCCCGTCAAAAGCGCCAGGCGAATGCCCGCATCGCGGGCCAGCGGGGCCAGCCCCTCGATATGCTGGCGCGCCAAAATCTCGGTCGGGGCCATCATCACGCCCTGCCCGCCTGCCTCGACCGCCACCAGCAGCGCCATAAAAGCCACCAGCGTTTTGCCCGCCCCCACATCGCCTTGCAGCAATCGGTTCATGCGCAAAGGCGCTGCCATATCGGCGGAAATTTCAGCAATCGCGCGGGTTTGCGCGCCCGTTGGCTGGTATGGCAGCGCCGCCAACACCCGGTGTTGCAAGGCGCCCGTGCCCTGGCTGGCCACCCCGCGCGCCCGGCGCACCCGCGCGCGGGCCAGCGCCAATGTCAGCTGATGCGCCATCAACTCGTCATAGGCCAGGCGCGCCCGCGCCGGTGCAAAAGCTGCCAGATCACCCGGGGCCGCGGGCCCATGGGCCATGGCCATGGCGCTGTGCCAATCAGGCCAGCCAGCCTGGGCTTTTTGCGCCGGGTCAATCCATTCGGGCAGCTGCGGCACCCGCGCCAAGGCCCCCTGCACAGCGCGCGCCATCAGCTTTTGCGACACGCCCGCCGTCAGCGGATACACAGGCTCGAATGTGGGAATGGCGCCGGCCTCGGCCAAGGGCAGCACATGATCGGGATGCACCATTTGCGCCACGCCATCAAACAGCTCGACCCGCCCCGATACAACGCGCGCCTGCCCAGTGGGCAATAGTTTTTGCAAATAATCGCCGCGCGCGTGGAAAAACACCAGCTGAAAGCTGGTTTGGCTGTCTTCCACCACCACCCGATAGGCGCCGCCGCGGCTGCGTGGCGGGCGATGCTGGCCCACCACCACCTGCACCGTCACCGTAGCGGGAAAATCAGCCCCCAAAACCGTATCGCGCAGCTGCCGGTCAATGCCGGAATGGGGCAGGTTCAACAGCACATCGCGCGGGCGCGTAATGCCCAATTGGCCCATGTTTTGCGCGGTTTTCGGGCCAATGCCGGGCAAGGTTTCCAGCCCCGCAAAAAGCGGGAATAACACCTCGGGGCGGCCTTGGCCCACAGCGCTCATAGGCCCTGAACAAGACGCAGCCAGGCGTCTTCGTCGATGGTTTCAATGCCCAATTCCGCCGCTTTCTTGGCCTTCGATCCGGCCCCCGGCCCCGCCACCAGCAAATCGGTTTTGGCGCTGACGCTGCCTGCCACCTTGGCGCCCAGGCTTTCGGCGCGCGCCTTGGCCTCGGCCCGGGTCATTTTTTCCAATGTGCCGGTAAAGACCACGGTTTTCCCCGCCACCGGGCTGCCATCGGTCTGGGGGCGTGGCGCCTCGGTGACGTGCAAATGGGCCACAAGCCGGGCGATGCTGGCCCGTTCGGTGGGCTGCGCAAAGGCCATCACCAAAGATTGCGCCATCACCGCCCCAACCCCATCGATCGACAAGAGATCTTGCCAAGCCGGGCAATCGGCGGGGTGATCCAGTGCAGCAGCGGCTTGATCCATGGCGGCAACAAAGGCATCCCATGTGCCGTAATGGCGCGCAATCAGGGCGCTGGCGGCCTCGCCCACGTGGCGGATGCCAAGTGAAAACAACAGGCGGTGAAATGGAATATTTCTTTTCTCATCAATCGCTTGGAACAGGTTGTTGGCGCTTTTCTCGCCCCAGCCCTCGCGGTTTTTCAGCTGTTGCAGCCCTTGGCCAAAACGCGCCTTTAGGGTGAAAATATCTGCAGGCTCGCTAAGCCATGTGTCGCGGTAAAACTGCTCAACCTGTTTAGCCCCCAGACCTTCGATATCAAAAGCCGCGCGGCTGACGAAATGTTTCAGTTTTTCAACCGCTTGCGCAGGGCAAATCATGCCACCGCTGCAGCGGCGCACTGCGTCGCCCTCTTCGCGGATCGCGGCCGAGCCACATTCCGGGCACTGGCTGGGAAAGCGATAGGGCTGCGTGCCTTCGGGGCGCTTGGACAAATCGACATCGGCGATTTTGGGAATAACATCGCCCGCACGATAGACCTGCACAAGATCGCCGGGGCGAATATCTTTGCCATCGCGAATGCTGCCGCCCCGCGCATCACGCCCGGCAATGTAATCTTCGTTATGCAAGGTGGCATTGCTGACAACCACACCGCCAACTGTGACAGGCGCCAAACGCGCAACCGGCGACAGCGCCCCCGTGCGGCCAACCTGAATGTCGATTGCCTCGAGCCGTGTCCACGCCAGTTCCGCAGGAAATTTATGCGCAATGGCCCAGCGTGGCGTGCTGGATCGAAACCCAAGGCGCGCCTGCAGCGCCAGATCATCAACTTTGTAAACCACGCCATCAATATCATAGCCCAAACTGGCGCGGCGCTGTTCGATCTGCTGGTAATGTGCAACCAGCTCGGCCGGGCTTTGGCAGCGCTGCGTCAAAGGGTTGATGGCAAAGCCCATCGCCCCCAGCCGCTGCAGCGCCGCGCTTTGCGTATCGGCCAGCGGCGCCGATAGGGCGCCCCAGCCATAGGCAAAAAACCGCAAAGGGCGGGCGCGCGTGATTTCAGCATCTAGCTGGCGCAACGACCCGGCAGCGGCATTGCGCGGGTTGGCAAAGGTTTTTCCGCCCAGCACCTCTTGGCGCGCGTTCAGCGCGGCAAAATCGGCATGGGCCATATAAACCTCGCCGCGCACCTCTAAAATCTCGGGGGCGTCGTGCAGCTGTTGGGGAATATCAGAAATGGTGCGGGCGTTATCGGTGACATTTTCCCCCACCTCGCCATCGCCACGGGTAGCGGCCTGCACCAGCTGCCCATTTTCATAGCGTAACGACAGGCTAAGCCCGTCGATCTTGGGCTCGGCGGTATAGGCCAAGGGCGTTGCCGCATCAATGCCCAGATATTTGCGAATGGAGGTGTCGAAATCTTCGACATCCTCGGTGCTAAACGCATTACCCAGGCTTAGCATCCGCTGCGCATGGGTAATTTTGCCAAAGCCCTCGGCCACCGGGGCGCCCACCTGGTCGGTGGGGCTGTCGGCACGTTTCAGGGCCGGAAACCGCGCCTCGATTTCAGCATTGCGCAGCTTCAATGCATCAAAGGCGGCATCGCTGATCTGCGGGTTATCTTTGCCGTGATAATCGGTATTGGCCTGGGCTATTTCCCGGGCCAAGCGCGCCAATTCGGCGCGCGCCTGCGCTGCGGTTAATGCGTTTACTGGAATCGTTTCGGTCATTTTTGCGCCCCTTAACCCCTAGCTTTCAGGTTTAGGGGCGCATGCCCGCCACGTCCAGCCTGCGCGGCGGCTTAGGCGCCTATTGCCAATTTCTGGCTGGGCCGATCGTGCAGCTCGGGGTCGCGCAGCACATAGCCACGGCCCCAAACCGTTTCAATATGGCTTTCCCCGCCGGTGGCCTGGGCCAGTTTCTTGCGTAATTTGCAAATGAACACATCGATAATTTTCAATTCCGGCTCGTCCATGCCGCCATAAAGATGGTTCAAAAACATTTCCTTGGTCAGGGTGGTGCCTTTGCGCAGCGACAATAGTTCAAGCATTTGATATTCTTTGCCAGTCAAATGCACCGCCTGCCCCCCCACATCCACGGTTTTGGCGTCAAGATTAACGTTGATTTGGCCCGTTCGGATCACCGATTGCGCATGGCCTTTCGAACGGCGGATAATTGCATGGATGCGCGCCACCAGTTCTTCGCGGTGGAAGGGTTTTGTAAGATAATCATCCGCACCAAAGCCAAACCCCTTGATCTTGCTATCGGTGTCGCCATCGCCACTAAGGATCAGGATGGGCGTGTCAATCTTGGCCAGGCGCAATTGGCGCAGCACATCATGGCCTGTCATATCGGGCAGGTCCAAATCCAACAAAATAAGGTCGTAATCATACAGTTTTGCCAAATCCACCCCTTCTTCGCCCAGATCGGTGGCATAGACGTTTAGGTTGGCATGGGTCAGCATCATTTCAATCGATTTCGAGGTGGTGGGGTCATCCTCTATCAACAGCACGCGCATCAGCAGTCTCCGTTCTATGGCAGCTGGGCTATAACGTGAACAAAATTGGTTACCCGGCGGTTAATATCCGATCACTCTAATCTACTCTCCCTTAGGTTGTCTATTTTTTTTCGTGTAAGTTGTTTTTAACCCTTGCAGGCCCGCCACCGCGATGGCCGCCAGCCATTCATCAAATTCATCATCGCTTAGCCCATACCATTCGATCGCTTGGGCGCGGGTAATCAGCCCCCCCAGCACACCGCGCACAACGGCGGCCTTGCGGCTGGCCACCCAGCGGGTTGTGCCCAAGGGGGGCAAATCGGCGCGTGTCATCACGCTGCCATCGGGCATGGTTACGGCCCTTGGGCCATCTTGTTTGCGCAAAAACATGGCGCCGCTCCTTTCTGATAAGGCAGCCTTGCGCCTTGGGGCTTAACGGGCCATGAAGGCAGGGGTTGAGAGTATTTCCAATTTTCTTATATTCTGCCGCATCTTCCGCCTTACAAAGGAGCCAGCCATGGCCCTCGACAGTGATACGCCGGTAAATTCGCTTGGCTTTGCCAAACCTGCCTCGGAAACACGGGTGGTTGTGGCGATGTCGGGGGGGGTTGATTCCTCGGTTGTGGCGGCACAATTGGCCGAAGAAGGCTACGATGTGGTGGGCGTCACGCTGCAGCTTTACGACCATGGCGCAGCCCTGGCCAAAAAAGGGGCCTGCTGTGCGGGGCTCGATATTCACGATGCCCGCCGCGTGGCCGAGGAAATGGGCTTTCCCCATTACGTGCTGGATTATGAAAACATCTTCAAAGATGCGGTGATCGATGAATTCGCCGATAGCTATCTGGCCGGCGCCACGCCTGTGCCCTGCATTCGCTGCAACGAGCGGGTAAAGTTCAAAGACCTGCTGGAAACCGCCCGCGACCTGGATGCCGATTGCATGGCAACGGGCCATTATATCCAGCGCAAAATGGGCGCCAATGGCCCCGAATTGCACTGCGCCACCGATGCCGCCCGCGATCAAAGCTATTTTCTGTTTTCCACCACGCCCGAACAGCTGGCGTTCTTGCGCTTTCCGCTGGGGCATCTGGCCTCAAAGGCCGAAACCCGGGCTTTGGCCGCGCGCTATGGGCTGGCGGTGGCCGACAAGCCAGACAGCCAAGATATCTGCTTTGTGCCCAATGGCGATTACGCCAGCGTCATCGAAAAACTGCGCCCCGGCGCGGCCGAGCCTGGTGACATTGTGCATGCCGATGGCCGGGTTTTGGGCCAGCATAATGGGGTCATTCATTACACGATCGGCCAACGCCGTGGCCTGGGCATTGGCGGGCTGGCCGATCCGCTTTACGTGGTGAAACTGGATGTGGATGCGCGCCGTGTTGTGGTGGGGCCCAAAGAGATGCTGGCCACGCGCATTGTGCCGGTCAACCAGATCAACTGGCTGGGCGATGGCGGCTTTGCCGATATGGCGGAACGGCATATCTCGGTCAAAGTGCGCTCAACCCGCCCCCCGCGCGAGGCCATTTTGCGCCCGCTTTCCGCCACCGAGGCCGAGGTCGAGCTGCTGACCCCCGAAGAGGGTGTAAGCCCCGGGCAGGCTTGCGTTTTCTATGAAACAGGTGGCACCCGTATTTTGGGGGGCGGCTGGATATGGCAGGGACATCGCCGCGCCTAATGGGCGGCGCGCCCCGCCCGCGCGCGGCGGTTGATCAGCACCAGCCCAATGGCCACCATCACCAGCGCCACCACCGTGGGCCAGCCTACCTGCTCGCCCAGCACCATCCAGCCTAAGAAAACGCTTAAAACTGGCGATAAAAAGCTGAAACTGGCCACGCCCGAGGCCGGATAGCGCGCCATCAGGAAAAACCAAAACAAATAGCCCGCGCTGGCCACCACCACGATTTGATAGGCCAAAGCGGCGAAATGCACCATCTCGGGCGCGCGCAGGAAGGGGCCGAAAAAGGGCGCCGCGCACAGCAACATGATGGTCGATACAGATAATTGCCAAAACAGCTGCATTTCTGGCTTCTGCTCGGAGACGGGTGTTAACCGCACCGTCAGCGCAATGCCCGCCCAGCCAGCCGCTGCGGCCAGCGCGGCGATATCGCCCATCACGCTGGCCTCGCCAATTTGGCGGCGCGACAGCACCAATGCCACCCCGCACATGGCCATGCCCAACCCCAAGGCGCGGCGCATTGTCAGCCGCTCGGCAGGCAAAACGAAATGCGCCACAGCCGCCAGCATCATCGGCATCGTATAAAACAAGATCGAGGCGCGTGACACGGTTGTATGATCAAGCGCCCAGAACAGGCAGACAAATTCAAACCCGAACAGCGCCCCCAGCAACAGCCCCGAGGCACGATAGCGGCGCGAAAAATCTAAAGGAATGCCGCGAAAGCGCATCCATGCCAGCAACACAAACAACGCCCCAAACGACCGGATGCCCGCCATGAAAACCGGTTGAAACCCGGTGTTACCCACTTTGATCACAACCTGATTAAAGGCCAAAACAGTGGCAAACCCCACCAGCGAGACAACGCCAATGGCGTCAATATGATCCTTACGTTCCATAGCGCCAGCAATGCCCGAAAAACAGGCGCGGTCAATGGCGCAGTTTTACGGCCCTTGGCAAGCCACCCCGCTTGGGTCTATGGCTGCGCCATGGCACGCCTGATTTTGTTCAACAAACCCTACGACACGCTGTCGCAATTCACCGATCGGGGCACCGCAGGCGGGCCGCGGCGCACCTTGTCAGATTACATTCCCGTCAAAGGTGTTTATCCCGCAGGCCGGCTTGACCGCGACAGCGAGGGGCTGTTGCTGCTTACCGATGATGGCCGCCTGCAGGCGCGCATCGCCAACCCGCGCCACAAGATGGCCAAAACCTATTGGGCGCAGGTCGAGGGCATTCCCGATCAGGCCGCTTTGGCGCAATTGCGCGCAGGCGTTACCTTAAACGATGGCCCAACCCGCCCCGCCGAGGTGGCGCTGATCGACGCGCCACAGGGCCTTTGGCCGCGCACACCGCCCATCCGGGTGCGCAAATCAGTGCCAGACAGCTGGATCGCGCTGACC
Source organism: uncultured Lutimaribacter sp. (assembly GCA_913061505.1). Classification (GTDB taxonomy): domain Bacteria; phylum Pseudomonadota; class Alphaproteobacteria; order Rhodobacterales; family Rhodobacteraceae; genus CAJXSO01. The sequence goes on from CAJXSO010000029.1 coordinate 21,354, forward strand.
CTTCGCGAAGGGCGCAACCGCCAGGTGCGCCGCATGACCGCAGCAGTGGGCCACCCGACGCTGCGCCTGATCCGCGCCAGTATTGGCGCCTGGGATTTGGGGCAGCTGAAGCCGGGTGAATATCAGCTGATAACCCTATGAAAAAGGGCGGCTTTCGCCGCCCTGATTGGCTGTGATCAATCGCCGCCGCTTAGGCGCAGGCGGCCACGACGATGATTTCAACACGGTATTTTGGCGCCGCCAATTTGGCCTCGCCCGTGGCGCGTGCAGGCGCATGGCCTGCGGGCACCCAAGCATCCCATACCGCGTTCATTTCGGCAAAATCAGCCATATCTGCCATCCAGATGGTGGTCGATAGAATCTGCTCTTTGCTGCTGCCATTGGCGGCTAGCAGGCGTTCAACGCTGGCCAGGCAATCGGCGGTTTGTTCGGCAACGGTTTCGCCCTCGCCAACCTGGCCTGCCAGATACAGCGTGCCATTGTATTTGACGGCCTGGCTCATGCGGGTGCCAGTTTCAAAACGTTCGATCATGAAATGTCCTTTCCCAAGCGGCCCATGCCGCGTTCCACACCCGGGTTAGCGCGCAAAACTGCAAGGCGCAAGATAACACATGGCTGGTGGGGAATTGAGGAGAATGGTGGGTGATGAGAGACTCGAACTCCCGACATCTTCGGTGTAAACGAAGCGCTCTACCAACTGAGCTAATCACCCGATGGCGCACAGATAGCCGCGGCAGGCGGGATGCGCAAGACGCTTTTTCAGCGATTTTTACATCTTTGTGAAACTTTTCGCATCAAGGCCGCACCCGGCCCCAAAATGCAAAACGCGCGCCCAAATATATTGGGCACGCGCTGCTATTCTGGTGGGTGATAAGAGATTCGAACTCCTGACATCTTCGATGTGAACGAAGCGCTCTACCACTGAGCTAATCACCCGGTAGCGGGGGTATTAACGCTACTCGCCGCCCTCTGCAAGGGGGGCGGGATTAGGTTTTTCCACCTCATCATCGGGTTTTTTGACTGTCTCGACGCTGGACAGGCGCAAGCGGCAGGTCAGCACCTGTGCCCCTTGGCCATCTTTGCTGCGCGTCACCTTCAATTTCCCCAAAGGTGGCAGGTTCAGATCGCGCCCATCCTCTAGCGCTATGCGCAGCGCCACAAGCAGCGCATCGAGAACAGGTTTGGCATGTTTCTTTTTGATATCGCCCTGCCCCAGCGCCATCTCAATCAGGTCTTTTTTCTTGATCTCTGGCAAAGTAGGCTCGGCCAGATCAGGCGCCACGATGATATCTACAGGCGCTGCGGCCGATGGCACCTTGGCCTTGGAAACAGTAGTTTTGGGCGCAGATTTGCGCGTGGCCGTGGACATGAGTTACCCCTTTACCAAAAAACAACACAACCAGCCTAGCGCAGGCACTGCGGGCCCGCCAGCATTCTATACAAATTGGAAACAAAAAGGCGCCCGGGGGCGCCTTTTCTTATCGCTTCGTTTTGGGGGCTGCAGGCTTAATGCGTCACCGCACCGCTGGCGCCATGGGCCAGCTTTTCAGCCGCGGCCATGGCGGCGGCCTCTTCTGCGGCTTCGTCCCAATCGATCGCTTCGGGCTGGCGCACCAGCGCATGTTCCAAAACCTGGCTGACATGGGTGACAGGAATAATCGTCATGCCCTGCTTTACATTATCGGGAATATCCACCAGGTCTTTTTCGTTTTCCTGCGGGATCAGCACGGTTTTCACCCCGCCCCGCAGCGCCGCAAGCAGCTTTTCCTTTAGCCCACCAATCGCCAGCGCATTGCCGCGCAGCGTGACTTCGCCGGTCATGGCAATGTCTTTGCGCACGGGAATTTGCGTCAGCACCGATACGATCGATGTCACCATGGCCAGGCCGGCACTGGGCCCATCCTTGGGCGTGGCGCCTTCGGGCACGTGCACGTGAATATCCCAATGGTCCAGGCGGGGCGGCTTTACCCCGATCTGCGGCGCGATCGAACGCACATAGCTGGCCGCCGCATCGATGGATTCTTTCATCACATCGCCCAGCTTGCCGGTGGTTTTCATCCGCCCCTTGCCCGGCAGGCGCAGCGCCTCGATCGACAGCAGATCGCCGCCCACGCTGGTATAGGCCAGGCCCGTCACCACGCCCACCTGATCGTCGTTTTCCGCCAAACCATAGCGGAATTTCTTGACGCCCAGATACTCGTCCAGCGTATCGGCTGTGACATCCACCGCCTTGGCCTCGCCCTTGATAATCTTGGTCACGGCTTTGCGTGTCAGCTTGGCCAATTCGCGTTCCAGGTTACGCACGCCCGCCTCGCGGGTGTAGTGGCGGATCATCCCGTCAAGCGCATCGTCGCTGACGCTGAATTCGCCCTTGCGCAGCCCGTGGTTTTTGATCTGCTTTTGCACCAGGTGCTGTTTGGCAATCTCGCGTTTTTCATCCTCGGTATAGCCTGCGAGGCTGATAATCTCCATCCGGTCCAGCAGCGGGCCGGGCATGTTATACGAGTTGGCCGTGGTCAAAAACATCACATTCGAGAGGTCATATTCCACCTCAAGATAGTGATCGACGAAGGTGCTGTTTTGTTCAGGATCCAGCACCTCAAGCATGGCGCTGGCTGGATCGCCGCGGAAATCTTGGCCCATTTTATCGATTTCATCCAGCAAAATCAGCGGGTTCGTTGTTTTTGCTTTCTTCAGGGCCTGAATGATTTTGCCCGGCATCGAGCCGATATAGGTGCGCCGGTGGCCACGAATTTCCGATTCGTCGCGCACGCCGCCCAGACTGATGCGGATAAATTCACGCCCCGTCGCCTTGGCCACAGATTTGCCCAAGCTGGTTTTGCCCACACCCGGCGGGCCCACAAGGCACAAGATGGGGCCTTTCAGCTTTTGGCTGCGGCTTTGCACCGCCAGATATTCGACGATGCGCTCTTTCACCTTTTCCAGACCGTAGTGATCGGCATCCAAAATTTCCTGGGCCTTGTGCAGGTCTTTCTTGGTGCGGCTTTTCACGCCCCACGGAATGGACAACATCCAATCCAGATAGTTGCGCACCACCGTTGCCTCGGCGCTCATCGGGCTCATGGATTTCAGCTTTTTCAGCTCGGCCGTGGCCTTTTCCTGCGCCTCTTTCGACAGTTTCGTGCTGTTGATACGCTCTTCCAGTTCCGCCAGTTCGCTGGCGCCCTCTTCGCCCTCGCCCAGCTCTTTCTGAATGGCCTTCATCTGCTCGTTCAGATAATATTCGCGCTGGGTGCGCTCCATCTGGCTTTTGACGCGGGTTTTGATTTTCTTCTCGACCTGTAGCACCGACATTTCGCCCTGCATCAAGCCATAGATCTTTTCCAGCCGCTCGCTCAGCGTCAAGGTTTCCAGCAGATCCTGCTTTTGCGCCACATCAATCCCCAGATGCCCGGCGATCAGATCGGCCAGCTTGGCGGGGTCGGTGGTTTCGGCCACTGTCGCCAGGGCCTCTTCGGGGATGTTTTTCTTCACTTTGGCGTAGCGTTCGAATTCATCGCCACAGGTGCGCAACAGCGCCTCGACCACATCCAGATCGCCCTGCGTTTCGCTTACGGCGGTCACGGTTGCCTCGAAAAACCGCTCGTTTTCAACAAAGCTGTCGATGGCAACGCGGGTTTGCCCCTCGACCAGCACCTTGACGGTGCCATCGGGCAATTTCAGCAGTTGCAACACATTGGCCAGCACGCCCACGCGGTAAATACCGTCGGTTGCGGGGTCGTCAACCGATGGGTCGATCTGGCTGGACAGCAGAATCTGCTTGTCGTCCTGCATCACCTCTTCCAGCGCGCGCACAGATTTTTCGCGCCCCACAAAAAGCGGCACAATCATATGCGGAAACACTACGATGTCGCGCAGCGGCAGTACAGGGTAGGAGGTGTTAAACTCTTGCATGCTCGTTCCTTTTTTGCGGCAAGCGGTCTGGCCCCAGCTATGGCAACCCCACCGCCTCCTTGGTCAAAGAGGGTGCCTGCCCCGCAGGATCGCCCCCTCGCTCAGTCTGTTTACTTGGGGGTTTTGCCCCGCAGTTTCAACCATATCTTTACCCGCACTCTGCCCGCAGGCCGCGCCTGGGGCAACCGCGAATTCATGCCAGGCTGAATGCCCGGTTAATGCAGGCTTTCGCTGCAAAAGCGATGCCACCCCTTAGATGGGCTCGATATCGCCTTGGGCGCGAAGGGCGTGGAAATCGCGCTCCCAGGCTGCGAACTGGCCCGCCTCGATGGCATCGCGCATCCCTTGCATGATTTCCTGGAAATAATGCAGGTTGTGCCAGGTCAACAGCATGCCCGAAATCATCTCTTGGGCGCGAAACACATGGTGCAGATAGGCGCGGCTGTAATTGCGGCAGGCGGGGCATGTGCACTGCTCGTCCAGGGGGCGCGGGTCGTCGGCGTGGCGGGCGTTTTTGATGTTGACCTGCCCCCGCCGTGTCCAGGCCTGCCCCGTGCGCCCCGAGCGCGAGGGCAAGACGCAATCCATCATATCCACCCCACGCTTGACCGCGCCCACGATATCATCGGGTTTGCCCACCCCCATCAAATAGCGCGGCTTGTCTTGCGGCAGCATGCCTGGGGCGGTGTCGAGGCAGCCAAACATGGCCTCTTGCCCCTCGCCCACGGCCAGCCCGCCGATGGCATAGCCCTCAAAGCCGATCTCTTGCAGCGCCTCGGCGCTTTCGCGGCGCAAATCTTCCTCTAGCCCGCCTTGCTGGATGCCAAACAACGCATGCCCCGGCCGCGTGCCAAAGGCCTGACGCGAGCGTTTGGCCCACCGCATAGACAGCTGCATCGAGCTGGCAATGCGGTCACGATCGGCAGGCAAGGCCGGGCATTCATCGAAACACATCACGATATCCGAGCCTAAAAGGCGCTGAATTTCCATGCTGCGTTCGGGGCTTAGCATGTGTTTCGACCCATCAATATGGCTGCGAAATGTCACGCCGTCCTCGGTCAGCTTGCGCAATTCCGACAGGCTCATCACCTGAAACCCACCGCTATCGGTTAAAATCGGCTTTTGCCAATTCATAAACTGGTGCAAGCCCCCCAGCCGCGCCACGCGCTCGGCGCCCGGGCGCAACATCAGGTGATAGGTATTGCCCAGCAAAATATCAGCCCCCGTGGCGGCCACGCTTTCGGGCATCATGGCCTTTACCGTGGCGGCCGTGCCCACGGGCATAAAGGCGGGCGTGCGAATATCGCCGCGCGGCGTATGGATCACCCCGCGGCGGGCCTGCCCATCTTGGGCCAACAGCTGAAATGAAAATTCTGCGGTCATCGGCGGCACCTTTTTCTTGGGCCTGCAATCGGCAGGCTTTGCCGCGCTCTTATCTGCAAACGTGGGGGCAAGCCAAGCCCCCGGGCCAGATCACCGCTTGCCCCAGCGCCGATCAGCCGCCAAACTGCCCCAAAACGGAGGGGACCATGACCACAGACACCGCATTGGTGACAACCGATCTGGCCGATGGCGTGCTGACGCTGACCTTGGGCCGCGCGCCCGCGCATCCGCTGTCTTTGGCGATGATAGAGGCGCTGCATGATGCGCTGGCCAGCGCCGCAGAAAACCCACAGGCACGGGTGGTGGTTTTGTCGGGGCCAGGGCATATTTTTTGCGCAGGCCATGATCTGAAAGAAATCGCCGCCCATCGCCAAGATACCGATCAAGGCCAGGCATTTTTAACCACGCTGTTCGATGCCTGCGCCCAGATGATGCAGCGCCTGGCCCAGATGCCCCAACCCACCATCGCCATGGTCGATGGCATTGCCACAGCTGCCGGGCTGCAGATGGCGGCATCGTGTGATTTGGTTTTTGCCTCGGATCGGGCCAGTTTTTGCCTGCCGGGGGTGAATAATGGCGGGTTTTGCACCACGCCAATCGTGGGCGTATCGCGCGCCATTTCGCGCCGCCATGTGATGGAACTGGCGCTGTCGGGCCAGGCGATGGATGCGCAATGGGCTTTGCAGGCCGGGCTGATCAACCGTGTTTTCACCTCGAATGAATTGGGCAAGGAAACAGCCGAATTTGCCAAAACTCTGGCCAGCCGCAACCCCGGGCCCATCGCTGCGGGCAAGGCGGCGCTGGATGCGCATTTGGGCCTGCCTTTGGATCAGGCCTATGCCATGGCCACCCCGGTAATGATCGGCCATTTCATGGACGAGGGGCGATTGGCGGCAGAACGCGACAGCAAATTTGGCTAGGCTTGGCGCAGGCAAACAGTGGGGCGGGAAGAATGATGCGCGCGCACTGGACCTTGGGCGCGCTATTCCCTATATCTTCACTCAGGAAATGCAAAACCCATAGGGATTGAAATGACCGATACCGCAGAACCGCTTGAAGGGGCGCCATTGATCCGGCCCTCTAGCACCGATCACCCGCTTTACGACAGCGTGGTCGATGCCTGTCGCACGGTCTTTGACCCGGAAATTCCCGTCAATATCTATGATCTTGGCCTGATCTACACCATCGATATCGACGCCGAGAATGCCGTGCGCATCATCATGACGCTTACGGCACCCGGCTGCCCCGTGGCGGGCGATATGCCGGGCTGGGTGGCCGATGCGGTTGAGCCTGTGGATGGTGTAAAACAGGTCGATGTCGAACTGACATGGGAGCCGCAATGGGGCATGGATATGATGTCTGACGAGGCGCGGCTGGAACTGGGCTTTATGTAAACCCTACCTTGGGTGGGGCTGGCAAATTTGGGAGGCAAGCAGGGTTTCGGTTGCCATAAAACGGCGCTAACCTGCTGGCAAACCAACAGGAGCCACCATGCAAACCAGCCCCGTTTTGGCGCATATCGACGCCGATCTGCCAAATGCCATTTCGCGCCTGCAAGATCTGCTGCGCATCCGCTCGATCTCGACCGATCCGGCCTATAAGGACGAATGCCTGCAAGCCGCCGAATGGCTGGCGCGCGATCTCAATAGTTTTGGCATCACCGCCCGCGTGCGCCCCACCCCGGGCCATCCGATGGTGGTGGGCCATGTGGCAGGCCCCCAGGGTGCGCCGCATGTTCTGTTTTATGGCCATTACGATGTGCAGCCCGTCGATCCGCTAGATCTGTGGCACAGCGATCCTTTCGATCCCGCCATCACCGAAGGCCCCCATGGCCCCACCATCCAGGCCCGCGGCGCATCAGATGACAAAGGCCAGCTGATGACCTTTGTCGAGGCCACCCGCGCCTGGCAAAAGGTGCATGGCGCCCTGCCCTGCAGCATCACCTTCTTGTTTGAGGGGGAAGAGGAATCGTCCTCGCCGTCATTGGTGCCATTTTTGCAAGAAAACGCCGCCGAGCTGCAGGCAGATCTGGCGCTGATTTGCGACACGGGGCTGTTTCAATCGAAAACCCCTGCCATAATGACCATGCTGCGCGGCATGATGCCGGAAGAGCTGACCATTCATGGCCCAAGCCGCGATCTGCATTCGGGCATGTATGGCGGCGTGGCGATGAACCCCATTCGCGTGCTGACAAAAATTCTGGGCAATATGCATGATGATCAGGGCCGCATCACCATCCCGCATTTTTACGATGGCGTGCCCGATCTGCCAGCCAATATTGCCGCCGATTGGCAGGCGCTGAATTTCGACACCGATGCGTTTTTGGGGGATGTGGGCCTGGCACAGCCTGCAGGCGAGGCCGATCGCAGCGCGCTGGAAATGATCTGGTCGCGCCCCACCGCCGAAATCAATGGCATTTGGGGCGGCTATACCGGGGCGGGTTTCAAAACCGTGCTGCCGGCACAGGCCCATGCAAAGGTCAGTTTCCGGTTGGTGGGCCACCAAGACCCCGATGCCATCCGCGCCAATTTTCGCGCCTGGGTCACAGCCCAACTGCCCCCCGATTGCCGGGTTGAATTTCACCTCAAAGGCGGGGCGGGCGCCAGCGTTATGGCCACCGATCACCCGATTTTCGCCCATACCCGCGATGCCTTGGGCGAGGAATGGGGCGCGCCTGCGGCCTTTGTGGGCTGCGGCGGCTCGATCCCGATTGCGGGCCATTTCAAGGAAATCTTGGGCATGGATGCGCTGCTGGCGGGCTTTGCGCGCGACGATGACAATATCCACTCGCCCAACGAAAAATACGATATCGAATGTTTCCACAAAGGCATTCGCAGCTGGGCGCGGCTGTTGGGTAAATTGGCACAGGCACAGGCATAGGCGGGTTGGGCATGTTCGAAGGGTTTGAAACCGGCACCGCCCACCTGCGCGGCACCTCTATCGCCTATGTGCGCGCGGGCCAGGGCGCGCCGGTGTTGCTGTTGCACGGCTTTCCGCAAACCCACGCGATGTGGGCCGATATTGCGCCACAGCTGGTGGCGGCGGGGCGGCAGGTGATTTGCGCCGATCTGCGCGGCTATGGCGACAGCGGCAAACCGCAGGGCATGGCGGCCTATTCCTTTCGCGAAATGGGCGCCGATATGGTTGCGCTGATGCAGCATTTGGGCTTTGCCCGCTTTGATCTGGTGGGCCACGACCGTGGTGGGCGCACCGCCCATCGCATGGCGCTGGATCACCCCGATGCGGTGGCCAGCCTGACGGTGATGGATATCGTGCCCACCCAAACCATATTGGATGCGCTGACAACCCCGGTGGCGCGGGCCTATTACCACTGGCTGTTTTTGGCCCAGCCCGCCCCCTTTCCCGAAACCATGATTGGCCATGACCCGGATGCTTATTTTGAAAGCTGTCTGTTGGGCTGGGGCGCGGCACAGCTGTCGGATTTTGGGCAAGCCCAGCTGCAGGCCTATCGCCGCGCTTGGCGCGATCCGCAGGCGATTGCCGCCATGTGCAACGATTATCGCGCCGCCATCGATGTAGATCTGGCGCTCGATCGCGCCGATCTGGGCCGCCAGGTGCATTGCCCGGCCTTGGTGCTTTATGGCGCCCAAGGTGCCATGGCGCAGGCCTATGATGTGGCGGCCACCTGGGCGCCACGCCTGGCCGATATGCGCGCAGCGGGCATCACCGGCGGGCATTTCTTTCCCGATCAATCGCCTGATGAAACCGCACAAGCCCTGTTGGCGTTTTTGGCCAATAGCAGCGGCGCTGCGCGCGCTTAAGCCCCGCGCGGCCCAAAGGCGCGCCAGGCCTTGAGCACCAGCAAAACAACTGGCGCGCCATGCAAGGCCAGATCAAACATATCCAAGGGTTTCACCAATTGCCCCTGCGAAAGCATCCGCAGCTTTTCCACCAGATGGGGTTCAGGGGTAAAAGGCGCCGCCCCCAAAAACACCGCCAAGACCAGCACCACAGACCAGCTGATACGGTCTAAAAGATGCATAGCTGGGGTTCCTTTGCAGGCGTCTTTATTCAAGGGAAAGTGGCGCGGTTGACGGGGCTCGAACCCGCGACCCCCGGCGTGACAGGCCGGTACTCTAACCAACTGAGCTACAACCGCGTTGAGGGGTGATTACGGCTTTGGCCCGGGGGCGTCAATACGCAAATCGCGTCTTTTCCCCCCGGTGCCCGAATTTATGCCGCGCTAAAGCCCCGGCAACCACAATGCCAGCTGTGGAAAGGCCACCAACAGCACCACCAACAGCAGCGAACAGCCCATAAAAGGAAAGGCTGACAGATAGATATCGCGCATGGTGGTATCGGGCGGGGCCACCCCCTTCATCACAAACAACAACAGGCCAAAGGGCGGCGTGGTAAAGCTGATTTCCAGCGCCAACAGCATGATCAGCGCAAACCATACCAGATCAAAGCCCAGGCTTTGCGCCAGTGGAAAAAAGATCGGCACCGTCAGCAGCATCATCGAGATCTGTTCCATGAACATCCCCAACAGCAGCAGCACACCAAACATCACCATCAGCATCATCAACGGATCCAGATCAAACCCGGTGGCCCAATTGATCAACCCGCGCGAGGCGCCTGAAAAGGCCAAAAGCTGGCTAAACGTGGCCGAGCCGAAGACGATCAGATAGGCCATCAACGTCACGCGCAATGCCCCCACCACCGATTTCTTCACCGCCTCCCACGTCAGGCAGCGAAACAGCACCGCCAGCACCAGCACGCCTAGCGCGCCAAAGGCCGCTGCCTCGGATGGGGTGACGATGCCCGCAACCATCATGAAAACGATCACCACCATCACCGACAGCATCGGGATGACATCGCGGAAAAACAGCGCCAGTTTCTCGCCCAAGCGCATCTCCTCCACGTCATAGGCCGGTGCGGCGCTTGGGTCGATCCGGCATTGCAGCCAGATCGTGCCGATATAAAACATCGACAAAATCAGGCCCGGAATGATGCCCGCAATCAGCAAAGCGCCCACATCGATGCGCGCCAAAGTGGCCAGCAGCACCGCCAAGGCCGAGGGCGGAATGATAATCGCCAGCCCGCCCGTGCCCAAAATAGGGCCGATGGACATGTGCTTTTTATAGCCGCGCCGCGTCATTTCGGGCACCATCAAACTGCCCAACAGCGCCGTGGCCCCCATGGACGAGCCGGACAAGGTGGAAAACCCGGTGCCGCCCAACACGGTCACATAGCTAAGCCGCCCCGGCAGCCGGCCCAACAGGCGGTCGATCGCGTTGAACATGCGCGCGCCCAGGCCCGTGTGAAAGAAAATCTCGCCCATCAGCAAAAACAGCGGAATAGGCACCAGCGCGAAACTGGTCAGCGACCCAAGCCCGTTGTTGAGCAGCGCAGAAATGCCCCGCTCGCCGCCCATAAAGATCCACGCGCCCACGATATTGGCCGCCAAAAACGCCAGCGCCACAGGCATGCCCACAGCCATCATCGCCAGGATAGAGCCCAGCAAAATGGCCAGCGCTTCGTACCATTCCATCATTCGTGAATCCCCGCTTCCCCGGAATGCATCAACTCGCGCCCAAAAACAAAGCGCGAAAACTCCACCGCCATCAGGCCAAAGCTGATTGGAAAGCTGATGGTCAGGATCCAGCGGGGAAAGTAATAGGCGCGCACGTCGTAATCGTTGCGCGCAATATTGGTCAGAAACAGATCAGCCCCTTTCCAGGCCAGCATCAGGCTGACCCCCACGCAGGCCGCAGCCACCAGGCGGCTGATGATACGGCGCAGATGCGCAGGCAGCGCGGCAGTGACCAATTCGATATGCACATGGCCCTTTTCACGCACCAGCCAGGGCGCCCCCAGCATCGTCATGTAAAGCAGCGCATATTCCGACGAGGTGAAAAGCCAGGCAAAGGGCTGCACCCCGGCATTGCGCATCAAAACCGAAACCACGACCGAAATCATGATCCAGATCAGCATGGCGCCCGCAACGCCCGCCATCGCATAAAGAAAGCCGGTATATAGGCGGATAAGTGGTTGCATGGCGTCCCCCGGGCCAAAAAGGGCCGCGCCCGGTGGCGCGGCCCGCGTTTTTTATTGATCGCGTGCCGGATCGTAGAATTTGCCGATCAGCGCGTCATACTGGCCGTCGCCCATGGGGTGCTCGGCCATCAGGCCTTTCATACGGGCCCAGGTTTTTTCGCGCGCAGCTGCCAGGTAATTGGCCTTGGCCGCCCCTTCCAGCGACACCACTTTCATGCCAGCAGCATCGAGCGCGGCAAAATCGGCATCGCGTTTTGCCTTCAGTTCAGCCACGCTTTCGGCCTCATGCGCGATGGCTGCATCTTGCAGCACTTTCTTGGCCTCATCCGACAGGCTGTTCCAGCGGTCCAGGTTCACGATCACGCCCAGATCTGTCGAGAAAAAGCACGGCTCGATCCGGTAGTTCAGGAACTCGTTCCATTTCAGATCGATCAGGCCAATCTGGGTCCAGCCAGTGGCATCCACCACCCCACGTTCCAGCGCGGAATATACCTCGGTGGTGGGCAGGTCGATCACCTGAGCGCCCAGATATTCGTTGAAAAAGGCGTTATACACGGCATTGCCGCGCAGCTTTAGCCCTTCGACTTTCAGGTTGCCATCGGCATCGAATTCGGGGGCGTTGCGGGTCCATAGGTTGTAGCACACGCCGCTGTCGAACCAGCCCAGATATTTCACGCCCATTTTGGCCTGGTGGATCTGGTCGATCATCTCGATGCCACCGTTTTGACGCGCCTCAACCGCGGTCAGGTTCGAGGCCACCAGCGCGTCTTTCTCGGGCAAGGCACCGCCATAGAACGAGCCGGGGGTATAGACCATATCAACAATACCGTCGCGTACGGCATCGGGCTGCTGGAACATGCCAATCGCCTCGGGGCCACCGCGCACCTCGATTTGCACAACGCCCTCGCCTGCGGCATTGACCTTGTCGACGAATTTCAAAAACGACTGGGTATAGATCAGCGTTGCTGGAAAGGCATGCACTGCGGTGATGGTTTCGGTGGCCTGCGCCGCGCCCACCAGCATGGTGCTGGCAATCACGCCGCCAATAAGTGTGTGTTTCATCTTCGCTCTCCTTTGTCGGGGGTATCCCCCACCCTGTTGTGGGGGTTCCCCCCCGAATAAAGCCGCCCGGCATCGCTGCCGCGCGGGCCCTTATTTTAGCTTGGCCAAACCCAAGGGGTATCGGCGCGGCGTGCCGTTTTATAGGCCGCAATCTGTGGTGTGCGCGCAGTGGTCAGATCGATATCATCCCAGCCGTTCATCAGCTTTTCGCGCCAAACCTGGGGCAGCTGAAACGCAAAATCCTGCCCGCAAATGCACAAGGTTTCGGCCTGCAAATCCACGCTGGCCTGGCCCGGATCGTGCAGCAACATGGCCAAGACCCGTTCAACATCGGCCTCGGGCAGCACCAAGGGCAGCAGCCCGTTATTCACCGCATTGGCCGAGAAAATATCGCCAAAGCTGGGGGCGATCACCACGCGGATGCCAAAATCAACCAGCGCATAAACCGCCGCTTCGCGCGACGAGCCCGAGCCAAAGTTGCGCCGCGCCACCAAGAAACTGGCATCATTATGCTGGTTGAGCACAAATTCAGGCACCACACGGCCCCCACCATCGTGGCGCAGATCATGCAGCAGATAGGGCCCATAGCCCTGCGCCCGCGGCACCGACATAAACCGCGCCGGGATCAGCTGATCGGTGTCAACGCTTTCCAGGGCCAAGGCCACCGCCTTGCCGCTATGGTGCACCCAGCCCCCGCTCATAGCCGGCCCTCCAACAAGGGGCGCACATCGCACAAGGTGCCGGTAATTGCGGCCGCAGCCACCATGGCCGGGCTCATCAAATGGGTGCGCGCACCGCGCCCCTGGCGGCCTTTGAAATTGCGGTTGGTTGACGAGGCGCAGCGCTTGCCCGGGGCAACCAGATCACCGTTCATGCCGACGCACATGGAACAGCCCGCCTCGACCCACTCGAGCCCCGCTTGGGTAAAGATCTGATCCAGCCCTTCGGCTTCGGCCTGCGCCTTGACCAGGGCCGACCCGGGCGCCACCAGCCCCGGCACCTTGGCACGGCGCCCCTGCAACACCTTGGCGGCCAGGCGCAAATCCTCGATCCGCCCGTTGGTGCAAGACCCGATAAACACCTGGTCTATCGCCACGCCCTGCAGGGCTTGGCCCGCGCTTAGGCCCATGTACTCTAAGGCATCGCTGGCGCGCGCTGCGCGTGCGGGCGGCAAATGCGCGGGGTTTGGCACATGGGCTGTGATCGGCAGCGCCTCTTCGGGCGATGTGCCCCATGTCACCGTGGGGGCGATATCGCTTGCGTCAATCTCGACCTCGCGGTCAAACTGCGCCCCCGCATCGCTGGGCAGGCGCGCCCAGCCATCGACCGCGCGCGCCCACTCATCGCCCTGGGGCGCAAAGGGGCGCCCCTGCAGATAGCGAAAGGTGGTGTCATCGGGCGCTACCATACCCAGCCGTGCGCCGCCTTCGATCGACAGGTTGCACAGGGTCATGCGCCCCTCCATCGACAGGGCGCGCACCGCAGGGCCTGCATATTCGATCGCATGCCCCCGCGCCCCATCGGCCCCCAAACGCGCAATCCAGTGCAGCGCCAGATCCTTGGCCCCAACCGCAGGGCCCAAGTGCCCGCCAACCGTGATGCGCATGGTTTTGGGGCGCATTTGCCAGATCGTTTGGGTGGCCAGCACATGCGCCACCTCGGTGGCGCCAATGCCAAAGGCCAAGGCGCCGAATGCGCCATGGGTGGATGTATGGCTATCGCCGCAATTCACGGTAAAGCCCGGCAAGGTCAGCCCCTGTTCAGGGCCCACCACATGCACGATACCCTGATCGGGATCGCAAAGGCCAAACAGGCGCAGCCCGTGGGTGCGCGCGTTTTGGCCCAGGGTTTCGATCATGCGCCGAATATCGCCCGGGGGAATCGCATCACGGCCGCGGGTGGGGGCATAGTGATCGACCACGGCATAGGTCAGGCTGGGTTCGGCCACAGGCGCGCCGCGCGCGGCCAATTTGGCAAAGGCGTGGTGGCTGCCCTCGTGCACCAGGTGGCGATCAACCCAAAGCAGCGACGCCCCATCCGCGCGGCGGGTGATTTCATGCGCCTGCCACAGCTTGTCAAACAGCGTGGCCGGTTTTGGTGCCGGTTTTGGTGCCTGTGCGGTGGCTGCGGGCGCCTGCGTCATTGCGCGCCCCCTGCCCCGGTGGCGGGGTCGATCACCGGCGCCCAGTGGCGG
>CAJXSO010000030.1 GCA_913061505.1 uncultured Lutimaribacter sp.
TGCGCCCCCTACCCCAGCACAGCGCCCGGGTTCAAAATGCCATTTGGGTCAAACACCGCTTTGATCTGGCGCATCATGGCCAGCTTTACCGGGTCGCCGTAGCGTTGCAAATCGCCCACCTTCAGCCGCCCAATCCCATGTTCTGCACTGACCGATCCGCCCATGGCATGCACCAGATCATGCACCTTTTCCTGTATCGCTTCGCGCAGGTTTTCATATTGGCCCTTGTCGCGGCCAACCGCGGGGAACACGTTGTAATGCAGGTTGCCATCGCCCAAATGGCCAAAGCAATTTACCCGCATATCCCCCATGGCGGCCAGCATTTCGGTGCCGCGCGCAATAAATTCGGCAACGCCGCCCAGGGGCAGGCTGATATCATGGCTTGAGATCGAGCCAACCCGCCGGTTTGCCTCGGGAATTTGTTCGCGCACCTCCCAAAACGCATGGCGTTGCGCCTCGCTTTGGGCAATCACCCCATCTTGCACCAACCCCGCCTCAAACGCGGCGGCAAACAGCGCCTCTAGCGCGTCGGTGGCTTTCAGCCCGCGCGGCAAGCCCAGATCGATCAGCACGAACCATTCGGGAATATCGGCAAAGGGCAGGCGGACATCGGGCAGCTTTTCGGCCAGAAATTCGGGGCCGGTGCGGTGCATCAGCTCAAAGGCGCTTAGCCCCTCGCCCACATGGGCGCGTGCCATGGCCAAAAGCGCCAAGGCATCGCTTGGGCTGCCCACGGCCATCAGCGCGGTGCCGGTATCGGCGGGCTGGGCAAATAGTTTCAGCGCCGCCGCAGTGATCACGCCCAATGTGCCCTCAGAGCCGATCATCAGGTTGCGCAGATCATAGCCTGTGTTGTCTTTGCGCAGCCGTGTCAGCCCGTTGATCACCCGCCCATCGGCCAAAACCACCTCTAGCCCCAGGCATAAATCGCGCGCATTGCCATAGCGCAGCACATTCACGCCGCCAGCATTGGTGGCCAAATTGCCGCCAATACGCGCGCTGCCCTTGGCCGCGATCGACAGCGGAAAGAGGCGGTTTTCAGCCTCGGCCGCGGTGTGGATATCTTGCAAGATCGCGCCTGCCTCGGCCACCAGCACGTTTTCTTCGGGATAGACGGCACGGATGGCATTCATCCGCTCGAGCGACAAAATCAGCGGCGCGGGGCCATCGGGCATCACCTGCCCGCCCACCAGGCCCGTGCCACCGCCATAGGGCACAACCCCCACACCATGGGCATTGCACAGCGCCAACACGGCCGAAACCTGCCCTACATCGGCCGGGGCCACAACGGCGCCCGCCTGGCCCTGCCAGCGGCCGCGCGGCTCTTCCAGATACCGGGCCGATACGGGGCGCAGCGCGCGCGCATCAACAACCCCCTGCAGCGCGCCAAGAAAGCTGTCGTTGAGTGCCTGCATGTCATATTCCCCCGTTTGCCCCCACAGTTATGCCCAAAGCCCGCCCTTGCGCAACCAATGTGCAACCAAAGCGCAACCAATACAAAAGGGCGGCACAGGGCCGCCCTGGGTGCAGGCCCGCACGGGGCCATGGCTGAGCGCCTTTTAGAAGAAGGGGCTCATCAATTGGAAGCGCTCGAACCAATCCTGCCCGTCCATCGCCATCATCATCAGCGCCGGCACGCCCACCATAGCCAGGTTGATGATAATGGCAGATCTGGTTAGCCCTTTGAACATTTTGCTCTCCTGTTTTGTCTTGTTCGCATGCCACAGATGGGGCGTATGCGGCACGGTTCAAACGGACAGCTTGCCGCAGGCTATGCGCCCCCCCAGGGCAGTGCGGCGCCGGCCTGCAACACGGCCTGAATGGCCGGGGTATAGCTGTTGCGATCGCCCGTATGCTGGTGGCCTTCATGCATCACCAGACCGGCATGCAGGCGAAAGGCCGCGCGCCCCCCCTTGCGGCCCCGGATCAACACAAGCTGGCTTTCGCGCCCCATGCGGGGGGTGATGGGCTGCACCTCGACCGAGCCCAGATAGTGGCTAAACAGCGCCACCAGCTCGGGCAGGCGCTCGACCCGGCAAATGAAGGTCACATGCCCCTTGTCACGGGTGCGCCGGGCCGCGGCCATCACCCATTGGGCCAGTGCCACCCCCTCGCCCATGCCAGTTTCGCGCCCTTTGTCTTGCGCAGGCAGGCTGCGATCGCGCAGGAAATAGGGGGGGTTGGCGATGACATGATCAAAACGCATTTGCCGCAAGGGCGCGGGCATCTGCACCAAATCGCCCTGATACACGGTGATCGGCAGGCCGTTTTCTTGTGCATTCCGCTGCGCCAGCGCGGCATAATCGGGCTGCAATTCCAGCGCATATACCTGTGCATGGGCCAGCCTGCGGGCCAGGCACAGGCTGGCCACGCCAACGCCGGCGCCCAGTTCTAGCACAGTGGTGGCGCAGGCAGGCACGCTGGCGGCCAATAGCACCGGATCAACCCCCGCCCGATAGCCGGTTGCGGGCTGCCAAACCTGCAAGCTGCCGCCCAGGAATTTGTCCTGTGTCAGCCCTGCCCCGGCATCTGGCCCCTGTATGGCGCCCGCCTTAGCCATCCAGCGCAATCCCGTTATCGGCCATCACCTGCTTTGCGCGGGCCAAATCCGCACGCCGCACCATCAGGCGGCGCGGCAAAATGCCGATCGAGCCTTCGAGGATGCTCATATTTACGTCCATTTCAAAGCAGTCTATACCCTCGCCTTGCAGCAGGGCCTGCGCATAGGCAATCGTGGTGATGTTTGTGGTGCGTAACAGCTGTTCCATGGCGCACAAATAAGATGGCGCGCCCAAAAATGAAAGCCGCCGCACGGGGATGAGATGAGTTTGGATCAACCAGAAACAAAACCGCACGAGCAACTGGCCGCGTATCTTGCCCCCCAGATGGAGGCGGTCAACGCGCTGATCCGTGACCGCATGGCCAGCAAACATGCGCCCCGCATTCCCCAGGTCACGGCCCATCTGGTCGAGGCAGGCGGCAAGCGCGTGCGCCCCATGCTGGTTTTGGCCGCGGCGCGCATGTGCGGCTATGAGGGGCCATTTGACATCCATCTGGCGGCCACGGTTGAATTTATTCACACCGCCACGCTGTTGCACGATGATGTGGTTGACGAAAGCAGCCAGCGCCGCGGGCGGCCCACGGCAAACCTGCTGTGGGATAACAAATCTAGCGTTTTGGTGGGCGATTACCTGTTTGCCCGCGCCTTTCAGCTGATGGTCGAGCCGGGCAACCTGCGGGTGCTGGAAATTTTGTCAAACGCCGCGGCCACCATTGCCGAGGGCGAAGTGCTGCAGCTGACAGCGGCCCAGGATCTGGCCACGGACGAGGGCATTTACCTGCAGGTCGTGCGCGGCAAAACCGCCGCCCTGTTTTCTGCCGCAACCGAGGCAGGCGGCGTGATTGCCGGCGCCCCCGAGGAACAGGTGAAAGCGCTGTTTGAGTATGGCGATGCCTTGGGCATTGCCTTTCAGATTGTGGATGATCTGCTTGATTTCCAGGGCGATAGCCAATCAACGGGCAAAAACGTGGGCGATGATTTCCGCGAGCGCAAGTTGACGCTGCCGCTGATCAAGGCCATTGCCAAGGCCGATGAGGCCGAGCGCGCCTTTTGGGTGCGCACCATCGAGCGCGGCAAACAAGAGGCGGGCGATCTGGATCATGCCATCGCGCTTTTGCACAAACATGGCGCGCTGGATGCCACCCGCGACCAGGCGCTGGCCTGGGCTGCACGGTCGAAATCGGCGCTCGCCTGCCTACCCGAAAGCCCGTTGCGCCAGATGCTGATCGATCTGGCCGATTACGTGGTGGCGCGGATAAACTAAGGGCCAGTGGATGGGCCAAGGCAGCTAGGTTAAACGGCAGGCGCCCACCCACCAGCCGGGTTGCGCTGTTTGTATCGCGCTAGCCGCCGCAGCCGCCCTATCGGCCCCGGAAAACACCCCAAAGCAGGTCGCACCCGAGCCCGACATGCGCGCCAGCCATAGCCCCGGCTGGGCCTGCAGCGCCGCTAAAACCTGCCCGATTACCGGCTGCACCTGCAGCGCTGGCACCTCTAGGTCGTTTCTTTGCTGGGCAAGCCAGGCGCAGGCCGCAGCGGCGCTGGCAAAGGCCGGTATCTTATCTGGCAAGGCGGGGTTGGTTTTCTGCGCCAAGCCCCGAAACACCGCCGCCGTGGGCACCGCCACCCGCGGGTTAACCAAAACCGCATGCAGCGCAGGCATGGGCAGCGGGGTGACCAGCTGGCCAATACCTTGCATGCGGGCGGCATGCGGCTGCAAACACACCGGCACATCGGCGCCCAGGGCCAGGCCTTGATCAGCTGGCAGGGGCTGGCCGCTGGCGCGCGACAGCCCGCGCAACGTGGCCGCCGCATCGGCCGAGCCGCCACCAATGCCCGCCGCTGCAGGCAGGTGTTTTTCCAAATGCAATTCGCAGCCCAACCCCATCGATTGGGCGGCGCGCACCACCAGGTTTTCTGGCCCCTCGGGCACCCCTTGCGCCATTGGCCCGGTGATGCGCAGCGTAACATCGCGGCCCGGGCGCAGGCTGATCTGCAGCTGATCGCCCAGATCGGCGAACATCACCACACTATCCAGCAGGTGATAGCCGTCGGTGCGCAGGCCTGTGACATGCAGGCAAAGATTTACCTTTGCGCCCGCAAATTCATCAATTGTCATTGGCAATCTTCAAGGGCGGCGCCCCTTCTTCGGCCAGCACCTGGTCAAGACCGGCCTCGATTTTGCGGCGAATGCGATCTGGGTCAACATCATCGGCCGATTCCGAGCCATCCACAAATGACAGCGCCCGGCGCCACTGAAACTGTGCCTCGCGCTTGCGGCCAACGGCCCAATACACATCGCCCAGATGATCGTTTACCACCGGATCCACCGGCATCAATTCGGTGGCCCGCTCCATATGCACCACCGCCTCGCTGTAGCGGCCCAATTTGTAAAGCACCCAGCCCAAACTATCGACGATATAGCCGCTGTCGGGGCGCGCGGCGACGGCGCGTTCGATCATGCCCAACGCCTCGTCTAGCTTTTGGTGCTTTTCCACCAGCGAATAGCCCAGATAATTCAACACCTGCGGCTGTTCTGGGTTCAATTCCAACGCGCGGCGAAAATCGGCCTCGGCGCGGGGCCAATCGCCCATGCGTTCATAGCTGATGGCGCGGGCATAATAGACAAACCATTGTGTGCGATCGGCGCTGTCATAGCGCGCAAGCGCCCGGCTATAGGCGTCAGCGGCCCTGTCCCAGTCTTTCATCTGGCGCATCAAATCGCCCAGCGAGGAATGCACCGAGGCGATATCGCCATGGGTTTCGGCCAATTGCCCCAGCACTTCGGCGGCGGCATCAATGCGGCCATCTTTGCGCAACGCCTCGGCGCGGCCCTGTTCGGCGGCGTGATACGACGGGTCATCGCGCGGCACCGATTTAAAGGCGGTGACTGCCAGATCGTAGCGTTCCAGATTATCCAACAGGTTTGCCGCCATCAGCACCGCATCGGTATGGGAGGGGCGCAGAAACTGGGCCATGCGGGCGTAAAGCAGGGTAAAATCATCTGCCGCCTCGTTCAGCAGGGCGCCGGCCACGGTATAAAACACCTCGGCCATGCCTTCGCGGGCATCGCGGGCGGTGGTGTAGGGCACCGCTTGGCCGGCCTGCAAAAGCGCCTGTATCTGGCGCAGCTCTGGGTCAAGATCGGCGCCAAAAAGCGCATCGAGCATGGCCACCGCATCGGCCTGCCGCCCCAGCTGGCTGAGAATGCTCAGATGCGCGATAACCCCGCGCCGCGTCATTTGCATATTGCTGTTTTGGGCATCGGCAAACAAGGCCTCGGCCCCCTCGAGATCGCCAACCGAGGCCAAGGCCAGCGCCTTGTGATAGGCTGCAAAGCCGCCCAAGCCACGCGTGCGACCCAAATCATCAAAGGCTGCCAGGGCCGCGCGTGCATCGCCCATGCCCAGATGCGCCCAGGCGCCAATCAGCCCATCCACCAGCGGGCCGATGGCCCGGTCTTCGCTGATGCGCTGCAGCAAGGCGGCATAATCGCCGCGGTCGATATCATCGAGCACCATCACCATCTGCCCCACCTGGCTGGGTGGGCCATCGGCGGTGATCTTGCGGGCAATGGGCAGGGCGCGGTCGATCCGCCCGGCCGAGACATGCGCGATAGTGGCATTTTCCAACAGCGCCGGGTTCGACGGATCACGCGCCAAGGCGCGGGTAAAATAATCGGCCGCGGCGCTGTAGTCGTTTTGATAGGCCGCTTGTCGCCCCGCCAGATAGGCCCCCGCCAGGCCCTGTGCCAGCACCGGCGCCGGCAGGGCCAATGACAGGGAAAGGGCCAGTGCCCAACGTGAAAGCCCAAAGCGCGCGATGCTCACCTGCGGATCTCCTATTACCAATTGACCCAAGAGTAGCGTGCGCAGCAGCAAACGCAATGCACCACCCCCGCCATTTGCCCCAGTGCACGGGCATTTTACAAAAAACAACGGGCGGCCCCCAAGAGCCGCCCGTGAAATCATCGTGGCACCGGCCGCGCTTACATATTGGGGTAATTCGGCCCGTCACCGCCCTGCGGCGTGACCCAGTTGATATTTTGGCTGGGGTCTTTGATATCGCAGGTTTTGCAATGCACGCAGTTTTGGAAATTCACCACAAAGCGCGGGTCTTTGCCCTCTTCCTGCACCACCTCATAGACACCTGCAGGGCAATAGCGCTGCGCGGGTTCGGCGTATTTGGGCAGGTTCACCGCGATGGGCACAGAGGGGTCGCGCAGCTGCAGATGGCAGGGCTGGCTTTCTTCGTGGTTGGTCATCGCAAAGCTGACATTGGTCAGGCGGTCAAACGACAGCGTGCCATCGGGCTTGGGGTAATCGATGGGCGTGTGGCGCGATGCCTCTTCTGTGGCTTCGGCATCGGTTTTGCCGTGGCTCAGCGTGCCAAACAGGCTGACGCCCAACAGGCTGTTTGTCCACATGTCCAACCCGCCAAAGGCCAGGCTGGCCGCCATGCCCCATTTCGACCACATGGGTTTGACATTGCGCACTTTTTTCAGGTCTTTGCCGATGGGGCCCGTGCGCACCTCGGCCTCGTAGTCCGATAGCTCGTCGCCCGCGCGCCCGGCGTGCAGTGCGGCAAATGCCGCCTCGGCCGCGGCCTTGCCCGACAACATGGCGTTATGGTTGCCCTTGATGCGCGGCACGTTCACCATGCCCACCGAGCAGCCCAGCAGCGCCACACCCGGGGCCACCATTTTCGGCATCGATTGATACCCGCCCTCGGAAATCGCGCGCGCGCCATAGGCCACGCGTTTGCCGCCCTTCAACAGCTCGGCCACCATCGGGTGATGCTTAAAGCGCTGGAATTCCATATAGGGGAACAGATGGGGGTTTTTGTAGTTCAAATGCACCACAAACCCCACATAAACCTGATTGTTTTCAAGGTGATAGATGAACGAGCCCCCGCCCGCATTGCCACCCAAGGGCCAGCCCATGGTATGCGTCACCGTGCCAAGCCGGTGCTTGGCTGGGTCGATCTCCCAGATCTCTTTCATGCCGATGCCAAATTTCTGCGGCTCTTTGCCGGCCGACAGATCGTATTTGGCAATCACTTCCTTGGCCAGGCTGCCGCGCACGCCCTCGGACAGGAAGACGTATTTGCCGTGCAGCTCCATGCCCGGTTCGGTGTTGGGGCCATAGCTGCCATCGGCCTCTAGGCCAAACACACCTGCCACCACGCCTTTTACTTCGCCATTCTCGCCATAAACCAGCTCGGAACAGGACATGCCGGGGAAGATTTCCACACCCAGGCTTTCGGCCTGTTCAGCCATCCAGCGGCACACATTGCCCATCGATACGATGTAATTGCCGTGGTTGTTCATCAGCGGCGGCATGGGGAAATTGGGGATGCGAATTTCACCCGCCTCGCCCAGCATGTAGAAATTATCTTCGCGCACAGGCGTGTTCAGCGGCGCGCCTTTTTCTTTCCAATCGGGGATCAGGGCATCCAGCCCGCATGGATCCAGCACCGCGCCCGACAGAATATGCGCACCCACCTCGGATCCTTTTTCTAGGACCACCACATTCAGATCAGCATCCAGCTGTTTCAGACGGATCGCCGCCGACAGGCCAGCGGGGCCCGCCCCAACGATGACAACGTCATATTCCATCGCTTCACGTTCGATTTCAGCCATGCCAGCCCCCCATTAGGTTTTCGCGCGCAACAATATTCCGCCGTGGTTAGCGCGCTGCAGCATTGCCCGTCAATCGCAACTCGACGTTAAACAGGCCAAAAACGTCTTGCCCGAACGTCGCAGGCGGGCGTATCGACCGCCAAAGGGGCATAATTGCGCCGCTGCTTTGCATCGTCTATTGCATGTTCAACGCCCATTATGCACCTTGGGCCAGCCCCAAATTGCATTGGGCAGCAGATTAACACGGATTGCGCATTTGCGCGCGCAGGGAACGACGATGGAAAAAATACCAATGACACGCGCAGGACATAGCGCGCTAGAGGTGGAACTAAAGCACCTGAAATCTGTCGAGCGGCCGGCCATTATCAAGGCCATCGCCGAGGCGCGCGAGCATGGCGACCTAAGCGAAAACGCCGAATATCATTCGGCCCGTGAAAAGCAGTCGTTCATCGAAGGGCGGATCAAGGAATTGGAAGGCGTCATCAGCCTGGCCGAGGTGATCGACCCAAAAGGCCTGTCTGGCGCCATCAAATTCGGCGCCACTGTCACCTTGTTTGACGAAGACACCGAAGAAGAAAAAACCTGGCAGATCGTGGGCGAACACGAGGCCAATATTGAAAAAGGCCTGCTGAACATGAAATCGCCCATCGCGCGTGCCTTGATTGGCAAAGAAGAGGGTGACGTGGTTGAGGTGCGCACGCCTGGTGGGCAGAAAAGCTACGAAGTTGTAAAGGTTGCGTTTATCTAAGTGTTAGTTTGGGGTTTTCCCGCCGATGGACAAAAAGTCCGCCCATATCAAACAATCTGGCATCGGGCTTTATGACCGCCCCGTTCGCAATGCGATAACCGCCATCGAGATTGTGGCTGTGCTGCTATCGGCGCTGTGGCTTTTGGGCGCGGCGGTGTTTTTCTTTGTCTTGGGCCCAGGCCCTGGCGGTGAAAACCCGGTTTTGCAGGGGCTGATGGTGATGATGGCGGTGTTTTTGCCCGTTGCCATGATTTGGGTTGCGGCCATTGCCGCGCGCACCAGCAAAATCATGCGCGAAGAAAGCCAACGCTTGCAAACCGCCATCGATGCCATCCGGCAGGCCTATGTGGCCCAGGCCCAGGGGCGCGGCATGACCAGCGAGCCCTCGGTCAACAAGAAACTCGACGAAATTGCAGCCGCCACCAAAAAGGCCGAAACGGTGCTGGCCACCTTTAGCAGCACCCGCGAGCGGCCCCTTGCGCCCTTGCGCCCCACGCCCCCCCCTGCCGCACCCGCAGACAGCACCGAACAGGCGCATTTGCCCCTTGGCACGCAACCCGATGATTTTGCGCCCCTTTTGGCACGGGCCGATTTTATTCGTGCGTTGAACTTTCCCGAAACCACGGAAGATACCGAAGGCTTTGCCGCCCTGCGCAAGGCGCTGCGCGACCGCAAGGCAAAGGCGCTGATCAATGCCAGCCAAGACGTGCTGACCCTGCTAAGCCAAGAGGGCATTTACACCGATGACATGCGCCCCGATCTGGCACGCCCCGAATTGTGGCGCCGCTTTGCCGCGGGCGAGCGTGGGCGCCAGATTGCCGCCCTTGGCGGCATACGCGACCGCACATCGCTGGCGCTGGTGGCCGGGCGGATGAAACAAGACCCGGTTTTCCGCGACGCCGCACATCATTTCCTGCGCCGCTTTGACAAGGCCTTTCAAGAGTTTGAAATCGAGGCCACAGATGCCGAAATACAGGATCTGGCCCAAACCCGCACCGCCCGCGCCTTTATGCTGCTGGGCCGCGTGGCAGGTATTTTCGACTGATCCACGCCCCGGCAATTGCATCAGCGCCCAAACCCGGCTAGGCCGTGGCCAAGATCAACGGGTGGCAGCATGGCAGACAAGGCAAAATCGGCCTATTGGCAGGGCGTGCGCGATGGCGCGCCCTTTATTTTCGTGGTCTCGCCCTTTGCAATGCTCTTTGGCGTCGTATCGGCCGAGGCGGGGCTGAACGTCTTCGAAGCGCTGGCTTTTTCCGTGGTGGTCATTGCAGGCGCTGCGCAATTTACTGCCCTGCAATTGCTGCAAGATAACGCCCCCACCTTTGTGGCCTTGGCCTCGGCTTTGGCGGTTAATCTGCGCATGGCCATGTATTCAGCCGCGCTGACACCGCATTTGGGCGCGGCCCCTTTTTGGCAACGCGGGTTGATTGCCTATTTTCTGGTGGATCAAACCTATGCCTGCTCGGTCATGGCCTATGAGAAAAACAAGGGCTGGGGCTTGGCACAAAAAACCGCCTATTTCTTTGGCACAATGACACCCGTCTGCCCGATGTGGTATGTCATGACCTTGGTGGGCGCATGGGCAGGCGCGGCTATTCCGCCCGATTATGCCTTGGATTTTGCCGTGCCCATCACCTTTATTGCCTTAACCGCGCCAATGTTGCGCACCGCAGCCCACCGGGCCGCAGCGCTGGTTTCGGTTGTCATGGCGCTGGCCTTTGCATGGCTGCCCTTTAACCTTGGGCTGATGGTGGCGGGCCTGTCTGGCATGATCACCGGCGCCCAGATCGAACTGCGCCTGCGCGCCCGTGGCACATGGGTGGACCCATGATTGATAAAACCGACCTATGGATCGTGATTGTGCTGCTGGGGCTTGGCAGCTTTGCCCTGCGCTTTGCGTTTTTGGGGCTGATCGGCAACCGCCCAATGCCCGAATGGCTGTTGCGGCATCTGCGCTATACGGCTGTGGCGATTTTGCCGGCGATCGTGGCGCCGCTGGTGGCCTGGCCTGCAGCCCTAGAGGGCCAGACAGACCCCGCGCGCCTGGCCGCGGCCTGCGTGACATTGGCAGTGGGCTATGCCACGCGCAATGTGATCTTATCGATCGTTTTGGGCGCAGGCACGCTCTATCTGGGGCTATTTCTGCAAGGTTAGCGCCTGAGGCTGCGGCCTGCTACTGCGCCGCACGGGCGCGGGCGGCATCATAGGTTTCCAACACCGCGCTGTTATCGTCTGAATCGTATTCATAAAGCTGGTCTGATTGCACGCCAGCGATGCGGGCAAACTGATCAGATAGCGCATTTGGATACCATGTGGGCGTGATGCCAAACTCGCTGTGTTGGGCCAAGATCCGCGAAATGCTGAGCGCGCATTGGGCGTCGCTGACGCGGCCATTGGCCTGCACCGCGCGCAACAAGGCCTGCGCCAATTGCGGCGATACGGGCAGGCGCTGCCGCTCGACATAAAAGGTTTCGCGCGCATGAAAGCGGGTGAATACATCAACCAGCGGCGGATGGGCGCCATAAATCACATCGCCGCTGCGGATGATGGATTGGTTGCGAAACGATCCGGCCGGGTCGAAAATAACCCGCTGGCTGGCGTTCACCATCAGCGCCGAATGGGCGCCTGCGCCGTTGCGCACAGCGCGCATGGTGAAAAGGGTGATTTCAGGGGGGCCGTCATGCACATAGGCGGCTGCGCGCAGCTCGGCATCGCTGCGGGCGATCTCGGGTTTTGTGGCGCAGCCCGCCAGGGCCAAAACCGCCAAAAGGACAGCCGCCACGTGTTTCATGCACAACCCGCTTTGCAAAAGATCACAGCTTGGCTGTGGTCACAGGCGTGCCGGGCCAATGCCCGGCCTGCCCAAATCAGCTGTTGAAAAGCGCCAAAAACACCAAAATGCCGATGGAGACACCCACCACAAATTTGGTGGCGCCGATAAACCCGTCAAAGGTTTTTTCCTGCACCGAGATGTCCATTTCGCCGTGCTTATGTTCAGCCATTTGCCTTTTCCTTGCTTGGTCTGTCCTGTTGCTTTGTGGCTGATTAGCGGATTCCTTACGCCCTGTCACCAGTCAAGGCGCCGCAGCAGCGCGGTTTTCAAACCCCAATCAGGCCGCCTTCCACAGCCAAGCCCCATCAGGGCCGCGCCGCCGTGTGACCTGGCCTTTCAGCAACAAATAATTCAAATGCGCCACAGTTTCACACAGCGCCAGCCCATAGGTGCCCGCATCGATGCTGCGCTTGAACAGCGCCGGGAAACACGCCACCGCCACCTGTTCGTTTTTCAGCAGCGCCAACAGCCGTTTCAGGGCGCCATGGTGGTTTTCAGCCAATTGCCCCATGCGCATGGGCAGGCCGGTAAAGGGCAGTTTGTGCCCACCCAGCACCAGGTGATCCTCGCGCGCAAGCTGGCCCAGCCGCGCGCAGCTTTCCAGCCAATCGGCCAGCGGGTCGGCCATGGGTTCGGCCGGGTGCACGCCAATATTTGGGCTGATTGAGGACAGCACCTGATCGCCCGCGATCACCAGATTGCAGTCGCGGCTCCACAGTGTCAGGTGTTCGGGGGCATGACCATGGCCGATATGCACATCCCAGCTGCGCCCCGCAGCCTGCACCACATCGCCTTGGGTCAGGCGGTGATAGCCAATGGGGATGGGGTGCGAAATATCGCCCAGGTTAAAGGGCCGCTCGGCCTGGCGGCGCTGGTAAATCTCGGCATCCATGCCGGCATCGCGCCAAAAGGCCAGGGCCTGCGGGCTGGGGGCCTCTTCGACATCCAGGCACAGCATGCGCGATGTCAGATACGAGGTGCGGGTTGTCCAATGCGCGGCGCCAAAACGCTCGATCAGCCAGCCCGCCATGCCCACGTGATCGGGGTGGTAATGGGTGATAAACACCCGGCCAACCGGCTTGCCCCCCAAGACATCGCGCAGGATATTTTCCCAAATCGCCACGCTTTTGCGGGTTTTCACGCCAGTATCGACGATGCTCCAGTGATCGCCCTCGTCCAGCGCATAGATATTCACATGATCCAGCGCCATGGGCAGCGGCAGCCTAATCCACAGCACGCCCTCGGCCACTTCGATGGCCTGGCCTGCCTCGGGCGGGGTGTCCCATGGGGTGCGCACCCCCCTTTGGCCACCATCCATCACGCGGCCAGCTCGTCGTTTGTAATGTCATAAAGATCGTCGGCACCGGCCATGGCATGGCGCAGCACGCTTTCATGCTCGGGCAAGAGTTTGTTGATGTAAAACCGCGCCAGTTTGCTGCGTGCGCCGCCTGCCCCCTCGGCCATGGCCGCGCGCAGGTGGTAATGCGCCCCCAAGACCCGGGCAAAACCGCGCAAAAACGGCACAGCCCCGGCAAAGCGGGCATTCATATCGCTTTGCGCCAGCATCCATTCCACCGCCTCGCGCAGGCTTTCGCAGGCTTGCCACACCGCCTCGGCCAAATCAGGCATCAGGGCGCGGGCCGCTTCGGTGTGGGTTTCGATCTCGTCGAGCAGCCGCATGGCCGCCTCGCCGCCATCCATCATCTTGCGGCCCACCAGATCCATCGCCTGAATACCGTTGGTGCCCTCGTAAATGGGCGTGATGCGCGCATCGCGCAGATACTGGGCCGCGCCGGTTTCTTCGACAAAGCCCATACCGCCATGGATTTGAATGCCCAAGCTGGCCACTTCGCACCCGATATCGGTGGCAAAGGCCTTGGCAATCGGGGTTAGCAACGCCGCGCGGGCGGCCCATTCGGGGTTTTCGGTGGCACGCGCCATATCCAAGGCCACCGCGCAATTGACGGTGATGGCACGGGCGGCAAAGGTTTCGGCCTTCATCGTCAGCAACATGCGGCGCACATCGGCGTGCTGGATGATCTCGCCCATCTGCTTGCGCTCGGCCGCATAGGCCAGCGCCTGTTGATAGGCCCCTTCGGCGCAGCCCACGCCCTGAGCCCCCACCGCTAAGCGGGCGTTGTTCATCATCGTAAACATGGCGGCCATGCCTTTGTGCTCGGCCCCCACCAGCCAGCCTGTAGCGCCATCATATTGCATCACCGCCGTTGGGCTGGCGTGAATGCCCATTTTATGTTCCAGGCTGACCACCTTCAGGCTGTTGGCCACGCCCGGGTTGCCCTGATCATCGGGCAGGTATTTGGGCACCATAAAGAGGCTGATACCCTTGGTGCCAGCCGCCCCATCGGGCAGGCGCGCCAGCACAAGATGGCAGACATTGCCGCCAAAATCATGATCGCCCCACGTGATGTAAATCTTTTGCCCGGTGATCGCATAGGTGCCATCGCCATTGGGCACCGCGCGGGTTTTCAGCGCCCCCACATCCGAGCCTGCGCCGGGTTCGGTCAGGTTCATCGTGCCAGTCCATTCGCCCGAAATCAGCTTGGGCAGATACAGCGCCTTGATCTCGTCGCTGGCATGATGTTCCAGCGCCTCGATCTGGCCTTGGGTCAACAGCGGGCACAGCCCCAGCCCCATGGCGCTGGTGGCGGCCATTTCGTTAAACGCCGTCGTCAGCGCCAGCGGCAGGCCCATGCCGCCAAATTCTTGCGGGGCAGACAGCGCCACCCAGCCCCCATCGGCCAGCGCGCGAAATGCCTCGGCATGGCCCGGCGATGTGCGCACAACGCCATTTTCCAGCTTGGCCGGCGTCATATCGCCCGGGCGCCTTAGGGGGGCCATCACCTCTTCGCAGATGCGGCCTGCGCCATTGAGAATGGCATCCACCATATCCGGGGTTGCATCGTCAAAAAGCGCGGTTTCGGGCAGCTTTTGAAAATCAGAGACATGGGCGAAGATGAAGCGGAATTCGTCCAACGGGGCTCGGAAAGGCATAGCGCACTCCTTGAGAACAGCAGCTTGGATTTCACCACAACTGCCTGTAAGCCTGTTCATATCCAAGGCAAACTATCCGCACGCTTGGGGCGTGCCAAACAGAACGCGGCGTCAGACATGGCCAAAACCCAGACATTAAATCCAGACAGCCAAAGCATTTCCCGCGCCGCGGAATTACTGTCTGCAAAGCGGCTTGTCGCCTTCCCAACCGAAACGGTTTACGGCCTTGGGGGGGATGCGCGCGCCGATCAGGCCGTGGCCGCCATCTATGCCGCTAAGGGGCGCCCCAGCTTTAACCCGCTGATTGTGCATCTGCCCGATACAGCCGCCGCCCAGCGCTATGTTCATTGGTCGGCGCAGGCGCAGGCCCTGGCCGATGCGTTTTGGCCCGGCCCCCTGACGCTGGTCTTGCCGCTAAAGGCGGGGCATGGGCTGTCGCATTTGGTGACAGCCGGGCTGCCCACGGTTGCCATTCGCGTGCCAGCCCACCCGCTGGCGCGCCAGCTGTTGCAGGCCTTTGGGGGGCCGGTGGCCGCGCCCTCGGCCAACCCATCGGGGCGTATCAGCCCCACGACCGCCGCACATGTTTTGGCAGGGCTCGACGGAAAAATCGCCGCTGTTTTAGATGGCGGGCCGTGCGAGGTGGGGCTGGAAAGCACGATTGTGGCGCTAGACCCGCACCCGCAGCTGTTGCGCCCCGGTGGCGCCACCGGGGCTGCGCTGGCCCAGGTGCTGGGCCTGGCCGCGCCTGGGCTTGTCACGGATGCGCCAAGCCCAGGCGCGCAGCCCGAAAACATCACAGCGCCCGGGCAGCTATTGTCGCATTACGCGCCCGGCGCCCTGGTGCGGCTGAACGCCACCGCCCCCCACCCCGGCGAGGTGATGCTGGGCTTTGGGGCGGTGGATGGCGCGCTAAACCTGTCGGCGGCAGGGGATCTAAGCGAGGCCGCCGCCAACCTTTTTGACTATCTCCACCGGCTTGATCAGCCGGGCGTGGCAGGCATTGCCGTGGCCCCCGTGCCCGATCATGGCGTCGGGCTGGCCATCAACGACCGCTTGCGCCGCGCCGCGGCCCCGCGGCCCTGATGCTTTCCCTAACCCGCAAGGCAGACTAGGCTGGCGCCATGGAATCGCAGCTGCCCCCTTTGATAACGCCAGATCTGGCCATGGCCCTGCTGGAATGGCAGGCCGAACTTGGCGCGACCGAGGCCATCGGCGATGGCCCGATCAACCGCTACGAGCTGCCCCAAGAGCCGCGCAAAGCCGCTGCAGCCCCCACCGCGGATGGCCCGGCAGGCGCCATAGACCCGCGCACCAACCCGGCCGCCACGCCGCAGCCTGCGCCGATGCGCGCCCAGCCCGGCCCTGATGCGGTGGCGAAGGCAAAGCAGGCCGCAGCCGCGGCGCAAGATCTGGCGCAATTGCGCGCAGCCCTTGATGGGTTCAACGAATGCGCGCTGAAACGGGGCGCGCGCAGTTTGGTTTTCGCCGATGGTGTGCCCGGCGCCCCGGTGATGATTATCGGCGAGGCCCCTGGCCGCGAAGAAGATCGCGCCGGCCTGCCCTTTGTGGGGCCAGCCGGCCAGTTGCTGGATCGTATGCTGGCGGCCATCGATCTGTCGCGCCAGCCCGGCCCGGGGCAAAGCCCGGTTTATATCACCAATGTTTTGCCCTGGCGCCCGCCGCAAAACCGCGATCCGAACCCAAACGAAATTGCCATGATGGTGCCCTTCCTGCAGCGCCATATCGAACTGGCCGCGCCCAAGCTGCTGGTGGTGATGGGCAATATCAGCGCCCAGGCGATGCTGGGCCAAACCGGCATCACCCGGTTGCGCGGCACATGGGCCAGCGCCATGGGCCTGCCCTGCCTGCCCATGTTCCACCCCGCCTACCTGCTGCGCCAGCCTGCCGCCAAACGCCAGGCCTGGGCAGATTTGCTGGCGCTCAAGGCGCAGTTAACCAACGCCCCCTAACGCCCCTAACCCCGAGCCTCCCATGCCCCGTATTGACGAAAGCAAAGAATTCATCCCCGTGCGCATCGCGATCTTGACGGTCAGCGACACGCGCAGCCTGGCCGAAGACCGCTCGGGCCAGACATTGGTCGATCGCCTGACCGAGGCAGGCCACATCCTGGCCGATCGCCAAATCGTGCGCGACGAGCGCGCCGATATTGCCGCCCAGCTGCGCGCATGGGTGGCGGACCCGCAGGTAGATGTGGTGATTTCCACAGGCGGCACCGGGCTGACGGGGCGCGATGTGACCGTCGAGGCGCATCGCGATGTCTATGAAAAAGAGATCGATGCCTTTGGCACGGTGTTCACCATGATTTCCATGCAGAAAATCGGCACCAGCGCGGTGCAATCGCGCGCCACCGGCGGCGTGGCCGGGGGCACCTATCTTTTTGCTTTGCCAGGCAGCACGGGGGCGTGCAAAGATGCCTGGGACGAGATTTTACGCTGGCAGCTGGATTATCGGCACCTTCCGTGCAATTTCGTCGAAATTTTTCCAAGACTGGACGAACATAAGCGACGGAAATAGGCCCAGCCTCCGTAACAGCATTGTGGGTTGGTCCGGCTGCGATGCGGGCTAAATCTGCGATGGGCCTAGCCACGCCCGATCTGGCACAAAGGGAAGTACACATGCGGTTTCTACGCCAAAGTTTGGTTGGGGTCTTTTTGCTGGCGATCACACTGGCGCTGCTGGTGGGGGCGGCCAGCATGGTGCGCGACGCCGTGCAAGAGCGCATCAGCCGCGAGGCCCGCGTGCCCCCTGTGCGCGAGCGGGTGTTTGCCGTCAACGTGCAGCAAGCCCAGGCGCAAACCCTGGCCCCCACGCTTACCGCTTATGGCCAGATCGAAAGCCGCCGCAGCCTTGATCTGCGCGCAGCCATCGGCGGCAGCGTTATCGAACTGGCCCCGGCCTTTGAAGAGGGCGGGCAGGTGCAGGCGGGCCAGGTGCTGCTGCGGATCGATCCGGCAGATGCGCAGGCCGCGCTGGCGCGCGCGCAAACCGATCTGCAAGACGCCCAGGCCGAACAGCGCGATGCCGCACGCGCCCTTGATTTGGCCAAAGACGAGCTGGCCGCCGCCAGCGAACAGGCACAGCTGCGCAGCCGTGCCCTGCAGCGCCAGCAAGACCTGGCCGCGCGTGGCGTGGGCACCACCGCCGCGGTCGAGGCCGCCGAACTGGCCGCCGCCGCCGCACGCCAGGCCGAATTGACCCGCCGCCAGGCCCTGGCCCAGGCCGAGGCGCGCGTGGATCAGGCCACCACCCGCACCGCGCGGGCAGAAATCGCCCTGGCCGAGGCGCAGCGGCGCCTGGATGACACCACCATTCGCGCCGAATTCAGCGGCACCCTGTCGGGCGTCACGCCCGCCTTGGGCGCGATCGTCGCCCCCAACGAACGCCTGGCACAGCTGGTGGATGAAACCGCGCTAGAAGTGGCGTTTCGCATTTCAACCGATCAATATGCCCGCCTGCTTGATGCCAACGGTGCCTTGATGCCCCTGCCGGTCGAGGTGACGCTCAACAGCATGGGGGCGGGGCTGGTGGCGCGCGGCACATTGGCGCGCGACAGCGCCGTGGTGGCGCAGGGCCAAACCGGGCGCCTGGTCTTTGCCCGGCTAGACCAAACGCGCGGCTTTAAGCCGGGCGATTTTGTCACCGTGCGCGTGGCCGAACCGGCCTTGGAAAATATTTTCCGCCTGCCTGCCACGGCCTTGGCCGCCGATGGCACTGTGCTGGTTTTAGGCCCCGAAGACCGGCTGGTGGCGATGGCTGTCACCTTGGTGCGGCGCCAGGGCAATGATGTGCTGCTGCGCGCCCCCGATCTGGACGGGCGCGATGTGGTGGCGCAACGCACCCCGCTGTTGGGCGAAGGTATCAAGGTGCGCGCCCTGCGCGCGCCCGAGGCGGGCCAACAGGCCGCAGCGCCCGAAGCCCCCGAAATGCTGGAATTAGACGAGGCGCAGCGCGCGCGCCTGATTGCCTTTGTCGAGGGCAACACCCGCATGCCCGCTGAAATTCGCCAATCCCTGCTGGCGCGGCTGCAGCAGCCCAAGGTGCCCGCCGAGATGGTGCGCCGCCTCGAAGCGCGGATGGGGGGCTAAGCCATGATGCGCCCCGCCCCCAGCGCCGCCACGGGTATTTTATCGTATTTCACCCGCCATCGCACCGCCGCCAACCTGTTGCTGGTGGTGTTGCTGGTCTTGGGGCTGGCGGCCGTGCCAAAGATGCGCGCGCAGTTTTTTCCCGATGTCGTGCTCGATACTGTCTCGGTTTCGGTGGCCTGGGAGGGTGCGGGCGCCGAAGACATAGACCGCGCGATTGTGCAGGTCTTAGAGCCCGCACTTTTGGCCGTGGAGGGGGTGGAAAGCACCAACAGCACCTCGACCGAGGGGCGCGCCACTATCACGCTGGAATTCGAGCCTGATTACGACATGGGCCGCGCCGCAGACGAGGTGCAATCGGCCGTTGATATGATCACCACCCTGCCTGCCGAGGCCGAAGAGCCCGAGGTGCGGCGCGGCAATTGGCGCGACCGTGTCACAGATCTGGTCATCACCGGCCCCGTGTCGCCCGATCAGCTGGGCCGCTTTGCCGACGAGCTGGTGGTGCGATTGTTCGCCCAGGGCGTGACGCGCACCACCATTCGCGGGCTGGCCGCGCCGCGCATCTTGATCGAGGCGCCCAGCGTGAACCTGATGGCGCATGATATCACCATCGCCCAAATCGCTGCCGCCATCGCAGAAGAGGTCGATACCGACCCGGCGGGCGATGTCTCGGGCGGTAATACCCGCGTGCGCACCGGCGTGGAAAAACGCACCCCCCAGGCCATTGGCGCGATTGTTTTGCGCTCGAACCCCGATGGCTCGGCCCTGACGGTGGCCGATGTGGCCCAGATCAAGATCGAGGGCATCACCCGCGAACGCGGCTATTTCCGCGGTGAAAACCCCGCCATCTCTATCCGGGTGGATCGCAGCCAAAGCGGCGATGCGATCGATATTCAACACACTGTGGAAGAGGTGGCCGAAACCATGGCCGCAACCCTGCCTGCCGGGGTTACAATAGACCTGATCCGCACCCGCGCCGAGGCGATTTCGGGGCGCCTGAACATCTTGCTGGAAAATGGCCTGACGGGGCTGGCCCTGGTGGTGGTGCTGTTGTTTTTGTTCTTGAACGTGCGCACCGCCTTTTGGGTGGCGGCGGGCATTCCTGTGTCGATGCTGACAGCCGTGGCGCTGATGTATGCCTTCGGGCTGACGATCAACATGATCTCGCTATTTGCGCTGATCATCACCCTGGGGATCGTGGTGGATGATGCAATCGTGGTGGGCGAACATGCCGATGCCCGCGCCCGGCGCCTGCGCGAACACCCGGTGGTGGCCGCCGAAACCGCCGCGCGGCGCATGGCCATGCCGGTGTTTTCGGCCACGCTGACCACGGTGATCGCGTTCTTTGGCCTGGCCGCGATTGGCGGGCGGTTTGGCGATTTGATCAGCGATATTCCCTTCACGGTGATCGCGGTGCTGGCGGCCTCGCTGGTGGAGTGTTTTTTGATTTTGCCAAACCACATGGCCCATGCGCTGGCCCATTCGGCCAAAGATCATTGGTATGATGCGCCCTCGCGCCTGTTCAATCAGGGCTTTAACTGGGTGCGGGCGCGGCTGTTTCGGCCCTTGATGGCGCTGGTCATTTGGGCGCGCTACCCGGTTTTGGCGGGGGCGGTGCTGATTTTGGCCTCGCAAGTGGCGCTGTTTGTGGATGGCAAGGTGCAATGGCGGTTTTTTAACGCCCCCGAACAGGGCAGCGTGACAGGCAATTTTGCCATGCTGCCCGGCGCCACACGGGCCGATACATTGGCCATGATGCGCGAAATGCAGCGCGCCACCGAAGAGCTGGCCGCCGAATATGAAACCCGCTACGGGCGCAACCCGCTGGATTATGTCTTGGCCGAAATTGGCGGCAACAGCGGGCGCAGCCTGCCGGGTGCGGAAACCAAAGACGCCGATTTGCTGGGCGGCATCGCGATCGAGCTGATCGACGCAGATCTGCGCCCCTATTCCAGCTTTCAATTCGTGGGCGAATTGCAAGACCGCGTGCGCCAGCACCCGTTGACCGAAACCCTAAGCTTTCGGGGCTGGCGCGCAGGCCCCGGGGGCGACGCGCTGGATGTGCAGTTTTATGGCGCCGATGCCGATACGTTGAAAGGCGCCAGCGAGGCGCTGAAAAAAGCCTTGCTGCGCTTTCCCGAAGTATCGGCCGTGGAAGACAACCTGCCCTATGACAAAGACGAGCTGATCCTTGAACTGACCCCCCTGGGGCAATCCTTGGGCTTTAGCATCGATGGGCTGGGCCGGGCCTTGCGCCACAGCCTGAATGGGCTAGAGGCGGCCACATATCCCGACGGGCCGCGCAGCGCCAGCATCCGCGTGGTTCTGCCCGAGCGCGAATTGACCGCCGATTTCCTGGACAGCTTGCAAATGCGCGCGCCCGGCGGTGGCTATGTGCCCCTGGCCGATCTGGTCAGCGTCGATACGCGCACCGGGTTTTCCACCGTGCGGCGCGAAAACGGCATTCGGCTGATTTCGGTCACAGGCGATATTTCCGAAGACGACCCCGCCCGCGCCGAAGAGGTGATGCGCACCCTAGAACAAGAGATCTTGCCGCAGATCGCCGCCGAACAGCAGGTAGAATGGCGCCTGTCGGGCCTGAGCGAGCAGGAAAACGATTTTCTCAGCGACGCTTTAACCGGGCTGGTGCTGTGCCTGACGGGCATTTACCTGGTGCTGTCGTGGGTCTTTGCCAGCTGGACCCGGCCGCTGGTGGTGATGGCCATCATTCCCTTTGGCCTGATCGGCACGATCTGGGGCCATTACATATGGGATGTGCCGTTGTCGATGTTCACCGTGGTGGGGCTATTGGGGATGGTGGGTATCATCATCAACGACTCGATCGTTTTGATCACCACAATCGATGAACAAGCCGCCGAGCGCGGGCTGGTGCCCGCCATTATCGACGGCACCGCCGACCGCCTGCGCCCGGTTATTTTAACCACGCTGACCACCGTGGTGGGCTTGGCCCCGCTGCTTTATGAAACCTCGCAGCAGGCGCAGTTTTTGCGCCCAACGGTGATTACGCTGGTCTATGGCCTGGGCTTTGGCATGGTGCTGGTGCTGCTTGTGGTGCCCGCGATGGTGGCCGCCCAAGCCGATATTGGCAAGCAAATCAGCGCGTTCCGCCGCGCGCTGCGCGCCCGCGCTTTGCGGGGCATGGCATGGCCAATGGCGGCCGCGCTGGTGGGGTGGCTGGTGCCCACCATGGGCTGGGTGGCCGCCACCGGCGCCCTGCCCGCCCCACTGGCGGCGCAGCTGCCCGCATGGCCCGCTATGGCCAGCGCCACGCTGCTGTATCTGGGGGGGATGATGGTGCTGGCGCTTTTGGCCTATGCGCTGGTGGGGCTGCGCCATGCGCAGCGCCGCCGGCCGCGCGCCTAAACGCGGTGATAGGGGCTGCCGGCCAAAATGGCAGCCGCGCGATAAAGCTGTTCGGCCAACATCACACGCGCCAGCATATGCGGCCACACCATTTTGCCAAAGGACAGCAGAAAATCAGCCTCGGCCCGCAAGCCCGGGTCGATTCCATCGGCGCCGCCAATCACAAAGGCCAGATCGCCCCGCCCCGCATCGCGCCACTGGCCCAATTGCGCAGCAAATTTTGGCGAGGTGATCACCGCGCCGCGCTCGTCCAGGCAGGCCAGCACCGCAGCTTGGGGCAATGCGCGGCGCAACAGCGCCGCTTCGGCCGCCATGCCGCCGCCCTTTTTATCCTCGACCTCGACCACAGAAACCGGCCCCAGCCCCAAGGCCCGGCCCGTGCGATCAAAGCGTTTCAGATAGTCGTCGATCAGCGCCCGTTCGGGGCCTGCACGCAGGCGCCCGACCACGCATAAATGCACCCGCATCAGGCCTTAACCGGCCACGCCTGTGGGCTGCCACATTTTTTCGAGCTGGTAGAATTCGCGCACTTCGGGGCGGAAAACATGCACGATCACATCGCCCGTATCGATCAACACCCAGTCGCCGGCCCCCTTGCCCTCGCTGCGGGCGGTAACGCCGGTGGCATCTTTGACGCGCTGCACCATTTTTTCGGCAATGGCCGCCACCTGCCGGGACGAGCGCCCCGAACACACGACCATATAATCGCCGATCGAGGATTTCCCGCGCAGATCGATCTGCACGATATCCTCGGCCTTGTCATCCTCAAGCGAGTTTAGGATCAGGGCCAACAGATCTGCGCTGGAAAAGGATGAAGCTGCCCCTTTGGCGCCCGGGTTGGCTTGGGGGTTAGCTTGGGGGTTTGCTTGTGCGGCGCGCGCCGCCTCTGCGCTAAGTGACAGGACCATGTCCTCCGTTGCTGCACACCGATCGCGCCCCGGTGCTGGGCCTGCCCTAAACCTAGCAAGAGACGGGCGAAAAAACAATCGCTGCCGTGGCGGCGCAGGCCCCCTTTCGCCCAAGGGGCCCCAAAGGGCTACGGCGCCTGCCCACTTGCAGCAGCGCCTGCAAAAGAGTATGCAAGCCCCATGATGAGCTTTTTCGACATGGATGACCGCGCGCGCCTGCGTGAACGCTTTTTTGGCGCCTGCTTCACCGTTCTTGCACGCCTATAAGGGCTGCGGGCCATCTGCCCCCACGCATCACTTTGAAAATCCATCCAGAAAAACGGGAGAGGACCGATGTCCCCCAAGACGCTTTATGATAAAATCTGGGATGCCCATGTTGTTCAGCAAGACGACGACGGCACCTGCCTGCTGTATATCGACCGCCACCTGGTGCACGAGGTGACCAGCCCCCAGGCCTTTGAAGGGCTGCGCATGAGCGGGCGCAAAGTGCGCGCACCGGAAAAAACCATTGCCGTGCCGGATCACAACGTGCCCACCACCGCCGACCGCCTGCAAGGCGGCATGAACGAAGAAAGCCGCATTCAGGTCGAGGCGCTTGATCGCAACGCCCGCGAATTTGGCATTCATTACTACCCGGTTTCCGATGTGCGCCAAGGCATCGTGCATATCGTGGGCCCCGAACAGGGCTGGACATTGCCAGGCATGACCGTTGTGTGCGGCGACAGCCACACCGCCACCCACGGCGCCTTTGGCGCATTGGCGCATGGCATCGGCACATCCGAGGTGGAACATGTTTTGGCCACGCAAACGCTGATCCAGAAAAAATCGAAAAACATGAAGGTGGAAATCACCGGGCAATTGCGCCCCGGCGTCACCGCCAAAGATATCACCCTGGCCGTGATCGGCGCCACCGGCACCGCCGGCGGCACGGGCTATGTGATCGAATATTGCGGCGAGGCCATTCGCAGCCTGTCGATGGAAGGCCGCATGACCGTGTGCAACATGGCCATCGAGGGCGGCGCCCGCGCCGGCCTGATTGCGCCCGATGAGACCACCTTTGAGTACGTCAAAGGCCGCCCGCACGCCCCCAAGGGCGCACAATGGGAAGCCGCATTGACCTGGTGGAAAACCCTATACACCGATGAAGGCGCACATTTCGACAAGGTGGTTACGCTGAAAGGCGAAGACATTCAGCCAGTGGTCACATGGGGCACCTCGCCCGAAGACGTGCTGCCCATCTCTGCCACCGTGCCCGCCCCCGAAGATTTCACCGGCGGCAAGGTAGATGCGGCGCGCCGCTCGTTGGAATATATGGGCCTGACGCCCGGCATGAAGCTGACCGATATCGAAATCGATACCGTTTTCATTGGCTCGTGCACCAATGGCCGCATCGAAGATCTGCGCGCCGCTGCTGCCATTTTGAAAGGCAAAAAGATCAAAGACGGTATGCGCGCCATGGTGGTGCCCGGCTCGGGGCTGGTGCGCGCGCAGGCCGAAGAAGAGGGGCTGGCCGATATCTTTAAAGAGGCCGGTTTTGAATGGCGCCTTGCGGGCTGTTCGATGTGCCTGGCGATGAACCCCGACCAGCTGGCCGAGGGCGAGCGCTGCGCCTCGACCTCGAACCGCAACTTCGAAGGGCGCCAAGGCTATAAGGGCCGCACCCATCTGGTAAGCCCGGCCATGGCCGCCGCTGCCGCCCTGACCGGCCGTCTGACCGACGTGCGCGAATTGATCTAAGGAGCCCGCATTATGGAAAAGTTCGAAAAACTCACGGGCATCGCGGCCCCAATGCCGCTGGTCAATATCGATACCGATATGATCATCCCGAAAGTGTTCTTGAAAACGATCAAGCGCTCGGGCCTGGGTGTGAACCTGTTTGACGAAATGCGCTATGATCGCGAAGGCAACGAAATTGCTGATTTCGTGCTGAACAAGCCCCAGTATCGCGAAGCCGAAATTCTGGTGGCCGGCGATAACTTTGGCTGCGGCAGCTCGCGCGAACATGCGCCCTGGGCGTTGAAGGATTTCGGCATCAAAGCGGTGATCTCGACCTCGTTTGCCGATATCTTTTTCAACAACTGCTTTAAAAACGGCATCCTGCCCATCGTGCTGCCGGCCGAGCAGGTTGAGGTGCTGATGAAAGACGCTGAAAAAGGCGCCAATGCGCGCATGACGGTAGATTTGGAAAACCAGGAAATCACCACATCAGACGGGCAGGTTTTCGCCTTCGAGGTGGATGCGTTCAAAAAGCACTGCCTGCTCAACGGGCTGGACGATATCGGCCTGACGCTGGAAAAAGGCGCAGCCATCGACAGCTTTGAAGCCCAAGCAGCCCAGGCACGCCCCTGGATCTAGGCCTTTAAGCCATTGAAAAAACTAACGCGCGCCCCCCGTGGCGCGCGTTTTCTTTTGCGCGCTCTGCCCCAAATGCGTGATGCATTCTGGCACCACATTCGCCTGAAACCTTGAAATTGCAGCGAAACAGGCAAATTCCCGCTTGAGATGAGCCGCAAAAGCGGCAAAACTTGGGCAAGATTGAGGCAACCGCCAGCACCGGCGGCATCAGTTTGGACACGGGCCGGCAATGTATCGCGCCCAGCCAAGTTGAAGGGAATGGGCAGTGTTTTCGCAGCTTTTGAACGCGCTTGCGCGTGCAATACTGGTATTCACCATTGTGGTGTTCCCAGCGCTGGCCGCGCCCAGCGGGCCTGCGGCCGATGCCTATGCTGTGCTGCTTTTGGCCACGGTGGCGGCGGTTTTCGTGCTGTTGGAATATAGCGGCCCTGCTGCCAGCTTTTTGGAATTTCGCCATGCCCCCCCGTTTAACCGCCTGCGCTTTGGCGCCACGGCCCTGGTGACGGTGGCGGCCAGCCTGCTGCTTGTGCCGCCCGCCAGCGCCCCCCCGCTGGCCTCGCAGTATCTTTACCCATTGGCACAGGCCAGTGCCGCGCTTTTTGATTGGCCCTATGCGCCGCCGCACCTGTTTTTGAACTGGCTTTCAGCCAGCGGCTTGGGCGCGGTCACACAGCAGCATTCTATGGCAGTATCGCTGGCCTATGCCCTGGCCCTGGCCACGGCTGGGCTGTTTTTCATATTGGTGCGGCTCTTTGGCTGGCCCGCACGGCTGGGCGCATTTAACCTGTGGCTTAACCTGCCCACATTCGACCCAACTACAGGCGAGGATGTGGTGCAGCGCTTGCTATCAACCGCCCGGCTTAACCTGATCTTAGGTATTAGCCTGCCATTCCTGATGCCAATGGCCGCACAAATGCTGGCTGGGCTGGTGTTGCCCAGTGGCACATGGGGGCCGCAAAGCTTGATCTGGGGCATCACTTTTTGGTCTATCATGCCGCTTTGTCTACTGATGCGCGCCATCGCCCTGGGCCGGGTGGCACAGATGATTCAAACCAAACGCGCGCGCCATCATGCGGGCGCAGGCGTGCTGCAAGCCACCTGATTTTCGCCATTCTTTTGCTGTGGGCTGTGGCCTGGGCCAGCAGTATCAGGGCCGAGGCCCAGCTGCGCCTTGCCACCTATCACAGCGATGCCGCGCGCAAGGGGCCGGGGCTGTTGCTGCACGCGCTTTTGCAGGGCAAAGACCCGCAATTGCACGCGCTGGCGCAGGTGATTGCGCTGCTCGATGCCGATATTTTGCTGTTGCATGACATCGATCTAGATGCCGGCGGGGCCACATCTGCCGCGCTTGGCAGGTTTTTGGCCCAACAAGGCGCCCCATATCCGCATATCCTGGCGCCGATGCCCAATGCCGGCGTGCCCAGCGGGCTGGATTTGAACGGCGATGGGCGCTTGGGGCGGGCAAATGATGCCCTGGGGTTTGGCGCGTTTCGCGGCCAGGGGGGCATGGTGCTGCTGTCGCGCCTGCCCATCATCACCGAAGAGCTGATTGATTTTACAGGGCTTTTATGGCGCGATCTGCCCGGCGCACAGCTGCCCAGGCATAGCGATGGCACCCCCTTTCCCAGCGCCGCTGCGCTGGATGTGCAGCCGCTGTCCGCGGTGGGGGCTTGGGCTGTGCCCTTGCGCCTGCCGGGCGGCGCGGGGCGGCTTTGGGTCATGGCCTTTCACGCCAGCCCCCCGGTTTTTGACGGGCGCGAAGACCGTAATGGCAGGCGCAACGCCGATGAATTGCGGCTATGGGCGCAGGTCTTGGATGGCACGATGACACCCGCACTGCCGGGGCAGTATTTTGTGCTGATGGGCGTCACGAACATCGATCCTGTTTTGGGCGAGGGGCGGCGCGATGGGCTGCAGCGCCTGGCCCAGCACCCACAGCTACACCCTGATAAAACCAGCCCCCATCTGGGCCTGCCAACGGTCGATTGGTCGGGGCTGGGCCTGGGGCTGCGCCAGGCCAGCCGCATTTTTCCCGCCCGCAGCCTGCCACTGCGCGGCGGCGGCGTGCTGTGGCCCACCCCACCAAGCCCCGCGGCCGACATTTTCGCCAAGGCCAGCCGCCACCGGCCCGTGTGGCTGGATATTGCCATGCCACCCCCGCCCCAGGCCATGCCCCCGCCGCAAGTTGTGCAAAAGTGATCACCGTTTCTTGACCCCGCCTGCGCCAATCGCTAGGCCAGTGCCAAACCGTTTCACTGGGGACAAAAAACCATGACCAACCCTTCGCTTCTTATTCTTGCCGGCGACGGCATCGGGCCCGAAGTAATGGCCGAAGTGCGCAAAATCATCGATTGGTTTGGCGCCAAACGCGGTGTCAGCTTTGACGTCAGCGAAGGCCTGGTGGGCGGCTGCGCCTATGATGCGCATGGCACGCCGCTGACCGATGAAACCATGGCCCGCGCCCAAGAGGTGGATGCCGTGCTGCTGGGCGCCGTGGGCGGCCCGAAATATGACAACCTGGATTTCAGCGTGAAACCCGAACGTGGGCTTTTGCGCCTGCGCAAGGAAATGGACCTATACGCCAACCTGCGCCCTGCGCAGTGCTTTAATGCTTTGGCCGATTTCTCCTCGCTGAAAAAAGACGTGGTTGCCGGGCTGGACATCATGATCGTGCGCGAACTGACCTCGGGCATCTATTTTGGCGAGCCGCGCGGCATCTTTGAAGAAGGCAACGAGCGGGTGGGCATCAACACCCAGCGCTACACCGAATCCGAGATCGAGCGCGTGGCGCGTTCGGCCTTTGAATTGGCGCGCCGCCGCAATAACCGTGTCTGCTCGATGGAAAAGGCCAATGTGATGGAATCGGGCCTTTTGTGGCGCGAAGTTGTGCAAAAAGTGCATGACGAGGAATACCCCGATGTCGAGCTAAGCCATATGTATGCCGATGCCGGCGCCATGCAGCTGTGCCGCTGGCCCAAACAGTTTGATGTGATCGTCACTGATAACCTGTTTGGCGATCTGCTGTCAGATGCCGCGGCCATGTTGACCGGCAGCTTAGGCATGTTGCCATCGGCCAGCTTGGGCGCCCCCATGGCCAATGGCCGGCCCAAGGCGCTGTACGAGCCGGTGCACGGCTCGGCCCCCGATATTGCCGGCCAGGGCAAGGCAAACCCGATCGCCTGTATCCTAAGCTTTGCGATGGCGCTGCGCTATTCGTTCGACATGGGCAGCGATGCCGACCGTTTGGAAAAAGCGGTGGAAAAAGTGCTGGCCGATGGGCTGCGCACCGCTGATCTGCTGGGCGAAGATGGGGTGCAACCGGTTTCGACCAGCGAAATGGGCGATGCCGTGGTTGCAGCGCTGGACGCCAGCCTGTAACGGCACCAGCCTTTGCGATTTTGCCCAAGGCCCGCCCCACGGCGGGCCTTTTTTATGATGTGAAAGCAGGGCCACTGTCTGCACAGCGCTGGTGCTTTTGCCCTTGCCAAGCGGCGCAGGCTGGGCTATCCGCGCGCTCACGGTCGGAGTGTAGCTCAGCCTGGTAGAGCACTGTCTTCGGGAGGCAGGGGCCGGAGGTTCGAATCCTCTCACTCCGACCAATTTCACAAAAATTCTATGCATAGCCCACCCGCTGGGTGGCCCGCTCTTGCGAGGTGCGGCTTTGATCGCGGGCCACTGCGGATTGAAT
Source organism: uncultured Lutimaribacter sp. (assembly GCA_913061505.1). Classification (GTDB taxonomy): domain Bacteria; phylum Pseudomonadota; class Alphaproteobacteria; order Rhodobacterales; family Rhodobacteraceae; genus CAJXSO01. The sequence goes on from CAJXSO010000030.1 coordinate 29,245, forward strand.
GGTTCAAAAAACCAGCAGCTATGCCCACCAACACAGCGCTGTCACCCGCCGCCATATGCCCGGCTGGGCCAATGCCATGCCGGTTAAAGGTTGCCCGATATTTTGTGGATGGGATTAGGGGGATGGAGCGGGTGATGGGAATCGAACCCACGTCTTCAGCTTGGAAGGCTGCGGCTCTACCATTGAGCTACACCCGCATGCCGGCTGTCATAGCGCCCTCGCCCCCGCCTTAGCAAGCAAAAATCCACGGGCCACCACGGTGGCGCCGCAATGCTGCCGCATTCGCCCCCTAGCCCTGAGAACACTTGTTTCACAACACGCAAAGGCCCAACATGCCCGCCCCATTTTCCGCCCAGCGCCGCCATGTTCTGGCAGCGATCATCGCCACTCTTTTGGCCACCCCAGCCATGGCAGACAGCCCCAACAGCACCCGGCACGAAATTGCCATTGTTGCGGGGGCGTTCTTTCCAGAAATCACGTTTGCACAGCCGGGCGATCGGCTGGTTTTCGTGAATCTTGATGAAACCCCACGCCAGATTTACAAAGCCAAGCCTGGGTTTGTATCGCCGCGGCTGTCGCAAAACGAAAGCTGGTCGGTCGAGATATCAAGCACCATGCAGGGCGATTTCTTTGGCCGCACCCAACGACTGAGCGAAGATCAAACCGAGGCGTTAAAGGCCGGCAGCGTGGCTGCGGATACGCTGGCAGACAGCGCCCAAGACGGGCGGGTGATGCGCGGTGGCATCAGCTTTGATCAACGCTAGCCAGCGGCTGGCAAAGGCCCGCGCCACTGGCGCGATTGGAATTCACCTCAGGCCCCACCCGCCAGCGCCGCAAGCAGCCCGGCGGGCTGGGCTGCATCAGGCGCGCCGCGCCATGGCCCGCCTCGCCCAGCCATAGGGCCCAGTCATCAGCGCCCAAAATCAGCGGCTGGCGGTGGTGAATATCGGCAATATCATCCCCTGCCGGGGTGGTGACAATGGCGCAACTGGCGTGCCGCCCGGTGTCATCGACCCAATTTTGCCACAGGCCTGCAAAAACCATGGGCTGGCCATCGGCCCGGCTCACATACCACGGCAGGCGCGCACCGGTTTCAGTTTTTTCCCATTCATAAAACCCACTGGCCGGAATCAAGCACCGCCGCTTACGCACAGCCGCGGCAAAAGCCGGCTTTGTGGCGATCGTTTCTGCGCGTGCATTGATCAGCAGCGGGCCTGCATTGGGGCGCGCATACCACTGCGGCACAAACCCCCAGCGCATGGGGCCCATGCGCCGCCCACTGGCCGAGGGCAGCACGCAGGCCACGGGGTTTGTCGGGCAGATGTTATAATTTGGCAATGCGGGCAATGTGTTGGCCGGGCTGGCCGCAAACAGTTGCGCCAGCGCATCATTGGGCAAAGTCAAGGCAAAACGTCCGCACATGGGGCCAGCCTATCGCGGCGCCAATTTTACACAAGCCTGTGCCAATGCAGCGGGGTGCGGAATTTAATTGACAAGGTAAACTACTTTTCGCACTCTGCCCCCGCGAACAGGAGGGATATATGCGCACACAAGTTGCCATTATCGGGGGGGGGCCAGCCGGGCTGTTACTGGCCCAGTTGTTGCACACCCGCGGAATAGACACGGTGGTGCTAGAGCGGCGCACGCGCGCGCATGTCTTGTCGCGCATTCGCGCGGGCGTGTTGGAAACGGGCTTTGTGGGGTTGATGCACCAGGCCGGCGTGGGCCAGCGCATGCAGGCCGAGGGCTATTTGCACGACGGCACGCATCTGGCCTGTGGCGATGATATGTTTCACATCGATTTTGCCAAGCTGATCAACCGCCATGTGATGGTCTATGGCCAAACCGAGGTTACGCGCGATCTATATGCCGCGCGCGATGCCAGCGGCGGCACGGTGCTGCACGAATGCGAGGGTGTCACCCTGCATGATCTGGATAGCGATGCGCCCTATGTCAGCTTTCAGCAAAACGGCACCGCGCACCAGCTGCAGTGCGATTTCATTGCAGGCTGCGACGGGTTTCACGGCCCCTCGCGCCAAAGCATTCCGGCCAGCGTGCGGCGCGAATATGAACGCGTCTACCCCTTTGGCTGGCTTGGCATCTTGTCAGAAACACCCCCGGTGAATGACGAGCTGATCTATGCCAATTCCGCCCGCGGCTTTGCGCTATGCTCGATGCGCAATGCCCAGCTGTCGCGCTACTACGTGCAATGCGATGCGCAAGACAAGGTGGAAAACTGGTCGGATCAGGCATTTTGGGACGAGCTGCGCCGCCGCCTGCCCAGCGCTGTGGCCGAACGGCTGGTCACCGGCCCGTCGATTGAAAAATCAATCGCCCCCTTGCGCAGTTTCGTGTGCGAACCCATGCGCTGGGGGCGGCTGTTTTTGGCGGGCGATGCGGCCCATATCGTGCCCCCCACCGGCGCCAAGGGGCTGAATACCGCCGCCTCGGATATTCATTACCTGTTCAATGGCTTGGTGCAATTCTACCAAGACAACAGCGCCGAAGGCATTGATACCTATTCAGAAAAAGCCCTGGCACGGGTATGGAAAACCCAGCGTTTCAGCTGGCAGCTGACCCGGCTGTTGCACGCCTTCCCCGACCAAGACGCCTTTGATCACAAAATTCAAGCTGCAGAGCTGGCCTTTTTGCGCGAAAATACCGCCGCACAAACAGCCTTTGCTGAAAGCTATACAGGGATACCCTACTGATGCTGGTCGCCGATCTTGACGGGCTTTGCACCCATTACACCGACGAAGGCACGCCCACCGGCCCCGCGATTGTCTTTGCCAATTCACTGGGCACGGATTTGCGGCTGTGGGATAAAATCGTGCCGCAGCTGCCCGCGGGCTTGCGCATTGTGCGCTACGACAAACGCGGCCATGGCCTGACCACTGCCACCCCCGGCCCCTATTCTATGGGCACATTGGTGGGCGATTTGGAAAAACTGCTGGATCATCTGCAGATCACCGATTGTTTGCTGGTGGGCCTGTCCATCGGCGGCATGATCGCACAGGGGCTGGCGGTAAAGCGCATGGATCTGGTGCGCGCGTTGGTATTGTCGAACACCGGCGCCAAAATTGGCACCCGCGAAATGTGGCAACAGCGCGTCGATGCGATCGCCCAAGGGGGCATTGCGCCCATGGCCGATGCGGTGATGGAGCGGTGGTTTTCCAAAACCTTCCGCGACACAGACGAGCTGCAGGCCTGGCGCAATATGTTGGTGCGCACCGATGCGGGCGGCTATGCTGGCTGTTCGGCCGCGATTGCCGGCACCGATTTTTACACCCCCACCAGCGGGCTGCGCCTGCCCACCTTGGGCATTGCCGGCAGCGAAGATGGATCAACCCCGCCCGATCTGGTGCGCGAAACGGTGGGCCTGATCCCTGGCTCGAAATTCGAATTGATCCGCGGCGTGGGCCATCTGCCTTGCGTCGAGGCCCCACAGGAATTTGCCCGCATCCTAAACGCCTTTATCGCCGAGGTGGGCCATGTCTGACAAAGCCCCCCCCACCACCCGCCTCGAGGCCGGCATGCAAGTGCGCAGGCGCGTGCTGGGTGATGCCCATGTCGACCGCGCCGAGGCTGCAAAAACCGATCTGGATCAGGCCTTTCAAACGCTGATCACCGAAGGCGCCTGGGGCACTGTTTGGGCCTCAGACGGGATCAGCCTGCGCGAACGCTCGATGTTGACATTGGCGCTGCTGGCCGCCACCGGCAATTTCGAGGAAATCCCCATGCATATTCGCGCCACCGCCCGCACCGGCGCCAGCAAACAAGACGTGCTAGAGGCCTTTCAGCATGTGGCGATCTATGCCGGGGTGCCGCGCGCCAACCATGCGCTGAAACTGGCCAAACAAACCTATGCGGAAATGGAGCAATCTGAATGACCGATCTTGGCCCACTGGTGCCGCGCCAGCGCGATATGCACCCCGTGCCCTACGACCCCGAGTATAAAACATCGGTGCCGCGCAGCCCGAAATGGCCGCTTTTGTCGATGGAATCCACCCCGTCCGAGGAAACCGGCCCGCGGTTTGGGCATGGCGTGATAGGGCCGCTGGATAATAACCTGGTGCTGAATTTTGCAACCGATGGCAGCCCCGCCATTGGCGAGCGGATCTTGGTGCATGGGCAGGTGCTAGATGAATTCGCCCGCCCCGTGCCCCACACGCTGGTGGAAATCTGGCAGGCCAATGCCGGGGGGCGCTATCGCCATATCAAAGATACCTATCTGGCCCCGCTTGACCCCAATTTTGGCGGCTGCGGGCGCACCCTGACCGATGATCAGGGGCGCTATCAGTTTCTCACCATCCGCCCCGGCGCCTATCCTTGGCCCAACCGAGGCAATGAATGGCGCCCGATGCATATTCACTTTTCGGTTTTTGGCCACAGCTTTGGCCAGCGGTTGATCACCCAGATGTATTTTGAGGGCGACCCGCTGATCGATCGCTGCCCGATCGCGGCCACCATCAAAAACCGCAGCCAGCTTGATCGTTTGGTGGCGCCGCTTGATATGCCCATGGCCCGGCCGCTGGATTTTCTGGCCTATAAATTCGATATCGTTCTGCGCGGCCGCCGCCAAACCATGTTTGAAAACCGTCTGGAGGGCCTTTGACATGCCCCAACCCCTTGCCAATCTTACCGAAACCGCCTCGCAAACCGGGGGGCCATATGTGCATATCGGCTGCATCCCCAGCTTTGCCGGTATCAACGGCGTCTATCCCCAGGATCTGGGCCTGTCGCCCATCCAGCCAGGCGCCTTGGGCCCGCAGATCACCATCACCGGGCAGGTGATCGATGGCACAGGCTGGGCGCTGCGCGATGCGCTGATCGAAAGCTGGCAACCCGACAGCGCCGGGCGCTTTGCCGGCCAGCCGGGGGCCGACCCTGCGGTCAGCGGCTTTTGCCGCTTCGCCGCCGATAAAGACAGCGGCGAATTCAGCCTGACCACGATCAAGCCCGGCCCCGTGCCTGCCCGCAGCGGCCAGATGCAAGCCCCCCATATCAGCCTGTGGATCGCCGCGCGCGGCATCAATGTGGGCCTGCATACGCGCATCTATTTCGAAGACGAAGATAACAGCGCCGACCCGCTATTGGCGCGGATCGAACAACGCAACCGCGTCTCCACGCTGATTGCCCGCAAAACGGGCGAGGGCAGCTACCGCTTTGATATCCGCCTGCAGGGCGAGGGCGAAACGGTGTTTTTAGACATCTAGGCGCCTGCGCCCTGTTGCGCGCACCCCTGTTGCATTCCACTGCCGGCAGTGTCAGCCTGCCGGCAGTTGCTGTGATGGCCCCAATGCCCGAAAAAACGCCCTTT
>CAJXSO010000031.1 GCA_913061505.1 uncultured Lutimaribacter sp.
CGTTGCCGCTGCCACCAAAGATCTGGTCATCGCCCGCGTCGCCGCGCAGGTCGTCATTGCCATCATCGCCGTTGATATTGTCGTTGCCCAAGCCGCCTTCGACAAAATCATCGCCAGTGCCAGCAGAGACGAAATCATCGCCAGCGCCGGCGCGGATGTCATCATTGCCGCCATTGCCGAAGATAACGTCGTTACCATCGGTCACCAAATCGCCCTGCGCATCGGCATAGCCCACGGGCATAAATTCGCCCGTCTCGGCCCCATCGACCACGCCATCGGGATCACGCAGGATCGTTTCGATCCCTTCAAAGCTTAGCGTCGAGCCATCGCTGAACGTCACCGTGCCGCGGGTGGCATCGGGATCGTTCGGATCGGCCTCTTGGGTGATCGTAACCTGGCCCGCGCCGCGCAGGTCCAGCACATCGTTATCAGCGGTGCCCTCGGCCCCACCAAAGATGCTATCGCCCGCCCCTTCGGCCGCGCTGGCAACGGTGATCGTATCATTGCCCGCGTCGCCTGCCAAAAAGTCGGCCCCGGCGCCACCAGAGATCAGGTCGTCGCCGTCTTCGCCAAGGATGTTGTCGTTGCCCGCCTCACCATTCAGCGTGTCATTATCTTCACGGCCGCGTATCGTGTCGTTTCCGTCGCCCCCAAAGACCAGATCATTGCCCGCGTTGGCGTAGATCAGATCGTCGCCCGCGCCGCCGAAAATGGTGTCATCCCCAGCATTTGCCGCCAATGCCGCCGCAAGCCCGGCGTCCGAGGTTGCCAAGAGCTGCACATTGTCCAGGCCAACCCCGATGTTATCTTCGGCGCCAAGGCCCACGAATTGCAGCCGGTCGGTGCCATCGCCCGACCCTGCCACCAGATCCAAGCTGAAATTCTGGTAGCCAGCGCCGTTGACCGGGTTGAACACGCCCTGCGACACGCCACCAAAAAACACCTCGACCGCGTTCGACGTAGGCCCAGTATCAACAAGGTTTGCGGAATCAGACAGATCGAATGACAGGCTATAGGTTTCGCCTGCCACCAGATTCTGCACATCTTGGAAAACGGTGATATTGCCGGGCGAGGCGCCCAGATCGAGTGCGAAATCACCTTCCGAGGCGGCATTCGGTGTTTCTGGGTTGAAATTGAAAATCTCGATCGCCTGGTTCGGCTCGACAGTCACCCAGCCCGGAACCGCCCCATCACCGGCAAATCCGGTGGATGTTTGCCGCAGGCCATCGATATTTTCGAACGAGCCGTTGTAGATCAGGTTTGGCGGGGTTTCATACCCAAAGACGCGGGTATCGGCATCGCCATTATCGCCAAAGATCGTGTCATTGCCGGTGCCACCAACGATATTGTCGCCGCCAACACCACCAACCAACAGGTCATTGCCTGCGCCACCATCAAGACCATCGTTTGACGTGGCCTGCAGTGCGGCATCAATGGCGGGGGCCGAAAACGGCTGCAGAATGATATTATCAAGGCCGACGCCGATATCATCCTCTGGGCCCAACCCGCGGAATTCAAGCCGGTCGCTGCCATCGCCCGAGCCGCCTACCAGATTTGCCGAAAACGTCTGCCATTGCGCCGTGTTGGCGGGGTTGAATACGCCCACCGACTGGCCGCCAAAAAACACCTCGACTGCGTTCGAGCTGGCGCCCGTATCTGCCAGGCTGGGAGAATCGTATAGATCGAAATTCAGGCGATAGATCTCGCCTGCCAGCAGGTTGGGAACATCCTGGAAAATGCCGATATTGCCGGGCGATTCCCCCATATCCAGCGCGTTGCTGCCATCGCTGGCCACGGTGCCGCCGTTATTCACCGCCTCGCTGTTGACGTTGTACACCTCCAGCACGTCGCTCGCGCTGATCGCGGTCCAACCCGGAATGCCCCCGGTGCCGGTAAAGCCAAAGGATTGCGCCGTCAGGCCGGTGGTATCCTCGAAAGATCCGTTGACGATCAGGTTGGGCAAGCCCTCGCCAACCCGCCCATCCGAGTTGTCACCAAACAGCGTGTCGTTGCCATCTTCACCAGCAACAAAATCTTGGCCCGTGCCACCTTCGGCGCGATCGTCACCGGTCGAGGCAAATATCTGGTCGTTCCCACCATTGCCAAAGATGATATCGTTATTGGCGGTCACAACATCGCCATCGGCATCGGTAAAGGTGCCCACTGCGATCGTGTCGCCGGAATTGGTGCCATCAACAATACCATCCGGCCCCAACGAGCCGGTGCCGCCAGTATTATAAAAGCCGTAGCTTACATCGATTTCGTTCAGGGATTCGTCGTTGCCACCGGCCGGAATCTGGTAAGTGGCGGTCTTACCATCTGCAAAGGCATCACTGTCGGAATTGATATCGCCACCGCGGTTATCGGGCGCCAGCGTCGCGTCGCCAATCGATGTGGGCACCTTGATCGTGTAGAACCCGTCACCCAGGCCATCAAACGTATAGCGGCCGGTTGCATCGGTGGTTGTGGTGGCCACCACCTGCCCCTGCTGGTTCAACAGCTGGACCAAGACCCCCTGAATGCCGGTGTCAAACCCGCCAGAGCCATCACGCTCGGTAAAGTCACGGTTTTGGTCTAATGTAAGGCGCCCTGAAATGCTGGCCATATCTGTCTATCCCTTAAACAAGCCGCGCAGCGTGCTGGTTGATTGTGAACGCCCCGTGCACAGGCACAAAATCGCCTGCGGGCAACAGTGCCCCGCACGGAGCCTTGCGCTTGGCACATCGCGTAATCAACGGCGCGGTTCTGCCCGTTTTTATTAAATTTTGAGGGAAAACAGCGGCGGGCACACCCTGCGCCTGTGCAACGCCTGCAATCGCGGCGCTGGGCACAGATCTAGCAATCGGGCACACCCGTTCAACGCGTAAAAACGCCATAACTCATCCCCCAGTATCGGGCCGGTCAAGCTGGCAGCAAGGACCCGAAGCAGATTTACCTTGGGCAAAGCCCCAAAAGGCCTTTTACCCCACCTTTTGAAATGCCCTCAAACCACCTTTGTGTCTATACCAATCCAAAAGGATACTTTCCCGATCCCTAATTCTGGGCAGTTTTCAGCAGCGGCCTGGCGCCACATAAACCTGGGAAAATCATATTTACATATTTATTTTCAGATACTTACATTGTTTCCCACAAAATTACGCCGCTTGCACAGTTTGCAATTTGGAAACGATTTTTCCCCCTTAGCGAAACCTGCGCCCAAGTGGCGCCATCGCGCCAGCGGCGGGTTGGCCACAAATTTTACCACCTTAGGTCACACTACCCGGCAAAATCGCCATAAGTGTTAACAAATGGCCCTAGTGCAGCTGCGAATCGCGCATTTCTGTCAGCGGGTTGTTCAGGGCTTGCCGCGGCCCCGGGCGTGATCTCGGGCTTCATCTTGCTCAAATACTCATAACCCACGCTGCGGGCGCCACCGCCCGTGCCCACAAAAGCAGGGGCAGACGCGGTATGGTATATTTTGCGGAAAATTGGTGCCCAAGGCGAGACTCGAACTCGCACGGTATTGCTACCGGCGGATTTTGAATCCGCTGCGTCTACCATTCCGCCACTTGGGCACTGCGCATTCTCTAGCGCCCCCTGTGGCCCGCGTCCAGATCAAATCGCTTTGATCTTGCCCAATGCGCTCAGCAAGTTAAACAAGCATAGAAACAAAGGGGGCACCGACCATGCTGCGCGCGCTTTACGACTGGACAATGGCCCAGGCCACCCATCCGCGTGCCCTATGGATCTTGGCCTTTGTGGCTTTTGTAGAATCATCTGTCTTTCCCATACCGCCAGATGTTTTGATGATTCCCATGATTTTGGCACGCCCCAAACAGGCTTGGCTGATCGCATTGGTGGCTTTGGTGGCCTCGGTTGCCGGGGGGATTTTGGGCTATGTGATCGGCGCTTTTGCCTTTGATCAAATCGGTGCCCCTGTGCTTGCGGCGATGGGCAAAGGCGCTGCGATGGAGGCGTTTAACACCCGTTTCAACGATTTTGGCTTTTGGCCCGTTCTGATCGCAGGCCTCACACCCTTTCCCTACAAAGTAATCACCATCATGTCGGGCTGGACAGGCCTGCCCTTGGGCACGTTCATTGTTACCTCGATCATCGCGCGCGGCGTGCGGTTTTTTCTGGTTGCCGCCCTTTTGTATAGGTTCGGAGCCCCTGTGCGCGATTTCATAGAAAAGCGCCTGGGCTTGGTTTTCATCGTCTTTGTGGTGCTACTCTTGGGCGGGTTTTACCTGGTAAAGGTGATATAATGGGCACTTATCGCAATTGGATGCTGGCCGCTGGGGGTGGGTCTTTGGCGCTATTGGCGGGGGCGTTTTTCTTTCAGGCTTTGGGCTGGGCGCCCTGCCAGATGTGCCTGTGGCAGCGCTGGCCCCATGGCGCGGCCATTTTCATTGCTGCACTCTTGGTGGTGTCGCCCAGTGGTCTTTGGCCCGTTTTTGGGGCCCTTGGCGCGCTGGCTGCGGCCACAACCGCGGGCATCGGGGCCTATCACAGCGGGGTCGAGTTGAAATGGTGGCAAGGCCCCAGCAGCTGCACAGGCGCGGGCCTTGGCGATTTATCAGGCGCGGCCCTGTTGCCGGGCGCGGCGGCTGATGCGCCAGCGCTGGTCTTGTGCGACACGCTGACACCATTCTTTCTGGGCCTGACCATGGCCAATTGGAACATGGCCCTTTCCGCGGGCTTGGCACTGGTTTGGGCATGGGCCAGCCTGCAGGCCTGGCGCGGCGCGTAAAGACCGCGCCACGCCTTTGTGCAAAGGCTTAGCCGAACATGTCGGCGGTGATGCCAGAATACCAGCCGATGCTTTCTTCGTATGTGCGCTTGCGCAGGTCTGCGCTTTCGCCCGTTTCGCTGATAAAGCCGCTGGTTTTTGCGATTTTCTCGTCGGTTGCCTCGTAGGCGGCCCCAACTTTGATACCGTCATCTGTGTCAATCAATGACCAGCAGGTATTCGAGAACTTGGCCGGGAACACCTTTGACCCGGTCAGCGCGCCACGCACCGCCATGGCGGCAACCTTGGCCTGGCTATTGGCCGAGAAGCCCGATTTCGGCATATCGCCCTGGTTGGTGGCATCGCCCAACACATGGATGTTTTCATCCACCCGGCTGGCCATGGTATGGCCGCTGACAGGGGCCCAATTGCCCTCGGTGATACCGGCCATTTCGCAAATGCGCCCAGCTTTTTGTGCCGGGATCACGTTGCACACATCGACCTTTTCCACCGTGCCGTCGATCACCACTTCCATGGAATCGGGGCGCACCTCTACCTTGTCGCCACCAAAATCGGGGCCGACACGTTCGATCATACCGGGGTAATGTTTGGCCCAACCTTCCTCGAACAATGCCTGTTTCGAGAATTTTGGCTTGGGATCCACCAGCAGGATTTTTGCCGTCGGGTTGATCTGCTTTAACAGATGCCCAACCATGCTGATACGCTCGTAGGGCCCCGGGGGGCAGCGATAGGGGTTGGGCGGGGCCACCATGGCAAAACGCCCACCCTGCGGCATCGCCTCGATCTGGGCTTTCAGCAGCTCGGTCTGGCTGCCCGCTTTATAGGCATGGGGCATCTTGTTATGCGCCGATGTATCCCAGCCGGGCACGGCGCCTTCGACGAAATCAATGCCGGGGCTCAGGATCAGCTTGTCATAGGCCAGCACGGCACCACCGGCCAGCGTGACGGTGCGCGCATCGCGGTCGACACCCACAGCCCAATCATGCACCACGTTGATGCCATAATCAGCGGCCAGCGTGCCATAGCTATGCCCGATCGAGCTGATATCACGGAACCCGCCAATATAGAGGTTCGAGAAGAAGCAGGTGTAATAATGGCGGCTGGGTTCGACCAGCGTTACATCGATGGCCCCTTTGCTGTCTTTGGCCAGATAGCGCGCAGCCGTGGCCCCGCCTGCACCCCCGCCGATCACCACAACCTTGGGCTTGCCATGGCCTGCGGCCCACAGCGCGGGCGCCTGTAACGCCGCCAGGGCTGCAGCCCCCGTGCCAATAAAGGCGCGTCTGTTTAATGTCATTCTTAGTCCTCCCTTTTATGGGCAGGGCGCGTTTAGAGCCCTGCAAAATATGCAGCCAAAGCTGCAATCTCTTCATCGGTCAAACGACCGGCATAGTTTTGCATCACAGGATTGGGGCGCAGCTGTTGTTTATAGGCATGCATCGCCAATACGAAATCTTCGGTGGGCCAGCCCGTGATCGATGGGATCCCCTGATCAGAGCCATCCGAACGGTGGCAGGTTTGGCATTCGCTGGCCAAATATTCACCATATTCAGGATCGCCTACAATTGCCAAGATCTCGGGCGGCAGGGTTATTTCATGGGGCAGCGCGGTGGGCTGCGCCTCGGGGATATTGGCGGGGTTGTCTGAGAATTGGCGCATATAGGCCAAAACATTGGCCCGATCTTCGGCATCTTTCAGGCCCCGAAAATTCATCCGCGTGCCAGACACCAGCGATTTCGGGTTTTCCAGATAGGCCGACAGGGTATCCAACGACCAGATCAACCCATCTTCCCCCGCCCGCAAAAGCCCCGGGGAATAGCGGGTATAGCCCTGGGCCGTGCCGGCCTTGCGGCCAAAAATGCCATTTAAATGTGGGCCCACGCGATGCTCGGCCCCCTGCCCCAGCTGGTGGCAGCTGGCGCATTTGCGAAACAGTTTTTCGCCCTGCGCAGCATCGCCGATATCTTCGGCCCAGGCTGCAGTGGCCAGCACAGCTGCCGCAACAAGCGGGGCCAGCACCCCACGGACTGTGGAAGTGAGGGTGATTTTCATGATGATGTCCTGTTCGTAAATGCAAAAAACCCAACAAAAGTTGGGTTTTGCAGGCCAAATCTGGCAAGATTAACAGCAATGGCGCGCCCTGTTTCGCCCGGCAAAACAAAAGCGGTGGAACCCGGCCCAGCAGGGCCAGGGGGGGCGAAATTGCAAAACTTGGCTGGTGCTAGCACGAATCCCTCCCTGAACACGCGCCATCTGTGCGGCAGGGCCAAAACTGGCCCTGCCAAAGTTTAGCAAAATTTACTGGAACGTCTTCAAATATTCGATGACGGCCTTGATATCGTCGTCCTTTTTCAGCCCCGCGAAAGACATCTTTGTGCCTTTCATGAAATCGCGCGGCTTGGTCAGGAAGGCGGTTAGGCTGGCCTCGTCCCAAACACCACCAGCCTCGGCCATTTCCTGCAGCGGCTTGGAGTATTTGAAATCTTCGACATGGCCAAATTTGGCGCCAACAACACCGTTCAACACTGGGCCGGTTTTGTTTTTGGCATCATCACCCACTTGGTGGCAGGCTTTGCATTTCTTGAAAACCTTTTCGCCATCTTCGGCCAAGGCCATATCAATGGCCGGGGCTGCGGGTGCGGCAGGTTCGGCGGCAGGCGCAGGTTCGGCTGCGGCCACCTGCACTGTTTCAGCCTCTGCTGCGGCTTCATTGGTGCCCTCTTCCTCGGGGGTCACATCCAGAACCGTGGCACGCATGGTGATTTCCACGCTGTCCTTGCAATTGCTCATGCAAGGTTCGGGGTTCCAGAAATGCTTTTCCGCGGTCTCACGGTCGTCGATGATAAACCCGTTCGCATTGGGCATTTCAACATCGAGGAAGTTTTCGTTCGACAAAACGAAATCATCATCAACCAGATCGTTGGAATACAGAATATAGGCCACGATGGCATAGGTATCATCCACCGACATGGTTTGCGCATTGCCAAACGGCATCGAGCGGTGCACGTAATCCCACGCTGTAGACAGGTAGGGCCAATAGCTGCCAACGGTTTTCAGCGGATCTTCATGATCGAGCGTATCCATGCCGCCGGCCAGCTTTGGCCAGTTGTCCACACCTTCGGCAAAATCGCCGTGGCATACGGCGCAATGTTCGGCAAATACCTCTTCGCCCGTCATCACATCGCCCGAGCCAGCAGGCAGGCCATCGCCATTGGGCGAAACATCCAGGTTCCACGCCGCAATTTCTTCGGGCAAGGCAGGCCGGCCAAGGCCCATTTTATCGGCAAAAGCCGGGGCCGCAGCCACCAGCGTGGCCATGGCTGTGCTTAGGGCCAGATTACGATACTTCGACATTTTCAGCCTCCCCGGTCGGGTATACATGCCAGGTTTGGATGCAGTTGTTGTGGTAGATCGAGTTCAAACCGCGCACTTCGCGCAGCTGCGCCTTCGAGGGCTGCACATAGCCGGTGGAATCATGCGCGCGCGATTGCAGCAACATGTCTTCACCCTGCCAGTTGATATCCAGATAAAAACGGGTCAGCGCCTTGTCTTGGCCATCGGCCGCCAAACGCGCCTTTTGCCAGTTTTTGCCGCCATCCAGCGAGACATCAACACCGGTAATGGCGCCACGCCCCGACCATGCCAGGCCGGTGATTACCAGCGGGCCATGGCCATGGGTGATGGGGGCCTGCGGGCTGGGCGAGGTGATGACAGATTTCGCATCCATCACCCAAGTCCACTTGCGGCTGGTGCCATCGGCCAGCGTATCGGTGTATTTCGAGGTTTCTTCGCGGCTTTCGATGGCTTGCGCGGTCACTTCGATGCGGCGCAGCCATTTCACCCACATATTGCCTTCCCAGCCGGGCACGACCAGGCGCACGGGGTAGCCATGCTCTTTGCGCAGCGCCTCGCCATTGGCTTTGAACGCCACCAAAACGTCATCCAGCGCCTTTTCCATGGGGATCGAACGGCCATTCGACGAGGCATCGGCGCCTTCGACATAGACCCACTTATCAGCCAGGTCGCCCGCAGCGCCCAGGCCCGCCTCTTCCAGCAGGGTGCGCAGGGTTACGCCGGTATATTCCATGTTGTGGATCATACCATGGGTGAATTGCGCGCCGTTCAGCTGGGCGCCGGCCCATTCCATGCCGGTATTTGCCGCGCATTCGCAGAAATAGGTGCGGGTGACACGGGGGAAACGTTCCAGATCGGCATAGGTAAAGACCAGCGGCGTATCGACCAGGCCATTGATCATCAGGCGATAATCTTCTTTGGCCAGCTCGATCGCGCCGGAATGGTGGCGTTCAAACGCGCAGCCCTGCGGTGTGATCGTGCCATCAAGCGCGTGAATCGGCGTAAAGTTGATCGAGCTGATCGTATCAGCGGTCAGCCATTCCACGTTGCGGCGCACGACATCGCTTTCAAAGCGGATCGGCAGACCATAGGGGGTGGCATCCACACCATCGCCCGTGGCCATCGCCCACGCTTGTTTTTCTGTAATCAGCGGGTCGGGCCCGGCCCCTTTTGCAACCGTCGCTGTCACCGCACCCGCGCCCATGGCAGCGGCCCCGGTCAGGAACGAGCGGCGCGAGGTGCCTTTGCCCTTGTTCTCTGTGGTCATTGTTTCTCTCCTTCCAAGTCGGCGGGGTTAGGCCCCGACCACCTCGACACTGGTATTCGGGGCAACCTTTACGGTGCCCTGCTGGCGAATGTGATTTTCCACCACATCCCAAATTTGCGGGCCCTCGGTGCCCTCGTTCACGCTGGCCCAGCCGGCCACCACATAGGTTTTGGCCGGGTCAATCGGTTCGCCGGTGCGCAGCAATGTCAGGTTGGTGATGCGCTCGCCCTGCTTTTTGTTCACATCGATGCGGTAGCCCATGCCACCCACGCGCACCATATCGCCGCCCTGCTGGTAATAGGGGTCGGGGTTGAACAGGTTGTCGGCCACGTCTTCCATGATCACATGGATGAATTCGCCCGTCATTTCCGTGCGATACGCCTTGCCATAGGTCATCGAGGTGGCGTTCCAGATATCTTCGCGGGTGATATCTTGGCCCGGCAAAATCGATGGCCCCCAGCGCACACCGGGCGACATGGCAATATCGGCGTCGCGCTCGCTGATCAGGGCGTCGCAAATCAGATCGTCCCACGAGCCGTTGAAATTGCCACGGCGGTAAAGCAGGCTGTCGGTCTGGCCAATCACCTCTTCCATGGCGGTTTTATAGGGCGCGCGCTCGGCCTCGATGGCGGCGGCCATCTCGGGATCGGGGGTGATCACATCGGAGAAAATCGGGATCAGCTTGTGGCGGAAACCCATCATGCGGCCATCGCGCACATCCAAATCGATGCGGCTGACGAATTTACCGTTCGAGCCCGAGGCCACGATGATGGTTTCGCCCACCAAAACCGGCTCGGGCAGGGCATCATGGGTGTGGCCTGACAAGATCACATCGATGCCGCTGACACGACTTGCCATTTTCTTATCAACGTCAAAGCCGTTATGCGACAAAACAACGACCAAGTCGGCACCGGCGGCGCGCACCTCGTCTACCATCTCTTGCATGCGCTGATCGCGGATGCCGAACGAGAAATCCGGGAACATCCAGCCCGGGTTAGCGATGGGCATATAGGGGAAGGCCTGCCCGATCACCGCAATCTTGGCGCCGCCACGCTCGAAAAATTCGTAAGGCTTGAATTCTTCGGCAGGCTCGTCCCATTCAGCGTTGAAAATATTCTGCCCCAGCATCGCAAAGGGCGATTGTTCCACCAATTCGCGCACCCGCTCTTGGCCCAGCGTGAATTCCCAATGGAAGGTCATCGCATCGGGTTTCAGCAGTTGCATGGTGTTCACCATGTCTTGGCCTTGCGAATGATAGCAGGTGTAAGACCCGTGCCATGTATCGCCACCATCCAGCAACAGCGCATCGGGGCGGGCTGCGCGAATGGCGTTTACTACCGTGGCCACGCGATCCAAACCGCCGACCCGGCCATAGGTTTGGGCCAGGGCCGAGAAATCATTATAGCTCAGCGCATAGGCGCTGGGGCTGCCATCGGCGATGCCGTAAAGCTTGCGGAAATCAGCACCCGTCACATGGGGCACCGCGCCGCGGTTTTCGCCCACGCCGATGTTTACCTCGGGTTCGCGGAAATAGATCGGCTTTAGCTGGGCGTGAATGTCGGTGACGTGGATCAAAGAGACATTACCGAATGTATCAAACTCGAGCAGCTGGTCTTGGGTCAGCGCCTGTTGCGCGGCCAGCTTGGACCAATTGCCAAAACCCGAGGCCCCCAACATGGCAGATGCGGCCATGGAAACCTGAAGAAAATCGCGACGCGAGATCATGCGGTATCTCTCTTTGTGTTGCTCACAGCTACGCGGAGGACAGATGCGCATATGTGAATTTGTTTTAAGTGAAAAACCCGCGCCGGTGCAAAACCAGCGCGGGCCAAGTTAGTCTTAGTTGCGAACCGAGGGGCCTTCGACGCTCAGGCCGTTGCCACGCGAGGCCACATACAGCTCGAGCGCGATGAACTCTTCGCTGCCGGGCTTGTAGGTTTCGGCGCGGGTGTCACGCACGCAGCCCTTGAAACGGCCATGAACGGTGTTCAGCTTGGCGTTTTTCAGGCGATAGGTGGGGAACCCGTTGATCTGGCCTTGGCTCAGGTGGTCTGCACGGATCATGTTGCCATAGTTTTCTTCATGGCAGGATGCGCAGCTAAGCTCTAGAATACCGGTGCGGGTATAATACAGCTCTTTGCCCTTTTCCCAAATGGCCTGCACGGGGCCATCGATGGCCACGTTCACCGGCATGCCGCGCGACTGCACCGAAATCAGTGCTTCCATCGCAGCCATGGGGCCCGAATCGTATTTGTAAGGCTCTGCCTTCATCTGGTTGGTGCGGCAATCATTGACCTGCATGGCCAAGGTGCGCAATTCACCAGCGGTTTCGTTCCATTTGGGGTAAACCGCGCGGATACCCTTCATGCTGTCTTCCGCGGCGCCGTGGCAGCTGGCGCAGGATTTGCCTGCTTCGCCTTCCACGGTGTTCCATGCCTCGATCGCCGATTCCACCGCCAGCATGCCGGGGTTATCGAAATCGTCGGCCTGCATGGCCTGGGTGTCGTCGTTGCGGAAATGCCAGCCGGACATCACGGTATCAATACCGGTTTCTTCCATATGCGCAGGCGCTGCCGCCTTGGTGACCATTTCGGTCTCGCCGTTCAACACCAGCGTATCATCATCAGGGTCTGCCAGCGTGATAGCCGGCATCGCGACCATCAGCGCTGCAACCGCTGTCAAAGCCTTGAATTTCATAAGCGTCCTCCCTTGGGTGGCCCTGCCCCCACGACGGGGGCGGGCTGCCTTTATTTTTGGATCAGCCGACCTTGATCGACTTGGTTTCTTCGTAGACCGAGCCGTCGTCGTCGTACCAAGTGAACTTCAGATCGCCCGCTTCCGGGATTTTCGCCTCGAACTCGAAATAGGGGTTCGTGGAAATCGCCGGCTCCATCTTCACGTCGATCACGGACGCGCCGTTGAATTCGCAGGTAAAGCGATTGATGATCGAGCGCGGAATCGGGTTGCCCGATTTATCTTTGCGCTGGCCCGATTCCATGTTGTGGCTGATCAGGGTTTTCAGCGTGACAACTTCACCGGCGCTGGCCGATTTCGGGGCTTTGACGCGGGGTTTTACACCGTCTGCCATATTCGTATCTCCTGTGGAATTCCGATTAGCCGCCGCAGCCGCCGATGGTGACTTTCACCGTCGAGCGGGCCTGTGCGAACGAGCCGTCTGCCATTTTTGCAACGGCAACCACGTCTTGGGTGCCAGCCAAACGAATACGGGTCGAGGCCGCAGCGCTGCCCGCCAATTCGCCAAATGTGTAAGTGGCCACACCGGGGGTGGGGTTGCCAGCTGCCAGCAGCATGATCGCGGTGGCACCTTCGGCCGATACGCTGATCGGCACGGTGTTCCCGTTCTCTGCAATTTCCGGGGCGGTCAGGTTAACGCCGCCATCGGCGACAGCTGCCCCACCGGTGAATGCGGCGATTGCATCCTCTGCCGCTGCGTTCACGCGGAACGGCAGCACTGTCAGAGCAACAGCACCAGCACCCAGCGCAAGCGTCTCACGTCTTGTGAAATCCATTTCTATCTCCTTAGTTACTCTGCTGCGCCTTGATCACTCTTTCAGAGTGCCCAAAAACGCGACAACATCTTCCACCTGCTGCGCAGTCAGCAGCGGTGCGATTTCGGTTGCGGCTTTGCCGGTATAGCCATCACCCGGGCGGGTGAAGCCGCTGACGCGGTAGAACGACGGCATGACAGTGCCCTCGTACATAACTTTTGCATTCACGATGATGCTGCGCAGCTCGGCCGCGCTCCAGCGATCGCCCACGCCATCCAGCGACGGGCCCACATTGCCGTGGAACGGTGCATCGCTGAGCGCGCTTACTTCGTGGCAGGCCACGCAGTTACCCAGCCCGCGATTCGTCATCACCTTGGCGCCTTCGGCAGGGTTACCCGCGACACCAGACAACGAGGCGACGATGGCGCCGTCTTCGTTGAATACCACATCGGCGGGTGCCACCTCGCCTGCAAACGCTGCTCCAGCTGCCAGCGTTGCCGCCAGTGTCAGTGCATAAACCTTCATGATTCCTCCCATGGCTTCAGTTCTCGTGACCGAGTTAGCTCGGTATACCGTAGAGCACGAATACCCCGTCTGGCAACATCAAATTCACAATTGTGAATTATTGATTTGGTCAAATTTGCCTCAATTTCCGCCAGCCGCCTGGCGTTCGGCGATGCGGCGGGCGTGATAGCGCTGGAAATCCTCACCATTATCAAGCGCATAGCGCTCTTCTTTCACCCAAGTATACATATCCAGCGTGGTCTGCTTGCCAAAGGCGCCCGGCATCACCGCCACCGCTGCACGGATGGCTGGGGTGTCTTCGGCCACCTCTTCGGGCAGGAAAACCACGGTTGGGGTAAACAAAATGCCCCATTTGCGGGCCAAATCCTTTTCCGCCATCGCCTCGCCATCGGTATCTGTGGCCTCGGTCGCGCCATGCAGATTCAGCCGCACGACAAAGAAATTCTGCTCGATATACTCGGCAATGGTTTCGTTCGAATACACCTCGGTGTGCATCTTGGTGCAGTAGATGCAGCCCTTTTGCTCGACAAAAATGGCCAGTCTTTTGCCCTCGGCGCGGGCTTCGGCCAAATCTTCTTGCAGGTCTTTGAACGTGTCGCGAATCCATGGCTCGATATGCAGGCCATCGCCATCCACCTCGGCCGCCCATAGCGGAAATGCCAATACGGCTGCGGCCAAACCCATAATCCAGTGTTTCATAACATCCTCCCTGCCCCGCTTTGCCCTAACCCAGTTGCGCAAAGATGGGGAATGTTTCGATCATCCAATTTGCCAATTCGTTTACTGTGCCCGTCGCAATGAGCAGAGCAAAGACAATCATCATCACGCCCAGCGCTTTTTCAACATAAGGCTGATATTTGCGATTGCGCTGCATCCAGCCCAGAAACGGGCGCGCAAACAAGGCTGCCACCACGAAAGGCGCGGTCATGCCCAGGCCAAACAGCGCCAGCAACAGCCCGCCGCGCCAAATATCGCCCATGCCGCTGGCGATCATCAAAATCGTTGCCAAAACCGGGCCCACGCATGCGCTCCAGCCAAAGCCAAAGGCAAGCCCCATCACATAGGCGCCCAGAACCGAGCTGGGATCCAGCTTTGATTGCAGCTTGGCCTCACGGTAAAACAGGCCAATGCGAATAAGCCCCAAAAAATGCAGGCCAAAGACGAAAATCAGCGCCGCGGCTGCGTAGCGCAACACATCGAACCAATCACGAAACACCTGCCCCAAGGCCGTTGCGCCCATGCCCATCAGCATGAAAATGGTTGTCACCCCCAGCGCAAACGCCACCGACGACAGCGCCAAACGCCGCTGTGCACCCGGCGCGATCTGCCCCTCGCCGCGCAGCTCGGCCATCGAAAGCCCGGCCATATAGCTTAGGTAAAAGGGCACCATCGGCAGGATACAGGGGGTGAAAAAGGCCAAAAATCCAGCAAAGGCAGCCCCGGCGAAAGTAACATCCATAGCGCGCGGCACTCCTTGATCAATTCACATATTCAGATTATGTTTTGTATACGATAGTCGTCAATCGGGTGTTTTATGCTGCGGCGCTTTTTTTTCATTGCCTTGATCGGGCTGGGGGCATTGGCCGGGCGCGCCGAGGCGCTAGAGCTGGTGATGGTGGAACGCCAAGGTTGCAGCTATTGCGTGGCCTGGAAAGAAACGATTGGCCCCGCCTATCCACAAACCGAAATGGGTAGGTTTGCGCCGCTGCGGATGCTCGATATCAAAGATACCGTGGGCGATGACATCCAGTTTACCAGCCGCATTCTGTTTACACCCACTTTCGTGCTGGTGTCAGAGGGGCGCGAAATTGGCCGTATCGAGGGGCACCCGGGCGATCATTTTTTCTGGGGCATGTTAGAAAAACTGCTGCGCGAACACGCAGGTTACAACGGCCAAGGGTAAGGCCCAATCGCGGCACATCCGCTCTCTTTCGCAGCAAGACTGCCACGAACGAGTTGCTCTTGGCGCCGCAACCCCATTAAAAAGGGGTGCAAAGTGGGGGATCTGTGCCAGTGACACTTCCAGTATTCGACAAAGGCATATCAGACACAGAAATGGAGCGTATCGTCGATAACGCGACGACGGCCTCGAATTTTCTGAAAGCTGTCAGCCACGAGGGCCGGCTGATGATCTTGTGCCATCTGGTGTCAGGCGAGAAATCCGTGACCGAGCTTGAGGAATTGCTTGCCGCCCGCCAAGCCGCCGTCAGCCAGCAATTATCGCGCTTGCGCCTCGAAGGGCTGGTTATTCCCCGCCGCGATGGCAAGGCCATTTATTACCGTTTGGCAGATGATCGGCCAAAGCGTATACTTGAGCTGGTCTATGATCTATTTTGTGAATAGGCGCTGAAAGCCGCGCAAGACGGCTGCCAGGAGGGAAAACATGTTTGACTGGATTTCCGACGAGACGCTGGTGGCGCTTGTCGGGCTTGGTGGCGGCGTATTGCTGGGCCTTGCCGCCCGTTTGGGCCGATTTTGCACGATGGGTGCGATTGAAGATCTGCTTTATGGTGGCTCGTCGGTGCGCATGCGCATGTGGGTGCTGGCCATTGGCGTGGCGATCATGGGCACCTTTGGCCTGTCGGGGCTGGGTGTGATCGAGCTGGAACGCTCGTATTACCTGTCTATTGAATGGATGCCGCTGGCGATGGCCCTGGGCGGGTTGATGTTTGGCTATGGCATGGCCTTGGCGGGCAATTGCGGTTTTGGCAGCATTGCCCGGCTGGGCGGCGGCGATTTCCGCGCCTTTGTGATCGTGGTGATCATGGGGGTTTCGGCCTATGCCGTTCTATCAGGGCCGCTGGCATTTTTGCGGGTGCAGGCCTTTCCACAGGCCGAGGTGATCAACACCACCCCACCGGGCTTTGCCCATCTCTTGCACAGCTGGACGGGCCTGCCGGTGGCAGGGCTGGGCATTGGCATTGGCGCTGTGGTGGCGCTGGGGGCCTTGGCATCACGCGCGATGCTGTCTGCACGCAAAGAGATCTTCTGGTCGGTCGTGGTGGGGGGCGCCATCACCTCGGGCTGGGCGGGCAGCTATTGGGTGGCCTCGCAAAGCTTTACCCCCATGCCCATGGTATCGCACAGCTTTTCCGCCCCCGTGGGCGAGGCGCTGCTATACGCCATGACAGGATCTGCGCGCGCGCTTAGCTTTGGTGTGGGCTCGGTCGCGGGTGTGGCGCTGGGGGCCTTTATCGGCTCGCTGATCAAGGGGCACTTTCGCTGGGAGGCCTGCGAAGACCCCCGCGAATTGCGCCGCCAAATTCTGGGCGCGGTGTTGATGGGCTCAGGCGCCGTGTTGGCGCTGGGCTGCACCATCGGGCAGGGTTTGTCGGCCTTTTCCATGCTGGCCTATTCGGCCCCCCTGGTTTTTGCCGCGATTTTTGCAGGCGCGGCCCTTGGGCTGCGGCACTTGATCGAAGGGTTTCAGCCCGCCGAATAAAGGGCGGTTTGGCATGAAAAAAGGGGGGCGCTGGCGCCCCCCTTTTGCATGTTGGCAGATAGCCGCGTTACAGCTTCATCTGGGTGTATTTCTTCAGCTCGGCCCGCGCGATCTGGCGGCGGTGCACAGCATCCGGGCCATCGGCCAGGCGCAGGGTGCGCACATGGGTCCATTTGTTGGCCAGGGGCGTATCTTGGCTGATGCCTTGCGCGCCAAACATCTGCGCCGCCTCGTCGATCACCTTTAGCGCCATGCGCGGCGCCACAGTTTTGATCATCGAGATCCACGGCGCCGCAGCCCGGGCATCGCCCTGATCCATATACCAAGCCGCCTTCAGACACAGCAAACGGGCCTGTTCAATTTCCATGCGGCATTCGGCGATGATGTCGAAATTTGCCCCCAGCTGCGCCAGCGGCTTGCCAAAGGCCTCGCGTTCAAGGCTGCGCTTGCACATCAGCTCTAGCGCCGATTCTGCCTGCCCAATGGCGCGCATGCAGTGGTGAATACGGCCTGGCCCCAAGCGGCCTTGGGAAATTTCAAACCCGCGCCCCTCGCCCAGCAGCAGGTTTTCTGCCGGCACGCGCACATTGGTAAAGCGGATATGCATATGCCCATGCGGCGCATCATCGGCCCCATAGACCAGCATCGGGCGCAGCACCTCGATGCCTTCGGCCCCCGCAGGCACCACAATCATCGAATGGCGCTGGTGCTTTGGCATATCGTCGGTGCCGGTTTTGACCATCACGATATAGACTTTACACCGCGGGTCGCCCGCCCCCGACGACCACCATTTTTCGCCGTTCAGCACGTAATGATCGCCATCGCGCACGCAAGACATTGAAATATTGGTGGCGTCCGAGCTGGCAACATCTGGTTCGGTCATCAAATAGGCCGACCGGATCTTGCCCTCGAGCAGCGGCGCCAGCCATTCTTGCTTCATGCTTTCGGTGCCGTAGCGCTCGAACACCTCCATATTGCCGGTATCGGGCGCCGAGCAGTTAAACACCTCGGCCCCCAGCGGCGTGCGGCCCATTTCCTCGGCGAAATAGGCGTATTCCACCGTGCTCAGGCCAAAGCCCTTGTCGCTATCGGTCAGCCAAAAGTTCCACAAACCTTCGGATTTCGCCTTGTTTTTCAGACCTTCCAGAATTTCGGTCTGGCGGTCTGTATATTGCCAGCGATCGCCGGTATTGACCTCTTTTTCATATTCTTCTTCCATCGGCATGATCTCGTTGCGCACCATGTCGGCCACCCGCGCCAACAGCTTGCGGTTTTCCGCGCGCATGCCAAAATTCATATCCATACGGTCAATCCTCCCTCGATTTCTTCCAATATGCGAAACATCGTTCCGCATCATATCAGCACGAGCGCGCGCAGAAGAAAAGAACCAAGCCAAGCGACGGCGCGTCACAGCCGCCCAAACGCACCGCTAAAGGCTGCTTTACTGCGTGCCCGGCCCCGACCATGGGCTGACATTGCCGCAAACCTTGGTCCGAAGCGGTGCCGCTTGCCCGCGCCTAAGATCAGCCTTGCGAACATGGAGGTTGTGATGACCATCAGAATATGGCGCTGCTGGGCGTGTAAACACAAAAACCGATTTGGCTGTAAACGGTGTTCGTTTTGTTATTACGATGCCCCGTTTTGGAACCGCACTGCCGCCCTGCCCCCCATGCTGCTGGCAGGGGTGACACTGTCGCTGTTGGCGGCCATGGATATATGAGGGGTATGTAACCAACGCGGCTGGAACGCTGCACAGCGCTGATTCCCGTGTGGTATGTTCATAGGGGTCTGGGTAAATGGTGCGGCCGAGAAGACTCGAACTTCCACTCCGGTTAAGGAACAGCGACCTCAACGCTGCGCGTCTACCAATTCCGCCACGACCGCACTGCCATAGGCTTGGTGTGGCGCGTTTAGCCGAGAGGCGCGCGAATGGAAAGCCCCAATTTTCACCAAAGCCCAATCTGCCCTGCCCCGCTTCACACGGCCTGCGCGATGGGATAAATCAGCGCCATGGTGGAATGGATCATCTCTGACTCGCTCATCGAATACCAAGACGCATGCGCCTTTATGGAGCAGCGCGCCGCAGATATTGCCGCAGGCACCGCAGACGAGGCGATCTGGCTGCTAGAACACCCCCCCCTATACACAGCAGGCACCAGCGCCAAACCCGCAGATCTGGTTGAGCCTGACAGGTTTCCCGTATTCCCCAGCAAACGCGGCGGGCAATATACCTATCATGGGCCGGGCCAGCGGGTGGTTTATGTGATGTTAAACGTGGGCCAGCGCGGGCGCGACGTGCGCTGTTTCGTGCGCGATCTCGAGGCATGGGTGATTGCCACGCTGGCGGAATTCAACGTGCGCGGCGAGGTGCGCGACGGGCGCGTGGGGGTGTGGGTGCCCCGCCCTGAAAAGCCCCGCATGGCCGATGGCAGCCTGGCCGAAGACAAAATTGCCGCCATCGGTATACGCCTGCGCAAATGGGTCAGCTTTCATGGCATTTCAATAAATGTTGACCCAGATCTTAGCCATTTTGGCGGCATCGTGCCCTGCGGCATCAGCGCCCATGGGGTCACCAGCCTGGTAGATCTGGGCCTGCCAGTGACCATGCAAGATGTTGATTTGGCTTTAAAACGCAGCTTTGACGCGGTGATGGCACCCCAGCCCTGCCCCCCGGCAGGCTAGGCGTGCAACTCTGTCGCAGGGGGTTGAGAAATGCGCATTTCTCGCCCAACTTTAGACGCGCGCTTAAATATCGGGCGCACCCCAACACCGGAGAGATCGAAACATGAAACAAATGCTGACAGCCGCTGCGCTGATCGCCCTTGCCGCCCCAGCCTTTGCGGGTGATGCGGAAAAAGGCGAGAAAGAATTCAAAAAGTGCAAGGCCTGCCACATGATCGTTGCCGATGATGGCACTGAAATTTACAAAGGCGGCAAAACCGGCCCCAACCTTTATGGTGTGATCGGCCGCGTGGCGGGCAGTGCCGATGGTTTCAAATATGGCGACGGGCTGAGCGAGGCGAATGCCGCAGGCTTTGTCTGGACGGCCGAGGCTGTGGCGGGCTTTATAACCGACCCAAAAAGCTGGCTCGCAGATCAGGGCTATTCGAACAAATCGAAGATGAGCTTCAAGCTGCGCAAAGGCGCAGAAGATGTCGCCGCCTATCTGGCATCGGTTGGCCCCGCGGCGCAATAAGGCGCCAAACCAACCCACAGCGCAGGCCCAAGGGCCGCGCTTTGCCGCGCGCCACCCCGGTGGCGGGCGGTTTTTTTCGGCCTGCGCGGCAGTTGGCCGCGCCCCGGGCCCGCACCATCAGGCTGGCGCGCCTCAAACAGCAAATTCGCAATTTGCCTCATGGGTTTGCCCCCGCGCCAGCGCCGCAAGGTGCGACAAAATATTTTGATATAGATCAAACTACACCATTGCCGTGCCCGCCCCTCCATTCTAAAACGTGAATGGATAGCGGTGCAGGGGTTCCTGCGCCTTTTTTTGCACACCAACAGGAGGCAGATAATGGCAGACGCAGCCATTCATGGCCACGATCATGAAGACGAGCGCGGTTTTTTTACCCGCTGGTTCATGTCGACCAACCATAAGGACATCGGGATCCTTTATCTGATCACGTCGGCGATTGTCGGCCTGATTTCGGTTCTTTTCACCGTTTACATGCGGCTAGAGCTGATGGAACCCGGCGTGCAGTACATGTGCCTTGAAGGTGCACGCTTTACTGCTGCGGCCGCAGGCGAATGTACGCCGAATGGCCATCTTTGGAACGTGATGATCACCTATCACGGCGTTCTGATGATGTTCTTCGTTGTGATTCCCGCGCTGTTTGGCGGTTTTGGCAACTACTTCATGCCGCTGCAGATCGGCGCGCCGGATATGGCGTTCCCGCGGATGAACAACCTCAGCTACTGGCTGTATGTTGCGGGCACCTCGCTGGGCGTGGCCTCGCTGCTGGCGCCGGGTGGCAACGACCAGCTGGGGTCGGGTGTGGGTTGGGTTCTCTATCCGCCCCTGTCGACCAACGAGGCCGGCATGTCGATGGATCTGGCCATTTTCGCTGTGCACGTATCGGGCGCGTCCTCGATCCTGGGTGCGATCAACATGATCACCACCTTCCTGAACATGCGCGCACCGGGCATGACCCTGTTCAAGGTGCCGCTGTTCTCGTGGTCGATCTTTGTGACCTCGTGGTTGATCCTGCTGTCGCTGCCGGTTCTGGCAGGCGCCATCACCATGCTGCTGACCGATCGTAACTTTGGCACCACCTTCTTTGATCCAGCAGGTGGCGGCGACCCGATCCTGTATCAGCACATTCTGTGGTTCTTTGGCCACCCAGAGGTGTATATCATCATCCTGCCCGGCTTTGGCATCATCAGCCATGTGATTGCCACATTCTCGCGCAAGCCCGTTTTCGGCTACCTGCCGATGGTATGGGCCATCATCGCGATTGGCGCACTGGGCTTTGTTGTGTGGGCGCACCACATGTACACCGTTGGCATGTCGCTGACCCAGCAAAGCTATTTCATGCTGGCCACCATGGTGATCGCGGTGCCGACAGGTGTGAAAGTGTTCAGCTGGATTGCCACCATGTGGGGCGGTTCGATTGAATTCAAAGCGCCGATGCTGTGGGCCTTTGGCTTTTTGTTCCTGTTCACCGTGGGCGGCGTAACCGGCGTTGTGCTGAGCCAAGCTGGCGTAGACCGTGCCTATCACGACACCTACTATGTGGTTGCACACTTCCACTACGTGATGTCGCTGGGCGCTGTGTTTGCCATCTTTGCCGGTATCTATTTCTACTTCGGCAAGATGACCGGCCGCCACTACCCTGAATGGGCCGCCAAGCTGCATTTCTGGATGATGTTCATCGGTGCAAACCTGACATTCTTCCCGCAGCACTTCTTGGGCCGTCAGGGCATGCCCCGCCGCTACATCGACTACCCCGAGGCATTTGCCTTCTGGAACTACTGGTCGTCGATTGGTGCATTCATTTCCTTCGCGTCCTTTGTGTTCTTCTTCGGCATCATCCTCTACTCGCTGTTCCGCGGCGCCAAGGTGACCCAGAACAACTACTGGAACGAATACGCCGATACGCTGGAATGGACCCTGCCCTCGCCGCCGCCCGAGCATACGTTCGAGCAGCTGCCCAAGCGCGAAGACTGGGACAAAGCACCCGCCCACTAAGGGCCACGTGCTGGAGCCAAACCAGATTTGGGCCCGAACTGATGTTCGGGCCCTTTTCTTTTCCACAATCCACCTATCCTTTGCCCATGCCTTACCGTTGGACCCAAGTTTCAGATACCGAACGCCAGCTAGAACTATGGCCATTCCGCTCGATGCCGCGGCGGGGATCGGCCATATTTATCCTGTCGACATTCGGGTTGATCACCATCCCCCTTTACCCGCTTTTGGGCACATTTGTGTTGTGGGGGCTCTTGCCATTTCTGTTGCTGGTGCTGGGCGGCATGTGGTGGGCGCTGGAACGCAACTACCGCGACGCCGAGGTGCTAGAGGTGCTGACACTGGCGCCCGAAAGGGTGCACCTGTGCCACCGTGCACATCGCAAGCCCCCCAAAGAATGGGAGGCCAACACATATTGGGCGCGCACCGAAATTCACCCCACCGCCGGGCCTGTGCCCTGGTATGTCACCTTGTCGGGCAATGGCCGCACCGTGGAAATTGGCGCCTTTCTCAGCGAAGACGAGCGGCGCAGCCTGTATGGCGAATTAGCGGATGCGCTGAAAGACTTGCGTAGCAAGGCCTAAGCAGGGCCCGGGCAAGAAATTTGCCGCAAAACGCATTTTTCCTCTTGCAGTTGGCGCGCGGAATTTATACCTCACGGCTCACCCAAGGACGCGGGCGTAGCTCAGGGGTAGAGCATTACCTTGCCAAGGTAAGGGTCGTGAGTTCGAATCTCATCGCCCGCTCCATGGGGTCTAAAATCGGGGTGGCCATGGCCAACCCAACGGAGCGCGGGCGTAGCTCAGGGGTAGAGCATTACCTTGCCAAGGTAAGGGTCGTGAGTTCGAATCTCATCGCCCGCTCCAACTACCACAGATTAGCAGCAGATCATCACACAGCATTCTCCCCCTGCGGGGCTGTGGCAGCTGCGCACTGTGCTGCGGCTTTTGCCACAGCGCCCCTTCCCCCCTTTGCCCCAGCCGCCTATAAGCACCCCAAATACAGCGACGGAGTAGCCCATGCGCACGGCCAGCATCAGCCGCAAGACTGCGGAAACCGATATTGCGGTCGAGATCAATCTCGATGGCACCGGCACCTATGACAACCAGACCGGCGTGGGGTTCTTTGATCATATGCTCGATCAGCTGGCGCGCCATGCGCTGATCGATATCACCACCCGCTGCAGCGGCGATCTGCATATCGACGATCACCACACGGTTGAGGATGTGGGCATTGCCCTGGGCCAGGCCCTGGCACAGGCCCTGGGCGACAAGCGCGGTATCCGGCGCTATGGCGAATGCAGCCTGCCCATGGATGACGCGCAGGTGCGCTGTGCGCTTGATCTGTCGGGGCGCCCGTTTTTGGTGTGGAATGTCACCCTGCCCACACAAAAGATTGGCACGTTCGACACCGAACTGGTGCGCGAATTCTTTCAGGCCTTCGCCACACATGGCGGCATAACCTTGCATCTGGACCAGGTGCATGGGTTCAACAGCCACCACATCGCCGAGGCCAGTTTCAAGGCCGTGGCACGGGCGCTGCGCATGGCCGTAGAAACCGACCCGCGCAAGGCCGATGCCATCCCATCGACCAAGGGAACGCTATAACCCCATGACCACCGTTATTGTGGATTACGAAAGCGGCAACCTGCATTCGGCGCAAAAGGCCTTTCAACGCATGTCTAGCGAATTGGGGCTGGGCGATGTGATCGTCACCAGCGACCCAGATCAGGTACGCCGTGCAGATCGCATCGTGTTGCCCGGCGATGGCGCCTTTCCCGCCTGCCGCGCCCAGCTGTTTGACCACCGCGGCCTATTCGAGGCCATGGACGAAGCTGTGCGCCTGAACGCGCGCCCGTTTTTGGGCATTTGCATCGGCATGCAAATGCTGGCCAGCAAAGGCCTGGAATACACCCCAACCGATGGGTTTGATTGGATCTCGGGCACCGTCACGCGCATCACCCCCAGCCATGACGGGCTGAAAGTGCCGCATATGGGCTGGAACGATCTGATCATCGATCACCCCCACCCGGTGTTCGAGGGTATCCACAGCGGCCAGCACACCTATTTTGTGCACTCATACCATATGCTGGTGGATAACCCCGCGCATCGCTTGGCCCATGTCGATTATGGCGGGCCGGTGACGGCCATGGTGGGGCGCGACACGATCGTGGGCATGCAATTTCACCCCGAGAAAAGCCAAACAGTTGGCTTGCAGATGATCGGCAATTTCCTGCGCTGGCGCCCCTAAAGGCGCCAGGTTGGGCACCAGCGTGGGCACCATGGGGCGCGCTTGGGTTATTTCAAACGCTGCCAGTCTTGGCTGCGGCAAAACGGCCCCACGCAGCCCGACACTGTCAGCTGCGCGCCTTTTAGCTGCATTTTTGATCGGTAGGTTTTATCGGTATCAGGCGCCCAGATCGTGCCCCCCGAATACCGCCCATCGCCATCACGCCCCATGTTCCAGATAATCGGCTTGCCCTGATGCTCGTAATCGGCAACTTGGGTGCCATCGGGGCCATAGGCACGCAAGATCGTGCCGCATAGCTGCTCGCCACAAGGCGCGATCGATACATGCAAATAGCCCCCCGACTCGCCTGGCGCTGTTTGCCAGATGCCGGCCGATGGATCGGCCTGGGCCAGGCTGGCGGCGCCAAGGGTAAAAAGGGCTGCACCAAAAACAATAGACCGCATTGCACACTCCTTTATGGGTCACATCATGCGCAATCTTGCAAAGCAAACGCATTCTGCGCAAGCGGCGCATGGCCACGCGTTGCATTTTCCGGGTGTGCATGCCAAACGCAGATCAAAGATGCCACCCACCGCAGGAGCCCGCATGATCCTTTACCCCGCAATTGACCTGAAAGATGGCAACGCCGTGCGCCTGTTCAAAGGGGATATGGAAAAAGCCACCGTTTTCAACGAAGATCCCGCCGCCCAAGCCATGGAATTCGTGGCCGCCGGCTGCGAATGGCTGCATCTGGTGGATCTGAACGGCGCCTTTGCCGGCGAGCCGGTGAACGCAGCCCCCGTAGAAGAGATTTTGCGCCGCACCAAAGTGCCCGCGCAGCTGGGCGGTGGTATCCGCGATATGGCCACGATTGAACGCTGGCTCGATCGCGGGCTGGCACGGGTTATTCTGGGCACAATCGCTGTGGAAAACCCCGATCTGGTGCGCCAAGCCGCCCGCGCCTTTCCGGGCAAGGTGGCGGTGGGTATCGATGCCCGCAATGGCCGCGTGGCCACAAAGGGCTGGGCCGAGGATACCGATGTTTTGGCAACCGATCTGGCGCGCAGTTTCGAAGATGCGGGTGTGGCCGCCATCATCTACACCGATATCAACCGCGATGGCGCCATGCAGGGGCCAAATGTGGCCGAAACCGCAGCACTGGCGCGGGCTGTTTCGATCCCTGTCATTGCCTCGGGCGGGGTGTCATCGCTGGCAGATTTGCAAGCGCTCAAAGACTGTGGCGCACCGCTGAACGGGGCGATTTCGGGCCGCGCGCTTTATGATGGCGCCATCGATCTGCAACAGGCTTTGGGCGTGTTGCGCGCCTAGGCGCGCGCACCGGCCCCTTTGCGCCCCTCTTGGAAAAAGGCATAAAGCCCACATGCTGAAAACCCGTATCATTCCCTGCCTTGATGTTGCCGATGGCCGCGTGGTCAAGGGCGTTAATTTCGTAGGGCTGCGCGATGCCGGCGACCCGGTTGAATCGGCGCGCGCCTATGATGCGGCAGGCGCAGACGAGCTGTGCTTTCTCGATATCCACGCCACCCACGAAAACCGCGGCGTGATGATGGATGTGGTCACCCGCACCGCCGAGCAATGCTATATTCCGCTAACCGTGGGCGGCGGGGTGCGCACAGCGCAAGATGTGCGCAATTTGCTTTTGGCAGGGGCGGATAAAGTCAGCTTCAATTCGGCCGCAGTGGCCAACCCCGATGTGGTGGCCGAGGCGGCCGATCAGTTTGGCAGCCAATGCATCGTTGTGGCGATCGATGCCAAAACCGTGGCGCCCGGGCAATGGCAGATCTTTACCCATGGCGGGCGCAAGCCCACAGGCATTGACGCGGTGGAATTTGCCCGCCTGGTGCAGGCCAAGGGCGCGGGCGAAATCTTGCTAACCTCGATGGATCGCGATGGCACGCGGGCCGGGTTTAACCTGCCCCTGACCCGCGCCATATCGGACGCGGTTGATATCCCCGTCATCGCCTCGGGCGGGGTGGGCACGCTGGATCACCTGGTCGAAGGGGTTACAAAGGGCGGCGCCAGCGCGGTATTGGCCGCCTCGATCTTTCATTTTGGCGATTACACCATCCGCGAGGCCAAGGAACATATGGCCGCCGCGGGCATCGATATGAGGCTGGATGCATGACACTGGACGAATTGGAAACCATCATCGCCAGCCGCGCAGCAGCCTCGGCCGATGACAGCTGGACAGCCCGCCTGCTGGCCAAAGGCCCCGAAAAAGTAGCCGAAAAATTCGGTGAAGAGGCGATAGAGGCGCTGATCGAGGCGGTCAAAGGCGACAGCGCCGCACTGACAAGCGAGGCCGCCGACGTGCTGTTTCACCTGCTGGTGATGCTGCATTCCCGCGGCGTCAGCGTGGCGCAGGTGATGGCCGAATTGCAGCGCCGCCAGGGCCAATCGGGCCTGGCTGAAAAGGCCGCACGCCCGAAATAAGCGCTATAATTTGGCCGAAATGATGCCAGTGGCAAAGCCACCCATGCGCAGCTCGCCAAAGAGGCGCTGATATTCGATCTTGGGGCAACGATCCATCACCACATCCACCCCCCTGGCCTGCGCTGTGGCGGCGGCGCCCTCGTGCACCACACCGATTTGCAGCCAGATGGTTTGCAGCTGCGGAAACAGCGCCAAGGCCTCGTCTACGATGGGGGGCACATGTTCGGGGCGACGGAACACATCGACCATATCCACCGGCCCCTCGATATCGGCAAGGCTGCCCACCACGGTGGTGCCAAACAGCTGCTCACCCGCATGCCCGGGGTTAACCGGCACCACCTGATAGCCCTTTAGCGACAGGTAGCGCGCCACATAATAGCTGGGGCGCACCGGGTTCATCGATACACCCACCACGGCAATACGGCGCGCGCGGCGCAGAATCGTTTTTAGAAAATCGTCAGAATATTGCATGCTCATGCCCTCAGCTTAGCGTGGGGGCGGGGAAGAAAAAAGCGCCCAAGTGAACCTTGGGCGCCAGTCACGGAACGAGGGACAGTGAAAGACACAGGCGTTCCGGGCCCATGCCTGATGGGTGATGTAAGCATCGCAAAGCAGGCTTAAAGGGCAGATAACCCAGCTGTGATCGCGCCCGCGCGGGCGGCAGGCCGTAACCCTGGCCTAATCAAAAATATCTTCCAGCAGATCCCATGCCTCGGACAGCAATTTGCGGCTCAGGCTTTTGCGCTTTTTGGCCTTTTTGGCCTTTTTAGCGGTTTTGGTGCTACTGCCGCTATTGCCTATGGGGCGCGGGGGTGGCGGGGCCTTTAGGGGGCGTGCCGCCTCGACGGGGCCATGCGTGCCCTTGCAGGGCAAGTGTTTCATCTGCGTCAAGGGCGCCCCGCAGGCACCGCAGGCCAAACGATGGCTGTTGGCGCCGGCCAACACCAGCGCCGAGCGCGTTCCGCAATAGCAACAAGTGGCCAATCGTGTGGTTTGGGGCATTGTCCCTCCTGCCCCCAATATGGGGGGCCTGGGCGGGGTTACAACCGGGCGCTAGCCCCGCACGGCGTAAAGCGCAACAGCTGCTGCATTTGACACGTTGAGCGAGCCGAAATCCTGCGCAAAGGGGATTTTGACCAAAGCATCACAGGTTTCGCGGGTGCGCTGGCGCAGCCCTGGCCCTTCGGCCCCCAAAACCAAGGCGATAGGCCGGTCGCCATGGGCCTGGGCCACCTGATCGATGGTTTGATCGGCGGTGCCATCCAGACCAAACAGCAAATATCCCATCGCCCGCAGCTCTTCCATCGCATCGGCCAGGTTTTTCACCCGCAGATACGGCTGCCGCTCGAGCGCGCCCGAGGCGGTTTTGGCCAAAGCCCCGGTTTCTGGCGCCGAATGGTGGCGCGGCGCAATCACCGCATTGGCGCCAAATACCTCGGCCGAGCGTAAAATCGCCCCCACGTTATGCGGGTCTGTCACCCGGTCCAGCAGCAACACGCGCGGCGCCCCCTGCCCCGGGCCACCAATGCAGCAATCTGCCAGGCTGCCCCAATCCAGCGGCTTTACCTCCAGCGCCGCGCCCTGATGCACCGATTGCGCATCGATCGGGGCGGAAAACTTGCGCGGGTCGGCCTCTTCGGGCTGCATGCCGCTGGCGGCAATCGCATCGGCCAGTTTATCGGCGGCATTGCGCGTGACAATCAGGCGCAGCTTGTGGCGGGCCGGGTTCATCAAGGCATCGCGCACCGCATGCAGGCCAAACAACCACACGGTTTCCGCCGCAGCAGCCTTTTTTGCCTGCTCTTTTTCGACAACCCATTTTGGCTTTTTCATCTTTGCGACCCCGGTTTTTCGATTTCCCCCCTACCTGCGCCACCCAAGCGGCGCCCGCAAGGGATTTTCCTGTTGACGCCCCCTTTCACCGCTTGTAATCACCCCCTCACGTTTTGGCCGCAACGGCACAAACGTGGGCGACGTGCTGCAAGGTGCGGCAGCGGACTGTAACTCCGCCGGGGAGACCCATGCCTGGTTCGATTCCAGGGTCGCCCACCACTTTCCCTAAATTCTGCGATAAGATCCAGGTGTTTACGGCCATGTGGTGGCGCCACATGCCAGGGCTTGTTGCGTGGTTTTTTGCCAAAAACCCGTTTCCCTGCAGGGGCGCCGCACCTATAGTGGTGATGTTAGGGTTTTTGTGGGTGTGGTTTTGCCGTTTAATATCGTCATTATTGCCCAAGCCGGGCGGCTGGGCTTTGAGGCCGCGCTATTTGCCGCCAGTTTGCGCCATTTCAGCCCGGGCTTTGCCGGCACGCTTTATGTGGCCACGCCCCAGCCCGGGCCCCTGTGGCCCAGCACACCCACCCTGCAAGACCCCGATATTTTGGCCCTGCTTGGCGAATTTGACGCGCAGATTTTGCCCTTTGAAAGCCGCCACTTTGGCCATGCCTACCCCTATGGCAACAAGATCGAGGCGCTGGCCGCCCTGCCCGAGGGGGAAAATTTCGTCTTTTTTGATTCCGACACGCTGATCACCGGCGAATTGGGCGATGTGCCTTTCGATTTCGCCTATCCCAGCGCGTCGGCCCGGGTCGAGGGCACATGGCCACAGATCGAGCTTTATGGCCCGGGCTACAGCCAGATCTGGGGGGCGCTTTACGAGAAATTTGGCCTGTCTCTGGCCCCGACATTAGACACCAGCCAACCAGATGAATTTTGGCAACGCTATATGTATTTCAATGCCGGTTGGTTTTATGGCAGCTGCCCGCACCTCTTTGGCCAGCGGTTTGTCGAATATGCTTTGGCCATTCAAAACACCCCACCGCCAGAATTGATATGCCAGCAGCTAAACCCATGGCTGGATCAGGTGGCGCTGCCATTGGTCATTCACAGCATGGGCGGGGGCCGCGCGCCCGCTGTTCAGGCGCGCCTTGATGGCGATATCAGTTGCCATTATCGCCTGCTGCCGCTGCTTTACGCGCGCGAAAGCGATAGGGTTGTGCAGGCGTTGGAAACCATCACCGCACCAAACCGGATCAAAAAAGTGCTTAAACGCTATGACCCGATCAAGCGCATGATCTACCAAGGGCGCGGCGCCAAGGTGCGCGCGCTGTTTGATCGCGAAAACCTGCCCCGCAAAGAGCAGGCCATCCGCAACACCATCAAGAAACACGGATTTTGGGTGCGCTAAGCCCGCGAAACACTGTTCGCACTGCGCGATCTGTGGCGAAACATACGTTCTTTTCGCGCATTGCATCATTGCCGCCTGCGGCCCCTTGGCGTAACTCTGTTGCAATGTTTTGACGGGAGGTTCCGACAATGACCGATAGCCACGGTTTCGATACGCTGCAAATCCATGCGGGCGCACGCCCCGATCCGGCCACCGGCGCGCGCCAGACGCCGATCTACCAGACAACCGCCTATGTGTTCCGCGATGCCGATCACGCCGCGGCGCTGTTTAACCTGCAAGAGGTGGGCTATATCTATTCGCGCCTGACCAACCCCACCGTGGCCGTTCTGGCCGAGCGTATTGCCACGCTCGAGGGGGGTGTGGGCGCTGTGTGCACCTCATCGGGCCATGCAGCACAGATCATGGCGCTATATCCGCTGATGGCACCGGGCCTGAATATTGTGGCCTCAACCCGGCTATACGGCGGCACCGTCACCCAGTTTACCCAAGTGTTCAAACGCTTTGGCTGGGAAACCAAATTTGTTGATTTCGACGATACCGCCGCCGTCGAGGCCGCGATCGATGAAAACACCCGCGCGGTATTTTGCGAATCTATCGCCAACCCCGGTGGCTACATCACCGATCTGGATGCCATCAGCGCCATTGCCGACAAAGCCGGGCTGCCGCTGGTTGTCGATAACACCACCGCAACGCCCTATCTGTGCAACCCCATCAACCATGGCGCCACTTTGGTGATCCATTCCACCACCAAATACCTAACCGGCAATGGCACGGTAACGGGCGGGTGCATTGTTGATTCGGGCAAATTTGATTGGTCGGCATCGGGCAAATTCCCCAGCCTGTCACAGCCTGAACCCGCCTATCATGGGCTGAAATTCCACGAAACCTTTGGTGCCCTGGCCTATACGTTCTTTGGCATCGCCATCGGCCTGCGCGATTTGGGCATGACGATGAACCCACAGGCCGCGCATTACACGCTGATGGGCATCGAAACCCTGTCGCTGCGCATGGAAAAACACGTGGCCAACGCGCAGAAAATTGCCGCTTGGTTGGAAAACGACCCGCGCATCGAATATGTCACCTATGCGGGCCTGCCATCCTCGCCCTATCACGGGCGGGTGGCCAGCATTTGCCCCAAAGGTGCCGGGGCGCTGTTTACCGTGGCGCTGAAAGGCGGCTATGAAGCCTGTGTGAAGATGGTTGATAGCCTAGAGTTGTTCAGCCATGTGGCCAATTTGGGCGATACGCGCTCGCTGATCATTCACTCGGCCTCGACCACGCACCGCCAGCTGACGCCCGAGCAGCAAACAGCCGCTGGGGCTGCGCCGAATGTGGTGCGCTTGTCGATTGGCACCGAAGACGCCGATGACCTGATCCGCGATCTGGACAAAGCGCTAGCCGCCGCATCTGCGTAAGCTGCGTTTCGATGCATATCAAAGGGGCCTGCCACAGCGGCGGGCCCTTTCTTTATCCCGTTCTTTATCCTTTTCTTTAGGGTGTGCCGGGCGGGACCAGCGTGTAAACTAGGCTGACATCTGCGCTTAAGCCAATGGTGCCGCCCGCCACGGGCATGGCCATTTCGGCGGCGCGCATGGCCATCATAGGCATCTGGGCTTGCACTGCGCCCTCTGACAGGCTGCGCAAATCGCCCAGGCGCAGCCCCGCCGCATCGGCATAAAGCGCGGCCTTGCGCTGTGCATCGGCCACAGCTGCCCGGCGCGCCTGGTCTTGGGCCTGCTGGCTGTCTTGCAAACCAAAACTAATCCCCTGCAGCCGGTTTGCGCCTAGGGCCACCACCGCATCTAGCACCTGCCCCAACTGCGGCAGGTTGCGCAGCTGCACAACCAACCCGTTTTCCGCCTGATACCCCAGCAACCGGCCCTGTGCCTCGTGGGGCTTGGCCGGCGCCCAAACAGGGCCCAGCGACAGGCCCGATGTTTGCATATCAGCCTCGGCCACCCCGGCGCGTGCCAGCCCCGCCATCACCTTGGCCATTCCATCGGCCACCTGCGCCATGGCCGCACCTGCCGTATCGCCGCGATGGCTGACAGACAGGCGCAGCGTGGCCATATCGGGCGGCAGGCGAATTTCAGCACTGCCCGTAACGCGCAACACAGCCGGGCCGCTGGCGGCAGGATCTGCCGTTATATCGGCCTGCGCGGGGGCCCAGGCGGCACAAAAAAGGGCGATAGCCAGAATAAGGCGGGCCATGATATCCTCTTGGTAACGTTTGCGCCGATCAGCAGAGCGGCCACCGGCGCAAAGTGCAAGCGGGAATGGCCAGATCATCTTCCCCTAGGCGGGAAGCTGCTTTAAGTGGGGGTGTGTGGGTAAGGGGGCTGTGCCAGGATAACCCGGGTGGTAATAGGCAAGTGATGAGACCAAGTTTTGCGTTAACCCTGTCTTTTGACGGAATTGGCCTGCTGCACCGCACGCCAGCCGGCTGGTTGCGCGCGGGCTTTGTGGCGCTTGACACCCCAGATCTACCCGGCGCCTTGCAACAGCTGCACGCAACCGCACTGGCGCTGGAACCGGGCGGGTTTACCAGCAAGCTGATCATCCCAAACGAACAAATCCGCTATTTCACGCTGGATACCGCGCAGATCGATGATGCCGATCTGCCCCAATACGTGGCCCAGGCCCTAGATGGCCAAACCCCCTATGCCGTGGTGGATTTGGCCTTTGATTTCGAGCGTGCAGGGCGCCACACACATGTGGCCGCCGTGGCGCTGGAAACCCTGGCCGAGGCCGAAGAATTTGCGCTGGAACATGCGTTTAACCCGGTCAGCTTTGTGGCCATTCCTGATGCGGGCGATTTCCCCGGCGAGCCGTTTTTCGGCCTGTCCAACGCGGCTGGCCAGTTTTTGGGCGATACCGCCGCGCTGACGCGCGATGTGCAGGCGGTGCGCGTGGTGGGCGATATCGCACCGCTGCCTGCAGCCGCCCCCGAAAAAGCCACCGAAAAAACCAGCCCAGATAGCGCCGAACAGGCCCCCCCGGCAGGGGCCAAAACCAGCGCCCCAGCCGCAGCTGCCGCACCCGCCGCGCAGCCCGCCATAGCGCCAGATCCGGTGCCAGATGCGGCCTCAGATACCACCCCAGACCCTGCGGCCAAGCCCCCTGCCCCCAGTTTTGCCACCACGCGCAGCGAACCGCCACAAAGCCGCAAAGAAGCCATCCAGCAAGAACGCCGCCGCCTCACCCTGTTTGGGGCGCGCAAAACTGCTGAAAGCGCCCCTGCCATCGGCGGCAAACCGCGGCATTTGGGGCTGATTTTAACCGCTGTTTTGCTGGTCTTTCTGGCCGTTGTTGCCGCATGGGCCGCGCTGTTTTCAAACCGCGACACTGGCGCATTGGTGCCCCCAACGCCCGCCGCCCTGCCCCAGCCTGCGCCCCCGGACGAAGACACGCTGGCCATCGAGGGCCCCGAGGCCGAGGCCCCCCCCACCACCAATCTGGCCAACCTGCCCGATCCTGCCAATATCGGCACGCCCGAGGCGCTGCTGCCCGCGCCCAACACGGCCCCGCTTTCGGCGCCCGAAGCAGCCGCGCGCTATGCCGCGACAGGCATTTGGCAGGTGGCGCCCGATCAGCCCGCCACCCCCGATACACAGGCCGCCCCCGACCCCTATATCGCCTCGATTGATGGCAAGGTGCAGATTGGCGATGCCATTGCCCTGCCAAACCCCGCAGGTTTGGCGCGCGATGCGGGCCTGGCCACCCAAGCATCCCCCGCCGCCCGTGGCACCGAATTTGATCTTGATGCGCGGGGCCTTGTGCGCGCCACCCCCGGGGGCGCGCTAACCCCCGATGGTGTGCCGGTTTTTGCAGGCCGCCCCAGCGTGCTGCCCCCCGCCTTGCCCAACCGCGCCGCCCCCCCCGGGCCCCAGGCGGGCGCCCTGCCCGACGCGCTGCAGCG
>CAJXSO010000032.1 GCA_913061505.1 uncultured Lutimaribacter sp.
ACCCCCAGATGGCGGGCAAGATTGGCCATCACGAACAGCAAATCGCCCATTTCCTCTTCGATCTCGTCAGGCCCCAGCTGGGCCTTGGCCTCGGCCAATTCGGCGGCCTCTTCCACCAGCTTATCCAGCACCTGGGCGGTGTCGGGCCAGTCAAACCCCACCCGCGCGGCGCGCTTTTGCAGCTTGTGGGCGCGCAGCAGCGCCGGCAGGCCGATGGCCACGCCATCTAGCACGCCAGTTTCGGCGCGCGCGGCGCGTTCGGCGGCCTTGATCTGCTCCCAATCCTGGGTTTGCTGCTGGGCGGTTTTTTCGCGGCTTTCATCGCCAAACACATGCGGATGGCGGGCCACCATTTTATCGCTCATGGTGTTGGCCACGTCATCGAAAGTGAACAGCCCCGCCTCGGCGGCCATTTGCGCGTGAAACACCGATTGAAACAGCAGATCGCCCAGCTCGCCCTTTAGCTCGTCCCAGGCCTGGCGCTCGATCGCGTCGGCCACCTCGTAGGCCTCTTCAATCGTGTAGGGGGCGATGGTGGCGAAATTTTGCTCGATATCCCATGGGCAGCCGGTGTCTGGGTCGCGCAAGCGCCGCATTATTTCCAGTAACCGTGGCATTCCACCGTTGGGATCGTGTATCAAGCTGTCGTCAGGCATTGCGATGGCTCCGCTCTTGGGGTCAAGTGCAACCTTGAGCATTCGCCAACAGGAGTCCACCCATGCCCGTGATCAACCGCATTGCCAGCTATGCCCAAGACATGGCCGCATGGCGCCAACATTTGCACCAAAACCCGGAACTGGGCTTTGAGTGCCACGAAACCGCCGCCTTTGTCGAACAGCAGCTGCGCGGCTTTGGCATCACCGAAATTCACACCGGCATTGCGAAAACCGGTATCGTGGCGCTGATCGAGGGGCAGGGCGATGGCCCCACAATTGGCCTGCGCGCCGATATGGATGCGCTGCCCATTCTGGAAGAAACCAATGCGCCCTACGCCAGCCAGATCCCCGGCAAAATGCATGCCTGTGGCCATGATGGCCACACCACCATGCTGCTTGGCGCGGCGCGCTATCTGGCCGAGACACGCAATTTTTCGGGCCGGGTGGCGCTGATTTTCCAACCCGCCGAAGAAGATGGCGGCGGCGGCGGCGTGATGGTGGAAGAAGGCATCATGGAGCGGTTCGATATCGCCCAGGTTTACGCCCTGCATAACGCCCCCGGTGTGCCCTTTGGCCAGTTTATCACCTGCCCGGGGCCGATTATGGCGGCGGTTGACAGTTTTCACATCGATATTCGCGGTTTGGGCGGCCATGGCGCCATGCCGCATGAAACCCGCGATCCGGTGGTGGCGGCCCTGGCCATTGGGCAGGCCATTCAAACCATCAGCAGCCGCAACCATTATGCGCTGGATGATCTGGTTGTTTCGATCACGCAAATTCACACGGGTTCTGCCGAAAACATCGTGCCGGAAACCGCCTATCTGGGGGGCACGGTGCGCACCTTTGACAAGGGCGTGCAGGCCATGGTGCGCCGCCGGATGGAGGCAATCGTGCAGGGCACGGCGGCGGCCTTTGATGTAGAGGCGGTGCTGCGCTATCATGTGTATTACCCCTCAACCATCAACCATGCCGCCGAAACCGAATTCGCAGTTTCGGTGGCCACCGAGGTGGTTGGCCCCGATCTGGTCGATGGTGCCGCCAGCCGCGAAATGGGGGCCGAGGATTTTTCCTACATGCTCGAAGCGCGCCCCGGGGCTTATTTGTTTCTGGGCCAGGGCGAGGGTGCGGGCCTGCATCAGGCGGGCTATGATTTCAACGACGAGGTGGCCCCCATTGGCGCCTCGTTCTTTGCGCGTCTTGTGGAACGCGCGCAACCAGTGGCGGGCTGAACCATGAGCTTAGAAGATGCAAAAAACCAAATAGATCATGCCTTTACCCGGCAAGATTTGCGCGGCCCAAGTTTCGAGAACACATTTGGTGGGGCAACATCTTTTTTGCGTCGCCGCTACAGCAAAGATCTGGCCGGGGTCGATCTGGCGGTTACGGGCGTGCCTTTTGACCAGGCGGTGACCAACCGCAGCGGCACGCGCCTGGGCCCGCGCGCCATCCGCGAGGCCAGCGCGCTGCAAAGCCCCGATGCCCCCTTTGGCTGGGGCTATGATCCTTTGTCGGAATTTGCCATCGTCGATTATGGCGATCTGGCCTTTGATTATGCCATGCCCGCCGAATTTCCCGCGCGCCTGCACCACCATATCAGCACGATTTTGGCGGCAGGCGCAGGCAGCGTGGTGCTGGGGGGCGATCATTCCATTACCCTACCGATCTTGCAGGCCTATGCAGAAAAACACGGGCCGCTTTCGGTTTTGCAATTTGATGCGCATTCCGACACATGGGCCGATGACAATTTCCAGCGCATCGATCATGGCACCTTTCTGTATAAGGCGGTGAAACTGGGCTATGTTGACCCTGCTCGCTCGGTTCAGGTGGGCATTCGCACCGATAACCCCGATACGCTGGGCTTTCACATCATCGATGCGCCGCGCGTGCATGCCTTAGGGCCTGCCGGCACGGTTTCAGAAATTATGCAGGTGCTGGGCACGCATCCCACCTATCTGACGTTTGACATCGATTGTCTGGATCCGGCCTTTGCGCCGGGCACTGGCACGCCGGTTTGGGGTGGGTTGGCCAGCTGGCAGGCCGCGGCCATTTTGCGGGGGCTTGCGGGCATAAACCTGCTGGGCGGCGATGTGGTCGAGGTATCGCCCCCCTTTGACACCACCGGCGCCACCGCCATTGCCGCAGCCCATGTGGCAACCGAAATCATTGCGCTTTGGGGCTGGACGCGCCGCGCAGGGCAGGGGGATGCGGAATGAAAATGATCATCGCGATTGTGGTTTTGGTTGTGGGGGCGGGCATGGCCTATGTGCGGCTGGCCCCCAGCGATGGCGCGCGTTGGCACAGGGCCAGTGGCTTGGCCGATCTGGGCGATTTCGCAGCGCCGGGCGGCTTTACCCACCGGCGGGCCATGGCCGCGGGCACGGGGGCTGCGGGTTTGGAAAAACTGGCCGCCGTGGCGCAGGCAACGCCCCGCACGCAGGTGTTGGCTGGCAGCGTAGCAGACGGGATGATCACGTTTGTCACGCGCTCGAAATTTTTTGGGTTTCCCGATTACACCACCCTGTCGCTGCAAGGCGATGTGCTAGAGCTGCACGCGCGGCTGCGCTTTGGCAAATCTGATCTGGGGGTCAATCAGGCGCGGGTGCAGGCATGGCTGCAAGCCGCAGGCCTGACGCAATAACAACAAACGCGCCCCCTTGACCGCGGGGCCGCGACAGGGCAGGGCAAGGCCATGATTTCGAACGACCGTTTGCACCAGATCACCGAGCGCTTTCAATTTCTCGAGGCAAAAATGTCGGCGGGCGGGGGCGATA
This sequence comes from uncultured Lutimaribacter sp., assembly GCA_913061505.1. Taxonomy (GTDB): domain Bacteria; phylum Pseudomonadota; class Alphaproteobacteria; order Rhodobacterales; family Rhodobacteraceae; genus CAJXSO01. The sequence continues at coordinate 3,428 of CAJXSO010000032.1, forward strand.
TTGCCGCGCTCGGGCGCGAATATGCCGAACTGCGCCCCATTGTCACCCAGATCGAGGAATGGCACCGCCTGCAGGCCGATATTGCCGAGGCCGAAGCCATGTTGGCCGACCCCGAGATGCGCGCGCTGGCCGAAGAGGAACTGCCCGCATTGAAAGCGCGCCTGCCCCAGGCTGAACATGCGCTGCAGCTGGCGCTTTTGCCCAAAGACGCAGCCGATGCGCGCCCTGCGATGATCGAAATTCGCCCCGGCACCGGCGGCGACGAGGCGGCGCTGTTTGCCGGCGATCTTTTGCGCATGTATCAGCGCTATGCCGAGGCGCGGGGCTGGTCTTTTCAGATCATCGAGCGGCAGGAAACCGAATTGGGCGGCATCAAAGAGGTGGTTGCCCGGGTGGGCGGCGAGGGGGTGTTTGCCCGGCTGAAATTTGAATCCGGTGTGCACCGGGTTCAGCGCGTGCCAGAAACGGAATCGGGCGGGCGCATTCACACCTCGGCGGCCACCGTGGCCGTGCTGCCCGAAGCCGAAGAGGTGGATATCCACATCGATCCGAATGATCTGCGCATCGATACCATGCGCAGCTCGGGCGCGGGGGGGCAGCATGTGAACACCACCGATTCTGCGGTGCGTATCACCCATATTCCCACCGGGCTGGTGGTGACCAGCTCGGAGAAATCCCAACACCAAAACCGCGCCATTGCCATGCAAGTGCTGCGCGCGCGCCTTTATGATATGGAACGCAGCCGCACGGATGCGGCGCGCGCCGCCGATCGCAAGGCGCAGGTGGGCAGCGGCGATCGCAGCGAGCGGATCCGCACCTATAATTTCCCTCAGGGGCGCATGACCGATCATCGCATTGGCCTGACGCTCTATAAGCTGGATCAGATCTTGCAAGGCGATCTGGACGAGATCGTGAACGCGCTAATCGCAGAACACCAGGCCGCGCTGCTGGCCCTGCAGGAATGAGCCGCAGCTTTCAAACAGCCCTGGGCGATGGGCGGGCGCTATTGGCAAAGGCCGGCGTGGCCGGCGCCGAACGCGACGCGTTGCGCCTGTTGGCCCATGCCGCGGGCTGGGATGTGGGGCGGCTTAGCATCGAGCTGGGCCAACCCATTCCCAGTGATATCGCCGCACGGTTTGACCACGCAATCGCGCAGCGCGCCGCCGGGCGCCCGGTGGCCAAAATCACCGGCTGGCGCGATTTTTGGGCCGGGCGGTTTCGCGTCACCGATGATGTGCTGGATCCGCGCCCCGATACCGAAACCTTGATCGAAGCGGCCTTGCAGCATCCGTTTCAGCGGGTGCTGGATCTGGGCACGGGATCGGGCTGTATCGTGCTGTCTTTATTGGCCGAAAGGCCCGCCGCCACGGGGGTGGGCTGCGATATTTCGCCCGCCGCTTTGGATGTGGCGCGCGCCAACGCCGCCGATCATGGGCTTGGCCCGCGGGTTTCCTTTGTGCAATCGGATTGGTTTTCCGCCATCGAGGGCAGTTTTGATCTGGTGGTGTCAAACCCGCCCTATATCGCGCTGGATGAAATGGCTGATCTGGCCATCGAGGTGCGCGCGCATGACCCGTTTTGCGCGCTCTCAGATGGTGGCGATGGCTTGGGCGCCTATCGCAGCATCGCTGCGGGAATTGGCCGGGTTTTGCGCCCCAATGGCATGATTTTGGTGGAAATCGGCCCCAGCCAAGCCGCCGCCGTGGCGCAGTTGTTTCAAAACGCAGGGCTTGTTGAGATTGCCGTGCTGCCAGATTTAGACGGGCGTGACCGCGTGGTATGCGCGAAAGCGCCACGAATTTGGTAAATTCGCAGCATCTGATGCAAATTTTGCGAAGAATTGGCGCCAAGCCCCTTGTCAGCCGCGCGCATACATGATTACTCAACCCTGTCAGTGCAGTGGATCGGGTTTCGGTCCCCTTTGACATCAAGCCAAAAACTTGTCGGCCTGCAGAAATTATGGCGCATAGGGCGCCTGACGGTCGGCACAGCGCATGAATGAAGGCTGGAATTCAAGGTATGAGATCATCGAAATCGCGTTCGCGGTCGAAATCGAACCGTAACAATAACAACCGTTCGATGGGCAATATTGTCAACCGGGTGTTCGACAGTTCTGGCCCCGAAGGCAAAGTGCGCGGAACGCCGCAGCAAATCATCGAAAAATACAACCAGCTGGCCCGCGATGCACAGCTTGGCAACGACCGGGTGGCGGCTGAAAACTTTCAGCAACACGCCGAGCATTATTTGCGTATGCTGAGCGCTGCACAAAAAGAAATGGATGCCCGCCGCGAAGAGCAAGAGCGCCAGAACCGCGAACGCCAGGCCGAACGCGACCGCGATCGCCAGCAGCGCCAGGAAAACAACGACCAACCCCAGCCAGAGCCCGAGGCCAGCAGCGCCGATGTGGTGATGGGCGATGAAAGCGACAGCAGCGGCTTGGTGGAAACCCCGGAAAACCGCGCGGCCGCCCCCGCAGATGCGCCCCAGCAAGCCGCCGCAGCCCCCGAGGCCGATGATGCCGCAGCCACCGCCGCACCCGAGGCCCCGGCAAAGCCAAAGCGCCCGCGCAAACCGCGCGCCCCGCGCAAGGCTGCTGGCACCCCGAAAGAGGCCGCATCTGACGCAGCCGAGGAAAATTCGCAGGCGGCGGAATAACGCCCCTGCGCAGTCACGCAAAATTGGCGCCCGCCAGAAAGGCATCTGCCTAGGGGGGCGCAAAGACAGCCGTGTTTAAAGCCGCCTAGGGCTGCGCCACCAGCCGCGCCAGGGCGCAAAACCGCTCTAGATCGATGGTTTCTGCACGGTCGGTGGGCTTGATGCCTGCCGCCAGCAAACGGTCTTCAATATCGGGGGCCGCCCCTTTCAGGGCCGCGCGCAGCATCTTGCGCCGCTGGTTAAAGGCCTGGGCCACGATCCGTTCCAAAACCTTGGCATCGCAAGGATAGCGCGGCGCGGGCAGCGCCTGGATATGGACCACAGCGCTGCTCACCTTTGGCGGCGGCGAAAATGCCTCGGGCGGCAAGTTCAGCACAATGCGGGCGTTGCTGCGCCATTGCGCCAACAGCGCCAAACGCCCATAGGCCTTGCTGCCGGGCTGCGCCACGATCCGCTCGGCCACCTCGCGCTGAAACATCAAGGTCAGGCTGCTCCAGACCGGGGGCCATTCTGGCGGGGTCAGCCAGCGCACCAGCAATTCGGTGCCCACGTTATAAGGCAGGTTGGCCACCACCCGCACCGGCGGCGTGAGGTGATCTAGCGGGTTAATCTCTAGCGCGTCGCCATTGATCACCTGCAGCCGGTCGGGGTAGGCCTGCGCAATTTGCGCCAGCGCCGGCATGCAGCGCTGGTCTTTTTCCACGGCCAGCACCCGCCGCGCGCCTTCGGCCAATAGCCCGCGGGTGAGCCCGCCGGGCCCGGGGCCAATTTCCAAAATATCGCTTTGCGTCAAATCACCGGCTTGGCGGGCGATTTTGGCGGTCAGGTTTAGATCCAACAGGAAATTTTGCCCCAATGCCTTTTTCGCAACCAGCCCATGGGTGGCAATGACCTCGCGCAGCGGGGGAAGGGTATCTATGGCGCTCATAGCTGTTCCATCACTGAAATTGTGGGCTTTGGCAAGCGCAGATGCCGCCTAGGGGCAATTGTGGGGGGCGCCCTGGCGGGCCTTGGCCATGTCAGCCGCCATGCGCAGCGCCGCAATCAGGCTGCTGGGGTTGGCCTGCCCACGCCCCGCGATATCGAATGCGGTGCCATGATCGGGCGATGTGCGCACAAAGGGCAACCCCAGGCTGACATTGACGCCATGATCGAAATCGATGGTTTTGATGGGGATCAGCGCTTGGTCGTGATACATGCAGATGGCCACGTCATAACCGGCCCGCGCGCGGGCATGAAACATCGTATCGGCGGGCAGGGGGCCCAAGATATCGATGCCTTGCGCGCGCATCTGCGCCAAAAGCGGCGCAATCCAGCGCAGCTCTTCCTGGCCCATGGCGCCGCCTTCGCCGGCATGGGGGTTTAGGCCTGCCACGGCGATGCGCGGCGCCTTTAGCCCAAAATCGCGGATCAGTGCCGCATGGGTGATGGTGATGGTCTGGCGCAGCAGATCAGGGGTAAGGGCCTGCGCCACCGCGCTGAGGGGAATGTGAATGGTGGCCGGAACCACCCGCAGCGCAGCACAGGCCAGCATCATCACAACCTCGCGCTGCCCCGCCAAATGCGCCAAAAATTCGGTATGCCCGGGAAAGGCAAAGCCAGCCCCATCTTGCAGGGCTTTTTTGTGAATGGGGGCTGTACAAAGCGCGCTGGCCTGAGCGGTTTGCACAAACCCAACAGCCTGTTCGATAACAGAAATCACATGGGCGGCATGGGCTGGGTTTGCGCGCCCGGGCATGGCCGGCGGGCCGAAATCATGGGCCAGAACCGGCAGGCCATGGGCCATGGCGGTGGCTGCTTGGGCGGGGGTGTCAATCTGCACAACGGGCGTATCTTGGGGCAGGTGGCGCGGATCGCCCAGCCAGAAAAACGCCAATTCATCTTTCAGGGCCTGCCATGCCAAGGGCGCCAATTCCGGGCCAATCCCTGCAGGTTCGCCACAGGTTAACACCAAGGGCTGGGTCATTGCGAAACGATCACCGCATCCGCCCGCATTTGCGCCAGCGCGCTTTTTGCATAGCTGGCCAAGCGCTGGTTGCGCAGTGACGACAGCACCGCCTGCCGGTCGGTTTCGACATCAACCGCAGGGGTGCGCCCGCACAGCATGACCAACAGCAGATCTTGGCCGTTGTTGCGCGTCAGGCTGTAGGACAGCTCGCCCGCGTCCAGCTTGGCCAATTCCAGCGCGATGTCATTTGCAATCTCGCCCGGTGCCACGCTTTGGCGGGTCAGCCGATCGGCCGGGCCGGCGCGGCCTACGGCAAACAGATCGTCACATGTGGCCACCTGGGCTGCAATTTCGGCGGCCTGGGCCAGGGTTTCGGCGCTGCGTCCGCCGGGCAGGCGGTAGGTGGCGTAATCGATCGCGGCATAGCTGGGCTGGGTCACGCCGGTTTCTTGAATATCGCGCAGCTGAAACAGCGCGATGGCCCCGTTTAGCGGCAGCGGCTCGCTAACCTCGCCCGGGGCCAGGGCCAAAAGAACCGGGCGCAGCTGGGGCGGCAATTGGGTAAGCGGCGTCCAATCCAACCGCCCACCATTTTGGGCGCTGGGGGCGGCCGAAACCTGCGCTGCGGCCTGTGAAAAGGCCTGCACCGAGGTAAGTTTGCTGATTTGTTCGGCAATTTCCGTGGCGGCTTGGGCATTTTCAGGGGTCAGCGGAATGATGATTTCCGAGACCAGCACCCGCACATCGCTGCCGGCAGTAATGGCGCTGATGGCGCGGTCAATTTCAGCTTCGGTGATTTTCACGCGCGGGCCAAAGGCCTGCGAGACATAGCGCCGCCAAAGCAGGCCCGCCTGCACGAAATCACGAAATGTCTGCTCGGCCACGCCGGCGCGGGCAAGCACATCGATAAAATCCTGCGCCGCCATGCCCGAGCGCCCGGCAAATTCTTCCATCCCGGTTTCGATCTCGACCTGCTCAAGCTCGAACCCTGCCGCGGTGGCGGCCTGGGTTTGCAGCCGTTCATCGATCAACTGTTCGCGCGCCAGCTTGCGCACATCGCCCGGGGCGCGCAGCACTTGCAGCATCAGGCTGCGTTGATCCAGCTCGAATTTGGTGATGACCTTGTCATTGACCTTGATTGCAGGCGCAAACAGGCCCTGGGCCTGCGCGGCCAAGGGGGCCAAAATGGCGGGCGCGCCGGCAAACAACGCCATGGCTGCGGCAAGGGCAAGGCGGCGAAGTGGGTAGGTCATATCGGTCAGTTCCTGCAAGTTCTGGCAAAGTTTTCGGTTTCTGTGCGGGCTGAAAAGCCCTCGATCCCGATTGTAAGGCCAATCTCGGTGGATGGTTCAATGATAGAAGACGAGGTATAGCGCCGCGATAGGGAAAGGTTCAAGCGCAAGCATTCATTACGGTATTCCAGCCCAACGCCTGCCTCGGCTGTGCGATCATCGAAGAGATCATAGCGCCAATTCGCATCGGTTTTCCAGTGGCGTGCCACCTGGTAGCTGCTGGCCAGCAACACCTCGGAGATGGCTTTGCTGCGGGCCTCGGCCGGGTCTTCCATCAGCCAAAGATAGCTGGCGCCCAGTTCCAGTTTGGGCGTGGCCCAGGCCAGGCGCGCCTCGGCTTTGGTTAAATCAACCCCATCCCACAGGGTGCGCCCGGTCAAGCTGATCTTGTCTTTGCGCAGCTGCCAGGCCGCCAATAGATCCGACCATTGGCCCTGCAGGCCCGAGCTGTTGGAAAAATCGGTATTGTCTTGGCGCCGCACCACCTGGCCCAGGGTTAGCGCCGTATCCCAGCCGCCCGGTGCCACGCGCCGCCATGCCACGCCATAGGCCAGGGTTGCCCCGCGCTCGACCCGGTCGCGGGCGGGAAAGCGCGACAGCGACAGCAGATTGCCCTCGTCAAATTCCACAAGCGTGCTTTCCTCGTTGGGCACATTGGGCGTGCTGCCGCCCACCCAGCCCAGCGCCGCCACGGGCTCTAGCGTTTGCAAGCTGCCATCTGCGGCCGTTTTCAAAAGCGGCCAGCGCAGCGCCAGCGCAGCCTTTGGGCTGATCACGCTGGCGCGGCTGATTGATGTGCTGTCTTGATCTACCAGATAGCTGTCGAAATCGGCGCCCAAAGACAGGCTGCCGCGCAGGCCCGCCCACAGCGTTTTGCTGTTGTGCCAATCCAGCCCGATATTGGCGCGGCGGATGTCACGGCCATCGATATCGGCATCAGAATAGCGGTGATGGCCCACCATCGACAGGCGCGTGCGCAGCTCGCCGCCCAGGGCCGCGGGGAAATACCGCCGCTCTAGCGTGATATCGCCCTGCAGCGTGGGGGTGTTTGTGGTGGTTTCATCGTCGCGCAAACTTTGGAACGACAGCAGCTCGGCCTGAAAATACTGATCGCGTTTGGCGCGCGACAGCGAAATTTCCGATGGCAGGCGGTCTTCGTTGCCATAGGCATAATCCACCATATAGGTGCGATCGCTGGTGGTTTTCAGCTTGAAGGCCAGTTGAAAATCATGGGGCAGGGCGAATTGGCCCTCGCCAAAGACATAGCCGCGCGCATCGGGTTTCAGCGTATCATCAGAAAACGCGCCATTAAAGGTGATCTGGCCATTGCTGAACGCCTGCCGGTAGCGCCATTCAAGGGTGCGGGTTTGCGGTGTAAGATAGGGTGTCAGCGTCAGATCGCGATGGGGCGTGAGGGCAAAGAAATAGGGTATTTTCACGCCCGCGCCCAAACGCGAGCTTTGCCGCGTTGAGGGGAACAAAAAGCCGCTGGCGCGTTTCAACGAGGGGTCTGGCAGGCGCAAACGCGGCAGCCAGAAAATGGGCGTGCCTTTCAGGCGCACCTGCGCGTCTTCGAAATAAATCTGTTTTTCGACACTGTCATGAATGACCCGGCGTGCGCGGATCTGCCATAAGGGCGTGCTGCCATCGGTGCAAATACGGCACGATGTGACCGAGGCTTTGTATAGTTGCGTATAGCGGCCATCGACGCGATCGATACGGTTGGCCGCCATTTGCACCTGTTGGTCCAAAATCATCCGCGCGCCGCGCAACAGGCCATTGGCAAATTGTTCGTCCAATTGCGCGCTGTCGGCCATCAGAACGCTGTTGTTGCCTTGGCTCAGCACCACAGGCCCCTCGAGCACCAGCTGGCCTTGGGTGCGGTCATAGGTGATCTTGGTGGCAGACAGGCGTTGGGTGCCAAAAAAGGCCTCGACATTGCCTTGGGCCACCAAGATATCGCGCCCCTCGACGCTGACGCGATCGGCCACCAAAATGGCATCTTGGGCGGCCGTATCACTGGCATCGGCCAAGGGGGTTTGTGGCAAATTGGTTTGTGCCAAAGCCCCCCGTTGGGCGGGTATCAGGGCACATATCAGCGCCAGCATCAGGGCCAGGGCCGGGGGCGAGAAAAGCGGCCGAAACTGTGGCATTACGCCTCCTCTTGATGCAAAACGATGCCAAGGCCCAGCAACAGGGCCGCGATACTGGGCGCCCAGCCAGCCAAGACAACCGGAACCTGGCCATTTTCGCCCAAGATTTGCGCGAAATTGCGAATGTAATACAGGCCAAAGCCCAGCAAAACCGCGCTGAGCACGGCAATGCCCGTGCGCCCCGATCGGGCATGGCGCATGGTAAAGGCGGCTGCCACCAGCAAAAGCGCCAGGAAAAACACCGGCCGCGCCAATTCCATATGCAGCCACACAGCATGGCGCCGCGCCGAAAACCCGGCCTGTTCCAGCTGGGTGATAAAGGCGGGCAGCTCCCATATGGGTATCATCGAGGGGTCGCCGAAACTGTCGCGAATGCCATCTTGGGTTAATTCCGAGGTCACGGTGTATTCGGGCAAAACCTGCGCCAGCGCTTCGGGGTTTTGGCCCGCAGCCAAAGGCCATAATTTCACCTGCTGCAGATGCCAGGCGCCCGGTTCCAGCCGGGCGGTTGCGGCCTCGATCCGGCGTTCGGGGCTGCCATCGGCGCCAAAGGACAAGAACGTGACATCATAAAGCGCCGCCCCATCTACGCCTGCACGTTGGGCGCGGATCACGGTTTGGCCATTGGCATCGGCCTGGCGCAGCCACAGCCCCTGTGACGAGATCGAAAACACCGCCTCGCGCCCGGTTAAATACCGCTCGTCCAAGGTGTTGAACCGCTTCGAGGTGGCAGCCACGATGGGGTTGAACACCGCAATCGTGATCACACCCGCCAGCACCGCCACCAGCGCAGGCGCGATCAAGGCCACCAGCCCCGAGCGCCCCGCCGCGCGCGTCACCACCAGCTCGCTTGATCGTGACAGGCCCAAAAAGAGCGTGACGGTGGATAAAATCATCACCAAGGGCAGCATTTGATACAGGCCTGCGGGCGCGTTGAGCAATGTCAGGCCGAAAACCTCGCCAAAGCTGGTGCCGCTCGAGGCATGGCGGCGGGTTTGCTCGACCAGATCAATCAAGGTGATCAGCAAGAAAAACAGCCCCAAGAGCCCCAGAAAAATCAGGGCAAAACGGCGGGCAAAGTAAAAATGCAGCGTCATGTGGCCCCCATTTCCGCGGGGGGCTCGGGCCGGGCGCGCAGGGTTTGGCGGCGGGGGCGGGCCACGATGGCCAGCAAGGCCGCGCTGATCGCCAGCCCCACCACGGTTGGCAGATAGATCAGCGGCCAAAACGCAGGGTCTGCGCGCACGGGCGCTGCCACCACGCCCTCGATCATCTTCACGATCACCAGCAGCACCAGCGCCGCCACGATCTGCCGCCACACCCCAAAGCGCGAGAAATTGCCCAAAAGCAGCGTCGAGAAGCCGATCAAGGCCGCCACGATGCACAACAGCGGCTGCTGAAACCGCGCATGCAGCAATTCCGCGGCGCGGCCCGGGCTTTGCTGGGTGGCGGTGACGGTGGCGGCATAATCGGCCAGGATCTGGTGGGTTGGAAGGTGCTGAAATTGCGGCGCATCTGCCTGCATTCCGGTGAACAATGCGCTGATATCATGGGCAAATTCGCTGAAATGCGTGGTAAATAGCCGGGTTGTTTTGGCGCTATATGATTGCGATAGCCCCTCAACCATCAACAGCGTGACGCGCCCGTCATCTTTCACCAGATAGGCCCGCGCGGCGGAATAGGTAATAGGCTCGGCCGGTTTTCGTGCGTCGTGCAAAAACACATCGCGCAGCTCGCCCTCGGGGGTGATGGCGCGGATATAAAAGGTAACACCTGGCGCCGGGTGCAAAAACGTGCCCTCGCTCAGCAGCCGCGCGGTGACATCTTGGGCGATGTCACGCTCGCGCGATTTTAGCTGCGCCAGGCTGGCGGGCACCAAAATATGCGTCAAAAGCGACATGAACAGCGCCACCAGCACCCCGTAATAGGCCACAGGCCGCGCCAGCCGCCAGGGGCTAAAGCCGGTGGCCTGCATCACCACCAGCTCGCTATCGCTGCTGAGGCGGTTTGTGACGTAAACGGCGCCTGCAAACACCGACATGGGCAAGACCAGTTGCATCACATTTGGCAATGTCAGCGCGGTCAGTTCTAGAAAGACCAGCGCCGATTGGCCATCGCCAATCAGGCGGTCAAACAGCCGCACCGCTTGGTTGATCCAGTAGATGGATACCAATACGAGGGCAAAAAACCCAAACAGCATCATGAGCTGCGACAGCATATACCTGTCGAATCTTGACAACCTATCCCCCGTGGCAGCGGTTAACCTGTTGTTACAGGATCAGGCGGGCAGGGCAAACTGCTATCTGGCCAAGCTGGGCCATGCGCGCTAGGTATCGCCTGAAAGAGGGAGAAAACAGCCATGACGCAACCGCAAGATATTGCCTTTGTCGAGACCCAGCTGGATGATCTGGCGCAGGTGGCCGGGCGCATCGCCGCCATTGCCCCGCCTGATGGCAAGATGGATGCGGGGCTGCGCCGGTTAAACCGGCTGTGCAAAGGTGCTGTTGCGCGGGTGTTGGCAGGCACCGCTTGGGCCGAGGCAAAGCCCGGCGATATCACTACGCTGGACATGCCCGTGGGCCTCGAGGCGGTGGCGCTGGATCTGGTGTGTTTGCCGCGCAGGCCCACCCAGGCCCAGGCCCGGCGTGCGGGCGCGCAACTGGCCAAGCGGCAGGGCGCCCAGCCGTTGTTGGTGCTGGCCGGTGCAACCATGCGCATATCCGAACTGGCACTGGGCCTGGCGCTGCGCGGCTATGCCTTTGATACCCATCTCAAAACACCCGCCAAACGGGGGCAGGGCGCGCGTATCATGTGCACCCGCCCCGATGTGGCACAGGCCAATGCTGCGCCGCTGATGGCCATGGCCGAGGGGGTGTTTTTCACCCGCGATCTTACCAACGAGCCCGCCAATGTGCTGACCACCACAGAATTTGCCGCGCGTCTGCAGGCGATGGCCGATCTGGGCCTGAAAATCGAGGTGCTGGACGAGCCGGATTTGGAACAGCTCGGCATGGGCAGCTTTTTGTCTGTGGGCCAAGGCAGCGCCAGCCCCACAAAGCTGGTCGTGATGCAATGGCAGGGCGGCCCGAAAGACCAGGCACCACTGGCGCTGGTGGGCAAGGGCGTGGTGTTTGATACGGGCGGCATCAGCCTAAAGCCCGCCGCCGGCATGGAAGACATGACCATGGATATGGGCGGCGCGGGCGTGGTGGCCGGTGTGATGCGCAGCTTGGCGCTGCGCGGGGCCAAGGCCAATGTGGTGGGGTTGGTTGGGCTGGTGGAAAACATGCCCTCGGGCACCGCCACACGCCCCGGCGATGTGGTGCGCAGCATGAAGGGTGACACGATCGAGGTGATCAACACCGATGCCGAGGGGCGTTTGGTGCTGGCCGATGTGCTGTGGTATGCGCAAGAGCGGTTTTCCCCCTGCGCCATGGTCGATCTGGCCACGCTAACGGGGGCCTGCATTATTGCGCTTGGCCATGAAAACGCCGCTGTCTTTGGCAATGATGATGCCTTTGCCAACCGGTTCCTAAAGGCCGCCCAGGCCGAGGGCGAGGGCGCCTGGCGCCTGCCTTTGGGCCAGGCCTATGACGATCTGATCAAAAGCCGGATTGCCGATATGAAAAACACCGGCGGCCGGGCGGCGGGCTCGATCACGGCGGCGCAATTTCTGCAGCGCTTTGTAAAGCCTGACATGCCGTGGATCCATTTGGATATTGCCGGCGTGGCCAGCGTGAAATCTGAAACCGCACTGGCCCCGCAGGGGGCAACAGGCTGGGGCGTTTTGGCGCTGAACCGGCTGGTGCAGGAGATGCTAGAGGCATAACCCATGGGCAAGGCCATGTTCTATCATCTCACCCAACGCCCGCTCGAGGTGACTTTGGCGATGCTGCTGGAAAAGTCGCTGCAAGCGGGCTGGCGGGTGTGTGTGCGGGGCTGCGATGGCGCGCGGATGGAATGGCTGGACCAAAAACTGTGGCAGATGACGCCGCCCGAGGGGTTTTTGCCCCATGGGCTGGCAGGCGGCGCACATGATGCGCTGCAGCCCATCTTATTGGGCACGGGCGGCGAAAAGGCCGCCAACACCCCGGCCTGCCTGATGGCGGTTGACGGCGCGCAGGTGTCGCCCGCCGAGGTGCAGGCGATGGAGCGGGTGTGCATCTTGTTTGATGGCACAGATGAACAGGCCGTCAGCGCCGCGCGGGGGCAATGGAAAGCCCTGACCGAGGCGGGATGCGCGGCGCAATATTGGTCGGAAGATAGCGGGCGCTGGCAGATGAAAGCCGAAAAAGCCGCGCCCGATGCCCCGTAACCCGATAGCCTGCAATCAGCGGTGCAACACCAAGGCGCCGCCGGCAATCTCGATGCGGCTGAACCGCTCGAGATAGGTCATGCCCAAAAGCGATGTGCCCATCTGCCCCTCATTCACCGAGGCGCGGATATTGCGCATTTCCACGCCATCCACATCGATACTGTCCAGCCGCACAGGCGCAATACGCACGCGCCCATTGGCGGTGTTTGCGCGGCCCGAATAGACCAGATCGGCCAGCGCAATTCCGGCGTTTTCCGCGTCTTTCTGGGTTAGCACCACCTGGCTGGCGCCGGTATCGACCACAAAGCGCACGGGCGTGCCATTGACCAAAGCGGTCAGGTAATAATGCCCGTCAGCTGCGCGCGGCAGGGTGATCTGGCTGCCATCTTGAGCCACGTCTTGGTGCAGCAATACCGTGCGGCGGATATCGCCCCAAAGCCCGATGGCGGCGATCACACCCACAAAGATCAACACCCAAGCGCTGGCTTGTTTCAACGTGCGCCCCATATTCTTGCGCGCCTCAACCAGCAGCCATAACACCAAAGCGCCGCCCAAAAGCGCAAGATAGGCCAGATTTCCAAGCTCGATATCGCCCATGCGGCCCCTTCGAATGCTGATCTTGGCGATATAGGCGCTGCGGCCTGGCGCGGCAATGGCCGCTATCCGCCCAAGCCAAAGGCGCGCAGCCCATCCAGCACGAATTGCACCGCAAGTGCCGCCAGCAACATGCCCAACAGCCGCGTCACCACGTTGATGCCCGTGCGCCCCAAGGCCCGTTCCAAAAGCCCTGCCACCATAAACAGGGCAAAGACGATCGCCAGCACCGCCAGCATCACCACCACGGTGGTGGCAAAGCCGTGCAGCCCGCCCATTTCGCCTGTCAGCAAGATCACGCTGGCAATGGCGCCTGGCCCCGCAATCAGCGGGATGGCAAGGGGAAACACCGATGGGTCGGGGCGTTCATCTGCCTGATCTTCGCGGCGCTTGCTGCGGCGTTCAAACAGCATGTCAAGCGCTGTCAGAAACAGCAAAATGCCCCCCGCAATGCGAAAGGCGGGCATCGATATGCCAACAAAGCCCAGCACAGCCTCGCCCAAAGCGGCAAAAAGCACCAACAGCAGCGCCGCAATCACGCAAGCGCGAATGGCAATGCCGCGGCGCGTGCGCGCATCCATCCCATGGGTCAGCGCCACGAAAAGCGGTGCCAGCCCGATAGGATCGATAATCACGAATAAGGTGACAAAAGCGGTGATCAAAAAAGCGCTGTCCATGGCGCCTGTCTACTGGCTGCGCGGGGATTTGGCCAGCGTTGTGATCGGTGCTTAATCGCGGGGCATGTTTCGGGCAAACCACGCGCGTATTTGCGGCGCGATCCAGGCCCATAATTCGGGCACGCTGCGCGCGATAGGGGCGCCCACGCGCGCCTCGACCTGGGCCAGTTTGGGCGCATGCGCGCGCCAGCTGACGCCATCGCTGGCCAGGTTTTGGTTGGGCGGCTGAAACCGGTCAAGCGCCTTGGCAAATTGCGCATCCGGGGTTTCGGCGGCCTCGAACTCGTCCCAAAGGGCGCGCAATTCGGCGCCCTGATCTGGGGGCAGCAGGCCAAAGATGCGCGTGGCGGCTGCGGCTTCGGCCTGGGCGGTGGCGGCGGGGTCGCTATTGGCGTAGATCGGCACGTCGCCCGCATCGATTTCCACCAGATCATGCACCAACAACATGGCGATCACGCGGTTGATATCCACCCCTTGGGGCGCGTGCCCGCCCAGCACCAAGGCATAAAGCGCCAGATGCCAGCTGTGCTCGGCCGAATTTTCGGCGCGGCTGCCATCGCCCACAGTTGTGGCGCGGGTGATCTGCTTTAACTTGTCGGCCTCGGCCAGAAAGGCCATGCGCGCATCCAGATCACCCTGTGCCATTATTATCGGGTGGTTTCCGTCAGCCGGCGTTTGACATAGCCGGTGACGTTGCCAATCATCTGATCCATATGCGCCTCGTCACGGAAAAAGTGATCGGCGCCCTCGATTTGATCATGGGTGATGGTGATGCCCTTTTGCTCGTGCAGTTTCGACACCAGCGCCTGCGTATCGGCGGGCGGCGCCACGCGATCTGCCGCGCCATTGATCACCAATCCAGACGAGGGGCAGGGGGCCAGGAACGAGAAATCATACATATTCGCCGGCGGGCTAACCGAGACAAAGCCGGTGATTTCGGGGCGGCGCATCAGCAATTGCATGCCAATCCACGCGCCAAAGGAAAACCCGGCCACCCAGCAATGTTTGGAATTGGAATTCATCGACTGCAGGTAATCCAGCGCCGATGCGGCATCAGACAATTCGCCAATGCCCTGGTCGTATTCGCCCTGGCTGCGGCCAACACCGCGAAAGTTAAAGCGCAAAACGGTGAAGCCCATGTTATAAAATGCATAGTGCAGATTATAGACCACCTTGTGGTTCATCGTGCCGCCAAATTGGGGATGGGCATGCAAAACAATGGCAATCGGCGCATCGCGGTCTTTTTGCGGATGGTAGCGACCTTCTAGGCGGCCCTCTGGGCCGGGAAAAATGACCTCGGGCATGGTATTCCCTGTCTCCTGCTGGCGCCGAGAATTCTTGACAGAATTAATCGGGCACTTTAGAACGGTTCTAAACCTGCTGGCAGAACCAGTAGGGCTGGCGCCGAGATAAGGCCTAAGCTGTTCAAGGTCAATGAGTTGACGAGGCTGTTGCGATGAAACTAAGCACCAAGGGGCGCTATGCGATGGTGGCGCTGACAGATCTGGCGCTGCGGCCGGGGGACGAGCTGGTGACATTGGGCGATATCGCCCGGCGGCAAGATATCTCGTTGCCGTATCTGGAACAGCTCTTTGTCAAGCTGCGGCGCGGGGGGCTGGTGGAATCGGTGCGCGGCCCGGGGGGCGGGTATCGCCTGGCCCGCGCCCCCAGCGAGATACGCGTGGTAGATGTGCTGAGCGCAGTGGATGAAACCGTGGATGCCATGCACAAGGGCGCCGGCGTGTCGGGTGGGCTGTCGGGCAGCCGGGCGCAATCGCTCAGCAACCGTTTGTGGGAATCGCTCAGCGCGCATGTCTATGTGTTTTTGCACCAAACCCGGTTGTCGGATGTTGTGGCCAATGAACTGGCGCCATGCCCGGCTGTGCCATCGCTCTTTGCCGTGGTCGACGAGGCGTGACGATGGCGCGCACCTATCTGGATTATAACGCCACAGCCCCCCTGCGCCCCGAGGCGCGGCAGGCGATGATGGCGGCCTTTGATCTGGTGGGCAACCCATCCAGCGTGCACGCCGAGGGGCGCGCGGCCAAGGCGCTGGTGGAAAAGGCGCGCGCGCAGGTGGCGCAGGCCTTTGGGGCCGATGGGGCCGATATCATCTTTACCTCTGGCGCAACCGAGGCAGCGGCCCTGGCCTGTGCGGGCCAGGGGCTGCAGGGCGCGCCCATTGAACACGAGGCCGTGGGCGCATGGGTGGCGCCCAGCCTGCCGGTGGGGGTCGATGGCCGTGTGGCGGTGGCCGAGCCCGCACAATCGGTGCTGCAACTGGCCAATTCCGAAACCGGCATTATCCAGGATCTGCCCCAGGGGCTGGCGCTCAGCGACATGACCCAGGGCTTTGGCAAGCTGCCTGTGGCCTTTAACTGGTCGGGTGCAAAGATGGCGCTGATCTCGGCGCATAAGCTGGGTGGGCCAAAGGGCATTGGCGCCTTGGTGGTGCAGCGGGGCACCGATATTGCTGCGCAATTGCGCGGGGGTGGGCAGGAAATGGGCCGGCGCGCGGGCACTGAAAACGTGGCCGCGATCGCAGGGTTTGGGGCCGCAGCCCAAGCGGCGGCGCGTGATCTGGCCGATGGCTGCTGGGAGCCGGTTGAACAATTTAGAAATATTCTAGAAAAAGCCATTGAGGCCGGTTCGAAAGAGACTATTTTAGTCGGGAAAGGCAGCCCAAGGCTGCCAAACACCTTGTGCATGATCACCCCGGGTTGGAAGGGCGAAACCCAGGTGATGGCGATGGATCTGGCGGGGTTTGCGGTAAGCGCGGGCAGCGCCTGTTCCAGCGGCAAGGTGCGCGCCAGCAAGGTGTTGCTGGCAATGGGGCTGACAGCCGATCAGGCGCAATGCGCGCTGCGGGTGTCTTTGGGCCCTGACACGACAGAACAAGACATTTTGCGCTTTGCGGATGTCTGGTTAGAGAAATGGAAACGCCAGCGCGCGCGCACCGCCGCGTGAGGGCATGAAAAGGGGGTTGCCATGACGGCACTGGACAAGCTTGAGGTCAAGGAAGGCGTCGATCAGGAAACGGTTGATGCGGTCAAATCCCTTGGCAAATACAAGTATGGCTGGGAAACCGAAATCGAGATGGAATATGCCCCAAAGGGCGTAAACCCCGATATCGTGCGCCTGATCAGCGAAAAGAACGGCGAACCGGAATGGATGACCGACTGGCGCCTTGCCGCCTTTGAACGCTGGTCGCAAATGACCGAGCCGAAATGGGCCATGGTGAATTACCCTGAAATCGATTTTCAGGATCAGTATTACTATGCCCGCCCCAAAAGCATGGAAGACAAGCCCAAATCGCTAGACGAGGTTGACCCAAAATTGCTGGCAACCTACGAAAAGCTGGGTATCCCGCTGAAAGAGCAAATGATTTTGGCCGGCGTCGAAGGCGCCGAGGATGCGCCCAGCGAGGGCCGCAAAGTGGCCGTAGATGCGGTGTTTGACAGCGTATCGGTGGGCACCACCTTTCAGGCCGAGCTGAAAAAGGCCGGGGTGATCTTCTGCTCGATCTCCGAGGCCATCCGCGAGCATCCCGAACTGGTGCGCAAATATCTGGGCTCGGTCGTGCCGGTATCAGATAACTACTATGCCACGCTGAATTCTGCCGTGTTTTCCGATGGCTCGTTTGTCTACATTCCCCCCGGTGTGCGCTGCCCGATGGAGCTGAGCACCTATTTCCGCATCAATGCCGAAAATACCGGGCAGTTCGAGCGCACGCTGATCATTGCCGATAAGGGCTCGTATGTGTCCTATCTGGAAGGCTGCACCGCGCCCCAGCGTGATACCGCACAGCTGCATGCGGCGGTGGTGGAAATCATCATCGAAGAAGACGCCGAGGTGAAATACTCGACCGTGCAAAACTGGTATCCGGGCGACGAAGAGGGCCGGGGCGGCATTTACAACTTTGTCACCAAACGCGCCGATTGCCGTGGCGACCGCGCCAAGGTGATGTGGACGCAGGTGGAAACCGGATCGGCCGTAACCTGGAAATACCCCTCGTGCATCTTGCGCGGCGATGACAGCCAGGGCGAGTTTTATTCGATCGCGATTGCCAATAACCACCAGCAGGCCGATACCGGCACCAAGATGGTTCATTTGGGGCGCAACACCAAATCGCGCATCGTGTCGAAAGGTATCAGCGCAGGCTTTGCCCAAAATACCTATCGCGGGCTGGTGTCGATGCATCCAAAGGCCAAAAACAGCCGCAATTACACCCAGTGCGACAGCTTGCTGATTGGCGATAAATGCGGCGCCCACACGGTGCCCTATATCGAGGTCAAGAACAATTCCAGCCGGGTCGAGCACGAGGCCACCACATCCAAGGTGGATGACGACCAGATGTTCTATTGCCGCTCGCGCGGCATGGACGAGGAAGAGGCGGTTGCGCTGATCGTCAATGGCTTTGCCAAGGAAGTGCTGCAGGCGCTGCCCATGGAATTTGCCATGGAAGCCCAGCAATTGGTGGCCATCTCGTTGGAAGGTTCGGTGGGCTAAATGCCGTGGGGAAAGGGTAAAGAGTTGGATATGATTGTGACGACAACCCCCACGGTCGAGGGTCATAAGATCTTGGCTTATAAAGGTATTGTTGTAGGCGAGGCGATTATGGGCGCCAATATCGTGCGCGATATCTTTGCCAATATCACCGATGTGATCGGTGGCCGATCTGGGGCCTATGAAAGCAAGCTGCAAGATGCCCGCGACACCGCTTTGGCGGAAATGCAGGAAAAAGCCGCAGCGCTGGGGGGCAATGCCGTGGTGGGCGTAGATCTGGATTACGAGGTTGTGGGCCAGTCGATGTTGATGGTCAGCGCCAGCGGCACTGCGGTTCTTTTGGGGTGAGCGGGCCTGAAAGGCCCGGCCTGACCTTGCCCGAGGCAGAGGCGGCGCTGATCACCGCGGCCTATGCTGGCGCCGAGGTGATTTTGGAATACGGCTCAGGGGGCAGCACGGTGCTGGCCGCTGATTTGGGAAAAAGGGTGACGGCGGTCGAAAGCGACCGGGACTGGGCGCAGATGATGCAGGCGTGGTTTCACCACAACCCGCCGGCAAAAGGCGCTGCAACCGTTGTCTGGTGCGATATTGGCCCCACCCGCGAATGGGGCCATCCGGTGGATGACAGGGCGTGGAAACGGTTTTCGCGCTATCCGCTGGAAGTGTGGGATCTGGCGGAATTTGCCCATCCAGACGTGGTGCTGGTGGATGGGCGGTTCCGGGTGGGGTGCGCCTTGGCCACGGCCTATCGCATCACGCGGCCAGTGACCTTGTATTTCGACGACTACGTGAACCGCCCGCGGTTTCACGAAGTGGAAAAATTCATTGGCGCGCCGGCCCAGGTTACGGGCCGCATGGCACGCTTCGATCTGGTTCCGCAATCGCTGCCACAGGGGCAGTTATTGCGGATCACACAACTGATGATGCGGCCCTAGTGGCCCGCCCAATGCGCGAATAGAAAGGGTAAAAAATGCTCGAGATCAAAAACTTGCACGTCAAGCTTGAAGAAGAGGATAAACAGATTCTGAAAGGCGTGAATCTGACCGTCGAGGCGGGAAAGGTGCATGCGATCATGGGGCCGAATGGCTCGGGCAAATCAACCCTGTCTTATGTGCTGTCTGGCCGCGATGGCTATGAGGTGACAGAGGGCAGCGCGCATCTAGACGGCGAAGACCTGCTAGAAATGGAGGCCGAAGAGCGCGCCGCAGCGGGCCTGTTTTTGGCCTTTCAATACCCTGTGGAAATTCCCGGCGTTGGCAACATGACCTTTCTGCGCACCGCGGTGAACGCACAGCGCAAGGCCCGCGGGCAAGAAGAAATGAGCGCCACTGAATTTCTGAAAGTGGTGCGCGAAAAGGCCAAAACCCTGAAAATCGATGCCGATATGCTGAAGCGCCCGGTCAATGTGGGCTTTTCGGGTGGCGAGAAAAAACGCAACGAAATCCTGCAGATGGCCATGCTAGAGCCGAAGATGTGCATCTTGGATGAAACCGATTCCGGCCTAGATGTGGATGCGATGAAACTGGTCTCGGAAGGGGTGAACGCCCTGCGCGATGCGGGCCGCGGGTTTTTGGTGATTACCCATTACCAGCGCCTGCTGGACCATATCAAACCCGATGTTGTGCATATCATGGCCAATGGCCGCATCGTAAAAACCGGTGGCCCCGAACTGGCGCTTGAGGTGGAAAACAACGGCTATGCCGATATTCTGGGCGAGGCGGTGTAATGGCGGATCTGGCGGTAAAACCTGACCCAACCGAAACCCGGCTGGCCGCGCTGGATATGCCCAGCTGTGGTGCTTGGGGCCGTGCTGTGCGCGAGGCCGCTTTGGCGCGGCTGCGCGCCATGGGCCGCGCGACGAATATTGGAAATATCCCCGCTCCGACACGCTGACCGACGCCGATGTGGTGCCTGCGGCGGTGTTTCAAAACGACGAAGAGCCGCCATTTGAGGGGCTCAACCGGCTAAAGCTGGTCTTTGTCGATGGCGTTTTCGACGCGGGTGCCAGCGATGATCTGGCCGAAACCGGCCTTGAAATCGAGCGTCTTGAAACCGCGATGGCGCAAGATATTCATTGGGCCAAAGACCTGTATGGCGCGCTGGAAACCAACGGCCAAACGCCCGTGGCGCGCCCGCTGGCGGCGCTGAATTCGGCCTATGCCAGCGATGGCATCGTGCTGCGCGTCACGGCCCCCGTGGCGCGGCCCATCAGCCTGATCTATCGCCATGAAAACCCAACGTCGGATGCTATTTTGCACCATGTGATCAAGGTGGAAACCGGCGCCAGCGTGACGGTGCTGGAAAACGGGCCCGCGGCCGCGCGGCTGAACAAGGTGATGGAGGTGGATGTGGCCGATGGCGCGGCATTCCACCATGTGCGCGCCCAGGGCCGCGACCACCAGCGCCGTGCCGCCACCCATATCTTTGCCCGGCTTGGCACCGAGAGCCGCTTTAAAAGCTTTACCATGACGGTGAATGGCGTGTTGACGCGCAACGAATGCGTGATCGAATTGCTGGGCGATGATGCCCAGGCCCATGTTGCAGGGGCGGCGCTGGGGGATGGTGAATTTCACCATGATGACACCGTGTTCATCACCCATGACGCGGTAAATTGCGAAAGCCGGCAGGTGTTTAAAAAGGTGCTGCGCAACGGTGCCACGGGCGTTTTTCAGGGCAAGATCCTGGTCAAGCCGGGCGCGCAAAAAACCGATGGCTACCAGATCAGCCAATCGCTGTTGCTAGATGATGACAGCAACTTTTTGGCCAAGCCCGAGCTGGAAATCTACGCCGATGATGTGGCTTGTAGCCACGGCTCGACCAGCGGCGCGATTGACGAAGAGGCGCTGTTTTACCTGCGCTCGCGCGGTGTGCCTATGGCCGATGCCCAAGATCTGCTGGTGCTGGCCTTTTTGGCCGAAGCCGTGGACGAGATCGAAGACGAAGAGCTGCGCGCCCATGTCAGCACGCGCCTATCGGGTTGGCTAGAACGCCACCGCAGCTGATGTCTTTGGTCCAAGATATCGTGGCCACCTATCGTGGCCCGGGCCGTGTGCTGGGGCGCCTTTTGGCGGCCCCCGTGCACGAAGGCCGGGCGCTGGCCATCTTGATGGGGGGCTGCGCGGTGCTGTTTGTCTCGCGCTGGCCGGCCCTGGCACGTCAGGCCCATCTCGAGGGCGCTGACCTGCAAATGCTGATGGGCGCCGCCCTGCTGGGCCTTGTTTTCATCTTGCCGCTGCTGTTTTACCTGATCGCTTTTCTGGCGCATGGGGTGGCGCGGCTGGTGGGCGGGCAGGGCAGCGCCTATGGTGCCAGGCTGGCGCTGTTTTGGGCCTTTCTTGCCAGCGCGCCGGTGCTGCTGCTCTATGGGTTGGTGGCCGGGTTCATCGGCGCGGGTGCGGCGCTGTCGGCGGTTGGCATTTTGTGGGTGATCGTGTTTTCATGGTTTTGGATTGCGGGCATGTTGCGCGCAGGCTGGGGGCAAAAATGAGCTTTGGCACAACAATTCGCGAATTGGTTTTACAAAGCTTTCGCGACCCATCCACCGCCGCCCACCGCCTGTTGGCGCTGCGTCTTGATCCGGCCATTTTGTGGCTGGGGCTGGTGCTGGTTTCAGTGCTGAATGCCTTGCTGTTTTTTGCCCTGCAACTGGCCATGCCGGGGCCTGGGAACATGGGCGGCATGGGCATGGGCCCCGTGGCCTATGCTGGCACCACCGCAGCGGCGCTGGCGGCCTGTGTTGTGGGGCTTACCTATGTGGGGCGCGCATTGGGCGGGCAGGGCGATATTGGCGCCATGTTGTTGGTGGTGTCCTGGCTGCAATTTGTGGGCTTGGTGATGCAGGTGGTTTTGGTGGTGGTCGGTTTGGCCCTGCCGATGCTGGCCATGGGGCTAACCATCGGGTTTTTGTTCATAAGCCTATGGATTACCCTGCATTTTCTATCTGTGGGTCATGGGTTTTCTTCGCTGCTCCGCGCCTTTGCGGTGGTGTTTCTTACCGCAATTGTGCTGAGCTTTGCCTTAAGTTTCGTGATCTCTGCGCTGGGGATCGCACCGCAAGGGATGCCGATGTGATGTTCAACGTTGACGCCATCAGAAACGATTTTCCCATTCTGCAGCGGCAGGTGAATGGCAAACCGCTGGTGTATCTGGATAACGGTGCCAGCGCGCAAAAACCGCAGGTGGTGATTGATGCGGTCACACAGGCCTATAGCCAGGAATATGCCAATGTGCATCGGGGCCTGCATTACCTGTCGAACCTGGCCACCGAAAAATACGAGGCCGTGCGCGGCACCATCCAGCGGTTTTTAGGCGCCGCCCACGAGGATGAGATCGTGATGAATTCGGGCACCACCGAGGGCATCAATATGGTGGCCTATGGCTGGGCCATGCCCAACCTGCAGCCCGGCGACGAGATTGTTCTAAGCATCATGGAACATCACGCCAATATCGTGCCCTGGCATTTCTTGCGCGAACGCCAAGGCGTGGTGCTGAAATGGGTTGATGTAGATCTGAACGGTGTGCTGGACCCGCAAAAGGTGATCGATGCGATCGGCCCGAAAACCAAACTGGTGGCCATCACCCATATGTCAAACGTTTTGGGCACTGTGGTGGATGTGCAGGCCATTTGCGCCGCAGCCCGGGCGCGTGGCGTGCCGGTATTGGTAGATGGCAGCCAGGCGGCGGTGCATATGCCCGTCGATGTGCAGCGCATCGGGTGCGATTTTTATGCCATCACCGGCCATAAGCTCTATGGCCCCTCGGGCAGTGGCGCGATCTATGTCAACCGCGCACGCGCGGCTGAAATGCGCCCGTTTCTGGGCGGTGGCGATATGATCCGCGAGGTCACGCGCGATGGTGTCAGCTATGCCGATGCGCCGATGAAATTCGAGGCAGGCACCCCCGGCATTGTGCAAATGATCGGCTTGGGAGTGGCGCTGGAGTATATGATGGGGATCGGCATGCAGGCGATTGCCCAACACGAGGCGGGGCTGGCCAGCTACGCCAGCGCGCGGCTGAAAGGGCTGAACTGGCTGAATGTGCAGGGCCATGCGCCGGGCAAGGGGGCGATATTCTCGTTCACCATGGATGGCCCGGCCCATGCGCATGATATCTCGACAATTTTAGATAAAAAAGGCGTGGCCGTGCGCGCAGGCCAGCATTGCACCGGGCCGTTGATGCAGCATCTTGGCCTCAACGCCACCTGCCGCGCCTCGTTTGCGATGTATAACACCGAAGCGGAGGTAGACGCGCTGATCGATGCGCTAGAGCTGGCCCATAATCTGCTGGGCTAGGCCAGGAAAACACGCGCCCATTTGGGTTTTTGTGGATTGCAGCGCATTGGTCTGCGCTGTATAGGTCGCGCTAGGCACCCGTAGCTCAGCTGGATAGAGCGCTGCCCTCCGAAGGCAGAGGCCAGAGGTTCGAATCCTCTCGGGTGCGCCAAACCCTTCTTGTGTTTTTAGCAAAATATGCGGCAAGCGCTGCGCCATGCAGCTTTTTCTGGGCCTTTGCTGCGGTTTGCAGCCCCATCACAAAACGCCAAGGGCGGACCGCATGCCGCGTTCCGCCCCGGTTTCACAAAATCGCAGGCTGCGCTTAGCTGATCAGCGTGATCTGGCCCGTGGCCACATCATGCATGGCGCCCACGATTACCAGCTCGCCCGCGGCAACCATGCCGGCCAGCACCTCGCTTTGGGCTTTGATCGCCTCGACGGTCAGCGCCACATTGGCATCGGCCACTTTCTGCACGAAGTCTGTATTTTTCGAGCTGCGCTCGGCTACGGGGCCGGCGGCCTGCACTGCAGGCTCGATACGCGCCAGCATCTCTGTCAGATTGCCAAGTTTCACCTGATCGATTGCGCCTTTCACCGCCCCGCAGGATGTGTGGCCCAACACCACAATGGCCTTGGCACCGGCCACGCGGCAGGCAAATTCAAGGCTGCCCAAAATATCGGTATTCACAAAATTGCCGGCAATGCGGGCGCTGAAAATATCGCCAATATTCTGGTCAAACACCATTTCTGGCGGCACGCGGCTGTCGATACAGCCCACCACGGCGGCAATCGGGTATTGGCCGGTGGCGGTTTCCATAACCTGTGCGTTCAGGTCGCAATTGACCATTGTGCCAGAGACAAACCGCTGGTTGCCGGCCATCAGCTCGTCTACTACGCCTTGCGGGCTTAGCGCGGCTTGGCGCTCTTTTGTTGGCATGGCGCATGTGCTGGCGCGTGCCCCACTGGCCGAGATGACCATGGCCGCACTTGCTGCTGTCCCGTAAAAGAAGTTCCGTCGTGAAATACCCATTTATACCCCCACATGTGGTTTGATGATTGTTAAACTTGGGCAGGCGCCGGGCTGCAAGCTGCCCGAATATCCTTTCGAATATTAACCAACCCGAAAGGGTATATGGGCCGCGATCAGCGGGCTTCAATCAACCAATCCCGGTTTTCGACCAATCTTAATCACAAAGCTGTTATAAGGCGGGCGTGAAAAGGCGGGGATGATCAGGCGTTGCCAAAACCGCGCAACTTTGCCACGCTGGGCGCGGTGTGTTAGGTAGTTTTGGGTGCGGGTGATCAGGTGCGAATTAAGAAAAAGCATCAAAAAAACAAAATCTTGCCAGATCTTTCTCAGGCAAAGCATCAATTTCTGGCGCATCTCGAAGGCGGTCAGCCCGAATTGGCCCTGGCGCTTGTCGATCAGATGATTGCCAAGGGCCTGCGCAATGCCAATCTGTATAAAGATGGGGCTTTGGCGCTGTTGCGGCTTCAGCGTTGGCACGAGGCCATGGATTATGCCCGCAAGGCCATTGCGATCGATCGCAAAACCCTATCGGCATGGGATGCGCTGGCCCATGCGGCCGGGGCCTGTGGTGATTTGGAAACAGCGGCAACAGCGGGCCATAAGGCGCTGATAATGCGCGATAATTCAATACCAAATATGCCGCCCTTCGCAGCGCCGCTTGCCCCGAAACCTGCGGGCGGCGGGCAAAAGATTATCGCGTTTTCGCTTTTTGGGGCAAACAGCAAATACTGCGAAGGGGCGGTGTTGAACACAATCGAGCAACCGCGCCTTTACCCCGGTTGGCGCTGTTGGTTCTTTGTAGATCACAGCGTGCCCACGGATACGCGCAACCGCTTGAAAGACAATGGCGCGACTTTGGTGGATATCGATGACGAGGCCGCCAAGTGGCCCGGCACAATGTGGCGCTTTTTGGCCTATGATGCCCCCGATGCCGAGCGGGTGATCTTCCGCGATACAGATTCCGTGATTTCCCCCCGCGAGGCGGGCGCTGTGGCCGAATGGCAGGCCAGCGGCCTGCCGTTTCATGCCATGCGCGACAATGGCAGCCACACCGAATTGCTGCTGGCCGGGCTTTGGGGGGTGGTGCGTGGGGCGCTGCCGCCCATGCGCGATATGCTGCGCCATTACTTGCAAACCCCTGTAAAGAATGCCCATTTTGCCGATCAATTCTTTCTGCGCAGCCATGTTTGGCCCTATGCCCGCGCTGAAATACTGCAGCACGATTCCCTCTTTGGCTTTCAAAACCCCCGGCCGTTTCCGCAAGGGCCCTATCGCCCCGATTTTCATGTTGGCTATTGCGAAACCGCGCCGATTGCCCAGATTGCCACCCGCTTGCCCGAAGGCAGCCGCGCCCTGTGGCGCATCGAAAAGCAAACCGATCGTGGCTATGTGCCAGTGTGCAGCTACCCGGCGACCGTGCAGGAAGGAAAGGTGCGCGCCCATGTGCCGGCCCGCTATGCCCGCGGGTTTGCCACGGGGCGGTTTCGTATGCAGTTGAGCGCCGCAGATGTGGCAAATTCGTAAATGAAATCGGCCTCTTGGCCCCTTGTTCAGCTTGTGCAGCCGGGGGGCGGCTGTTAGGCAGGCTACAGCACGAAAGGAAGCTGACATGGCCAATCTCTACCATGCTTATGGCCTGACATTTGCCAGCGAAATAGAGCTGCCCGAATTGGCCTTGGCACCAGATGCCAGCCAGCCACCCCAGGTGCAGATCAGCCTTGGCGCAGTGCCCCCCCAAGGGCTGGAGGGGGGGCGGCAGATATCGCCGTTTATTTGGGTGTCTGATGGCCAGTTTTGGCTAGAAGTTCCTGATATTGCACGGTTTTTGGTGCGCGATGGGGCCCAGATTGTGGTGCAACCCGCCCCATCGATCGATATGGCCTCGGTGCGGGTGTTTTTGCTGGGCTCTGGGCTGGGGGCGCTGCTGTTTCAGCGCGGGCTTTTGGTGTTGCACGGCAATGCCATTGAAATGGGCCAGGGGTGTTTGGTGTGCGTGGGGCCATCGGGCGTGGGCAAATCAACGCTGACGGCCGCCTTTATGCAGCGTGGCTATCGGGTTTTGGCCGATGATGTTGTGCCTATTAACGATCAAGGCATGGCGATCCCCGGGTTTGGGCGCATCAAGCTGTGGCAGGATGTGGCGGATAGATTGCAGATCTCCACCGATGGGCTGCAGCGCATTCGCCCGCAGCTGGAAAAATTCAACCTGCCTTTGGGCGATGCATTTTGTGACAGCCCCCGAAAAGTGGTGCAAATTTGCCTGCTGTCGGAACATCTTGACGATGACATCACCCAAAGCCCTGTGACAGGGATCGAGAAATTTACCCTGCTGCGCGCCAATACCTATCGGCAGCGGTTCATGGCGGGGATGGCCTTGCAGCCCCAACACCTGCAGCAATGCGGGGCGCTGGCGGGGCAGGTGGCCATCACCCGTGTCGCCCGGCCCAAAAGCGGCTTTCGCATCGATGACCTGGTTGATGCGCTGGCCGCGCAGATGCAGGGGGCGCAGTGAATGGGCGGCATCTATTGGCTGGCCTCATACCCTAAATCGGGCAACACGTGGTTTCGCAGTGTTTTGGCCAATTTTCGCGCCACGGGCGATGTGCCGGTTGATATCAACCAGCTGAACACCGGGGCGATTGCCAGCTCGCGCAATTGGGTGGATGATGTTTTGGGCGTCGATACGGCCGATTTAACCCAAGACGAGGTCGAGGCCATTCGCCCCGAAATTTACCGCTGGAGCGTGGCAGAGGCCCCAAACGAGCTGGGCTATCACAAAATACACGATGCCTTTACCCATCGCGCCGATGGCCGGCCCTTGGTGGATGATGTGGCAAGCCTGGGTGCGGTGTATCTGCTGCGCAACCCGTTAGATGTGGCCCCATCGCTGGCCAATCATAATGGGGTCGATATCGATGCAGCGATTGCGCAGATGGGCGATAAAACCCATGCCTTGGCGCGGGCAAAAAACCGCCTGACGGGGCAATTGCTGCAGCGTATGGGCAGCTGGTCGCAGCATGTGGAAAGCTGGGTTGATGCGCGCGAAATTCCGGTGTTTGTGCTGCGCTACGAAGATATGCACGCCGATCCCATCGCCGCGTTTGGGGCGGCGTTTTCGGCCCTGGGCCTGCCCGAAAACCCCCAGCGCCTTGAACAGGCGATCGCATTTAGCCAGTTCGACACGCTTGCCGCCCAAGAAGAGGCCCATGGGTTTCGCGAACGCCCCTCGGGCAAGCGGCGGTTTTTCCGCAAGGGCAAAATGGGCGATTGGCAAAACAGCCTGACGCCTGCGCAAGTGGCGCAGGTGATTGCCGATCATGGCCCAATGATGCAGCGCTTTGGCTATCTCGATGGGGCGGGCCAACCGCTGGTATCGCCCGCAACTTAGGCGTTGCGCCCCTCGATATAGCGGATAAACCGCGCCGTGGTCAGCCCGCGCGACAGGGCCAGCTGCAGCCGCTGTGCTGCGATCTTATCGCTTGGGGTGGTGGTGGGAAAATCAACCAGGGCCTGGCGCAAGGCGGCCAAATTCAGCCTGCGGCGCATGTTTGGATCTTCTTGCAGCCAATCAATTTCTGAAATCAAATCATCGCGTTGCCGGGCGATGCGCAGGTGCCAATCAGCCGCTTGGCGGCCCCGGCGGTTTTCGCGCAACACCATATCCGGCAGCTTGCCGCGCAGCATCCGCCGCGCCAACCACCGCCGTACACCACCGCGCAAATATTGATCATCCGGGATCGAGATACAAAATTCCGCCAATGGGCGATACGAGGTGGGATCGCGCATTTGCATCCCATGCACCAAACGCATCGCTTGCATAATATCTGCCCCTTCGCCGCCCGCCATACGCAGCATTTTGGCGCGCAATTCGCGGCTGTCGGGCAGGGGGCGAAACAGCGCGTCAAAGCCATGCGCTTGGGCGCGCTCTTCTACCTGCATTTCCAGCGCATAATCGGTGTTCATCGGGCACCAGGTGGCAAAGGGATCATCCGGCGCGCCATGGCGCAGGCGCGTGATAGCCGCCCACAGGCGGCGCGGCAGCAATGGCATGATACCTTGGCTGATAAAACGGCGGGGCAAGCCCATGGGCGGGCCTGCGGCCCATAGCTCGCGGGCAAAGCGCGCCCATTGGCCGCGCCGCAGCCAGCCGGGCAGGGCCTGCTCGCCACCAAAGCTGAAGGTAGCATTGCCAAAACTGCCCGTCAGCACCACGTCGCAGCCGTCAAGCCGGCCTTGGCGGTATATCTCGTGGATCCAGTGCAGGTTCATCGCATTGCGCGGCGCCTGCAGCCCCATTTCAAACATTTCGCGCTGAAAATAGTCGAAACTTTTGCCGGCTGCATCGATCCAGCTGGGCTGCAATTGCGGGTGCATATCGGCCAGGGCCTGGGCATAGGGGCGCTCATCTGCAAAACGGCTGTCGCTGATCACACCGTCAAACCCGGCCTCGGGCACGCCGGTATAGCTGCGCAAAGGCTGGTTGGGGCGGGCCTGCATGGCGAAATAGGCCACGGCCTGTGAATCAAACCCGCCCGACAGGCTGACGCAAGGCGCTTGAAACCCATCCAGCATGCGCTGGGTGCCCTCAGCAAACAGCGCCTGCGCGGTTTCGACATAATCTTGATCGCGGGGCAAGGTGATGCGGGGCAGGTTTTCAAGGCTGTAATAGCTTTCCAGCTGCACACCCGCAGGGCTGATATGCGCGCGGGTGCCGCTTGCCAGCCGGGTTACCCCCTTAAACCAGCCCTGCGTGCGGTCGAAATAATTCAGATACAGGCTATCGGCCAGTTTCTGCTCGCTCAAGCGGCGGGTCAGGCGCTGGCTGTCAAACAAGGCTTGTGGGCGGCTGGCCACGAAAAATTGCCGCCCATCATGGGCATAATGCAGCGGCGGGCAGATATTTGGGCTGGCCGAAATACGCATGCGTGGGGCGTTGGGCCATAAAACGATAGTGGCAAATTCCCCAATCACCCGCAAATCGGCCTGATCGCCCCAGGCCTGAAAGGCGGCGGCATAAAGTGCCGCATCATCGGCATCAGCCAGGCCCA
>CAJXSO010000033.1 GCA_913061505.1 uncultured Lutimaribacter sp.
GCTGAACAGCCGCCTTGCATGCGGCTATGCCGCGTCGCTTTTGGCTTGCAACCTGTTTGGCGCTGCCACTAAGATAATTTGATCAAATTAGCTCTGCTGGTGCTCTATGTCCCTGAATTCAGCCAAATCATGGCTGCGCAAAAACCCCCAAGTGCGCACCATTCGCATTGCCGCATCAGATTTGAACGGCCAACCGCGCGGCAAACGCGTGCCGACGCGTTTCGCCGATAAGGTGGTTGATGATGGCACCCGGTTTCCACTGTCGGTGTTGAACCTTGATATTTGGGGCGAAGATATCGACGACAGCCCATTGGTATTTGACACAGGCGATGCCGATGGCGTGCTGCGCCCCACCGAACGTGGCTTTTTGCCCATGCCCTGGCTCAGCGCCCCCACCGCCTTGTTGCCTATTTGGATGTTTCACGACGACGGGCGCCCCTTCGAGGGCGATCCCCGCCATGCCCTGCGCCGGGTGCTGGAACGCTACCGCGCCCGCGGCCTCACACCCGTGGCCGCGATGGAGCTAGAGTTTTTCCTGATCGATGACAGCGGCAAAACCCTAGAGGTGCCCATCAGCCCCCGTTCGGGCAAACGCCGCAAGGCGGCCGAGGTTATGTCGATCCGGGCGCTGGATGCGTTTGATCAGTTCTTCACCGATCTTTATGATGCCTGCGAAGCCATGGACATTCCCGCCGACACCGCCATTTCCGAGGCGGGGCTGGGCCAGTTTGAAATCAACCTGGTGCATCAAGATGATGCGCTGCGCGCCGCCGATGATGCCTGGCTGTTTAAGATGCTGGTCAAGGGGCTGGCGCGGCGCCATGGCTTTGCCGCCTCGTTCATGGCCAAACCCTACGAAGATTATCCCGGCAGCGGGTTGCATGTGCATTTCTCGGTGCTCGATCGCGAGGGGCGCAATATTTTCAACGACGGCGGCCCGCGCGGCAGCGATGCCTTGCGCCATGCAGTGGCAGGCTGTTTGGGTGCGATGCATGACAGCATGTTAATCTTTGCCCCCCATGCCAATAGCTATGATCGCCTGGTGCCTGGCAACCATGCGCCCACGGGCATTTGCTGGGCCTATGAAAACCGCACGGCTGCTATCCGCATTCCATCGGGGGCGCCGGGCGCCCGCCGCATTGAACACCGCGTGGCAGGTGGCGATGTGAACCCCTATCTGCATCTGGCCGCCGTGCTGGGCGCGGCACTGAACGGGCTGGAAGACCAAGCCGAGCCACCCCAGCCCATCACCGGTAATGCCTATGCGCTAGAGCTGCCCCAAGTGCCAAGCACCTGGTCAACCGCCATAGACGCCTTTGAAAAAAGCCCCGCGATACGCCGCATTTTCCACGAAGATCTGATGCGCAATCTGGTGCTGACCAAACGCCAAGAGGTGTTTTATATGGCCGATGTCACCCCGCAAGAGCAGGTCGAGATTTATCTCGATACCGTCTAGCGCGCCCCATACTGGCGCGGCCGGGCGATGATCAGCCTTGCTGCGCGGCGCGCGCTGCGCTATCCATTGGGCAATCCAAATCAGGTGTTTCATGAAAATCGGTATCTTGCAGACCGGCCACGCCCCCGACGAAGCTCGGGCGCGTTTGGGCGATTATGATGCCATGTTCCACCGCCTTCTGGGTGGGCATGGGTTTACGTTTGAAACCTTTAACGTGGTGGATGGCCAGTTCCCCACAGGCCCCGCCGACGCTGCGGCGTGGCTGATTACTGGCTCGCGCCACGGGGTATACGAGCCGCACGCCTGGCTGCCCCCGCTCGAGCAGCTGATCCGCGAGATCCACGCAGCCGGCCTGCCCTTGGTGGGGGTTTGTTTCGGCCATCAGGTTATTGCGCAGGCCTTGGGCGGGCATGTCGAGAAATTTTCCGGCGGCTGGGCAGTGGGCGCACAAACCTATCAGATGGGCGGCGAAACCCTGCGCCTGAATGCATGGCACCAAGATCAGGTCATCACCCCGCCCCCCGGCGCCCGGGTGCTGGCCAGCAATGCGTTTTGCAAATATGCGGCGCTGGCCATCGGGCCAAATGTGCTGACATTCCAGCCCCACCCTGAATTTAACGATGAAATGATCGATATTTTGGCCACCCACCGCGCCCCCGGCGTGGTGCCCGACGCGCTGGTGGCCAGCGCACAGGCCGCTTTGGGCCAGGCCAGTGATGGGCCAGCCATGGGGCTGCGCATTGCCCAGCATCTGAAAGGGGCCGCGCAATGAGCGACTGGATCGATAAAATTCCCCAAGCGGCGCGCGAATTCATCGAAGGGCGCCGCCTGGACGAGGTGGAATGCGTCATCGCCGACCTGCCCGGCATCGCGCGGGGCAAGGCCATGCCGGCCTCGAAATTTGCAAAGCAGGAATATTTTCACCTGCCAGATTCGATCTTTTATCAAACGATCACCGGCGATTGGGGCGAGGCCGCAGACGAGAACGAGGGCTTTATCGAACGCGATATGATCTTGCGCCCCGATTACTCTACCGCCTCGGCCGCCCCCTGGACCGCCGACTGGACGCTGCAAGTGATCCACGATGCCTATGATCGCAAAGGCAACACCATTCCCTATGCGCCGCGCAATGTGCTGAAACGGGTGGTCGATCTATACAAGGCCCAAGGATGGAAGCCGGTTGTGGCCCCAGAGATGGAATTCTATCTGGTGGCGCGCAATCTGGACCCCGCCAAAGAGATCGAGCCGATGATGGGCCGCTCGGGCCGCCCCGCAGCCGCGCGGCAGGCCTATTCGATGTCGGCCGTCGATGAATTTGGCCCCGTGATCGATGACATCTACGATTTCGCCGAGGCACAGGGCCTTGAAATCGATGGCATCACCCAAGAGGGCGGCGCCGGCCAGCTTGAGATCAACCTGCGCCACGGCGACCCGGTGAAACTGGCCGACGAGGTGTTTTACTTCAAACGCCTGATCCGCGAGGCGGCGCTGCGCCACAATTGCTTTGCCACATTCATGGCCAAGCCCATTGAAAACGAACCGGGCAGTGCCATGCATATTCACCACTCGGTAATCGATACAAACACCGGGCAGAATATTTTCTCGGGGCCACAAGGCGGGGAAACCGACGCGTTTTTCAACTTTTTGGGCGGCATGCAGAAATACCTGCCCTCGGTCATCGCGGTGATGGCGCCATATGTGAACAGCTACCGCCGCTATGTGAAAGACCACGCCGCCCCGATCAATCTGGAATGGGGCCGCGACAACCGCACCACCGGCATTCGCGTGCCGCTGTCGCGCCCCGAAAGCCGGCGCATCGAAAACCGTATAGCGGGCATGGATTGCAACCCATATCTGGGCATCGCCGCCAGCCTGGCCTGTGGCTATCTGGGGCTGATGAACGAAGAATGGCCCGACAAGCAATTCAAGGGCGATGCCTACGAGGGCGAGGGCGAAATCCCCCGCGTGATGGGCGAGGCACTGGATCTGTTCGAAGGCGCAACCGCGCTGCACGATGTGATGGGCGAGGAATTTGCCCGCGTTTACGCCATTGTAAAACGCACCGAATACGAAGAATTCTTGCAGGTCATCAGCCCCTGGGAGCGCAAGCACCTGTTGCTGAACGTCTGATGAGCCTGCTTTATTGCAACGATACCCAAGGCCAATGGCCCCCCAGCTGGTATGCCGCCACGGCCCATGCCAGCCCCTCGCACCCGCAATTGCAGGGCGCAACGCGCGCCGATGCCGTGGTGGTTGGGGCGGGGTTTACCGGCCTCTCTGCCGCCCTGCATCTGGCCCAAGAGGGGCTAGAGGTGGTTTTGGTCGATGCCCATCGCGTGGGCTTTGGCGCCTCGGGGCGCAATGGTGGGCAGCTGGGCAGCGGGCAGCGCCAAGACCAAGACAGTTTGCGCAAGATGATGGGCGCGCAGGCAGCACAGCTGCTGTGGGATCTGGGCGAAGAGGCCAAAGCGCTGGTGCATGCCCTGATTGCGCAGCACAAGATCGATTGCGCCTATCGGCCCGGCGTTGCCTGGCTGGGGTTTGGCGCGGGCGAAACCGCCAAGATGCACAGCTATGCCGAAACTTTGGCGCGCGATTATGGCTATGATCAGATCCAGCCGCTTGACGCGCCAGCCGCACAGGCGCTGTGCCCCTCGCCCGCCTATCATGGTGGCATTCTGGATATGGGGGCAGGCCATTTGCACCCGCTCAATTTTGCCCTTGGGCTGGCCCGCGCGGCGCAACAGGCGGGGGTGCGCCTGTATGAAAATACCGCCGTTACCCAAATAACCCCCGGCACGCCCGCGCGTGTTGAAACCGCCCAAGGCCATATTCTGGCAGATCAGGTTATTCTGGCCGCAAATGGCTATCTGGGCGGGTTGAACAGGCAGGTAGCCAGCCGCGTGATGCCCATCAACAACTTTATCGTGGCCACCGCCCCCCTGGGCCCGCGCGCGGCAACGGTGCTGACCCGTGACGTGGCTGTGGCCGATACCAAATTTGTGGTGAATTACTTCCGCCTTAGCCATGATGGCCGGCTGCTCTTTGGCGGCGGCGAAAGCTATGGCGATCGTTTCCCAAAAGACATTGCCGCCACCGTGCGCAAGCCGATGCTGCAGATCTTTCCGCATCTGGCCGATGTGCCCATCGAATATGCCTGGGGCGGCACGCTGGCCATCACCACAAAGCGCCTGCCCTATCTGGCGCGGCTGGCGCCCAATATGTGGTCTGCCAGCGGCTATTCGGGCCATGGCGTGGGCACAGCCACCCATGCAGGCCAGCTGATTGCCAAGGCCATTATGGGGCAATCGGCGGGCTTTGATGTGATGGCGCGCCTGCCCGTGGCGCCATTTCCCGGCGGGCCGGGCCTGCGCCAGCCGCTGCTGGCCCTGGCCATGAGCTGGTTTGCCCTGCGCGACAGGCTGGGGTTTTAGGCGGGGTCGCCCGGGTGCAGCTGCACAACATCGGCCATAAACGGATAAGCCGCCACCGCCGGATCCAAAACCGCGCTTTGCACCAGCGGGCGCAGGGTTTCGGCCACCCGGGCTGGCATATCTTGTAAGATGCCGCGCCGGGCAATCAGGCTGATGCGGCGCGAGAGCGGTTGAAAGGGCAGCGGCATGACATCCAATTGGCTGGCAAACCGGCGGGCGCGCATCAGCGCCAGGGGCGGCAGAATT
The DNA here is from genome assembly GCA_913061505.1 of uncultured Lutimaribacter sp. Lineage (GTDB taxonomy): Bacteria > Pseudomonadota > Alphaproteobacteria > Rhodobacterales > Rhodobacteraceae > CAJXSO01. The sequence continues at coordinate 5,137 of CAJXSO010000033.1, forward strand.
GTCCAGCCAGCCCCCTGCCCCACCATCGCCAAAATGGCATGGTAGCTATCCAATTCGAATTGCTGCGCCAGCCTAAGGTTCTGGCGGGCCAAATGCGCGGCAATCAGGCGGCCCATATAGTGGCGGGTGGTGTATTGGATCAGCGGCAGCACCTTAAGCTGGCGCAAAGGGTCGCGCCCGGGGGGGCACAGGCCGCGGGGGGCTGCCACCACAAAGCCCTCGGTCAACAGCGGGTGCAGCTCCATCCAATCGGCCTCGGCCCCCATTTCCGCGGCCACGATCACATCTAAGGCGCGCGCATCCAGCAAATCATGCAGGTGATGGCTGGCGCCGGTTTCCAGCAAAAACTGGCAGCCCTTCAGCTGCGCGGCCAGCCCCGCCAACAGCCGCGGGGTTACATCCACTTCGAAATCTTCCACCATGCCCAGCCGAAACCGGGTTAAGCGCGACAGATCGGCCATGGCCAATTCGGCCCGGGCCAATGCCGCCTCGTTTAAAATGGCGCTGGCGCGGCGGCGAAAGATCTCGCCAGCCGGGGTCAGCACAACAGGGCGCGTGTTACGCTGCAGCAAGGTTGTGCCTATGGCGCCTTCCAGATTGGTCAGTTGTTGGCTAACCGCCGAAGGGCTGGCCCCCAAACGCCGCGCCGCGGCAGAGATAGAGCCTTCTTCGGCAGTGGCCACAAACACCTCGACCCCCCAAAGCGTGATTTTGCCGGGGCTGTCGACCATGGGGTTATTTTCCCATGCGCGACAGTTTGGTTTGCAGATCGGCCAGCTGACGGCGAATTTCGGTCAGGTCTTCGTCTTTGCCCTCGTCGGCCGGGGCAGGCTGGGTGGTGGCGCCCCCCCATTTGCCCCCGGTCATCGCCTTGATAAACGCCTCTTGCTGCGCTTGCATGGCCTCGAACCCTGGCATTTTCCCCAAGGGGCTGACGCGGGCCATGTTTTCCATCATCTTCGATTGGCCATCGCGCAGCATGTCAAACGACATTTGCAAAAACTGCGGCATCATCGCGCCTGCGCTGGTGGTATAGCTGCGCACCAGATCGGTCAGCACGCCCACGGGCAGCATGGTTTCCCCGCGGCTTTCATGTTCGGCGATGATTTGCAGCAAATATTGGCGGGTCAGATCATCGCCCGATTTCAGATCAACGATCTGCACATCGCGGCCTTCGCGGATAAAGCCAGCGATGTCTTCTAGCGTAACATAATCACTGGTTTCGGTATTATAGAGCCGTCGGCTGGCATAGCGTTTGATCAGCAGCGGTTTTTTGTCTTCGGCCACAATCAGCCCTCCCCAATGCAGCAGTGCAGAAAAACACTAGGACAGCCGAAACAAAAAAGAAAGGGCGGGCTTGCGCCCGCCCAAATGTCTGCATCCTAAAGGGAGGAGGGAGGGGATGCAGATATTCTTTTGCCTTACTTGGCAGCAGCGGCTTTCTTGGCAACTGCGGTGGCTTCTTTGGCAGCTTTTTGAACTGCGGCCGATGCCTCGTCGGTCATGTCTTTGCCAGCAGCCATCAGCAGCTCGACGGTGTCCATCTGCACTTTTTTGGCGATTTCGGCAAACGCGGCCATGTTTTCAGCAGCAACTTCAGCGGTGGCCGATGCGAAATCGGTCATGGCTTTTGCGTAATCTGCAGGCTCGGCTTTCGATTTCGACACTTCGGTCAGCTTGGCCAGGGTTTCCTTGGTCCATTTTGCCGACACTTCCGAGGATTTCTCGGCCGCTTCCAGCGCAACGGCGGTCAGCTTTTCATTGAAAGCCGCCTGCGTTTTGAACGCGTCTTCCATGGCTTTGGTATCTACGGGGAAGGCGCCCATGACGTCTTTGAACATCGCGGTGAAATCTTGGGTTTTAGCCATCGTGCTATTCCTTGCTTGCGCTCAGCCAGGCCCACCCCAGCTTTCTGCGTCTGCAAACAATATGCATGCTGCAGCGCAGCAAATCAAGTGTTTTTGCTGCGCTGCAGAAAAAATCTGCTATCCCACGATTTCTACAGGCTTTTTGAGCTGCTCACATAGGTGCCGGGCGCCGGGCACAGCACCGGGTGGCTCGAATCACCGGGCGTGCGGGCCTTGACCATCTCGCCCGAGCGCGCCGCCAGCCATTCCTGCCAGCGCGGCCACCACGACCCTTCGGTAAAACTGGCGCCCTGCATCCAGCCCTGCGCATCAAGGCCCAGGTCGGGGTTGTGATAATGGCCATATTTCTTTTTCGAAGGCGGGTTCACAATGCCGGCCACATGGCCCGATTGCGACACGATAAAGGTTTTATCGCCCGCCCCCAGTTTCTGCGCCCCACGGTAGCTGTCTTTCCACGCGGCAATGTGATCGGTCTCGCAGGCCACAAAGAACACAGGCACATCGACATCTTCGATGCTTAAACGGTCGTTGCAAAGCTCGATCCCGCCATCGGCGAATTTATTGTCTTGGCAAAGGCCGCGCAAATATTCCATCGCCATTTTTGCAGGCAGGTTGGTGCCATCGCCATTCCAATGCAGCAAATCGAACGCCGGCGGTGTTTCGCCCAGCATATAAGACCGGATCGCCGGCCCATAGATCAGATCGTTCGAGCGCAGAAAGCTGAAGGTGCGCGCCATGATAAAGCTGCGCAACACGCCTTGTTCTTGCACCTCGTCTTCGATGCCGTCGATGAAATCATTTTGCAAAAACGGGGTAAATTCGCCCTGCTCGCTGAAATCGGTCAGCGTGGTAAAGAACGTAGCCGATTTCACCGATGTATCACCGCGGTGTTTCATCAGCGCCAATGTCATGTTCAGCGTGGTGCCGGCAATGCAATAGCCTACAGCGTTGACCTGCTCTTGCCCGGTGATCGCCTTAACCTCGCGGAAGGCCGCCAGATAGCCATCTTCGATATAGTCGGACATGCCGATATTGGCATAGCTTGCATCGGGGTTCACCCACGAGACAACAAACAGCGTATAGCCCTGATCGGTGATCCATTTGATCAGGCTGTTTTCGGGTTTCAGATCCAAAATGTAGAACTTGTTGATCCACGGCGGGAAAATAATCAGCGGTGTGGCATGCACCTCTTTGGTGGTCGGGGCATATTGCAAAAGCTCGAACATATGGTTGCGATAGACAACCGAGCCTTCTGTGGCGGCAATGTTTTCGCCCAGTTTGAACGCATCGGAATCAGCCAGCCGCACCAGCATTTCGCCGTTATTGGCCTCGAGATCGGACACAAGGTTTTCCAGCCCCCGCACCAGGCTTTCGCCATCTGTGGCCACCGCGCGTTCTAATGCGTCAGGGTTGGTGCCCAAGAAATTGGTGGGCGCCATCATATCAATGATCTGATCCGAGAAATATCGCAGCCGGCGCTTTTCCACCGCATCCAGATCTTCAATATCGGCCACGGCGGTGCGCAGGGCCTCGGCATTCAGCATATATTGTTGTTTTACATAGTTGAAATAGGGGTTTGTGGCCCAAAGCGGGTTGGAAAAACGCCGATCGCTTGGGGTATCATCTGAGGGGGCAGACAATTTGCCTTGGGCCAAAGCCACTTGGGCATCCATGAAATGTTTCACCGATTTGCCCCAATATTCGACCTGATGTTCGAAAATGCGGCCCGGGTTTTGCATGACTTCGTTCATGTAAGACTGGCTGGCCTTCAAAAACAGCTCTTGCGAGGGGCCATTCAAGGTGGCGTTGGCGGGTTTGCGGGCGGAAAGCGCCTCGATCAGCCGCTTGGAAAGCTCCTCGACACGGGCCAAATTGGCGGTCATCTTGTCAAGGTTTGCCGGTGCGACATCCTCTTTAGTTGCCATATGAATTAATTCCTCGTAGATTTTCTGCTATGCAGCATTAAGCTGTTACCGCCAGACCCGCACCTCGCCCCCCGAGTCGCAGGGCTGCCGCCCAAAAGCAAGGAGACACCAAAATGCGCTATATGGCGACCTATGACTTGATGGAAACGATGCGCAATACAAACCAATGGTTGGGTGCCTCCGCCCTTGCAATGGCATCATACCCGGTTTTTTCGATGGTGCCAAACCCTGCGTTGAAATGGATGGCTGCCTGGGGCGAAGTGACAGAGCGCACATTCCAGCGCATGGTGGCCAAGCCAGATTGGGGCATTCGCACATTTACCTGCGAAGATGGCAAAGACCATCTGGTGAAAATTGACACGGTCGTAGAACGCGCATTTGGCGATTTGATCCATTTTAACGTGTCGGGCCGCGAGCCGCAAAAACGCAAGGTGTTGCTGGTGGCGCCGATGTCGGGCCATTATGCCACGCTGCTGCGCTCGACGGTGAAATCGCTTTTGGTCAATAACGAAGTCTATATCACCGATTGGCACAACGCCCGCGACATTCCCGTCAGCGAGGGGAAATTCGACGTCGAGGATTACACGCTCTATCTGGTTGATTTCATGAAAGAGCTAGGGCCAGACACCCATGTTATTGCCGTCTGCCAACCCGCCCCGCTGACACTGGCCGCCACCGCCTATCTGGCCGAGCAAGAGCCGCAGGCCCAGCCCCGCACCCTAACCCTGATCGGCGGCCCGATCGACCCCGATGCCACCCCAACCGACGTGACCGATTTTGGCAATCGCGTCACCATGGGCCAGCTTGAGGAAATGATGATCCAGCGCGTCGGGTTCAAATACCCGGGCGTGGGGCGCATGGTATACCCCGGGCTGTTGCAGCTGGCATCGTTTATGTCGATGAATGCCGATCGCCATTCCAAGGCTTTCAACAACCAAATCGCCGCAGTCGCCCGCGGCGAGGCCAGCGACCACGACGCACATAACCGCTTTTACGATGAATATCTGGCCGTCATGGACATGACCGCCGAATTCTACCTATCGACCGTCGAACGCATCTTCAAAAACCGCGAGATTGCCCGCAACGTGTTCACGGTAAAGGGCCACAAAGTGGATATTGGCAAAATCACCGATGTGGCTGTGCACACGGTAGAAGGCGCCAATGACGATATTTCCGCCCCCGGCCAATGCGTGGCGGCGCTGGGCCTGCTGACCGGCCTGCCCGACACTATGAAAGCCAACCATGTGGAACCGGGCGCAGGCCATTACGGCATTTTTGCTGGCAAAAGCTGGCGCAACAACATCCGCCCGCTGATTTTGGATTTCATGGATGCCAATGCCGAGCGCCCGCGCCGCGGCGCCAAGCTGAAAGTGGCCAAATCCACCGCAGCCAAATAAGCCAGGCCCATCTGGAATCGCAGCCCAAGCCGCCGCGCGCGGTTTGGGCTTTTTTATGCCCGCCGGTCCTGCAGAACATAGGGCTGGGCCAACCAGTTTTGCAAAATCTCGGTCAGCGCCTGGGGGGCCTCGAGGGGCATGAAATGGCCGGCCTGCTCGATCACCTCGAGGCGGGCACAGGGCACCAGCCCCGCCATCAGCGCATGCCGGCGCGGGGGCGTCAGCGTATCATGAGCGCCGCAAATAATGGTGGTGGGCACCTTGCAGCGGCGCAGCGTGCCTTGCTGATCGCGCCGGCGCTGCAGTGCACGAAGTTGCGCCACAAACTGCCCTGCCCCCGCATCATGGGCCATGGCGTGAAACTGCGCCAAAACACCCGCGCGCCCCGGCCCCGGCGCCAGGGCCGCGCGCGGCACCACGCCCTCTAACGCCTGATCCAAGCGCCCCGCCCGCGCCGCCACGATCAGCGGCTCGTAGGCGGCGCTGGCTTGGGGGGTTTCAGACAGGGGGCTGGTGGCCATCAAGGCCAGCCGCGTGACGCGATTGGGGGCGCGGCGCAACAGCTCTAACGCCACGATCCCGCCCATACTATGCCCGGCCAAGGCAAATTTATGCGGCAACATATCCAGCAAGGTGGTGGCAATTTCATCCACCCGCTCGGCGCCGGAAATCGGTGCAACCATCACCGGGCGTTGGCGTGACAAAAGGGTGATCTGCGCCTGAAACAACCGCGCGTCGCACATCATTGCGGGCAAAAACACCACCGGCTCGGTCATTGGGAACCCCTTACGCTTACACCCCCCAGATATGGCCCAGCCCCGGCCCCCTTGCAATTAGGAACTGCGCGCGGCCTCGCTGACCTCGGCAATGGCCCCGGCCATCATGGCCAGGCAATCGGGCGTGGAAAAGCGGTGATCGGCGCCTTTGACCAACGACAGGCGCATATCTGGCCCCGTGGCATGATCAAGCAGGCGCAGCGCTACGGCGGTTTCTACCGCCTCATCCGCGGTGCCTTGCAAAAACCGCACGGGCATCGGCAGCGCCAGGGGGCTGCGCAGCACCAGGTTGCGGCGCCCCTCTTCGATCAGGCGCTGGGTGATCACATAGGGGCCATCGTCGTAATCGCTGGGCAGCTCGATCCGCCCGTTTTGGGCCAGGGCCGCGCGCTGGCCGGCATCAAAGCTGGCCCACATGCTGTCTTCGGTGAAATCAGGCGCCGCGGCAATCGTGACAAGGCCTGCCACTTTTTCCGGCATGGCACGGCAGATCAACAGCGCAATCCACCCCCCCATGCTAGAGCCAACAATCACCTGCGGGCCCTCGGTTAATTGGGTGATGGCAGCGCGCGCATCACTGGCCCAGTCGCCGATGGCGCCCTCGTCAAAGGCGCCGCTGCTTTGGCCATGGCCCGAATAATCAAAGCGCAAAAACGCCCGGCCCTGCTGTTGCGCCCAGTGTTCCAAAAACAGCGCCTTGGTGCCTTCCATATCGGATTTGAACCCACCCAAAAAGACAATTCCCGGCCCCTGCCCCGCGCTGCGGTGATAGGCAATTTGGCGGCCCTCGGGCGTGTGCAGAAATTGGGCGGCAGGCATCGGTTTCTCCTATAGTTGGCGCTGCGCCCATAAGGGCATGCAGCGCCGCCCTCTGCAACCGCCCTTGCACCATTTCCCTATGCAAAGCGCCTTGACGCGGGCGCAAAGCGCACGCAAAAGGGGCGCGAACCATATACCCGCAACCGGGCGTTCCGTGGGCGCCAAACCGACGAGGAGTTGCCAGATGGCAGACATCACCCTCACCTTCCCCGATGGCAATCAACGCAGCTTTCCCGCAGGCATCACCCCTGCCGAAGTTGCCGCTGCTATTGCCACCTCGCTGGCCAAAAAGGCCATCAGCGCCACGGTGAATGGCGCGCATTTCGATTTGCAATGGCCGCTCACCGCAGATGCCAGCATCGCCATCAACACCATGAAAGACGAGGCCGCAGCGCTGGAACTGGTGCGCCACGATCTGGCCCATATCATGGCGCGCGCGGTGCAAGAGATTTGGCCAGATGTCAAAGTCACCATCGGGCCCGTGATCGAACATGGCTGGTATTACGATTTCGACCGGGCCGAGCCCTTTACCCCCGAAGATCTGGGCCAGATCGAAAAGAAAATGCGCGAAATCATCGCCGCCCGCGACAGCGTGCGCACCGAGGTCTGGGATCGTGCCCGCGCCATCGCGCATTACGAGGCGCTGAACGAACCCTATAAGGTGGAGCTGGTCAACGCCATTCCCGATGACGGGCAGCCCATCCGCATGTATTGGCACGGCGATTGGCAAGATCTGTGCCGTGGCCCGCATTTGCAACATACCGGCCAGGTGCCCGCCGATGGCTTTAAGCTGATGAACGTGGCAGGCGCCTATTGGCGCGGCGACAGCAGCCGCGCGATGCTGCAGCGCATCTATGGCGTGGCGTTTCTGAACAAAGAGGCGCTGAAAGCCCATTTGCATATGCTGGAAGAGGCCGCCAAACGCGACCACCGCAAGCTGGGGCGCGAAATGAACCTCTTTCACATGCAAGAAGAGGCGCCCGGCCAGGTGTTTTGGCACCCCAATGGCTGGTCGATCTACACCACTTTGCAAGATTACATGCGCCGCCAGCAGCGCCGCGGCGGCTATGTCGAGGTGAACACCCCCCAAGTGGTGGATCGCAAGCTGTGGGAGGCCTCGGGCCATTGGGATAAATACCAAGAAAACATGTTCATCGTCGAAGTCGACGAAGAGCACGCCCGCGAAAAGGCGGTGAACGCGCTGAAACCGATGAACTGCCCTTGCCACGTGCAGATTTTCAACGTGGGCCTGAAATCTTATCGCGATCTGCCGTTGCGCATGGCTGAATTTGGCAGCTGTAACCGCTACGAGCCATCGGGCGCGCTGCATGGCATCATGCGGGTGCGCGGCTTTACCCAAGATGACGCGCATATTTTCTGCGCCGAAGACCAGATCGAGGCGGAAACCCGCAAGTTCATTGAATTTCTCTCGTCGATCTACCGCGACTTGGGGTTTGAAAACTTTCGCGTCAAATTCTCCGATCGGCCCGATACACGGGCAGGCGAAGATGCGGTTTGGGACAAGGCCGAAAGCGCGCTGGAAAATGCCACCCAAGCGGCGGGCTATTCTTACGAATTGAACCCCGGCGAGGGGGCATTTTACGGGCCCAAACTGGAATTCGTGCTGACCGATGCGATTGGCCGCGATTGGCAATGCGGCACGCTGCAGGTGGATTTTGTGCTGCCAGAACGGCTGGATGCCACCTATATTGGCCGCGATGGCGAAAAACACCGCCCCGTGATGCTGCACCGCGCTGTGCTGGGCAGTTTCGAGCGTTTCATCGGCATCTTGATCGAAAACCACGCCGGCAAACTGCCCTTCTGGCTGGCGCCGCGCCAGGTGGTGGTGGCCGCGATCGTCTCGGATGCAGATGACTATTGCAAAGAGGTGGCCGCCAAGCTGAACGCCATGGGCGTGCGTGCCGAAACCGACCTGCGCAACGAAAAGATCAACTATAAGATCCGCGAACATTCGGTTGGCAAGGTGCCGGTGATCTTGGCCTGTGGCATGAAAGAGGTGGAACAGGGCAGCGTTTCGCTGCGCCGCCTGGGCGAGCAGCAAACCAGCGTGCTGCCCCTGGCCGAGGTTCTAGAGGCCCTGGCAATTGAGGCAACCGCGCCCGATCTGCGCTGATCTTTCTCACAAATCACCGAAAAAGGCCCGCCACTGCGGGCCTTTTTTCTTGGCCCCTCAGGCCAGTGCGGCCTGCTCTGCCTTGCCCCAGCCCAGATACAGCGTGCCGTCGGCCGTTTCGATCAACGGCCGTTTCATCACGCTGGGATGGGCCTGCAACAGCGCCAGCGGCGGTTGGGCGCGCGCGGCATCATCCAGCGCGCGCCATGTGGTCGAGCGGGTATTGACCAGCGCATCGCCAAACTGCGCCAAGGCACGCGCCAGCACATCTGCCCCCACCCCATCGGCGCGCACATCCACCAGCTGTGCCTGCGGCAGCGCCTTTAGCGCCTTGCGGCAGGTATCGCAGTTTTTCAAACCATAAAGTTTCATAAGCCCCCCTTGCGCCCAAAGGCGCTAAATTCTGTGCTTTGGCGCGAACGCGCCTTGCATTTCATCAATTTGAACAAGTTTCACTTGTTTTTTGTAAAACTCGTGCAATTTAATTTTACTGCACCAAGGATTTCAGTCTCCGCTTCTTGCCGACGCCGGAACCCTGAAGGCCGGCATGCATGGGGCCCCGCATTACCGGGGGAAGACGAGGAAAAGAAGAAGGAGACACGGGAGATGCCCACTGGCACCGTGAAATGGTTTAACACGACAAAAGGCTACGGCTTTATCGCGCCCGATGATGGCGGCAAAGATGTGTTTGTGCATATCTCGGCGGTCGAACGTTCGGGGCTGACTGGCTTGGCAGACAACCAAAAAGTTGGCTACGATCTGCGCGATGGCCGCGATGGCCGCCAAATGGCGTCGGACCTGAAGCTGCTGTAATCAAACACCCAAAAACGGGCCAGCGCCACACTGGCCCGTTTAGTTTTTTGGGGGCCCGTTTTTTTGGGGGGCCAGCCAGCGCCAGCCCCCCAAACGGTTCATAGCCTAACTGCGCGCCTGGCGGATCAGCTGCAAGATATCTTGCGCGGCGGTGGGGATGTTGGTGCCGGGGCCAAAAATGGCCTTTACGCCCGCGTTTTTCAGGAAATCGTAATCTTGCTGCGGGATCACCCCGCCACAGATCACAATGATATCGCCCGCATCACGCGCGCGCAGCGCCTCGATCAGCTGGGGTGCCAGTGTTTTATGGCCTGCCGCCTGGCTGGAAATGCCCACAACATGCACGTCATTGTCGATGGCGTCTTGTGCGGCCTCTTCCGGGGTTTGAAACAGCGGGCCCACATCCACATCAAAACCGATATCGGCAAAGGCCGTTGCAATCACCTTTGCCCCGCGGTCGTGGCCATCTTGGCCCATTTTCACAACCAACATGCGCGGGCGGCGGCCCTCGTCTTCGGCGAATTGCTCGACCGAGCGCTGAATGGCGGCAAAGCCTTCGTCGCCCTCGTAAGCGGCACCATAAACGCCCGCCAAGGTTTTCACCTCGGCGCGGTGGCGGCCAAATTGTTTTTCCATAGCCATGCTGATTTCCCCCACAGAGGCGCGTGCGCGTGCGGCGTCAACCGCTGCTTCCAACAGGTTGCCACCCTCGGCCGCGCGGCGGGTGACCTCGGCCAGGGCCGCCTGGCAGGCCGCCTCGTCGCGGCTGGCGCGCATTTTTTCCAACCGCGCAATCTGGCCTTCACGCACTTTCTGGTTGTCGATTTCCAAAATGTCGATCGGGTCTTCTTTGTCTTTGCGGTATTTGTTGACGCCCACGATCACCTCGTCACCGCGGTCGATCATCGCTTGGCGGGTGGCGGCAGATTCCTCGATGCGCAGCTTGGGCATGCCGCTGGCCACTGCCTTGGTCATGCCGCCCATTTCCTCGACCTCTTGCATCAAGGCCCAGGCTTTTTCGATCAACTCGTTGGTCAGGCTTTCCACGTAATACGAGCCTGCCAGCGGGTCTACCACCTTGGTAACGCCGGTTTCTTCTTGCAAAATCAACTGGGTATTGCGGGCAATGCGCGCCGAGAATTCGGTGGGCAGGGCAATGGCCTCGTCCAGCGCGTTGGTGTGCAGCGATTGGGTGCCGCCCAAAACCGCGCTCAGCGCCTCGTAGGCGGTGCGCACCACGTTGTTGTAGGGGTCTTGCTCTTGCAGCGACACGCCAGAGGTTTGGCAATGGGTGCGCAACATTTTCGAGCGCTCGTCCTGCGCGCCAAATTCGGTCATCACCCGGTGCCACAGGGTGCGGGCCGCGCGCAATTTGGCGATTTCCATAAAGAAATTCATACCGATCGCAAAGAAGAACGACAGCCGCCCCGCGAATTTATCAACATCCATACCCGCCTGAATGGCCGCGCGCACATATTCGCGCCCATCGGCCAGGGTATAGGCCAGCTCTTGCACCAGGTTGGCGCCGGCCTCTTGCATGTGATAGCCCGAGATCGAGATCGAGTTGAATTTCGGCATCTCGTTCGAGGTATATTCGATAATATCGGAAATGATCCGCATCGAGGGTTCGGGCGGGTAAATATAGGTGTTACGCACCATGAATTCTTTCAGAATGTCATTCTGAATGGTGCCCGACAGCAGCGATTTATCGTGGCCCTGTTCTTCGCCCACCACGATGAAATTGGCCAAAATCGGGATCACCGCGCCATTCATGGTCATCGAAACCGAAACCTTGTCCAGCGGGATGCCGTCGAAGAGAATTTTCATATCTTCCACGCTGTCGATCGCCACGCCAGCCTTGCCCACATCGCCCACCACGCGGGGGTGATCGCTGTCATAGCCGCGATGGGTGGCCAGATCGAAGGCCACCGATACGCCCTGTTGCCCCGCCGCCAGCGCCTTGCGGTAAAAGGCGTTTGATTCTTCCGCCGTGGAAAACCCAGCATATTGGCGAATGGTCCAGGGGCGGCCGGCATACATTGTGGCCTTGACCCCGCGGGTAAAGGGGCCCACCCCCGGGATCGAGCCCATATGCGGCAAGCCGGCGGTATCATCGGCCGTGTAAAGCGGCTGCACATCGATGCCTTCCAGGGTTTTCCATGTCAGATCCTCAAGCGGCTTGCCGCGCAGCTCTTTTTCAGCCAGTTTGCGCCACTGGTCCTTGGTGCTCATGTGTTTGTCCTCTTGGTATGGGGCCAGGCGCCGGGGTTTTCCCCTGTGCGCCGGGCATGGTCTTGTTCAGAAGGGTCACGGGGCCCGTCACGGCTGCAAAATGCTCTAGCATGGCCTTATAGGCGCTGCGCAACTGGGCCGCTTGGGTGGGGGCAAAGCCCGGGTAAAGGGGCGCTGCGTTTAAATGCAGGCCCACCCGGGGGCTGGGCAGGGCCGCGGGTGCCACCCCTGCGCAGGGGCGCATCGACAGCATAGCCGCCAGGCGCTGATCGGGGGCATTTGCGCATAGCTCATGCGCCAGCAGGCCCACAGGGCAGCCCATGGCCCGGTGCAGCGCCTGTGCCAGCGCCGCCCAATCCAGGCTGCCTGCGGCCATGCGGGCCCAAGCCTGGGCATCTGGCATCGGGTGGCCCCGCCCCGCCGTCATCGCCACCAGCGAGGGCCACCAGGTATCGGGGCTGCGCACCCCCAAAACCACCGCCCCAATGCGCCCGCCAAAGGCGCGCTGCAAGGCACCGGCCCGGGCCACCGCATGGGGGTAGGCACGCCCATCGCGCAGCAGCGCGCAGGGTTGGCCCAAGATATTTTCATCGCTGATCACCAAAACCCGCGCACCGCTGTTTTCCACCCGCGCCAAGGCCAAGGCCACGCGGCCCGCCACCCGTGCCACGCCCGCCTTTGGGCTGGGCTGCACAGGCCCCCACAGGCCCGAAAACAGCCCGTTTCGGGTGCGCAGCGGCCCCCAAAACGCCACACCAGCCTGCGCCAGAGCCGGCGCATTGGCGCGCATATAGGCCTGAAACGAGGTGGTCGCGGTGCGATGCGCACCAATATGCAAAACAATCTCCATCGCGGCCGCCCTTTGCCCAAAACACAGGCCACCATCGTGGCCGGGCAAGCTTAGCCCCCGGTTAAAGCGCGGATTTTGCAAAAGTTTTCGGAAATTGCCCCTGCAATCATGGCCAATGATCGCTATATCAGCCCTAGGGGGACCCGTGATGATACAGGTTTTATGCGTTCTTTTTACACTCTTTTCGGCGCCTGCCGCCATGGCCGAAGATACCAGCGCCATGGCCGCCAAGCTGGGGGCGATACCGGCCGAAGGCGCAGAGTTGAGCCAATTTTTATGGAAAAACCGGCCCGTCATTGTCTTTGCCGACAGCGAAAATGACCCGCGTTTTGTGGAACAAATGCGCCTGTTGGCCGCCGATCCCGCCGGCCTTTTGGCCCGCGATGTGGTGGTGGTGATCGATACAACCCCCGCCAACCGCAGCCCGCTGCGCCAGGCGCTGCGCCCGCGTGGGTTTTCGCTGGTGATCATCGGCAAGGATGGCGCCTCGAAAATTCGCAAGCCGCTGCCATGGAGCGTGCGTGAAATCGGGCGTGCCATCGACAAAATGCCGATCCGCCTGCAAGAAATACGCGAAGGCAGCGGCGGGTAGCCGCCGCCGCACCGCGGGCTGCACCCGCCGGCGGCGCCTTGGCCCGTTTGGGCCAACACAATATGCCGGGCAGATGCAGCCATAGCGGCTTACTCGAACTCCATGATCACATCGTCCACAGCCAGGCTATCGCCGGGGGCTGCGTTGATTTTGGCGACCACGCCCTTGCGTTCGGCACGCAGGATGTTTTCCATTTTCATCGCCTCGACGGTGCACAGCGCCTGGCCTTCCTGCACCTCTTGGCCCTCTTCCACATCCAGCTTTACCACCAGACCGGGCATCGGGCATAGCAGCAGCTTCGAGGTATCGGGCGGCAGTTTTTCAGGCATCAGTTTCGCCAATTCTGCCTGACGCGGGGTGCGCACATGCACCTTCAGGTCGGCACCCCGGGTGCGAATGCGGAACCCGCCCGAGATTTTGCCAACCTTCATCACCAGCGGCGCCTCGTCCACCAGCATATCTGCCAGCTTGTCGCCCGGTGTCCAATCGCCTGTCACCCGCAGGCTGCTGCCATCGGCAAAGCTGACGCTGGCGCCTTTGGTATCGGCGGCGATGCGCAGGGCAAATTCATGGCCCTGCAAGCTGACCACCCAATCGCTGCCCACGGTGCGTTCGTGGTTATCCATGCGGCCCGATACGCGGGCGCGGCGAATTTCGGCCACGCGGTGCATGGCCGCACAGCTGGCCGCGATGCGGCGCAGCGCGCCCTCGTCCAGCGCCACACCTTCAAACCCCTCGGGGTATTCTTCGGCGATAAAGGCCGTGGTCATATCGCCCGACACGAATTTGGGGTGATCCATCACCGCCGACAAGAACGGCAGGTTATGGCCAATGCCCTCAACCTCGAACCGGTCCAGCGCCACGCGCATGGCCTCGATCGCCTCGGCGCGGGTGGGCGCCCATGTGCACAGCTTGGCAATCATCGGGTCGTAATACATGCTGATCTCGCCGCCCTCGTAGACGCCGGTATCGTTGCGCACGGCGGTGGTGCCTGCGGGCGCCTCGCCTTGCCATTTGCCCATATCCAGCAGCGGGCCCGCGGCCACCTCGACAGGGGGGCGATAGCGGGTCAGGCGGCCAATCGAGGGCAGGAAATTGCGATAGGGATCTTCGGCATAAAGGCGGCTTTCCATCGCCCAGCCATTCAGCTGCACATCGTCTTGGGTGATCGACAAAGGCTGGCCCGCCGCCACGCGGATCATCTGTTCGACCAGGTCGATACCGGTGATCAGTTCGGTCACAGGGTGTTCCACCTGCAGGCGGGTGTTCATTTCCAAGAAGTAGAAATTCTTGTCGCCATCGACGATGAATTCCACCGTGCCGGCGCTGGCATAGCCCACGGCCTTGGCCAGGGCCACGGCCTGCTCGCCCATGGCGCGGCGGGTTGCCTCGTCGAGGAAGGGGCTGGGCGCCTCTTCGATCACCTTTTGGTTGCGGCGCTGGATCGAGCATTCACGCTCGCCCAGATAGATGCCGTTACCATGGGTGTCGCACAGCACCTGAATTTCGATGTGGCGGGGTTGCGTGACGAATTTCTCGATGAAAATCCGGTCATCGCCAAACGAGTTTGCCGCCTCGTTCTTTGACGATTGGAACCCCTCGCGCGCCTCGGCATCGTTCCAGGCGATACGCATGCCCTTGCCGCCGCCGCCGGCGCTGGCCTTGATCATCACCGGATAGCCGATTTCACCGCTGATTTTCACCGCTTCATCCGCATCCTCGATCAGGCCCATATAGCCCGGCACCGTGGATACATTGGCCTCTTGGGCAATCTTTTTACTGGTGATCTTGTCACCCATCGCCTCGATCGCGCCCACAGGGGGGCCAACAAAGGCCACGCCTTCGGCTGCCAGCGCCTCGGCGAATTTGGGGTTTTCCGACAAGAAACCATAGCCCGGGTGCACCGCCTGCGCGCCCGACGACCGAATGGCCGCCATCACCTTATCGATCACGATATAGGATTGGTTGGCCGGGGGCGGGCCGATATGCACCGCCTCATCGGCCATTTGCACATGCAGCGCATTGGCATCGGCATCGGAATAGATGGCCACGGTTTGAATGCCCATCTTGCGGGCCGTCTTGATCACACGGCAGGCGATCTCGCCGCGGTTGGCAATCAGGATCTTGTTGAACATGCGCTGTCCCTTTTCTTGGAGAGGTCAAAACGCAAAACCGCGCCGCCCGCAGGGGTGCAGGCGGCGCGGTTTGCGCGTGTTAGAAGAACGGATCGTGCCACCGTGGTGGCGCAGGCCCGGCTTAATCCGTGCCGGGAAGCGGCGCGTAAGACGGGCTGAAATAGAATCGGCTGGACGTTTCCGGCGCTGCCATGCAGCCCGAAAGCGCGCCGCAGATCACTGCGGCTGCCAGTAGTTTTGCCATGCTCATGCTCGATGCCCCAGATTTTTGTATAAGGCTTATGAGCACATACTACCCCAAAAGGATGGGTTGGTATAGCCTTTACGGCATGGCCTGGAATAAAAAGCGCATCAGCATTCGTCTGGGTGGCGCTGGCAATAGGCGACATTGGCAAGCGCCCCAACCAAGGCGCCTGTGGTTGTGTCGACATCCAGCACGGCAGCCCCCAATGCGCCGCCACCGGCGCCAAGCACAGATTGCTCCAACGGGGTTTCCCCACAGCCTGCAATCGCAAGCACAAACCCAAAGGCCACAGCGGCCCGGCCAAGGGGGAAAACCCCCAGTTTGATGCGTTTTGGCATGAATATCTCCTTGCGCGTTGGTGTAAAAAGCGGCGTTTTACCCGATGGCATGTGCCGCGTTTTACGCGCCCCGAAAAGAGCGGCCCGCGCAGGGCTGTGTTTTGGGCAAGTATTTGCCCATACAGGATATTTTCCAGATTTTCACGGGAAAAAGCAGGCGGAAGGCCCAGGGTAAGGCCCGCCCGCCCGCCAGTGGAAGGGTAACGGTTGGGGCCACGGCCCCCGGCCCGCATGCAACGGACGCCCACTACGCCATCACTGTGGCCCTGGCCGGAATTTCGCGCAATCGGCTTGGCCAGAAAACCGCGCCTTTCGGCTGTTTCCTGCCCAAATGGCACAGCATTGCGCAAAACCCCGCCGATCATTCCTCGAACACCTCTGGGAAAGAGGCGCGCGCCACATCTTCTTTGATGACCAGCAATGCCTCGTAGCTGGCGGGGTCAAACGGCTCTTCTGCGGGCACAACCTCGCGGCCAAAAAGCCAGCTTAGGCGGCCGGCATCCAGATTGCCGCGCTCGAATGGTTGATCGGCGAAATGATCCCATAGCGCCGCCAAAAAGGCGCGATCGGCCATGCGATCTACGGCCTTGCGGTCGCGATAGCGCTCGCGCCGCACCAATGGCGTTACCCCTTTGGGGTTTGGGCGCCGAATGACGAATTGAAAATCAGTTCCAGGCAAACGCCCTGGAAAGCCGCGATGTTTTAGCATGCTATCCCCTTTCCTGGGGCTGCACGCAGAAAACTGCACCGCGATTGTGGGCGCGAGGCAGGCGCAGCGGCCCGCCCCGCACAGGGCTTATTTGTACTTGCCTGTGTAGACAGGTTCCACCGAAATCGGTTCGGGATCGAGGACGATGAAATCGTCTTCTTTGGGCGCGCTGGCACAGGCGCCAAGCGCGGCAAATAGGCCAACGGCCAAAATGGTTTTGAAAGACTGCGACATGTATTTCTCCTGTATCGTGCCATGGGCAGATCCGCGTTCTGACGCGCGGCGATGGCCCGGATTGGTTTGCCACCCACACCACTGTGGGCCAGACGCACCATACACGACAAAGGCGAGTAGAAATACAAGGCATCACCCTTGGGTAAGGTTTGTGGCCCGAAAGCCGCAATTTTCACCTTGGGCGAAGAACGCCCCGCAAGATATTGTGCTGCCATCAAAACCCCTCCCAGATACAGAGGTTATTTTCAATGCGAAACGCCTCGAAAAACTGCCGCAGGCCGGGGGTAGAGGCGCCAAATTCGGTTTCGCGTTCCGCCAAAGATACCACCACACGCGGCGCCGACAGCCCGGCTTGGGCCAATAGGGGCATCGCCACATTTTCGCAAAGATGGGGAAAATCGGCCTCGATCTGATCAAACCGGGCGCCCTGTGCCAAGGCCGGCATCACAAAGCGAAAGCGCGCAAAATCCACCTGCCCATCGGCCAAGGGATCGATGAACCATTCCTGCAGCCATACCGGGTTATCAGAGGGCACGGCGAGGGCCTCCTCCTGCCCTGCAGCCGTGGTCGCGCCCGCGAACGCCCCTCCCAGCGCGACGGTATCCCGACGATACTCAAGCATGATTCTTCCCCGCAGCAAAGCCAAACCATCGCTGCTGGTTTGCCGGGTTGTCCAAAATACCGCGCACAGCGGCCTCGGCCTGGGCGCGCGGGAACCGCCCCGCCACGGCACCGCCCGCACGCACGCGCAGCCCATCAGGCTGGGCACTGACCTGCACAACCGGGCAAAACCCCCGCATATGCTGCAAGGCGCGCCACATATCCTGGCGGATTTGATGCGCCAGTTTGCGCCGCGACACAGGCCATGCCGGCTGTGCAAACCCGGTGGATACTGCAAAATCAAACCGCGCAGGCCGGCGCCGTGCGAGGGTGAGAACACCCTCGCTATCGCAGATATGCCAGCGCGTTTTGGCGGTTTTGCAGGTCATGGGCTAGGTCCGGGTTACAGCGGAATGTTGTCGTGCTTTTTCCACGGCATCGATTGCTTTTTGTTGCGCAGCATCGCAAAGGCCCGCGCCACCCGTTTGCGCGTGCTACGCGGCTGGATCACCTCGTCGATAAAGCCACGCTCGGCTGCAACAAACGGGTTTGCAAAGGCATCTTCGTAATCTTTGGTGCGCTTGGCAATTTTCTCGGCATCGCCCAGCTCGCTGCGATACAAGATCTCGGTGGCGCCCTTGGCACCCATCACCGCGATTTCCGATGTGGGCCAGGCATAGTTCACATCCGCACGCAGGTGTTTCGAGGCCATCACAACATAGGCCCCACCATAGGCTTTGCGGGTGATCACCGTGACCTTTGGCACCGTCGCCTCGCCATAGGCAAACAGCAGTTTTGCCCCGTGTTTGATCACGCCATCATATTCCTGCTTGGTGCCCGGCAAAAAGCCCGGCACATCGACCAGCGACAGGATCGGAATTTCGAACGCATCACAAAAGCGCACAAACCTTGCGGCTTTGCGGGCGCTGTCGATATCTAGCACACCAGCCAAGACCATGGGTTGGTTGGCCACCACACCCACGGTGCGCCCTTCCAGGCGGATAAATCCGGTGATCATGTTTTTGGCAAATTCTGCCTGAATTTCGTAAAAATCGCCCTCATCTGCGATTTTCTCGATCAATTCCTTCATGTCATAGGGCGTGTTGGGGTTTGCCGGAACAAGCGTATCCAGGCTTTCCTCGATCCGCGCCGGATCGTCGAAGAAGGGGCGCACAGGGGGCTTTTCGCGGTTGTTCAGCGGCAAGAAATCGATCAGGCGGCGCACTTCGGCCAGTGCCTCGACATCGTTTTCAAAAGCGCCATCCGCCACGCTGGATTTGCGCGTATGGGTGCTGGCGCCGCCCAGCTCTTCTGCGGTGACAACCTCGTTGGTGACGGTTTTCACCACATCGGGGCCGGTGACGAACATGTAGCTGCTGTCTTTGACCATAAAGATAAAATCGGTCATCGCGGGGCTATAGACCGCACCGCCGGCACAGGGGCCCATGATCAGGCTGATTTGCGGCACCACGCCCGAGGCCATGATGTTGCGCTGAAACACCTCGCCATAGCCTGCCAAGGAATCAACACCCTCTTGAATACGCGCACCGCCCGAATCGTTGATGCCAATCACCGGCGCGCCATTTTGCACGGCCATATCCATGATTTTGCAAATCTTCATCGCATGGGTGGCGCTGACCGAGCCGCCCAAAACGGTGAAATCCTGGCTAAACACGTATACCTGGCGCCCGTTCACCGTGCCCCAGCCCACAACCACACCATCGCCGGCGGGCTTGTTTTGCTGCATATCAAAATCGGTGCAGCGATGGGTTACGAACATGTCGTATTCCTCAAAGCTGCCCTCGTCGAGCAGCAGCTCGACGCGTTCGCGCGCGCTAAGCTTGCCTTTGGCGTGCTGGGCTTCGATACGGTGCGCACCACCCCCCTGACGGGCGGCATCGCGGCGATCTTCCAATTGCTGAAGGATATCTTTCATGGCGGTCCTCTTCGGTTTGGCAGGGTTATAATGTTGCGCAGGCGCGAACCAAAGCGAAATCCCGCAAATTTGCAAAGTTTGTGAAATACAAGCATAGCGAATTGCAAATAAGCAAACACCGCAATCTCACGCGCTAGACAGCCCCGCCCCCCCGGCCTATGGCTGAACGCATGTCAGACACGCCCCGCGGGACATATTTCAACCGCACCTCGCCACCGCATATCTCAACCTTGATCCTGCTTGCGGGTATCTCGGCCATGTCGATGAACGTGTTTTTGCCCTCGCTGCCCGGCATGGCTGCGTGGTTCGAGGTGGAATACAGCGTCATGCAGCTGTCGGTGGCTGTGTATCTGGCCATGAATGCCGTTTTGCAAATTCTGGTGGGCCCGATATCCGACAAATTCGGCCGCCGCCCGATTATTCTGGGCGGTATCGTGATTTACCTGCTGGCCACATTGGGCTGTATCCTGGCCCCAAACGCCACGGTGTTTTTGGCCTTTCGCATGTTGCAGGCGGTGATTGCCGTGGCCATGGTGCTCAGCCGCGCGGTGGTGCGCGATATCTACAGCCAGGATCGCGCCGCATCGATGATTGGCTATGTCACGATGGGCATGGCAGTGGTGCCGATGATTGCGCCGGCCATTGGCGGCATGTTGGAACAAATCTGGGGCTGGCGCGCCAATTTTGCGCTGCTCATGCTCAGTGGCGGGCTGGTGTTCATCATCTCGTGGAATGATCTGGGCGAGACCGCACGCAAATCAGACAACACGCTGGCCGGGCAGTTTCGGGAATACCCCGAATTGCTGACAAGCCCGCGGTTTTGGGGCTATTGCATGGCCTCGGCGCTGGGATCGGGGGCGTTTTTTGCCTATCTCGGCGGCGCACCCTTTGTGGCATCTGATGTGTTTGGCCTGTCGCCCAGCGAAATGGGGGTATATTTCGCCGCCCCCTCGATTGGCTATTTTCTGGGCAATTGGATCACCGGCGCCTTTGCCGCGCGGGTGGGGGTGAACAAAATGGTGCTATACGGCACGCTGATTGGCACCTTTGGCATGGCGCTGTCGCTGATCTCGTCTTACACCGGCCATTCTGGCCCTCTTAGCTTTTTTGGGTTCATGACATTGGTGGGCATCGGCAATGGCATGACCATTTCCAACGCCACCGCTGGCATGCTATCGGTCAGGCCGCATCTGGCGGGCACAGCCAGCGGGCTGGGCGGCGCCATTATGATCGGCGGGGGCGCGGCATTATCGGCCTTGGCGGGCGCATTGCTGGTGCCCGGCGCGGGCGAATTTCCACTGATCTGGATCATGTTCATCACCTCGGCCTTGGCGATCTTGGCGATCTTATCGGTGATCTGGCGCGAACGGCGCTTGCGCATGTAGCGCGCGCCCTGCAGCATGGCTTTTCTTTTCGCTGCGACTTGGGCAATCTGGCCGAAAAGGGCCAGAACATGACAGATAGAATGATTGGGGTGATCGGCGGATCGGGGCTGTATCAGTTCGAGGGGCTGGAAAATGCCCAATGGCGCCAGATCAGCACGCCTTGGGGCGCACCTTCGGACGCGATTTTAACCGGGGTCTTGCAGGGGGTGCCCATGGCGTTTTTGCCCCGCCATGGCCGCGGCCATGTGCACAGCCCCAGCACCGTGCCCTACCGCGCCAATATCGATGCGATGAAACGCCTAGGCGTGACAGATCTGATCAGCATGTCGGCCTGCGGCTCGTTTCGCGAGCATATGGCGCCGGGCGATTTTGTGATTGTCGATCAATTCATCGACCGCACCCAGGGCCGCGATAGCAGCTTTTTCGGCAGCGGATGCGTGGCCCATGTCAGCATGGCGCACCCCACCTGCGCCGCATTGGGCGCGCATTGCGCCAGCGCCGCACAGGCCAGCGGCGTGCGCGTGCACAAGGCGGGCACCTATCTGGCGATGGAGGGGCCGCAATTTTCCAGCCTGGCCGAAAGCCGGATGTATCGCGAGCAATGGGGCGCCGATGTGATCGGCATGACCAATATGCCCGAGGCGAAATTGGCCCGCGAGGCCGAGCTGTGCTATGCCTCGGTGGCCATGGTTACAGATTACGATTGCTGGCACCCCGGGCATGATGCGGTTCAAGTGTCTGATATCATTGCAACGCTGTCGCGTAATGCGCATGCAGCCCAGGCCACAATCGCAGCGCTGCCCGCCCTTTTGGGCAACACCCCCCGCCTGCCCTGCCCCCAGGGCTGCGATCATGCGCTGGATACGGCCTTGATCACCGCGCCCGCGGCGCGCGATCCGCAGGTGTTAGCCCGGCTTGATGCCGTGGCGGGGCGGGTATTGTAGCCCATGCGCTTGGCCATGATCTGGGCGCTGGCGCTGCTTTTGGCGGGGCCTTTGCGCGCGCAAGACTATATCGCAACCACCGGCCCCTTGGCCGATGATGATTTCTACCGCCTTGTGGCTTGTGCCGCCCCACCGCGTGGCCCTTGTGCCAAACCATCGGTGCGCTGGCCCCTGGGGGCGCAGCTAAAAGTGGCCATCGCCCGCATGGACCGGGCGTTTTTAGGCCGCCCACAGGCGCGCGCCCGCGCGGCATTGGCGCGCGCGGTGCAATATCTGAACGCCACAGGCGCCAATATTCGGCTGGTCCGCTCAGACAGCCCCGCCAATGCCGATATTCGGCTTTATTTTGTCGATAACGATGGGCGCACGCCTTTGCTGGGCAAGGGCATTCGCGGATTTGAGGGGGCAGTGGTGCGCGGCGGGGCGGTGCGGATTTGGTGGGATCAGGCGGGCATTATCCAGGGGGCGAATATCGTTTTTACCCGCAGGCTGGCGATCCGCGATTACGAATCTGCCCTGCTGGAAGAGCTGACCCAATCTTTGGGCCTGATGACCGATATAAAAAACAGCCATTACAATGGCCTGTCGATCTTTGCCGAGGATAGCAACGCCACCAAACAGCTGGCCCCCCAAGACAAAATGGCGCTGCGCCGTCATTACCGGCCAGGTGAAACGGGCTTGCGCCAAACCCGTTGAGCTGGCACATCCACACCGCCCCTTTGCACAAGGATAAATCGATGACCCCCGCCAAAACCGTAAAAGACTATATCCGCACCATCGTTGATTTCCCCCACGAGGGGATCTTGTTTCGCGATGTGACCACACTGTTCGCCGATCCGCGCGGGTTTCGCATGGCGGTTGACCAGATGCTGCACCCCTATGCAGGCCAGCGCATCGACAAAGTGGTGGGGCTAGAGGCGCGCGGCTTTATTCTGGGCGGTGCCGTGGCGCATCAGCTGGGCACGGGCTTTGTGCCCATTCGCAAAAAAGGCAAGCTGCCGGGCGCGGTGATTTCGCAGGCCTACACGCTGGAATATGGCGAGGCGGTGGTAGAGCTGCACGACGACGCGCTGCAGCCCGGCGAAACCGTGCTTTTGGTCGATGATCTGCTGGCCACGGGCGGCACCGCCGAGGCAGGGATCAAGCTGGTAGAGCGCCTGGGCGCCAATATTGTGGGCTGCGCCTTTGTGGTGGATCTGCCCGATCTGGGCGGGCGCCAGCGGCTAGAGGCCATGGGCATGGAGGTGCATGCCCTTTGCGCCTTTGAGGGGCTGTAGGGGGCTGGCCCTGCCGGCCGCGTTCAAAGCAGGGCCGCGCGCGGCGCGGGCGGCTTGCGCCGCTATTGCGGACTAATGGGGCACCCAAAGCTCAGACGCCAGCTAGATCGCGTGTTTATGCGCCCCCTACCCCAGCACAGCGCCCGGGTTCAAAATGCCATTTGGGTCAAACA
>CAJXSO010000034.1 GCA_913061505.1 uncultured Lutimaribacter sp.
CGCCCCCCAGCGCGCCGCCCGAAGATAAGCTGCAGGCGCGCGCGCGGTTGTTGGTGGTTTTTGCCCAAACCCTGGGCCACCCGAGCACGCAAAACGATGCAGCCCTGGCCCTGGCCCAGGCCTGCGCAGGCGCCGCGCCCACAGCCCCCATCAACATGGCGCAGATGGCCCAGGCGCTGGGCCATTTGGGTGTAGAGGCCACCCACAGCCATGCGCCCGATATTCACGCCGGCCTATGGCCCGCCCTGGCGCGGATGAGCGGCGGGCAATATGTGTTGGTCTTGGCGCAAGAGCAAAACACCCTGGTTTTGCACGACCCCAGCTGCCGCGATCAAAAGGCCCATGTGCCGCTGGCCGAATTTGCCCCCTATTTCACCGGCGATCTGCTGACAGCGCCCACAGCCGCGCCGCAGCTGGCAGATAAACCCGCCACGCTGCAGGCCGCGCCGCATTGGTTTTGGGGGGTGTTTTTCAGCCATCGCCGCGCCTTTGCCGAGGTGGCATTGGGCTCGCTTGTGGCCAATCTGCTGGCGGTGTCTGTGGCGCTGTTCAGCCTGCAGGTCTACGACCGGGTGATCCCGCATCAATCGCAAGCCACGCTTTGGGTGCTGGCTGCGGGGGCGTTTTTGGCGTTGTCGCTGGAGGCGCTGTTAAAAATCGCCCGCGCCCAGCTGATCGATGGGGCGGGGCGGCAGATAGAGCTTAGCGTGCAAACGCTGCTGATGCGCCGGGTTTTGGGCATGCGGGCCGATGCACCGGGGCGCGCGCCCTCGCAGATCTTTTCCTCGATCCGCGAATTTGGCGCGGTGCGGGAATTTTTCACCGCCTCTACCGTGTCGTCTTTGGCTGATATTCCGTTTGTTTTCATCTTTTTGGCCCTGGTTGCCACGATTGCGGGAAATGTCGTTTGGGTGCTGGTTTTGGGGGGCGTCTTGATGGTGCTTCCGGGCTATTTTTTGCAAAAACATATGCTGCGCCTGACCCAGGAAACCCAAGGGGCCGGCGTGCAGGCCGCGCGGCTGCTGCACGAGGCGGTGGCCGACCCTGAAACCGTGAAAACCCAGCGTGCCGAGGCGCGGATTTTGCGCCTTTGGGGCGAAATGAGCGCGCTGTCGGCAGATAAGGCCAGCCAGCAGCGGCGCCTTGCCTCAAGCTTGACCTATGTCAGCCAGGCGTTGCAGCAGGCCACCTATGTTTTTGCTGTGATCTTGGGCGCCTATATGGTGTTTGCGGGTGAATTCACGGTGGGTGCCATTATTGCAACGGGTATTTTGACCAGCCGCACCTTGGGCCCGCTTACCCAGCTGGCCGCCACGATGGCCCGCTGGAGCAATGTCAAACACGCCCTCGATGGGTTGGATCACATTGCCCAATCGCCCCAGGATCAGGCCGAAGATCGCAGCTATTTGCGCCGCGATACGCTGGCGGGCAGTTTCGAGCTGCGCGAGGTGAAATTTCGCTACGATCGCGATAGTGCCGCGGCCCTGGATGTGCCGGGGCTGATCATACCGGCAGGGCAGCGGGTGGCAGTGCTGGGGGTGAACGGCTCGGGCAAATCCAGCCTGTTGAAACTGCTCTGCGGTCTTTATGCGCCAGAAAGCGGCACGGTGTTAATCGATGGCACCGATATGGCCCAGATCGACCCGCGCGATTTGCGCCGCTTGGTGGGCTATGTTGGGCAAGATGTGCGTTTGTTTTCAGGCAGTTTGCGCGACAACCTGAACCTGACGATGGTGGAACGCGATGACGACCGGCTGATGGCAGCACTTGATTTTGCCGGGCTGGGGCAGTTTTTGCGCGCCCATCCCAAGGGGCTCGATTTGGAAATTCGCGATGGCGGGGTGGGCCTGTCGGTGGGGCAGCGCCAATCGATCGGCTGGGCGCGGCTATGGCTGCAAAACCCGCCCATCTGCTTGTTGGATGAACCAACCGCAGCGCTGGATCAGACGCTAGAGACAACTTTGGTCAGCCGTTTGCATGGCTGGCTCGAGGGGCGCACCGCCATCATTGCCACCCACCGCGTGCCGATTTTGGCGCTGACCGAACGCACGCTTATTTTGCATGCGGGTCGCTTGGCGGTCGATGGCCCGCGCGAACAGGTTTTGGCGCAATTGGCGCGGCAGAAAGAGGGGGCGTAATGGCGCTGGCAGAAAACAAGGCGCTGCCCCAATTCGCGGCCTTGCGGGGGGCTTCTGCCACAATCTGGCTATCGGCGGCGGCGCTTTGGTTTTTCGTGATCTGGGCGGCTTTTGCCTGGATCGATGAAATTGTGCGCGCGCCCGGGGCGCTGATTTCCTCGTCGCGCCCGCAGATCATTCAAAACCTCGAGGGCGGCATTTTGGCGGCGCTTTTGGTGAAAGAGGGCGATGTGGTGCAGCGCGGCGATGTTTTGGCGCGCCTGCACGACACGCAGTTTCAATCGGCGGTGGATGATCTGAAAGATCAGATCACCGCGCTCGAGGTGCGCCGCCTGCGCCTCGAGGCCGAGCTGGCCGGCCAGTTCGATTTTCAGGCGCCCCCCGATTTGGTGGCGCAGGCCCCGGCGATGGTGGCCAGCGAAAGGGCGCTGTTGCGCGCCCGCCAAAGCGATTATGCCAGCCGCAGCGAAGGCACGCGGCTGGTGATGGAAGAGGCCCAGCGCGAGCGCAATTTGCTAGAAAACCTGTTGCGCAAAAAGATCGTGGCCGAAATCGAAGTCACCCGTGCGCGCCGCGCCTATGCCGATGCCAAGGCGCGCTATGACGAGGTGCAAACCCAGGCAGAATTGCAGCGCGCGCAAGAATATTCAGAAACCCTGGCCGAATTGGGGCGCCTGCGCCAGGCGATGAAAGCGGCGCAAGACCAGCTGAACCGCACGGTGCTGACCAGCCCCTTGCGCGGTATCGTCAATCAACTGGGGGTCACAACCATTGGCGGGGTGGTGCGCCCGGGCGAAGAGATTTTGCAGATCATTCCGCTGGATGAAGAGCTGTTCGTCGAGGCGCGGGTAAAGCCGGAAAATATTGCCAATATTCGCCGTGGCCAAGAGGCTACAATCAAGCTAACCGCCTATGACTATACGATTTTTGGCACGCTAAAGGCCCGGGTCGATGTGATTTCCGCCGACACATTCAAAGACGAGCGCGCCCGCGATCCCGAAAGCAGCGCGCATTACAAGGTGATGCTGCGCGTCGATATGGCCAATCTTACCGACCGGCAGGCCAGCGTGGAAATGCGCCCGGGCATGCAGGCCACGGTAGAATTGCACACAGGCCAAAAGACCGTGCTGCAATATCTGCTCAAGCCGCTTTACAAATCGCGCGAGGCCTTCCGCGAGCCCTGATCGCGCTAGCGCGCCGCCATCACCTGTGCCAGACGGCCAGCAATGGCATTGCTGCCTTTGGCGGATGGGTGGATCAGGTCGATGTTGTGATAGCTGCGCGCCCCCATCGGCACCAGATCGGTAAGCCCAACAAAGCGCACCCCCTCATCACGGGCAGCCATACGGGCCAGGCGCGTTTCGAATTCGGTGCCAATTTGGGTGCAGCCCTCGATGGGCGATGTCACGCCGGGTGTGCGCAGATAGCCGGTATAAAGCACCTGCGCGCCGGTGCTGCGCAATTGGGCCACGAAATCGGGCACCGCACCCCGGCTGCCATCTGGGGAAATCAGCCGCTCTAACGTGCCGGCGCACCAGCGGCAGGCGCAGCTTAGCAGCAGGTCATTACCGCCGCCGTTGACCACCACCCATTGCCATTTGCCGCTGCGGTATTGGTTGGGCAAATACAGGCCAATACCGCTCAGCTTGGCCAGGCCCAGATAGCGCGCGCCGCTGACCGATCGGTCTAGCACCGGCTCGCCCAGGTGCTGCTGCAATGCGGCCGCCACGCCCGCATTTTCATCTCTGTTGGCCGCCATCATTGAATCGCCCAGCAGCAAAATGCGGGTTTGCGTGTTTTCAGGAATGCGCGCGCTGCAGGCGGCCAGGGTTGTGGCCAGCAGCAGAAAAACCCAAACCCGGCCCAAAACCCCAGGAAAAACACCAGGAAAAACACCAGCCATCACGCATACCCTTTACCAAACCGCGGCCACCCTATGGCCTGGGGCAATGGCTGCAAGCCTATTTGCGCTTTCGCCTTGTCTTTATGCGCGCTTCGCGCCCATAAGTTGCTGCAGAACCACGAAAGGGCCCAGAGATGACCGATATTTGCTGCCTGTGCGGCGCCACCGCTACGGATCATTTTGCCCTGGCCCCGCGCAGCGACACGGTTGCGCTGTGCCCCACCTGCCATGCCGGTGCCACGGGCACGCTGCAAGACGGGCCGCATTGGCAATGCCTCAACGATGCCATCTGGGCGCCCGAGCCTGCAACGCAGGTTTTGGCGTTTCGGCTTTTGTCGGGCCTGAACGCGCATTGGGCGCAAGAGCTGCTGGATATCGCCTATCTCGATGATGATACAAGGGCCTGGGCCGAGGCAGGTTTGGCCGGCCCCGGTAACGTTATCCACCGCGACAGCAACGGTGCAGTTTTGGCGCAGGGCGACACCGTTCACCTGATCAAGGATCTGGTGGTCAAGGGCGCGGGCTTTACCGCCAAACGCGGCACTGCGGTGCGCAATATCTCGTTGGTGCCCGATAATGGCGGCCAGATCGAGGGGCGCGTCGAGGGCCAGCGCATCGTGATTCTGACCGAATTTGTGAAAAAATCCGCCTGAATTCACCCAATATCCAACATTGACAGCGCCATAGGCCCGTTTTGCGGGGTAATGGCGCTTGGCCTGCGCCCGGGGCCAGTGGCATGGGCGCTTAGGTTGATGAATTTTTGATGTCATCCACAAGATATAGGGGTTATCCCCAATTTATTGCTTTACAGGGCAGAGTTTGCCGCGCACCATATCTTGTAGAAGGCAGGGCAAACCCCCCGCTTTCTAGAGCAGGCAGCTAGCACTTGGGGCGCTGCCACGCCCCGGCGCTAAGCATAGCAGAAAGGTGGCACTATGGCCCTGACCGAGCATTTCCTCCAGGACGACTTGCACCCGATCGACATTGTCGAGCACATTGCCGAGCACCATGAATGGGATTTCGACCGCATCCACGACGACCAGATCGCAATGGCCGTCGAGGGGCAGTGGCGCACCTATTCGATCACTTTGGCCTGGTCAGATTACGACCAGACATTGCGCTTGATTTGCACCTTCGAGATGGAACCGCCAGCCGACAGGCTGCCCGCGCTTTATGAATGTATGAATGCCACCAACGATCAATGTTGGGCCGGCGCCTTTACCTATTGGG
Source organism: uncultured Lutimaribacter sp. (assembly GCA_913061505.1). Taxonomy (GTDB): domain Bacteria; phylum Pseudomonadota; class Alphaproteobacteria; order Rhodobacterales; family Rhodobacteraceae; genus CAJXSO01. Next base: position 5,272 of record CAJXSO010000034.1, read on the forward strand.
ATGATCACAAGCTGATGGTCTATCGCTATGGTCTGGTGCTGGCGGGCGGCCAATCGGCCAGCGCCGAGCAGATCGATACGATGATCAATGCAGCCGTTCTCAGCGCCGAGCGGTTTTACCCGGCGTTTCAGCTGGTGGTTTGGGGCAATCGCCCAACCCAAGAGGCGCTGCAGGTCGCCATTGCAGAGGCCTACGGCCGCGCGTAACACTATGCCCCAACGCAAAATGCAATAGGGGGCAACATGTCGATGGAAACTGTGGCGGCCCGGGGCTTGGTGCTGCTGGGCTGCGGAAAAATGGGCGGCGCGATGCTGCAGGGCTGGCTGGCAGGCGGTTTGCCCCCCAGCAGCGTTTGGGTCAACGATCCAAACCCCTCGGAATGGGTGCAGTCTACGGGCGTGCACATCAACCAAGATCTGCCCAGCGCCCCGGCGATCGTGCTGGTGGCGGTCAAGCCGCAAATGATGGGGGCCGCATTGCCCAGCCTGGCGGCTATGGGCGGGGGCGGCACGCTGTTTGTCTCGGTGGCCGCGGGCACCCCGATTGCGCATTTCGAGCAGGTTTTGGGGGCAGGCACCCCCATTGTGCGGGCCATGCCCAACACGCCTGCAGCCATCGGCAAGGGCATCACCGCAATGATCGGCAATGCCCATGCCAGCACCGCAGATCTGGATTTGTCGCAACAGCTGTTGTCTGCCGTGGGCCAGGTGGTGCGCCTGCAAGACGAAGGCCAGATGGATGCGGTTACAGGGCTGTCAGGCTCGGGCCCGGCCTATGTGTTTCACCTGATCGAATGCATGGCAGCGGCGGGTCAGGCCATGGGCCTGCCGGCCGATATGGCCATGCAGCTGGCCAAAGCCACCGTTGCAGGGGCTGGCGCCTTGGCCGAAGGCGCGGCCGAAACCCCGGCAGAGCTACGCCAAAACGTCACCAGCCCCAATGGCACCACCCAAGCCGGGCTAGAGGTGTTGATGCACCCTGAAACCGGCCTGCCGCCGCTGGTGGCCGCCACGGTTGCCGCCGCCACCCACCGCAGTATCGAGTTGCGCAATGGCTGATATTTCCTTTGACGACTTTTTAAAGGTCGATATCCGCGTGGGCCAGGTGCTGCGCGCCGAACCCTACCCCGAGGCACGCAAACCCGCCATCAAGATGTGGATCGATTTCGGCCCAGAGATTGGCGAAAAACGCACCAGCGCGCAGGTAACGGCCCATTATAGCCCTGAAAGCCTTGTTGGGCGGCAGGTGATGGCCGTGGTCAATTTCCCCCCCCGGCAAATTGGCAAATTCATGTCCGAGGTGCTGGTTTTGGGCGTGTCTGATGCCCAGGGCGGTATTGTGTTGCTGGCCCCCGATCAGCCCGTGCCCATTGGCGGGCGCATGCATTAGCGGCACGCCCCCGCGCGGCCCCGGTTTGGCCCTGGGTTTGGCCTAGGGTTGGCCGGGGGTTGGCCGGCGCGCGCGCGGGCAAATACCGTGATATCTGGACAGATTGCCTTGATCTTTCGTTGGTTTTTGGGTGTTGTGTGCCCAGCAAAAGGGGTGGGGCAATGTATCAGCCAGTAATTTCCGGAACCGGGGTTTTCACCCCTGAACATATCATCACCAACCAAGAGCTGGTGGAAAGTTTCAACGCCTATGTCGATCTTTTCAACGCCGAGCATGCCCAGGCAATCGCCGCAGGCGAGATCGAGGCGAAAGAGTATTCCTCGACCGATTTTATCTTTAAAGCCAGCGGCATAGAGCAGCGCTATGTGCTGGATAAAGAGGGCGTGCTAGATCCTGCGCGCATGTATCCACGGTTTCGCCAGCGCAGCGATGATGAGCCTGGGCTGATGAGCGAAATTGCCCTTGCCGCCTGCGAAACTGCCATGGCCCAGGCCGGTATTCAGGGCGACCAGGTGGATCTGGTGATTTGCGCCGCCTCGAATATCGAGCGCGCATACCCCGCCGTGGCGATCGAAATTCAAAAAGCCCTGGGCGCCGGCGGTTTTGCCTTTGATATGAATGTGGCCTGTTCCTCGGCCACATTTGGCATTCAGGCCGCGGCCGATATGGTGCGTGCAGGCAGCGTGCGCTGTGCGATTGTGGTGAACCCCGAAATCACCAGCGGCCATCTGGAATGGCGCGACCGTGATTGCCATTTCATCTTTGGCGATGTGGCCACCGCCACGGTTATTCAACGCAGCGCCGATGCACAGGGGGGCTGTTTTGAAATTTTATCCACCCGCTGTGCCACCGAATTTTCCAACAATATCCGCAACAACAACGGCTTTTTGCGCCGCAACCGCCCCGATGGCATGAAAGACCGCCGCGATATGCAATTCATGCAAAATGGCCGCAAAGTGTTTAAAGAGGTGGTGCCGATGGTTTCGGCCCATATCCTGGCGCATTTGGGCGATCAGGGCATCGACCCCCAGCAGCTGCGGCGCATGTGGCTGCATCAGGCCAATAAAACCATGAATGATTTTGTGGGCCGCAAAGTGCTGGGCCGCGAGCCCAGCCCGGATGAGCAGCCAAATATCTTGCAAGATTATGCCAATACCTCGTCTGCGGGCTCGATCATTGCCTTTGCAAAACACAGCGCCGATCTGGGGGTGGGCGATATCGGGGTGATCTGCTCGTTTGGGGCGGGGTATTCTGTGGGTTCGGTATTGGTGCGGCGCGCATGATGCGGGCGGTGATTTTCGATCTGGATGGCACGCTGATTGACAGCGCGCCAGATATCCATGCCGCGGCCAATTCTGTCTTGGTCGAGGCGGGCTTTCAGCCGCTCGATTTTGCCACAATCCGCGGCTTTATTGGCCGCGGGGTGGCGCATTTGCTGGCCTCGGCGCTGCAGCATTTGGGCCACAGCCCCGATCACCCGGCCAAACCCGCCATGATTGCGCGTTTCGAGCATCATTACGAAACCGCCCATGGGTTGACGCGGCTTTACCCCAATGTGCCCGCCAGTTTGCACCGCTTGCAGCAGGCGGGGCTGGGCCTGGCCATTTGCACCAACAAGCCGCTGGTGCCCACGCAAACGGTTTTGGCGCATTTCCAGATGCAGCAGATGTTTCCCGTGGTGATTGGCGGCGACAGCCTGCCCATACGCAAGCCCGACCCGGCGCCGCTGTTGGCGGCTGTGGCCCAGCTGGGCCTTTGCGCGGGCGATGTGCTGTTTGTGGGCGATAGCGAGGTAGATGCCGAAACAGCGCAGCGCGCGGGCATCAGTTTTGCGCTCTTCACCGAAGGCTATCGCAAAACCGATGTCGCGGCCCTGCCGCACCAGCATGTGTTTTCTGATTTTGCCGAACTGCCCAAAATTGTTGGCCTGTCATAGCTATTTCAGCGACGGAAAAATCTGGCATAAACGTATGGTATTTGTGTGCCCGCTGGGCTGATTTTAAAGGAAAACGTTATGTCTGTCTCTGCCACTCAATCCCGCTATGGCACGGTGCAAATTCTGCTGCACTGGCTGATTGCTGCTCTTTTTGCCACCAATTTTCTGATTTCAGATGATATGGGGCGTGCCCTGCGCATCAAGCTGCAGGGTGGGGTGCCCGATCAATTTGCGGCCCTTGTTCACCCGCCTGTCGGCCTGGCGATTTTGGCGCTGATGGTGCTGCGTATCGGCCTGCGGTGGTGGCTGGGCGCGCCGGCGCTGCCTGCGGGGCCTGCGCTGATGAACCGGCTGGCGCATTGGGGGCATCTGGCGCTTTATGCGGTGTTGCTGGCGGTGCCATTGTCGGGCATGGCGGCTTGGGGTGCCGGCATTGCGGGCGCGGGGGATGTGCATGAAATCATGGTCAATTTGGCGCTGCTTTTGGTGGCGGGCCATGTGGGGGCTGCGCTGTTTCACCAATTCGTGCTGAAAGACAACCTGATGGCCCGCATGCGGCCGGGGGGCAATACGCGCTAGGCACTGGGTGCAGCGCCCGTGATCTTTTCCAGCAGGCGCAGCAATTGCGCCTGTTCTTCCTGTTCAAGCGGCGCCAAGATATCGGCCTGCAGCGCGGCCACCTGTGGGCTTGCCTGGGCCAGCAGGGTATGGCCTGCCGCGGTTAGGGCAATCACCCGCGCGCGGCGGTCTGTTGGGCTGATATTTCGGCTGACCAAGCCCTTTTTGCACAGCCGGTCGATCACACCGCTTAAGGTGACGGGGTCATAGGCAATTTGGCGCGCCAGTTGCGCCTGATCCATGCCGGGCGTTGCCGCCGCCGCGGAGAGGGCTGCAAATTGCACCGGGGTCAGATCAAACCCGGCGCGGCGCATATGCTCGTTGAATATGGCGACCGAAATTTGCTGCAAGCGCCGGGCCAGATGGCCGGGCATTTTATGGATATCGTGCATCAGTGCCTCCGTTCGCCACACTCTAGCCGGGGCGGTGGGATAAGAAAAGTATTTACACGCACGCTAATGATACGTATGCGTATTAAAAAGCGAAAGGGAAACCCTATGACCCGTGTTCTGATTGCTGGCGGTGGTATTGGTGGGCTGGCGGCCGCGATCGGCCTGGCCCAGCGTGGCATTCGCAGCCTGGTGTTGGAAAAAGCGCCCCAGCTGGGGGAAATCGGGGCGGGCATCCAGCTGGGGCCCAATGCCTTTCACGCCTTTGATTATCTGGGCGTGGGCGACACCGCCCGTGCGATGGCGGTTTATATCGATAGTTTGCGGCTGATGGATGCGCTGGATGGCAGCGAAATCACCTCTATTCCGCTGGACGAGGGGTTTCGCACGCGGTTTGGCAACCCCTATGCCGTGGTGCATCGGGGCGATTTGCATGGGGTGTTTCTAAAGGCCTGTCTTGACAGCCCGCTGGTCGATCTGCGCACCAATGCGGCGGTGCAAAGCTACAGCCAAGAGGGGGCCGAGGTGCGCGTGCAACTGGCCGATGGCCAGGTTGAAACTGGCAGCTTGTTGATCGGGGCCGATGGGCTGTGGTCGAATATTCGCCAGCAGCTGGTGGGCGACGGGGCACCGCGCGTATCGGGCCACACCACCTATCGCAGCGTGATCCCGACCGAAGACATGCCCGAAGATCTGCGCTGGAACGCAGCCACCCTATGGGCGGGGCCGAAATGCCATATCGTGCATTATCCGTTGCAGGGCTGGAAAGCGTTCAATCTGGTTGTGACCTACCACAATGATGCGCCCGAACCTGTGGCTGGCAAGCCCGTTTCGCATGACGAGGTGCGCCGCGGGTTTGAACATATCGCCCCCCGCGCGCAACAGATCATCGATAAGGGCAAGGATTGGAAACTATGGGTGCTATGCGACCGCGATCCGGTGATGAACTGGGTTGACGGGCGCGTGGCGCTGTTGGGCGATGCTGCCCACCCGATGCTGCAATATTTCGCCCAAGGTGCCTGTATGGCCATGGAGGATGCGGTGGCGCTGTCGCATTGCCTGTCGCATATCGATGATGTCGAGGCCGCGCTGGATGCGTATCAAAACATGCGCCAGCTGCGCACGGCGCGGGTGCAGCTGCAATCGCGCGCCATTGGCGAACATGTCTATCACCCCGCGGGTGCGCATGCGGCGCTGCGCAACGCCGTCATGCGCGCCCGCGGGCCCCAAGACTGGTATGATCAGATCGAATGGCTTTATGGCAGCACCGGGCTTGAGGGGGCGGTTTCGCGCGAAACCCGGGCGGCGCGTCAGCCTAGCGCATAAAGCGATACAACCACCTGCTGGTGCAGCCGTGCACCGCGCCCGACAAACAGGGTGCGGTTCACCCAGTCATAGCGCGGATCGCCGCATTCCAGCCGGGCATGTGTGCGCATGTAATAGCTATCAGGGCTGACATCCTGGCCCTGCGCCACGGCCTTCAGCACCTCGGCTGGGCCATGGCGATAGCCATAGTTGCGAATTTCAATCACTGCGCCATCGTCGGTTTCCATGGCATAGCGGGTATCCAGCTCGGCCACGTCATTGGCCCATATGGTTTGCCAATCCGCCCCCAAATTCATGATGCGCCCGTTCAACATCGGCCCGCGCACCTGCCCGCCGATGATGGGGATGATCCGCCTTTGGCCGGCCCGGCCATGGCCCATCTCGCGGATCGGGTCGAGATCGACAAACAGATCGCACACATGGTTCAGCGGGGGTGGGGCCAAATGGGCGGCGGCGGTATCTGGCATGGTCTGGGCCTTGCTTGCAGCGGATAAAAGGCCGCCAGCGCTGGGCTGGCGGCCAGAAAGCGGGCTTAGCCGCCGTGTTTTTTGATCAGGCTTTTGGCCTGTTCGATCAGCGCGGCACCATCGATGCCTTTGCTGTTCATATCGGCCACCCAACGATCGATAACGGGTTGCGACTTGGCTTTCCAGCGGGCCACTTCGGCCGCATCCAGCTGGGTGATGGTATTGCCATTCTTTTCGGCAATATCACGGCCGGGTTTATCGTAGTCATACATGACCTGCGCGGCAAACTCTGCCAGCGCCATTCCCGATTCTGCATCAATGGCTGCGCGGATATCGGCGGGCAGGCTGTCGTATTTGGCCTTGTTCATCACCATGATGATCGTGGCGGTATAAAGCGCCTCGTCGCCGCCAAATTCCGCATGGTTGCCCACCAGTTCCGTCAGCTTGATTGCGGGCGTCACCTCCCACGGGATCACGGTGCCATCAACCACGCCTTTTGACAGGGCTTCGGGGATGGCAGGCAGGGGCATGCCCACAGGGGTGGCCCCCAATTCGCCCAAAAGGTCAGAAATCACGCGGGTTGGGCCGCGCAGTTTTTTGCCCTCTAGATCTTCCAGCTTTGTCACAGGCTCTTTGGTGTGCACCACGCCGGGGCCGTGCACCCATGCGCCCAGCACTTTGACATCGCTATATTCGCCCGCCTGCAGATCGGTTTCCACCAGCTCTTGAAAGGCTTTGGCGGTGGCGACTGGATCGGTCATCATAAAGGGCAGTTCGAACACTTCGGTTTTGGGGAAGCGGCCCGGGGTATAGCCCACAACGGTCATGACGATATCGGCCACGCCATCCATGGCCTGATCCATCAGGTCCGACGGGCGGCCCCCCAGCGCCATGGCATCGTAATGCTCGATCTTCAGGGCGCCGCCGGCGCGCTCTTCCACGCGTGCAGCCCAGGGTTTCAGGATATGTTTTGGCACCGTGGCAGGCGGTGGCAAGAACTGGTGCAAGCGCAGGGTGACATCTTGCGCAGCGGCGATGCCCGGCGCCAGGCCCAGCGCCAGCGCTGCGGCGGCCACGGTTTTTAAAGCGATACGTCGTTTCATCATTTCCTCCCTAGGGTTGGCCTTGTTTTGGCCGGTTCCGGCGCATAACCCAGGCGTGCCCGGGCTGGCCAAATCTGGGGCTTTTCGCCCTTAATTCAATGTTACGTGCAAGCTGCGCGGCCCGCGAAAGCCAAACCCCCAAAACTGCACGCTGTCTTTGTCAGCCAGTTGCATATTGGGAAAGCGGTCAAACAGCATTGGCAGCATGATATTGGCCAGCATACGCCGGGCAATATGGGTGCCCTGGCAGAAATGCGGGCCATTGCCAAAGGCCTGATGGGGGGTGCGGGGGCGGAAGATATTGAACAGATGCGGATCTTCAAACAGATCTTCATCCCAGTTGGCGCTGGCCTGCGAGGTCATCACCGTGTCGCCCTTGGCGATCAGGTAGCCGCCCACCTCGATATCGTCTTTGGCCACGCGCGACGATACCTGGATCGGCGCCACCCAGCGCACACCCTCTTCAAAGGCCTCGGCCCACAACCCATCGCGTTTGGCCGCGGCGCATTGATCGGGGTTGCTGAGCAAGCCGTAAAGAATGGTCAGCAGCGCATCGCGCGGCTCGTTGATGCCGCCGCCAATGGCGATTTTGATATTGGAATGAATTTGGCTTTCGGGGATCGGGTTTTCGGCATTCACCATCACTGACAGCGCGCTTTGATCTGGGGTTTCCCGATAGCGGGCGGCTGCGGTGCGAAACAGCGCATCCATCTCGTCATTGGCGCGGTCGCATTCGGCAAACAGCTCGGGCGCCCAGCCAAAATTGCCCGCGCCATCGATCAAAATCTGGCTCCAGCGTTGCATGTCATCATCGCTGGCCTCGGGGATGCCCAAAAGATGGGTCAGGCAGCGCGCCGCGAAAGGGCCGGCCAGGCCGTGAAACAGCTCGACCGTTTCACCACGGGGCAGGCGGGCGACATAGTCTTCCGCGATTTGCGTATAAATGGGTGTCCAACATTGGGTGATGGATCGGCCGCTAAAGGCCGGTGCCATAGCGCCGCGTTCGGCGGCGTGTTCCTCGCCATCCTTGCGCATTAATGTATGGGCGCGAAAGGCACGCTGCATCGGGGTGTTCGGGTCATTTGCCGAAAATACCGCCGGATTTTCTTTTACCGCCTTTGTATCTGCAGCGCGCGTCAGCAATGTGCGCCCCAGCGCCTTGACGCGCAGCACCGGCGCTTCGCGGCGCAGGCGGGCATAAACGCTATAGGGATCACGCGTAAGCTGGGCGATGGTGATTGTTTCATCAACCGGGGCGGCGGGTATGCTGGCCAATGGTCCCTCCCTGAACACTGGATGCGCAGCAAAGACTAGGGCTGGGTGGTGCATCTGGCAATCCGATTAATTTTATAATATGCATCGGAAAATTTGATAGGGGTCTGGGATGGATGTGCATTCGGTCGATTTTGCCGCCTTGCGGGTGCTGCGCATGGTGCATGCGCATGGCTCGTTCACCCGCGCAGCCGAGGCGCTGGGCAGCACGCAAAGCGCGGTCAGCTACACCATAGATCGCCTGCGCCGCGCCTTTGATGACCCGCTTTTTGTGCGCCAGGGCACGGGCACCGTGCCAACCGAGCGCTGTTTGGAAATCGTGGTCGAAGCCGGGCAGCTGCTGGATCAGTTTTTGGCCCTGGCCGAGCCGCGCGCCTTTGATCCGGCCCATGCAAGGGCCGAAGTGACGCTCAGCTGCAACTATTACGAGCGCGCCACGATGGTGCCGCATCTGATCCGCAATTTGCGCCGCAGCGCGCCGGGCTTGCGGCTGAATATCATCGCCTCTAGCGTGCAGGGCAAACAGCAGCTTAGCCGTGGTGAAAGCGATCTGTTGGTGGGGCCGATCCGACTAAAGGAAAGCGGGTTTTATGGCCGGCGCCTGCTGGAAGATCATTATGTCTGCGTGATCGATGCGCAAAACCCGCTGGCCAATGCCACGCTGAGCGCCGAAATTTTCGCCGCCACACCACAGGTTGTTGTGACCTACGGGGGGAATTGGCGCTCGTCCTATCTGGTGGAAATGGATGCGCAAGGCCTGGCCCCGAACGTAGCGGTCGAGGTGCCAAGCCCCGCCAACCTGCCGCAGCTGATCATGGGCACCGATCTGCTGGGCACCGTGCCGCGCCGGGTGGCGCAGGCCTATGGCCCGGGCGTAAAGGTTTTGCCATGCCCCTTTCCCGCAGCATTTGCGATTGAATTATACTGGACAGCGCGCACCCATCACGCCCCGATGCATCGCTGGCTGCGGGGCCAGATTGCACAGACCGTGGGCGCGCTTTAGCCGCGCCTTGTTATATCTGGGCCGCTGTGCCCTCGGTTGCGGGGCCGGGGAAATGGCAGGCCACCTGGTGCCCCGCGCCGCCCGCCAGGCTGGGCTGGGTGCTGCGGCAGATCTGTTGCGCCTTGGGGCAGCGATCGGCAAAGGCACAGCCCTTGGGTGGGTTGATGGGGCTGGGCGGGTCGCCGCTGATTTTCAAGGGCCGCACATAGCCACGTGATTTGCGCCGCGCCAGGCTGGGGGCTGCGGCCAGCAGCGCCTGGGTATAGGGGTGCTGGGGGGCATCGAACAACTGGGTGCGATCCCCGATTTCCACGATTTTGCCCAGATACATCACCGCCACATCATCGCAGACATGGCGCACAACGCCCAGATCGTGGCTGATAAACAGATATGACAGCCCCAGTTCGGTTTTCAGCTTGGCCAATAGGTTCAGGATTTGCGCCTGAATGGCCACATCCAGCGCCGATACCGGCTCGTCGCAGACCAAAAGCCGCGGGTTTGTGGTTAGTGCACGGGCAATCGAAATGCGCTGGCGCTGGCCGCCGGAAAACTGATGCGGAAACAGGTTCAGCTGGTCGGGGCGCAGGCCCACCAGTTTGAACAGCTCTTCGACGCGGGCGTGCCGCTCGTCGGGGGTGCCGATGCCCATCAGATCCATCGGTTCGCGCACAATATCGGCCACGCGCGCGCGGGGGTTTAGGCTGGAATAGGGATCTTGGAAGATCAGCTGCACATCGCGGCGCCGGGCGCGCATTTCAGTTTCGGACAAGCCAAGCAGATCTTCGCCCTGAAACAGCACCTGCCCGGACGAGGCCGCAACCAGCCGGATCGCCGCCATTGCAGCAGTGGTCTTGCCCGAGCCGCTTTCGCCCACAATGCCCAAAGCGCGCCCCGCGTGCAGGGTGAATGACACTTGCCGCACCGCTTCTAGATAGGGGCGGGGGGCAAATATGCTGGGTTTGGGCAGGCCAAAGCGCACGGTCAAATCGCGCACATCCAAAAGCACACTCATAGCCAGCCCTCCTCGGCGCCATGGCAGGCCACGGGGTGGGCCCCGTGGCTGCGCAACAGCGGTTTTTCCGTTCCGCAGCGCGGGCGGGCATGGGCGCAGCGCGCCTTAAAGGCACAGCCCTGGCCCAGCATATGCAGCGGCGGCACAACGCCTGGAATTTCGCGCAGCTCGGTTTCTTGTTTGCCCAAAGCTGGGATGCAATCAATCAGCCCGCGGGCATAGGGGTGTTGGGGGGTGTCGAGCACCTGATCGGCGCTGGCCTCTTCGATCACCCGGCCGGCATACATAACCGCTACGCGATCGGCCATTTCCGAGATGGCCCCCATATCATGGGTGATCAGCATAATTGCAGCGCCAAAATCGCGCTGGATTTCGTTTAGCAGATCAAAGATCTGCGCCTGCACCGTGACATCCAGCGCGGTTGTCGGCTCGTCTGCGATCAGCACTTTGGGCCGGCAGCTGACCGCCATGGCGATCATCACGCGCTGGCGCATACCGCCTGACAGCTGGTGCGGATAATCGCGCGCGCGCCGGTCGGGGCTGGGAATGCCCACCCGATCCAGCAGCGCCACGGCATCCTTAAAGGCCTGATCATAGCTGACATTTTGGTGCAGCATGATGGCCTCGGCGATTTGGTCGCCAATGCTGAACACCGGGTTCAGGCTGGTCATCGGCTCTTGGAAGATCATCGCCACCTCCGAGCCGCGCAACCCCCGCAGCCGGGCATCGCTGGCGCCCACCAGCTCTTCGCCATTCAGCTTGATCGAGCCACCGGCAATGCGCCCCGGCGGCATGGGGATCAGCCCCATCACCGACAGCGCGGTGATCGATTTGCCGCAGCCAGATTCGCCCACCACCCCAAGGGTTTCGCCGGCATTGACCGATAGCGAAACGCTGTCTAGCGCCGTCACCTGCCCGTGGCGGGTGTTAAACGTAACCTGCAGGTTTTCGATCTGCAAAAGTGCGCTCATCTTTCCCTCAATTTCGGGTTAAAGGCATCGTTCAGGCCATCGCCAATCAGGCTGACCGAGAAAACCGTGAAGAAAATTGCCAAACCGGGGAAGGTAACAGGCCACCACGCGTCTAGAATATAGTCGCGGTTGGCGCCAATCATCAGCCCCCAGCTCATGACATTGGGGTCGCCCAGGCCCAAAAAGCTAAGCCCTGCCTCGAACAGAATAGCCACGCCGATGGTTAAGGTGGCCGATACGATCAACGGCGGCAGGGCGTTTGGCAAAATCACCCGCCACATGATGCGCCCGTTGCCCGCCCCGATGGCGCGGGCTGCGGTGACATATTCCAGCTCTTTGATCTTCAAAAACTCGGCCCGCGTCAGGCGCGCGGTTTGTGGCCAGCTGACCACACCGATGGCAATGGCAATGGTGATCAGCGAGGGGCTGAACAAGGTGACCAGCACCATGGCAAACAACAAGGCGGGCAGAACTTGGAAAAATTCTGTTATGCGCATCAACAGGTTATCGACCCATCCGCCATAAAAACCCGAAAGCGCCCCCATCGAGATGCCGATGATCATGGTCAGCGCGGCCGCCGCCGCCCCCACCGCCAGGGTAGGCCCACCCCCCGATAACAGCCCCGCCATCAGATCGCGGCCCAGATAATCGGTGCCAAGGGGGAAATCGGGCTCGACAAAGGGGGCCTCGTGCGGGGCCCAGACAATATCAAACGGATCACCCGTATAGATCAGGGTGCCATAAAGGGTAAGCCCAATGATCAGCAGCAGCATGGCTGTGCCAACCAAGGCGGGGATATTGCGGCGAAACATGCGCCAGGCCTCGCGCGCGGGGCTTTCGGCCTGATAGCGGGCCACGAATTGCGCTGCTGCATCGGTGGCGGCATCGGTGGTATCTGCGGGCATCTGCGGGGCCTTTTGGGGTGTTGGTTTGGGGGTGCTCATGTGCGCCCCCGCAATCTGGGATCGGCCAAGCGATAGCTGAGATCGGTCAGCAGGTTGGCCACAACCACCATGGCGCTGGCAAAAAACAACACGCCCATGATGGTGGGGTAGTCGCGGCGCAGAATGGAATCAAAGGCCAGCCGCCCCATGCCGGGCCAGTTGAACACCGTTTCCACCAGCAGCGCGCCGGAAATCAAATTGCCAAATTGCAGGCCTGCCACGGTCAGAATGGGCAGGGCGGCGTTGCGCAGGGCGTGATGAAACAGCACCGTGCGCTCGCTGGCGCCTTTGGCGCGCGCGGTGCGGATATAATCCGAGCCCAGCACCTCGAGCATCGAGGCGCGGCTAAGCCGGGCATATTGGGCCAGGTAAATCACCGCCAGGGTAAAGGCGGGCAAGACCAGGTGATGGGCCACGTCAATGGTTTGCACATACCATGGCGCATCGCGCAGCCGCACCGATTGCATGCCCTCGACCGGGAAAATGGGCAAAACGCTGGCAAAAAGAATAATCAGCATGATGCCGGTCCAAAATACCGGCACCGCATAGCCGATCGTGGCAAAAACCGAGACAAAGGCGCTCATCACCCCGTTTGGCTTGCGCGCGGCCAGCACCCCCAGAAACACGCCCAGAAAGATCGATAAAATCTGCGCCACGATCACCAGCAAGATGGTGGGGCCAATGCGCTGGCTGATCAGCTCGGCCACAGGTTTGTTGAAAAAGAAGCTTTCCCCCAAATCGCCTGTCGCCACATTGCCAATATAGATGGCCAGCTGCGTTAGGATGGGTTTGTTCAGCCCGTATTCTTCGCGGATCTGTTCCAGCATCTCCTCGGTGGCGCCGCCCATTTCGCCCGCGATCACCACCGCCGGATCCCCCGGTGCCAGCCGGATCAGCAGGAAGTTCAGCACAACCACGCAGAGCATCAAAATCAGCCCATAGGCCACGCGTTTCAAGATGTAGGAATTGCTCATATCACCTGCGCCTTAGGGAAGCAGGGCCGCGCGTGGCGGCCCTGGCATTTGGATGGGTTCATCGGCCCTTATTGCGACCAGGATACGTTATCCATCGGGTGCATGGTGCCCCAGATGCCCGTGGGCACGTTTTGCAAGCCCGATTTATAGGCGGTGTGATAGGGCAGCGCGTTGATGAAATAGATCGGCACATCCTGCCCGACGATCTGCTGGAACTCGCCATAAAGCGCTGCGCGCTTGTCTTGGTCCAGCTCGACTGCGGCAGCATTCAGCAGCTCGTCGACCTTGGGGTTGCAATATTGCTGGGTGTTCGACCAGATCACGCCCTTGCGGATATTGTCGCACAGATAGGTGCGGTGCACACCGATCACCGGATCGCCCCAGTTAAAGACAACATCCATCGACAGCTCGAAATCATGCCCGCCCACGCGGCCCGCCCAGGTGGGGAAATCGGGGGCTGCGCGCACCTCGATCTCGATGCCAATCTTTTTCAGCTGCGATTTCATGTATTCCGCAACCGATTGCTGCTGCTCTTTTGGGCCGGGGATATAATCGATGGTCAGCGACATGCCATCGGCAAAGCCCGCTTCGGCCATCAGCGCCTTGGCCTTGTCGAGATCCACATCATAAGGTTCGATACCCGCGTCAAAGAAGGGGCTGCTTTCGATGATTGGCCCGCGTTGCGGCTGCGAGACACCGCGGTGCAGCGCCTTGGTGATGAAATTGCGATCAACCGCATAGGCGATGGCCTGACGCACACGCACATCTTTCAGCTTGTCCGACTGGGTGTTAAACGCCAGCCAGTTGATCGGGCCCACGCCGGCATAGCCCTCGGCGGTGATGGACAGCCCATCGACCTTTTCCAAGCGCTTGATCTCTTGGCTGCCGGCCATGAACGGATACATATCCGCATCGCCGTTTTCCATGGCGATCAGCAGCGCCGAGGGGTCTTTGACGATGCGCACGATAATCTCGTCCAGCTTTGGGCGCCCTTCGAGAAAGAAATTGGGGTTTTTCTTCATCACCACGGCCTCGCCCGGGGTGAATTCCGACAAGATAAACGGCCCCGACCCCACCGGCGCGCTGTTGGCGGGGTGCGATTTCGGGTCTTGCCCATCGCCATAGACATGCTTTGGCAAAATCGGCGCAAGCGCGGGCGACAGGGCCAGCATCAGCGCCGGGTGCGGTTTGCTCAGCTTGAACACGGCCGTATGCGCATCGGGGGTTTCGACCGCTTCCACCGGGGCAAACATCGATTGGAAGGGGTGGTTTTGCTTGATCGTCATGATCGAAAACGCCACATCTTCGGATGTCACGGGCTTGCCATCGTGGAAGGTGGCATTATCGACCAGATTGAACGTTACCGTCAGGCCATCGGCGCTGGTTTCCCAGCTTTTTGCCAGATAGGGCTGCGGATCCCAGCCGCTGTCATAGCGCAGCAGCGAGGCAAAAATCTGTGTCGAGGGCACGGCGGTGGCGGTGCCCGATTGCACAGCGCCGTTCAAATGGCGCGGTGTTTGCGTCGAGGCGATCACCAGCGTGCCTTCGGCCGCCACTGGCGCGGCAGACATGGCGCTGGCCGCGATTGCGACAGCCCCCATTAGGCGGGTCAGTTGTTTCATCATAGTCTCCCTAGTTGCGGTCTTATTGTTTGGTATTTTGCAATCAGGCTAGCGGCGGTCGAAAATACAGAAAAGCGTGTTTTATATGCTGCCTTTCACCATTTTATAGTTTTACTCTCGCCCGAGGGGCGCATAACCAGATCGTCAAACGCTTGGGTTTTGGCCATTTTCTGGCAGATATCCAGCACCGCCTGCACAATGGACGAGCGGCGCGAGGCGTTGGTAAAGGCCACGCCAAATTCGGGCGTGTGCAGCGTGCCTGCGATGGGGCGGCAGACATAGCCATTGGTGCCCTGCCTGTCGGAGGGGCTGCAGATATTGAGCACCGAATGCCCAAACCCCGCCGCCACCAACCCGCGCAGCACAGACGAGGATTTGGTGGTGTGGGCAATCTGAAATTCCAGCCCGTATTCTTTGAAAACGGCTGCGAAATATTCCACCGTTGTGGGCAAATCCAGCATGATCAATGGCTTGGTGGCCAGCTCTGCCAGCGTCACCTCGGGCGCCTGGGCAAAGGGCGAGTTTTCGGGCAGCAGCGCATAGGGGCGGGCCTCGAACATGGGCATAAAGGGCAGGCTGTCGGGCATGGTGCGCCGGTAGGTCAGCGCCAGATCGATACGGCCGTTTTGCAGCAGTTCCACCATGGCCGCCAAATCGGTTTCCACCAGATCCACCCGCACCGATGGGTAGGTTTGTGCCAGTTCTTTCATCAATCGCGGCAGCACATAAGGCGCGCTGGGGGCATAGCAGCCCACATGCAGCGTGCCGGTCAAATCGCCCGAGATCGACATCAGATCTGATTCGAATACCCGCGCCTGTTCCAAAAACTCGGCAATGCGCAGCCCTACGCGCCGGCCCGCATCGGTGGGTTGCAGGCCCTTGGCTGGCACCCTGCGAAACAGCTCTTGGCCAACGCTTTGTTCGATCGCATCCAGCGCGGCTGTGATCGAACTTTGCGAGATATTCATCTCGATGCTGGCCTTTACGATCGAGCCGCTGCGCAAGGCGGCATCGTAATAGCGCAGCTGTTTCAGCGTAAAATACATGGCCTTCCCCGCAGAAAATGTGTTTTTCCCGCACAGTAAATCTATTTTCGATAAAAACAATGCTGCGCTACCCCTTAGAAAAACCGGGGGGAACCATGGCGCAGATCACCGTTTATAACGCCCAAAAAATAATCACGATGGATGCAAACCGCCCCATGGCCACCCATGTGGCCGTGCGTGATGGCCGTATTCTGGCCGTAGGCGGGGCCGATTGCGCCGATCAATGGGGGCCTGTGACCCATGACAGCACCTTTGCCGATGCGGTGCTGATGCCCGGCTTTGTCGAGGGGCATTGCCATATGATGTCGGGCTTTATTTGGGATTACGCCTATGCCGGCTATCACGACCGGATCGATCCCGATGGCAAACTGTGGCGCGGAAAAACCGATATCGAAACCGTCATCGCCGATATGCGCGCCTATGCCAGCACAATGCCCGATGATCAGCCCTTGTTAACCTGGGGGTTCGACCCGATTTTCTTGCAATCCGAACGGTTGAACCGCCATCACCTTGATCAGATCAGCGACACCCGGCCAGTGGCGTTTTTGTTTTCGTCGGGCCATCTGATGTGCGTCAACTCGGTGGTGCTACGAATGGTGGGCTATGATGGTGCCACCAATGTAGAAGGGGTGATGAAGGGCGCAGATGGCACCCCCAATGGCGAGCTGCAGGAAATGGCGGCGATGTTCCCGGTGATGCGCCGCCTTGGCATGGATTATCGCACCAAGGCGCATCAGGAAAAATACATCCACCAATTCGCCAAGGTCTGCGTGCGGGCGGGCGTCACCACCGCCACCGATCTTTTTGCCACCATCACCGATCAGGGCCTGGCCGAGCTAAAACGCGTCACCGCCCAGCCCGACTATCCGGTGCGCATTGTGCCCACCATCGCCGCCATGAATGCCGCCCCCGAAGAGATCGCAGCCCAGGCCCATGCCGTGGCCGCCCATAGCCACGACAAGCTGCGCCTGGGTGCGGTGAAACTGATGACCGATGGCTCGATCCAAGGCTGGAGCGCACGGGTGCGCGCCCCGGGCTATGTGGGCGGCCAGCCCAATGGGCTGTGGAACACCCCGCCCGAAACCATTTTCGCGCTTTGCGAGGTCATGCAGCGCGAGCGCGTGCAAATGCATGCCCATACCAATGGCGATGAGGCCAGCGACGTTACGCTGAACGCCATCGAGGCGGCGGCGCGCAAACACCCCTGGCCGGGCGCGCGCCATGTGCTGCAACATGCCCAGATGATGGAGGGCGGGCTGTTTCGCCGCGCCGCTGAATTGGGGGTATGTGTGAATTTGTTTGTCAATCACATTTGGTATTTTGGCGACCAGCACGCCGCGCTGACCATCGGCGAAGATCGCGCCGCGCGCATGGATGGGTGCCGCAGCGCGCTGGATGCGGGGGTGGCCATGGCCATTCATTCCGATGCGCCCGTCACCCCGATGGGCCCGTTGTTTACCGCCTCTTGCGCGGTCAATCGCAAAACCATGTCGGGGCGCGTGCTGGGGCCTGCCCAGCGTATTACGGTAGACGAGGCGCTGCGCGCCATCACCTTGGGCGCCGCCTATACGTTGAAAATGGATGCAGAGGTGGGCAGTATCGAGACAGGCAAGCGCGCCGATTTTGCCGTTTTGGGCCAAGACCCCACCGCCATCGACCCGGCCCATCTGGCCGATGTGCCGGTTTTGGGCACGGTCACAGGTGGGCATGTGACGCTGCTTTAGATTTTGGAAAAGGATACTCAAATGGCGCCAATCACCGTATTTCAGGCCCGCAAAATCATTACGATGGATCCAAACCGCCCCGAGGCCACCCATGTGGCGGTGCGCGATGGGCGCATTCTGGCTGTGGGCGGTGCCGATTGCGCCGATCAATGGGGCCCGGTGCAGCACGATCATAGCCTAGCCGATGCGGTGCTGATGCCCGGCATGGTCGAGGGGCATGCCCATATGATGGCGGGCGCAATGTGGAAATTCGCCTATGCCGGCTATCACGATCGCATGGATCCGCAGGGAAAATGGTGGCGCGGCAAGCCCGATATCGCCACTGTTGTCAGCGATTTGACCGATTATGCCCAAGGCCTGCCCGAAGACCAGCCACTGATTGGCTGGGGGCTTGACCCCATCTTTTTCACTGGCGAGCGCCTTAGCCGCGCGCATCTGGATCAAATCAGCGCCACCCGCCCCATTGCGATTATGTTCTCGAATTTTCACTTGATGTGCGTGAATTCGGCCGCGCTGGCGCTGGCGGGGTATGATCACACCACCAATGTCGAGGGGGTGGTTAAGGGGCCAGATGGCGCGCCAACGGGCGAGTTGCAGGAAATGGCGGCGATGTTTCCGGTGATGCGCCGCCTTGGCATGGATTTCCGCGGCCTGTCGCAAACCGAAGATGCGATTGAAAGCTATGGCGCTGTTTGCATGCGGGCGGGGGTGACGACCGTCACGGATCTGTATTCGCAAATGGAAGATAGCGATCTGGCGGTGCTGCAGGCGGTGACGGGGCGCAGCAGCTATCCTGCCCGCTTGGTGCCGGTATTGGGGGTGGCGGGCGCCGATCCTGAAACCGCGGCCGCGCGCGCGCAGGCCTTGGCGCGGCAAGGCACCGACAAGCTGCGCCTGGGGGCGGTGAAATTGATGACCGATGGATCGATCCAAGGCTGGACCGCGCGGGTGAAATGGCCCGGCTATGTGGGCGGCCAGCCCAATGGTATCTGGAACATGGCGCCCGACGAGATCCGCCGCATGGTGGCCACGATGCAGGCGGCGGGCGTGCAGATGCATATCCACGTGAATGGCGACGAGGCCAGCGAAGTGGCGATCGACGCCATCGAAGAGGCCGCGCGCCACAGCCCTTGGGCGGGTGCGCGCCATGTGCTGCAACATTGCCAGATGATGGGCCCCGATCAATTTGCCCGCTGCGCCGAATTGGGCATTTGCACCAATATTTTTGCCAATCACATCTGGTATTTCGGCGACCAGCACGCCGCGCTGACCATCGGCGAAGACCGGGCGCAGCGTATGGATGGCTTGCGCGCGGCGCTGGATGCGGGCGTGCATGCCGCCATCCACAGCGATGCGCCTGTCACGCCGCTTGGCCCCCTGTTCACCGCATGGTGCGCTGTGAACCGGCAAACCATGTCGGGCCGGGTTTTGGGGGCTGCGCAATGTGTCAGCGTGGCCGAGGCGCTGCATGCCGTCACGCTGGGGGCGGCCTATACGCTGAAAATGGATGGCGAGGTGGGCAGTATCGAGGCCGGCAAATTTGCTGATTTCGCCATTTTGGGTGAAGATCCGCTGGCGGTTCCGGCCCAGGCGCTAAAGGATGTGCCGGTTTTGGGCACGGTTTTGGGCGGCACGGTGCACCTGGCATGAGCGCGCTGCCACGTTTGCCGTTGACGGTGATCGGCGGGTATTTGGGGGCTGGCAAAACCACGCTGCTAAACCGCCTTTTATCCGAGCCGCATGGCCAGAAAATCATGGTGATGGTGAATGATTTCGGTGCCATCAACATCGATGCCGCATTGATCGAGCGGGCCGATGGCGACACGCTCAGCCTGACCAACGGTTGCGTATGTTGCACGATGGGAAATGATTTGTTCATGGCCCTGGGCGATGCGCTGGATCGCCGCCCGCGGCCAGATCACCTGGTGATCGAGGCGTCGGGCATTGCAGACCCTGCCAAAATCGCCATGGCCGCGCGGGCCGAACCCGATATGGCCTATGGCGGCATTGCCGTGGTGGTTGATGGGGAAAACTGGCCGAAACTGGCAGATGATCCGCTGATCGGGGCACAGATGCGCGGGCAGGTTCAGGTGGCCGATGTTTTGCTGGTGTCAAAAACGGGCGGGGCGCTGGCGCCCAACCTGGCAGTGCGCCTGGCGGCATTGTCGCGGGCGCCCCTGCTGGATTTGGCCGATCTGCCGCAGGTGGCGCCTGTGCTGCTGGGGGGCATGGCGCCAGATGGCGTGCAGGGGGGGCTGCAGGGGGTGGCCGCCGACCACCCGGCCTATGTGGGCTGGGCCCACGAAGGGGCCGAGCGGCTGGAACGCCCCGCGCTTGAGGCGCTGCTGGCGGCGCGGCCGGCGGGGATTTATCGGCTGAAGGGGCATGTTTTAAGCCCGGATGGCGCGCTAGAGGTGCATGTGGTTGGCCCCACGATCGATATCAAGCCCGCCCAATCAGACAGCACCCGCGTGGTGGCCATCGGGCTGGCCAGCCAGATAGACCGCGAAACCATTGCCGCCTGGTGGGCCAATGCCGCGGCCTAGGCTGGGGGCTTGGCTGGGGGCTAAGCCGCTGGCCTAGCAGGAAAACTTGTTTGGGTCTGCCTCGGCTGGGCCGCAAAACAGCCGGTAGAGCAGGCCAATCACCTCGTAAGTATTGGCATCGGCCAGGCTGTAATAGATGGTCTTGCCATCGCGTCGGGTGGTCACCAGCCCCTCTTCGCGCAGCCGCGCCAGCATTTGGCTGACTGCAGCTTGGCGGATATCTAGCAGGCTTTCCAGCTCGCCCACCGATTTCTCGCCCGAGCCAAGATGGCACAAAATCATCAGCCGCCCTTCATGGGCCAATGTTTTCAAATAGGCGGCCGCAGCTTGGGCGCTGCGAGCCATTTCGCTGGGTGGGGCAGGGGGGGCTTGTGTTGTCACTGGCTTGTTCCGTTGCTTTCCATCCTGTGTAACACCGGCGTTGCAAAAGGGCGAGGGCTACTCTTTTGCCGAAGGCGCACCCCCCTCAAAATGGTTCTCTTTTGCATAATCGCAAGGGGCCTCTTGCATTTGCAGGTGCAGCCCATCCCCGGCATAGGGGTGGGCGCGCGCCAAATCTTCGTCAACCTCAATGCCCAGCCCCGGCGCATCCGACAGGCAGACATGGCCCTGTTCGACCTTGATCGTGCTTTTGATCAGCGCGTCGTGGAACGGGGTTTCGATGGTTTCGGCCAATAAGATATTGGGAATAGAGGTGGCCAGATGCAGGTTTGCAGCCCATTCCACGGGCCCGGCATAAAGATGGGGCGCCATTTGCGCGCCAAAGCCTTCGGCGATGGCGGCCAGTTTTTTCATCTCCCAAATGCCGCCCGCACGGCCCAGGGCCGGTTGCAATATCTCTGCGCCGCCGGTGCGCAAAAGCGTGGTAAACTCGGCCTTGGTGCTCATCCGCTCGCCCGTGGCAATCGGGATACGCACGGCCTGGGCAACGCGGGCAAAATCCAGCAGGTTATCTGGGGGAATAGGCTCTTCGTACCACAGCGGGCTGTAAGGCTCTAGGGCTTGGCCCAAGCGAATGGCGCCTGCGGGGTTGAACTGCCCATGGGTGCCAAACAGCAGATCTGCCCGATCGCCCACCGCGCCACGAATGGCGCTGCAAAAGGCAACCGAGCGCGTGATATCGCGCATCGCCGGCATATGCCCACCGCGAATGGTATAGGGGCCTGCGGGGTCGAATTTCAGCGCTGTGTAGCCTTGATCGACATAGTATTCTGCGGCCTCGGCATTCATCTCGGGCGAAACCCAAAACTGCGCGATGTCATGATGGGCCAGGGGATATAGATAGGTATAGGCGCGGATACGCTCGTTCATGCGCCCGCCCAGCAGCGCATATACGGGGCGGTTGCGTGCCTTGCCCAGAATATCCCAGCAGGCAATTTCCAGCCCCGAAAACGCGCCAATCACCGTCAGGTCGGGGCGCTGTGTAAAGCCCGAAGAATAGACGCGGCGGAACATCAGCTCGATATCCTCGGGCGAGCTGCCTTGCATATGCCGCTCGAATACATCGCGGATCACCGGTTCCATGGCCTGTGGCCCGATGCTGGAGGCATAGCATTCCCCCCAGCCTGTGATCCCGCAATCGGTGGTCAGCTTGACCAAGATCCAATAGCGCCCGCCCCAGCCCGGCGCAGGGGGGGCAGTGATGATGATATCAAGATCGCGTAGTTTCATGCGGGCCTCCCTGGCGGATAAATCTGCGCCGAAGGTGCATGGGCTGCCATCTTGGTGCAAGGCCAAATGCGGCATCAGCTGCCGCAACAGGGCGCTATCGCCCTAGCGCGCCCTGGCGCTGGCCCAAAAACAGCGCCAAACACAGCACCATCAGCGCG
>CAJXSO010000035.1 GCA_913061505.1 uncultured Lutimaribacter sp.
AACAGGCGCTGCGGGGCCAGCCTGCCTGGCGGGCGGGGTTTGCCCGCGGTGGGGCGGAATTTTTCCAAGGCATGATTGCAGGCGCACGCAACATGATTGGCATTGGCGTGGCCACAGGGGCCGCGGGGGTGATTGTGGGCACCGTGTCGCTGACCGGCGCGCATCAGGTGATCGGCGAATTCGTCGAGTTTTTATCGGGCGGCAACCTGATGGCCATGCTGGTTTTGGTGGCGCTCATGAGCCTGATTTTGGGCATGGGCCTGCCCACAACGGCCAATTACATTGTCGTCTCGTCGCTGATGGCGCCGGTGATTGTGCAGGTGGGGGCGCAATCGGGGCTGGTGGTGCCCTTGGTGGCGGTGCATTTATTTGTGTTCTACTTTGGCATCTTGGCCGATGATACGCCGCCCGTGGGGCTGGCGGCCTTTGCCGCGGCGGCCATATCGCAGGGCGACCCGATCAAAACCGGCATTCAGGGCTTTGCCTATGATATTCGCACCGCGCTGCTGCCGTTTTTGTTTATTTTCAACACCGAATTGCTGCTGATCGATGTGGGCCCGCTGCGCGCGGTGTTCATCGCCATCGTGGCGGCCATTGCCATGCTGCTGTTTGCGGCGGCCACCCAGCGCTATTTTCTGGCCCCCAGCCGGTGGTGGGAAAGCCTGGCGCTGCTGCTGGTGGCGCTGACCTTGCTGCGCCCCGGCTTTTGGCTGGATCGCGCCATTGCGCCCTATGCCTATTTCAGCGGCCCACAGGCCGTGGCCGAGCTGGCCCTGCTGCCCCCGGGCCAAGAGCTGCGTGTGGTGGTTGAGGGGCCAGATTTCGACAAGCCCGACAAGCTGTTGCGCCAAACCGTGCCGGTTGTGCTGGGCGCGGGCGCAGATCCGGTGGCGCGCCTGCGCGAGGCGGGCCTGGATTTGGACGACCCCGATACCGGCGCCTTGCTCGAGCCGTTTGTGGGCACGCCGTTTTTCGAAACCTTCCAGAATTTCGATTTCTACGGCGACCAGCCCGTGGTGATGGCGCGGGTGGAACTGCCGGTTTCGCGCCCGGCAAAGGAAATATTCTATATCCCGGCCTTGCTGTTGTTGGGGCTGGTCATCTTTGCACAACGGCGGCGCCAAACCGTGCCCGCCTTTTAAGGAGCTGCAGATGTCTCATGTCTTTGGTCGCTCTACCGCTGGTGCCATGCCTGTGGCGGTTGCGGGGCAGGGCTGTTACCTGATCGATGCCGATGGCAAACGCTATCTCGATGCCTCAGGCGGTGCGGCGGTCAGTTGCTTGGGCCATTCCAACGCCCGGGTGCGCGCGGCGCTGCATGCGCAGCTTGATCAGCTGGCCTTTGCGCATACGGGGTTTTTCACCTCGCAACCGGCCGAGCAGCTGGCAGATCGGCTGTGTGCGGCGGCGCCTGCGGGCATTTCGCGGGCCTATTTCGTGTCGGGCGGGTCCGAGGCGGTAGAGGCGGCGCTGAAACTGGCGCGGCAGTATTTCATGGAAATCGGCCAGCCCCAGCGCCACCGGGTGATTGCGCGGCGCCAAAGCTATCATGGCAATACATTGGGGGCGCTGGCGGCGGGCGGCAATGAATGGCGCCGCGCGCAATTTGCGCCGCTGCTTACCGAAACCAGCCATATCGCGCCCTGTTACGCCTATCGCGGCCAGGCACCGGGCGAAAGCCTGCATGCCTATGGGCAACGCGTGGCAAACGAGCTAGAGGCCGAAATTCAGCGCTTGGGCCCCGATACCGTTATGGCCTTTGTGGCCGAGCCCGTGGTGGGCGCCACAGCCGGCGCTGTGCCCGCTGTGCCCGGTTATTTGCAGCGCATCCGTGATATTTGCGACACCCATGGCGTGCTGCTGATCTTTGACGAGGTGATGTGCGGCATGGGGCGCACCGGGCATTTATTTGCCTGCGCCGAAGATGGTGTGGCCCCCGATATGATCACCATCGCCAAGGGGCTGGGTGCGGGCTATCAGCCCATTGGCGCCTTGTTGGTGCAGGGCCATATCTATGATGCCATCGCGGCGGGCAGTGGGTTTTTCCAGCATGGCCATACCTATATGGGCCATGCCATGGCCGCCGCCGCCGCCAATGCGGTGCTCAGCGAGATCGAAGACAACAATCTGCTAGCGCAGGTGCGCCAAAAGGGTATGGCGTTGCAATCTGCCTTGGAAGCGGCCTTTGGCCAGCATCCGCATGTGGGTGATATTCGTGGGCGTGGCCTGTTTCGCGGGCTCGAGCTGGTGGCCGACCGCGACACCAAAGCGCCCTTTGCGCCCAGCCGCAAATTGCACGCCAAGATCAAGGCCGCAGCCTTTGCCCAAGGGCTGATTTGCTATCCGATGGGCGGCACGATCGATGGGGTGCAGGGCGATCATGTGCTTTTGGCGCCGCCCTTTATTATCAGCGATGCCGAAATTGCAGAGCTGGTTGAAAAACTGGGCCGCGCGCTGGAGATAGCCCTAAGCCAATAACGCCTCGCATCGGCACATAGGGGCACAGAGGGGCACAGGCGGGCGCACCGCCTGTGGCAGACCTGGCGCAGATATGGCTGTGCATCGGCCTGCTGCCAAACCCATGGGCCGGCCCATCGCTTGGTGCGTCGCCATTTCTATTTCAGAGGAAAGTGGCTGGGGTGGTAGGATTCGAACCTACGGTACGCGGTACCAAAAACCGTTGCCTTACCACTTGGCTACACCCCAACGTGGCGTGTTGATTACTCGGTTGTTTTCGCAGGTTCAAGTGTGGAATTGCGAAAAAATGCATCTGCTTGCGTTTCTTTTTGCAGCCCCTGTTTTTGCTGGGCGCTTGCGGCGCGTTATGCCGGTGGGGGGTGGCAAATTTGGCCGCAGATCCGGGGCCGCGCGCGCCAAAGGGCTGTGCTGATTCTTGCGCGCGGCGGCTACTTGAATGTTTCGCCGGGCTTTGCCCCCCAAAAGCTGGTTTTTTCCGCCCAGCCTTCGTGCCCCTCGACCGACAGGCGGCACCAGCTGGGCTGGCATTCTTCGATTTGGGCCACAACACCCGCCTCTAGCTGCGCTTGCAATTTGGCATCCGCCTCGGGGCGGGCGCGCAGGGGTAGCATGTTTTGCGTCACCAGCGCCGTGCGTGCCCCAGACAGCAGCGAATAATGCACCCAGCCGCCGGCGCCATCGTGATCGCGGATGCGCCGCCAATGGCCATATTCTGCGGTAATTTCCACCGGCATGTCGCGGCGTTTGAAAACCCAATCGATGCGGTGGGTCAGCGAGGGGCCGCGGCGCACATTGGCCTCGGCGGCCCGCACCGATACGAAACGCGGCAGGGGCAGGTTGGTGACCGGCCCCCGCTCTTGCGCGATGACAGCCCCGTTGCTGACCAGCATCAGGCATAAAAGGGCACTGAAAATTCGTGCGTTCATATGGTTTTGCTTTCGCTCAAGCCCAGTTTTTCGGCTGGGGTTCTTGTGCCCCGTTCATTCATCCGCCACCATGCCAGCGAAAGCCTGATTTGAAAAGATGCGGGAGGATCGAATGCCGTCACAACGCCTAAGTGTGGTTGTCACACGACGCTTGCCCGAGGTCGTCGAGACCCGGATGAAAGAGTTGTTCAATGTGCGTTTGCGCGACGACGATACGCCGATGTCTCGCCAAGAGCTGGTGGAAGCGATGCAAAGCACCGATGTTTTGGTGCCCACCATCGGCGACACGATCGATGCCGGTATGCTGGGCCAGGCAGGGCCGCAGCTGAAACTGATCGCCAATTACGGCGCAGGCGTTGACAATATCGACGTGCAAACCGCCCGTCAGCGCGGTGTTTTGGTGTCAAACACCCCCGGTGTGCTGACCGATGACACCGCCGATATGACGATGGCGCTGATTCTGGCCGTCACCCGCCGCATTCCCGAAGGTTTGGCGCTGATGCAGCAGGGGCAATGGCAGGGCTGGTCGCCCACCAGCCTGATGGGCGGGCGCGTGGGCGGGCGGCGCTTGGGCATTTTGGGCATGGGGCGCATTGGGCAGGCCGTGGCCCGGCGCGCGCGCGCCTTTGGCATGCAGATCCATTACCACAACCGCCGCCGCCTGCGCCCCGAAACCGAAGAGGCGCTAGAGGCCACGTATTGGGAAAGCCTCGATCAAATGGTGGCGCGGATGGATGTGATTTCGATCAACTGCCCGCATACCCCCTCGACCTTTCATTTGATGAACGCGCGCCGCCTGAAGCTGCTCAAGCCCGATGCGGTGATCGTCAATACCAGCCGTGGCGAGGTGATCGATGAAAACGCCCTGACGCGCGGCCTGCGCGCGGGCGAGATCGCCGGTGCGGGCCTTGATGTGTACGAGCATGGCCACGACGTAAACCCACGGCTGCGCGAATTGCCGAATGTGGTTTTGTTGCCGCATATGGGCTCGGCCACCCGCGAGGGGCGCATCGAGATGGGCGAGAAAGTGATCATCAATATCAAAACCTTTGCCGATGGCCACCGCCCGCCCGATCAGGTGGTGCCGGCCATGCTGTAGGGCGGGCCGATGTGGGCGCGTTTGGCAGGGGTGTTGGCGCTGTTGGCCACGCCGCTGTTGGGCCAGCAGGCCACAGATGCGGTGGCGCCCGAATGGGGCCAGGCGCCCGTTGCGCCTGTCACACAGCTGCAGGCGGCGCAATATATGGTGGTGGCCGCCCACCCCTTGGCCGCGCAGGCGGGCGCCGATGTGCTGGCGCGGGGCGGCACGGCGGCGGATGCCATGGTGGCGGTGCAGGCGGTTTTGGGCCTGGTCGAGCCGCAAAGCTCGGGCCTTGGGGGTGGGGCGTTTTTGCTGTGGTTTGATGCGGCAAGCGGCCAGATCACCACGTTGGACGGGCGCGAAACCGCGCCGCTGGCGGCCACGCCGCGGCTGTTTCAGCGCCCCGATGGCACGCCGATGGGGTTTTTCGATGCGGTGGTTGGCGGCCGCTCGGTGGGGGTGCCGGGCACCCCGGCCCTGTTGGCCGAGGCGCATCGCCGCTGGGGCCGGGCCGATTGGGCGGGGCTCTTTGCACCCGCAATCACGCTGGCAGAAGATGGGTTTGCCGTATCACCGCGCTTGGCCGCGGCCGTGGCGCGCGATGCGGCCCGTTTGGCCAGCCAGCCAGCAACGGCGCGGTATTTCCTGCCCGGTGGTCAGCCTTTGGCCGCGGGGGATAGGCTGAAAAACCCCGCCTATGCCGCCAGTTTGCGCGCGCTGGCCAGCGAGGGGCCGGCGCCATTTTACACCGGCGCTATTGCGGGCGATATCGTCGAGGCGGTGCAGGGCGCCAGCCCCGCTGGGGTATTGGCGCCGCTGGATCTGGCGATCTACCGCGTGAAAGAGCGGGCCCCGATTTGCACCCCCTACCGTGGGCACCAGATTTGCGGCATGGGCCCGCCCAGTTCGGGCGCTTTGGCGGTGGGGCAGATTTTGGGCACGCTGGCCCATGGCCCGGCGCTGCCGCCCCCAGATAAGGCGCAGGCATGGCGGCTGCTGGGCGATGCCAGCCGCTTGGCCTTTGCCGATCGGGGGCGCTATGTGGCCGATGCCGATTTTGTGCCCGTGCCTGCCGAGGGCCTGCTTGCGCCTGACTATCTGCAAGGGCGCGCGCAGCTGTTGCAGGGCGATCGCGCCTTGGCGGCTGACCAGGTGCAGCCCGGCCAGCCGCGGTTTCAGCACAGCCTGAATTGGGCCGATGATCGCGCGCTAGAGCTGCCATCAACCACGCATATCTCGATCGTCGATGGCTACGGCAATGCGCTGTCGATGACCAGCACCATCGAAAATGGCTTTGGCAGCCGGGTGATGGTGCGCGGGTTTTTATTGAATAACGAGCTGACAGATTTCTCGTTTCGCAGCCATCAAGACGGGCGCGCCATTGCCAATGCGGTGGCGCCGGGCAAGCGGCCGCGTTCGTCTATGGCGCCCACGATCGTTTTGCGCGGGGGCGCGCCTGTGCTGGTTTTGGGCAGCCCGGGGGGCAGCCGGATTATTCCGTTCGTGGCCAATACGCTGGTGGCGATGCTGGATTGGGGCATGGGGCCTGCGCAGGCAGTGGCCATGCCGCATATGCTAAACCGCTTTGGCACGTTCGAGCTGGAACAGGGCACCGCCGCTGAAACCATGGCCGGCCCCTTGCAGGCATTGGGCTATCAGGTGAAAGTGGCACCGCTGAATTCCGGCCTGCACGTCATTGCGCGCAGCCCCGATGGCGGGGCTTGGCTGGGTGCTGCAGATCCGCGCCGCGAGGGGCAGGCGATAGGCCGCTAAGGGCTGTGGTTATTTGCGGCCAATCTTCGGCTCGGTCCCGGCCAATATCCGCGCGATATTGGCGCGATGCGTCCAAAATACCAAGCCCGCCAAGGCCACTGCCAGCCCCGCCAGCTGCGGCAGGCCCAGGCCCCATGCCCACAGCGGCGACAGCGCCGCTGCCCCCAAAGCCGAGGCCGATGAGATACGCAAAAGCCCGGCAATGGCCAGCCATGTGGCGCATAGCGCAGCACCCAAAACCGGGTTCAGTGCCAGCATCATGCCCAAAAACGTGGCCACCCCCTTGCCGCCCCGAAAGCCCAGCCAAACCGGGTAGCAATGGCCTGCAAAGGCCATCAGCCCCGCCAGTTGCGCGGCATCCTCGCCAGCAAAACCGCGCGCCAACAGCACCGCCAGCCCAGCCTTGCCGGCATCGCCCAACAGCGTCAGCGCAGCGGCCAGTTTGTTGCCCGTGCGCAGCACATTGGTGGCGCCGATATTGCCCGAGCCGATTTTGCGCAAATCGCCCAAGCCAAACAGCCGCGCCATCACCAGCCCAAAGGGCACAGACCCCAGCGCATAGCCCAAGCCCGCCCATAGCGCCAATAGCGCAGGGGCGGTGGTGAATTCAGGCAGCCCGATCATGCGCCCAACCCCCCATGCACACAGCGCCCCCCCACATAGGTGGCGGCCAGCTTGCCCTGCATGCGCGCGCCATCAAAGGGGGTGTTTTTCGATTTCGACAGCAAGGTAAAGCGATCCAGCACAAAGGGGGCATTGGCATCAAACACAATCAAATCTGCCGGCGCGCCCGCAGCCAGCCGCCCCTGGGGCAGGCCCAAACGGCGTGCCGGGTTCAATGCCAGAGCCGCAAAAAGCTGGGGCAATGTTAAATCGCCCGAATGATAAAGGCGCAGTGCCGCGGGCAGCAGCGTTTGCAGCGCTACGGCACCGCTGGCCGCCTCTTCAAATGGCAGGCGTTTTGATTCTTCGTCTTGCGGTGTGTGCATCGAGCTGATGATATCGATCACCCCGCGCCGCAGCGCATCAACCGTGGCTTGGCGGTCGTCTTCGGCGCGCAGGGGCGGCTTTAATTTGTAAAACGTGCGATAGTCGGCCACATCCAGCTCGTTCAGGGTGAGGTGGTGGATCGATGTGCCCGCGGTTACATTCAGCCCGTTGGCCTTGGCGCGTTCCAGCGCGGGCAGGGCGCGGGCGGTGGTGATCTGGTCGAAATGCACCGCGGCGCCTGTCATCTCGATCAGGGCGATATCGCGGTCAAGCCCCATACGTTCGGCCATGGGGCTGACGGCGGGCAGGCCGCGCAGGCTGGCAAATTTGCCGCTGGTGGCGGCGGCACCTTGCGACAGGCCCGGCTCTTGGGGGTGCAATATAACCAAGGCGCCCAGGCTGCGCGCATAGCTCAGCGCGCGCGACAGCACTTTGGTATTGGTGGTGACATGGTCGCAATCGGTGAAGGCCACGGCGCCGGCATCCAGCAAAAAGCCAATCTCGGTCATCTCGCGGCCTTCTTGGCCCTTGGTCAGGGCGGCCATGGGCAACACGCGAACGGGGGCTGCCTCGGCTGCGCGGCGCGCGGCAAATTCCAGCGTTTCGGGCGTGTCGATGACGGGGGTGGTATCGGGGCGTGTGACCATGGTGGTCACACCGCCTGCGGCGGCCGCCAACCCGGCCGAGCGGTAGGATTCCTTGTGCCGCTCGCCCGGTTCGCAGACTTTGACACCGATATCTATCAACCCGGGCGCCAGAAACTTGCCGCCACAATCGATGATATTGGCCCCCTCGGGCGGGCTGAGATCTGCGCCATGCCCCACGATCACGCCATCGCGGATGGCCAGCGCCCCCAAGCTGACGTTGCCCGCCTCTGGGTCGATGATCTGGGCATTTGTGAAAACGTCTGTGCGCATGATGTGATCCTTTGTGCCGGGTCTTTTTGTCGCCCCGTGCGGTTATCATTGGCGCCCGGTTGCGGGCAAGGGCGCTGTGCGCCCGGTGTGATCAAGCCCCCCCGGCGCCGGCCGACAATTGCGCGCGCAGCTGGCCAATATCATGGGGATAGCCAATATCAATAACCTGGGCGTTGCGATCCACCACCATCAGCCGCCAGAAAACCATCGAACGCATGCGGGAAATTTCGGCCAGATAGATTTGCTTTGGGTCCAGCGGATCGGTGCGGTCGATCTCGATCAGGCGGCGGTTGGTGATCAGCCAGACCATATGACGCTGGCGCTGCCAATCGGTGAAGGTGTCTAGCACAAACAGATCGGTCAGCAGCACGAAGGGCAAGATCAACCATGCCAGGGGATCTGCAATATAAACGATCACGGGCAGGGCCAGCACAAATGTCAGGGCCAAAACCACCAATTCGCGGCGCATATATTGGCGAAACGAGGGGAATTGCACGGCCACAAGCGCCTCGCCCGGTTGCAGGTAACTGGCAAAATCGGGGTTTTGGGGGCGCAGCCTAGCCATGGCGGGCCTGTTGGCAGGCCGCCTGAATGCGGTCTTTGGTGGCGCGGCGATCGGCCTGGTATTTGATCAGGTGCTTTTCGCCGCCACGGGTGACAAGCTGCACCGCGCTGCCCAGCGTGTTGATCTGCGCGATATCTGCCAGCGCCACATGCCGCCCGCCCGGCCCGGTGATATGGCCGGGGTGCAGCTGCCATGTATCGGCCAGCTGTTCGCTGGCCAAATAGGCCCCGCGCAGGGCGATGGCGGCCAATCCGCCCACGGCACCTGTCCAGATATGGGGGTTGCCGATGGCCCATAGCACCGCCATGCCCACCGCCATGGCGCCCGCGGCCATCCAGGCATGATCGCGCAGATAGGCGCCGCGATCGGCTGGGAAAAGGGCCAGGGGCGCGCTCATCCTGCCACCCAGACCATCAGCGCGGTCAGGGCGAAAATCACCAGCAGCGCCACCGTGGCCACGCGCCCCAAAATGGCGGCGTTGCTTGGGGTGGGGCGCGCAGGCCCGGCCAAATGGCCGGCGGCCCCGGCTGCGGTCAACGGCCCAAGGGCCAGGGGGCCTGGCCCCGGTTCGGATAAAAACGCCACTAAATGCACCCCGTCTTGCAACACCAGCTGCTGGGCCCGCCCGCCAAAGGCGCCCGAGCGCAGCAATACAACATAGCCCGATTGTGCCTGTAACTGGGCTGCCACAGGCGCCAGCTGTTCTGGGGCGATCTCGTAGGCTTCTTGCAGAAATTCCCCAAGCGTCATCTCGCCCAATGCGGCGATATCGACCAGCTGAATATCAGCCGCTTGCAGGTAATCCACGCCGAGGGCTGCAAATAGTGGCTGCCACCCATCGGGTGGAGCCAGCGTTTTGGCCAGATCCGTGGGCAGCGCAATGACGCGCAATTTGCCGTATTCGCCCGCGGGCACCCTGTGTGGCGCTGTGGGCTGGGCCGTGCTCATACCATCCTGCCCGGGGTTTGCCCTGCTTGGCGGCGCGCGCGCAGGTTGCGCGCCAACAGATCCATTGCAGCCATGCGCACCGCCACGCCCATTTCCACCTGTTCCTGAATGACCGAGCGGTTGATGTCATCGGCGATTGTGCCATCGATTTCAACGCCGCGGTTCATCGGGCCGGGGTGCATGACA
Source organism: uncultured Lutimaribacter sp. (assembly GCA_913061505.1). Classification (GTDB taxonomy): domain Bacteria; phylum Pseudomonadota; class Alphaproteobacteria; order Rhodobacterales; family Rhodobacteraceae; genus CAJXSO01. The sequence goes on from CAJXSO010000035.1 coordinate 9,865, forward strand.
ATGGCATCGTCTTTGGCATAGGCCAGTTTTTCCGCATCCAGCCCGTAGCGGTGGAAATATTCCCGTTCCGAGGGGATAAAGCCGCCATCCATGCGCTCTTTTTGAAGGCGCAGCATCATCACCACATCGACATCTTGCAGCCCCTCGCGCATGTCTTCAAAGACCTCCACGCCCAAATCGGCAATGCCTGTTGGCATCAATGTGGGCGGGCCAACAAGGCGCACGCGATTTTCCATTTTCCCCAGCAAAATGATATTCGAGCGCGCCACGCGGCTATGGGCGATATCGCCGCAAATGGCCACCGACAGACGGTGCAGCCGGCCCTTGGCCCGGCGGATTGTCAGGGCATCCAGCAGGGCCTGGGTGGGGTGCTCGTGCTTGCCGTCGCCGGCATTGAGCACCGCGCAATTCACCTTTTGCGCCAGCAGGTCCACCGCGCCCGAATGGGGGTGGCGCACCACCAGCAAATCGGGGTGCATGGCATTCAGCGTCAGCGCGGTATCGATCAGGGTTTCGCCCTTTTTGATGCTGCTGGCCTGCATCGACATATTCATCACATCCGCGCCCAGCCGCTTGCCTGCCAATTCAAAACTGGCCTGTGTGCGGGTTGAGTTTTCGAAGAACATGTTGATCTGCGTCAGCCCGCGCAGGGCATCGGCGTGTTTCATCTCGTTGCGGTTCAAGCTGACATATTGCTCGGCCAGATCCAAAATCTCGGTGATTTCGGCAGGCGCCAGCGGCTCGATTCCCAGAAGGTGCTGTTTGGAAAAGCTCAATGCGGTGTTCCTTGCTGATCGCCGGTCTTATAGGGCTGCGGGGGCTGCGGGGCAACATGGGCTGTGCGGCTGTTGCGGCTGTGCGCACTCAGGCCCGCCCGGCGGCGGCCGACAGCGCCAGGGCCCCCACGCCCATGCTGTTTAAGGCCGCCTCCCATTTGGCGCCATCTGGGGTGTCAAAGACCAGCGCCGGGCTGGCATCGCAGCTCAGCCAGCCATTATCGGCAATTTCGGCCTCTAGCTGCCCGGGCCCCCAGCCAGCATAGCCAAGGCTAACAATGGCCTGCGCCGGTCCATGGCCCTGTGCTAAGGCTTGCAGCACGTCTTGGGTGGCTGTCAGGCCAAAGCCTGCGCTGGGGTTCAAACCATCAAATTCCGAGGCAAAATCGGTGGAATGCAGCACAAAGCCGCGCCCCGGCTCGACGGGGCCACCAAAATACACCCGCCGCTGGCCAGCTTGGCCGATATGGGCGATGTCCAACTGATCCAGCAGCTGCCCCAGCCGCACATCGCTGGTGGGTTTGTTGATGATCAGCCCCATCGTGCCCTCGGCGGAATGGCTGCACAAAAACACCACCGATTTGGCAAAACGGCTGTCTTCCATGCCGGGCATGGCGATCAGTAATTTGCCGCTAAGATCAAACGTGGGGTCGCTGGAATGGGGCATGTTTGGTGTCCTTTCGCGCAGCATGGCCAAACTGCCAAGCCAGGGCAAGGGGGCGCGCGGCCGGCAGGGGCAGATCGCCCGAACGTGACTTGGATTTCACCGCAATTTCGCGCATCAAGGCAGTATGAGAAAATTTGCCGCCTGTCTTTTGATGTTGCTATGCGTGGCCAGCGGGCTGCGCGCCAACCCCTATGCGCAGAACATAACCGTGCAGGTTTTGCCCGGCTGGCGCATGGAAAATGGCCAGCATATGGCCGGGCTGCGCCTGCAATTGGCCGATGGCTGGAAAACCTATTGGCGCGCGCCGGGTGATGCGGGTATTCCGCCGCTGTTTGATTGGTCTGGCTCGGATAATATTGCCGCCATCGCGCCGCAATGGCCCACCCCGCGGGTGTTTTGGCTGAACGGCATGCGCTCGATCGGGTATAAGCGGGAATTGGTGCTGCCCTTGGCCGTGACCCCCCAGCGTGAAGGCGCCGAAATGCGGCTGCGCGGGCATGTGCAGCTGGGCATTTGCAACCAAATTTGCGTGCCTGTCGATCTGCAGCTGGATACGGTGCTGCCCGCTGTGGGCCAGCCCGACCCACTGGTGCAAAAGGCCTTGCGCAACCGCCCCGCCGCCGCCGCCGATTTGGGCATTCACGACGTGACATGCGATATCATGCCAACCGGCCAGGGGATGGAGCTGCGCGCAGCAATAGCCCTGCCGCGCCTGCCGGGTATTGCGGCTGTGGTGGTGGAAACCGCCGACCCCGATGTATGGGTGGCCGAGGCCGAACTGCAGCGCAGCGGCGCGATGCTGCGCGCCACCACCCAGATGATGCATCTGGCAGGCGGGGCCTTTATGCTGGATCGTTCGGGCCTGCGGCTGACGGTCTTGGCCGAAGATGGGCAGGCGGTTGATATTCGCGGCTGCCCTGCGCCCTAGATCCACCGGTATTTCACCGCATTCTACCGCCCAGATGCGCGCGCCCCTTGACTTTGATGCCCAGTCACGGTGTATCGGCGCGGACCTTCTATATGCACATGCCCAAAAGGATCACGCCATGCACGCCTATCGCAGCCACACCTGCGCCGATTTGACCAAAGACCACGTCGGGCAGACCGTTCGCCTGTCAGGCTGGGTGCACCGCGTGCGCGATCACGGGGGGATCTTGTTTATCGATCTGCGCGACCATTACGGGATCACGCAGGTGCTGTGCGACCCCGACAGCGCGGCGTTTTCGGCGGTGGAAAAGGTGCGCAGCGAATGGTGCATTCGCATCGACGGCGAGGTAAAGGCGCGCGATCCCGAATTGGTGAACCCCAAGCTGCCCACCGGCGAGGTGGAAATTTTTATCCGCGATATCGAGGTGTTGGGCAGCGCCGCTGAATTGCCGCTGATGGTATTTGGCGACCAAGACTACCCCGAGGAAACGCGCCTGCGCTATCGCTATTTGGATCTGCGCCGCGACAGCATGCAGCGCAATATGGCGCTGCGCTCGGATGTGGTGGCCTCGATCCGGCGGCGCATGTGGGATAAGGGGTTTCGCGAGTTTCAAACGCCGATCATCACCGCCTCTAGCCCCGAAGGCGCGCGCGATTTTCTGGTGCCCTCGCGCCTGCACCCGGGCAAGTTTTACGCCCTGCCGCAGGCCCCGCAGCAGTTTAAACAGCTGATCATGGTGTCGGGTTTTGATAAATATTTCCAGATCGCCCCCTGTTTCCGCGATGAAGACCCGCGCGCCGATCGCTCGCCCACCGATTTTTACCAGCTCGATCTGGAAATGTCGTTTGTCACCCAGCAAGATGTGTTCGACACGATCGCGCCGGTGATGGCGGGTGTGTTCGAGGAATTTGGCCAGGGCCGGCGCGTGGATGCGCCCGACAGCTGGCCGCAGATCTCGTATGCGGATGCGGCGCTTTGGTATGGCACCGACAAGCCCGATTTGCGCAACCCCATCAAGATGCAGGATGTGTCAGATCATTTCCGCGGCTCTGGCTTTGCGATTTTTGCCAAGCTCTTGGAACAAGAGGGCACCGAAATTCGCGCTATTCCCGCGCCCAAGGGCGGCAGCCGCAAATTCTGCGACCGCATGAATGCCTTTGCGCAGAAAGAGGGCTTGCCGGGGATGGGCTATATTTTCTGGCGCGAAACCGATGGCACGATGGAGGCCGCAGGCCCGCTGGCCAAAAATATCGGCCCCGAACGCACCGAAGCCATTCGCCAGCAGCTGGGCCTGGGTGTGGGCGATGCGGCGTTTTTCCTAGGCGGCAAACCAGCCGCATTCGAGCGGGTGGCCGGCAAGGCGCGCGTGGTGATTGGCGACGAATTGGGCCTGACCGACAAAGACCGTTTTGCCTTTGCCTGGATCGTCGATTTCCCGATGTACGAGGCCGACGAGGAAACCGGGCGTATCGATTTCAGCCATAACCCGTTTTCCATGCCCCAAGGCGGGCTAGAGGCGCTGGCGGGCGACCCGCTGAAAGTGTTGGGGTTCCAATACGATCTGGCCTGCAATGGCTACGAGCTGATTTCGGGTGCGATCCGTAACCACAAGCTGGATATCATGATCAAGGCCTTTGAATTGGCGGGCTATGGCGAAGACGAGGTGCGCAAGCGCTTTGGCGGCATGGTGAATGCGTTCCAATATGGCGCCCCCCCGCATGGTGGCTGCGCGGCGGGTATCGACCGTATGGTGATGCTGCTGGCAGACGAGCAAAACATCCGCCAGGTGATCATGTTCCCGATGAACCAGCGCGCCGAAGACCTGATGATGAACGCCCCCAGCGACCCCAGCGCCGAGCAGCTGATGGAACTGGGCCTGCGCGTGATACCCCAAGATCAATAAGCCAATAGGCACCGCGCGTTTGCGTGGGTGCGGCCAGCCCTGCCCGGGGCTGGCCGTTTTTGTTTAAATCGCGGCGCGGCAATCTTGGCGTTCGCGCACAGCGGCGGCCAGGCGCGCCAGTGCCGTTTGTGTGCTGGCTGCGGGGGCGCGGGCCTTGCGTAGCGCCTGCACCTTAGTGCACAGATCCAGCAGCGGTGTATCTTGGGCGTTTTGGGCCACACTGGCCAGAAATTGCAGCGCATACTCCAGCGTTGTGGCCGCCTCGGTATTGCCCAGCAGCACCAAGGCATGGGCCATATCATCGCCATAGGCGATTGGATCGGGCTGCAGCACCTCGTCTGGCAGCCGCCTTGGGCCCATGGGCTGGCGATCGGCGGGTAACAGCCCCAGCACGGTTTCTTGGAAACTGGCCACCGACCCCAGCGGTTTTGGCAAAAACCCATCGGCCCCGGCGCTGCGGGCAGCCCCGCTTTGGGCCGGATCGCCCGAGGTGGCCAAAATGGCGCCAATACGGGGGCGGGCGTTTTGCAATTCGGCAATCAGATCCAACCCCGACCCATCGGGCAGGCCCAGATCGACAATCAGCACCGCCGGGCGATACACCTGCAAATGCCGCCGGGCTGAACGCAGGCAATCGGCGCGGCGCAGCCTGGCGCCCGAGCGCAGGCAGATCAGGCGCAGCGCCTCGCAGGCATGGTGGCTGTCTTCCACCGCAAGAATGGTCAGGCCCAGCAAGGGGCGGTTGGCGCTGGGCAGCGGCTGGGAGAGGGGGCTAAACTCGCGGTCGTTCATCTTATCCTCCTGTGGGGCGTGCAATGCGGTGATAGGCCCAAGATGACGCGACATGCCTAATGCTTGGTTAAGCCAGCCGCGGCGCCCTGTCGCTTGCCCTTTTTTTGCCCGGCACGCATAACCATGTAGAAACCAAACCGGAGGAACCGCCATGATCGGACGTTTGAACCATGTCGCCATCGCCGTGCCCGACCTCGAGGCGGCATCGGCCCAATATAAAAACGCCCTCGGCGCCAAGGTGGGCGCGCCGCAGGACGAGCCAGATCACGGCGTGACAGTTGTGTTTATCGAACTGCCCAACACCAAGATCGAGCTGCTTTACCCCTTGGGGGAAAATTCGCCCATCACGGGGTTTCTTGAAAAAAACCCGGCAGGCGGCATTCACCATGTCTGCTACGAGGTCGATGATATCATCGCCGCGCGCGACCATCTGCAAGCCACCGGCGCCCGCGTTTTGGGCACGGGCGAGCCTAAGATTGGCGCCCATGGCAAGCCGGTGCTGTTTTTGCACCCCAAAGATTTCAACGGCTGTTTGGTCGAGCTGGAGCAGGTATAATGGGCATCACCTCGGGGATCGTTCTGTATGCGGTGCTGTGGTTTTTGACATTTCTCATCGTCATCCCCATTCGCCTGCAAACCCAAGGCGACGTGGGCCAAGTGGTGCCCGGCACCCATGCCAGCAGCCCAGAGGTGCATAACCTGAAGAAAAAAGCGCTGATCACCACGCTGGCCGCAGGGGTGGTTTGGGCCATTTTGGCCACGATCATTTTGGGCGGCTATGTGACCGTGCGCGATATCGATCTGTTCCACCGCATGGGCCCGCAAGCGGGCTAGGCCGTGCCACAATGGCAGCAGTTTACAAAGGCGGGCGCATCAGCCCGCCTTTTTCGTCAGCCCACCCTTTTTGTTAGCCCCCCGTTTTTCGTAGCCCATGAAAAATATGGGTAAAGGTGGCCGCGCCCAAGATTGGGATCACAAGGTTCATCAAGGGCACGCTTAGCGGAATGGCCATTAAAAACCCGGCCAACCAGATAGTGCCGCGATAGCGCTTGCGCAGCTGGCGCGCCCCGTCGCGGCCCAGGCGGCGCGCGGCGGCCAGGGTGAAATACTCGCGCCCCAAAAGCACCCCGTTCAGGCCCCAAAACACCAGCGCCGGGGCAAAGGGGATCCAGAACACAAACAGATAGACCACCAGTGCCAGCACGTTGGCCGCCACCAACAGGCCCAAGAAATTGATCGTGTCCTTCACCGCCTCGCCCATGGGCAGGGGGGTGGCTGGTGGCAGGCCGGGGTAGTGGCGCTGCTCGACCGCGTCGGCCACCGTATCGAGAAACATCGAGGTGATGGCCGAGGCGACAGGCACCATTAAAAACACAGACAAAACCATCATCAGCAGCAGGCTAGACCAGCCCAGCAGCGTATCAAGCCCGCTGATCGTGCCGATCCATGGCAATGTCAGCGTATCCCCCACCAGCATTTGCACCAGCCACAACACCAGCGCATAGGCGCCCACCAGCAGCGCCAGCGTCAGCGCCAGGCCCAACAGCAGCACGCGCGAAAACCGCGGGTCGGTGATTTGACCCAAGGTTTTGCCAAAGCTTTTGAAGATCAATCCAATGCCCATGTCACGATCTTTTCCAAATCGGGCCGGGGGCGTTCGGGCGGGGTGGCGGTTTCGGTGCCGATATGGATAAAGCCTGCGATCCGCTCGTTTTCAGCCAGCCCCAGCGCCGCTTGGCCAAAGCCTGCATCATGGCTGGGCCAGCCCGACAGCCAATTGGCGCCCCAACCTGCCGCCAAGGCGGCATTGAGCAGCGCAAGGCAGGCCGCCCCGGCGGAATAGGTCATTTCCAGCGGCGGTATCTTGGGGCTGTCGCGCTGCACCTCGATCACCGCCACAGCCAGCGTGCCGGTTTCAAATTGGTTGGCGCCCTTGTCGGCCTTTTCTGTATCATAGCCCAGCTCTTGGGCGCGCAGGCGGGCGGTTTGGCCAAGCCGCGCCAAGGCGGCTTTCCCCAGCACAACAAAGCGCCATGGTTCCAGCTTGCCATGGTCGGGGGTGCGCGCGGCCGCGCTCAGCAGCGGCAGCAGCGCCTCGCGGCTGGGCACGGGGGTGGTTAGGGTTTTTGCCGGGCGCGAGCGGCGGCTGAGCAAAAATTCCAACGCAGCGGGGTTTGGGGTGGGCATAAAAATCCTTTCTAAAACAAACGCGTTTGGGCGGGCCTACAGGCCCAGTTCCTGTGCCATCTCTTCGACCAGCTGTGCATAAACGGCTTGCATGCGTGGGTTGGGCTGGCGCGCGGCCACCGCATTGGCCATTGGGTCGGGGGCGGTGATGGGGCTGCCTGACAGCGCCTCTAGCACCGCATGGCCGCAAAAGGGCACATAGGCCTCGGAATAACCGCCCTCGTGCACCATCAGCAACCGGCCCTGGCATAGCTGGGTGGCGGCGTCTTTGATTTCAGCGGTCATCTCGCGAAAGGTTTGGGCCGAGGCCAGCATACGCGCCAGCGGATCAAAGGCGCTGGCATCATAGCCGCAGGCCACGATGATGGCATCGGGCTGAAACGCCTCTAGTGCGGGGCGGATAATGCGGCGCATCACCTGCATATAGGTGTCATGCCCGGCGCCGGGGGGCAGGGGGATGTTGATATTGGTGCCTATCCCTTCGCCGCGCCCGCGATCGGTGATATCGCCGGTATCCAAGGGGTAATTGCGCTCTTGGTGCACGGAAATGGTTAGGGTATCGCCGCGCTCGTAATAGATGGCTTCGGTGCCATTGCCGTGGTGCACATCCCAATCCACCACAGCCACACGCCCCAGCAAACCCGCGGCGCGGGCGGCCTCGATGGCGACGGGGATATTGGCCATCAGGCAAAATCCGTTGGGCCAATCGGGCAGGCAGTGGTGGCCCGGCGGGCGCGACAGCGCATAGGCATTTTCCAGCTGCCCCGTGGCCACCGCATGCAGCGCTGCCTTGGCCAGCCCCGCCGAGAGGGCTGCAATTTCAAACCCGCCTTTGCCAAAAGGGGTGCGCAGGCCCAGTTCACCGCCCCCCGCATCGGAGAGATCTTTGAAGGCCTGCAAATAGGTTTCGGGGTGCACGCGCGCCAGATCTTCCCATGTGGCGGGCGCGGCGCTTTGCACCTTGAGCGTGGCCAAAAGGCCGCTGACCTCGGCCAGGTTTTTCAACCGCCGCTTGGTTTCGGGGCTTTCTGGCAGCCCACCGGCCGCCAGCGGCTGCACCAGATCGCCCACTGGCAGGGTTAGGGCATAGTTGCCGCCCGAATGCCAAAAACACCGCTCGTCATGAAAAAAGCCTGTCGTCATCTGTTTGCCTCTGCATTCCTTTGCTGCCGACTATTCAATTCGGCGGCGGAATTGTCCATGCTTTGGCATGGCATCAAAACATCTAGATTTATCCCAGCTTGCTGTCAGTGGCACCGATATTGCCCTGCGCGTCACCCCAAAAGCCAGCCGTGACAGGCTGCTGTGGCAAGAGGGGCAGTTGCGCGCCTATGTCACCGCGCCCCCCGAAGATGGCAAAGCCAATGAGGCTGTGCGTAAATTATTGGCCCGCGCCATGGGCGTGGCCAAAACCCAGCTGGTGTTGGTGCGCGGCGCAACCGCGCGCGATAAGGTGTTTCGCTATCAGCCCTAGCGCTGCAGGCGCGAATACAGCCCCTCGGGCAGGTTCAACGCCAGGGCCAATTCATTCAGCTGGGTGATCGACAGGGTGATTTTCTGCACGCTGTCGCTATGGGCGTCGTATTGTTCCAGGGTGATGCATTCGGCAAAGGCATTGATTGTGATATCTTCGGCCAAGGGCGCTTGGCCCTCGTCGATCAGGGTGATCACTGTGGCGTCAAAATCGTGCTCGATGCTGAACATAACCCCATGTTACGGCCCTTTTTCGCCACTGCAAGCGCTTTGGTGCGGCAAGCTATGGCGCCCTGCGCAAAGGCTGCTAAATGTGGCACATGGTTTTTTGCTTTGGTGCAAGGATTGCGCATGCTGCGTTTGCTGACATCTTTGGCCCTGATGGCCAGTCTTTCCGCCTGTATGGGCACAGCCCCCGCGCCCGCGCCGCAGCCGCGCCCGGCCTTGGTGCCCAGCCTGCCCCCAGATCAGGCCGCGCGGCAATTTATCAGCGTGGTGCAGCAGGTTGAACCCGTGGCCGAGGCCGAATGCCGCCAGCGCCTGCCAAATGCCAATTGCGATTTCAAGATCGTGGTCGATGACCGGCCCGGCCAGCCCCCAAATGCCTTTCAAACGCTTGATGCACAGGGGCGCCCGGTGCTGGCCTTTAACCTGCCGCTGATTGCCACGGTGCAAAACGCCGACGAGCTGGCCTTTGTGATGGGCCACGAGGCCGCGCATCACATTGCCGGCCACCTGGCGCGCCAGCGCGAGGCGGCCACCGCGGGGGCGGTGATTTTTGCAGGCCTTGCCAGCCTGACCGGGGCGGATGTGAACGGCATCAGATCGGCGCAAGAGCTGGGGGCCACGGTGGGCGCGCGCACCTATTCCAAGGATTTCGAGCTAGAGGCCGATGCGCTGGGCACGGTGATATCCCTGCGCGCAGGGTTCGACCCTATTCGCGGCGCTGCGTTTTTCACCCGCATTCCTGACCCCGGAAACCGCTTTTTGGGCACCCACCCCCCGAATGCGCAGCGTATTGAAACCGTGCGCCGCGTGGCGGCAGGGCTTTAGCCATGTTTCAGATTGCCCATGTGCTTACCGATCGCGGCTCGCGCTACGCTGTGTCTGGGCAGGTGGTGGAAACCGAAGCCGAGATTGCCGATTTTTTGAAAGCGTTGAAGCGCAACAAGAAATTCGCAAAGGCCACGCATAACACATGGGCGGCGGTGCTGACTGACGGCACGCAGTTGAAAAACGACGATGGCGAGGCCGGCGCTGGCATGGTGATTTTGCGCATGCTGGAACGCGCCGAGCGGCGCAACCTGGCGGTGGTGGTGACGCGCTGGTATGGGGGCAAACACCTGGGCGGCGACCGGTTTCGCCATGTGCAAACCTGTGTCGAGGAATTGTTGGCCCAGCACCCCAACACCTAAGCCCGGCGCCTTGATCAAGATCAAAGCCACCGCCGCCGCGCTGGCCCAGTCTGGTGCCTGCCATCACAGGGAGGTGCCGATGACGTTTTATGCCAAACCATCCTCGCCCACGCGGCCACGGGTTTTGGGCGATGCCGTTACCCATTTCTGGCTGGTGCAAGATATGGCCCGTGCCCAAGGCGCCGATCTGGTGGCCGCGCGGCGCAGTGGCGCGTTAAGCCTGGAAGAGTGGGGCGCGCTGCTGACGCGCTGCCGTGGCTGCGCCCAAGTGCAGCCCTGCAAAGCGTTTTTAAAGGGCAACTGGCGCAAAGAAGGCCAGGCGCTGGCCGGCTGTGAAAACCGCCAGCTGTTTGCCGCGCTGGCGGCGGGCAATTAGGCGAATTGTTCGCGGATCAGCCGCTCTTCCAGCCCATGGCCCGGATCAAACAGGATGCGATGGGCAATTTCAGGGGCGCTGCTGATTTCCACCGATACCACATCGCGCACCGAGCGCGAATCGGCATCGGCCATCACGGGGCGCTTTTCAGGCTCGGTCACATCGATGCGCACCTTGGCGTTTTTGGGCAGCAAGGCCCCGCGCCAGCGCCTGGGCCGAAAGGGCGCAATCGCGGTCAGCGCCAAAACATCCGATCCGATGGGCAAAATAGGCCCATGGGCGGAATAGTTATAGGCGGTCGAGCCCGCGGGCGTAGCAACCAGCGCCCCGTCGCACACCAGCTCTTCCATCCGCAGCCGGCCATCGACGGTGATGCGCAGCTTGGCGGCCTGTGGCCCCTGGCGCAGCAGCGATACTTCGTTGATGGCCAAGGCATTATGCTGGCTGCCATCGGCGCATTCGGCATGCATGCGCAGGGGGTTTAGCACCTCTTCCTGGGCATCAGACAGGCGGCGCAGCAAATCGCCCTCGCTATAGGCATTCATCAAAAAGCCCACGGTGCCGCGATTCATGCCGTAAACGGGCACGTCCAGCTCTTGGGTGCGATGCAGGGTTTGCAACATAAACCCATCGCCCCCCAGCGCCACGATCACCTGCGCCTGATCTTCGGGCACATTGCCATATTGGCCGATCAGCGCGGCACGCGCGGTTTGGGCCAGCGGCGCATCAGAGGCGGCAAATGCTATCGCGATGGGCATATCTGACCTTTTGATTGGGGCGCCGGGGTGTCTTGGGGTGAAAAAAGCATAACTGGCGCGATTGTGCCAGCCCTGCCGCCTTGCAGGGGTGCTGCGTCGCTTTCAACACTTCCTGTTGGCGGCGTTTTCCCCTAGGACAACGCCAACGCAACCTGAATGGAAACGGAGCGCCTGATGTCTAACCCCGGTTTCTTTACCGAATCCCTCGCAACGCGCGACCCCGCCCTTTACCAGTCGATCACCCAAGAGCTGGGCCGCCAGCGCAACGAGATCGAGCTGATCGCCTCGGAAAACATCGTGTCTGCCGCGGTGATGGAGGCGCAGGGCTCGGTGATGACGAACAAATACGCCGAAGGCTATGCCGGGCGGCGCTACTATGGCGGGTGCCAGTTTGTTGATGTGGCCGAAAACCTGGCGATCGAACGCGCCTGCCAGCTGTTCAACTGTGGTTTTGCCAATGTGCAGCCAAATTCGGGCAGTCAGGCCAACCAGGGTGTCTTTACCGCCCTGCTGCAGCCGGGTGATACGATTTTGGGCATGAGCCTCGATGCCGGTGGCCACCTGACCCATGGCGCCAAGCCCAACCAATCGGGCAAATGGTTCAACGCGGTGCAATATGGCGTGCGCCAGCAAGACAGCCAAATCGATTACGATCAAATCGCGGCACTGACCGCTGAACACAAGCCCAAGATGATTATCGCCGGTGGTTCGGCCATTCCGCGCGTGATCGATTTTGCCCGCATCCGCGAGATCGCCGATACCGTTGGCGCCCTGGTGCTGGCCGATGTGGCGCATTTTGCCGGTTTGATCGCGGCAGGCCTATACCCCAGCCCCTTCCCGCATGCGCATGTGGCCACCACCACCACCCACAAAACCCTGCGTGGCCCGCGTGGCGGCATGATCCTGACCAATGACGAGGATCTGGCGAAAAAGATCAATTCGGCCATTTTCCCTGGCATTCAGGGTGGCCCGCTGATGCATGTGATCGCGGCCAAAGCCGTGGCCTTTGGCGAGGCGCTGCGCCCCGATTTCAAAGACTATCAGGCACAGGTTATCAAAAACGCCCAGGCGCTGGCCGATCAGCTGATGAAGGGCGGGCTGGATATCGTGACGGGCGGCACCGACACCCATGTGATGCTGGTGGATCTGCGCCCCAAAGGCGTAAAGGGCAATGCCACCGAAAAGGCGCTAGAGCGCGCCCATATCACCTGCAACAAAAACGGCATCCCGTTTGACCCGGAAAAGCCCACCGTCACCAGCGGCGTGCGCCTGGGCACACCGGCGGGCACAACCCGCGGGTTTGGCGAGGCCGAGTTCCGCCAGATCGCCGATTGGATCGTTGAGGTTGTCGATGGCTTGGCCGCAAATGGCGAAGACGGCAATGCCGAGGTCGAGGCGCGTGTGCGCGCTGGCGTCGAGGCGATGTGCGCGCGCTTCCCGCTGTATCCAAACCTGTAAATCGCCCCCTTTGGGGATCGTGCCGCCGCGGGCCAGCCCTGCGGCGGTTTTCTTTTGTGCAGCGGTTAAACCAGGCCGCGCCAGCGCAGCAGGGCCAGCACCAGGGCCGCCACAACCAAGATGTTAAAAGCCACGCCCGCGGCCAGGCGCAGCGCTGCGGTTTTGCGCCTGGCGCCCGGGTCGATGGCGTGCAGATGCGCGCAGGCCTGCGCATAGCTGCGCTGCAGCTGGGCCATATCTACCTGGCGGGCCAGTTTGGGATGGGCCATCAGCGCCTGCGCCTGGGCCACCTTTGCCAGCGCTTGGCGCACATAAGCCGGCAGGCGGCGGCCCGCGCGCGCGGCACGCTGGGCCAATGGGCCCTTGCGCAGGCCCAGTTTTTCCTCCAGCAAGTCGTTCAAATGCGCCGCTTTCTGCGCCAGCTCTTCTTGGGTCATGGCCATAATCCCTGTATCGGCGCAGGCTATCGCAGCCTACACGCCTTGGCAAATACGGAGCGGCCCGAGTTATGCAATTGAACACGCTTTCCTTTCCCAGCCCCGAACCGGGGCCTGGCCTGTTGATCGCCCATGGCTTGTTCGGCTCGGGGCGCAATTGGGGGGTGGTGGCCAAGCGCCTGTCAGATCAGCGTGCGGTGACGGCGGTAGATATGCGCAACCATGGCCACAGCCCCTGGGCGGACAGCCACACTTACCGTGATTTGGGCCAGGATCTGGCCGATGTGATCGCAGCCCAAGGCGGCGGCGCGATGGATGTTTTGGGCCATTCCATGGGGGGCAAGGCCGCCATGGCCTGTGCGCTGATGCGCCCCGATCTGGTGCGCCGCCTGATCGTGGCCGATATCGCGCCGGTGGCCTATGATCACGACCAAAGCCAGTTCATCGCGGCGATGAAGGCGGTGGATCTGTCGCAGGTTGCGCGCCGCTCGGACGCCGAGGCGCAGCTGCGCCAGCATATCGACGACCCGACATTGCCGGTGTTTTTTACCCAATCGCTGGATGTGCAGGCCAAGGCGTGGCGGTTCAACCTTGATGCGCTATCCGCGCAAATGCCCCATATTTTGGGCTTTCCCGATTTTGGGAACGCATGCTTTGATGGGCCAGTGCTGTTTTTATCGGGGGCCAATTCCCATTACGTGCAGCCCGCCCATCGCCCGCTGATCAAGGCTTTGTTTCCCAAGGCGCAATTTGCCAAAATTCCGGGCGCGGGCCATTGGCTGCACGCCGAGCGCCCGCGCGCATTTGAGGCGGCGGTGCGCCATTGGCTGGCCGCCACCCCGGCAGGCGGGGTTTAGGCGTTGGAATAAAGCTGGCGTGCCACCGCCCATGCCACGGGCAGGGCCAGCAAAAACCCGGCCAGCGCCGCCACCAAGATGGGCGTCAGCGTGTCATAGCCTGTCACCAGCGCGGCGATAACGAATGAACCAGCCAAGGTGGTGCTGATCAGCGAATAAAGCAGGGATGCCAAGCGCATCATGATGGGCCTCCAAGGGTAGGCGCGCGTTTCGGGGCCAGTATAGGGCCCATGCGCCCTTGCCGCCTTGATCTGCATCAGCCTGGGGGCCCGCGCAAAAAAAAACGGGCCCCTGTGGCCCGTTTTTGCATCTGGTTTAATTGTCCATCTTCAAGGCGTTGATAAAGGCCTCTTGCGGGATATCCACCTTGCCGAACTGGCGCATTTTCTTTTTGCCAGCCTTTTGCTTTTCCAGAAGCTTCTTTTTGCGCGTCACGTCGCCACCATAACATTTGGCGGTCACATCCTTGCGCAGCGCCGCCAGCGTTTCGCGCGCAATCACCTTGCCCCCGATGGCGGCCTGAATGGGGATTTTGAACATATGGCGCGGGATCAGATCTTTTAGCTTTTCCACCATCGCCCGGCCCCGCATTTCCGCGCGGTCGCGGTGCACCATGGTTGATAGCGCGTCAACGGGTTCTTCGTTGACCAGAATTTGCATCTTGACCAGCGTGTCCTGGCGATAGCCCGTCAGCTGATAGTCAAACGAGGCATAGCCCTTGGTCACCGATTTCAGGCGGTCGTAGAAATCAAAAACCACCTCGTTCAGCGGCAGGTCATATACCACCATGGCGCGCGCGCCGGCATAGGTCAGATCCATCTGAATGCCGCGGCGGTCTTGGCACAGTTTCAAGATATCGCCCAAAAATTCGTCTGGCACCATGATGGTGGCCTTGATGCGCGGCTCTTCCAAGTGATCTACATAGGTCAGGTCGGGCATATCGGCGGGGTTGTGCAGCTCGATCATGCTGCCGTCTTTCATATAGACATGATAGACCACCGAAGGCGCGGTGGTGATCAGGTCGATATCATATTCCCGCTCGATCCGGTCGCGGATGACCTCGAGGTGCAAAAGCCCCAGGAAACCACAGCGGAAACCAAAACCAAGCGCCGCCGATGTTTCCATCTCGAAGCTGAACGAGGCATCATTCAGCGCCAGTTTTTCGATCGCGTCGCGCAGGTCTTCGAATTCGGCCGAATCGACGGGAAACAGCCCACAAAACACCACCGGCTGGGCGGGTTTGAACCCTGGCAATGGTGTGTCGATGCCTTTTTTCTCGTGGGTGATCGTATCGCCCACGCGGGTATCGCGCACCTGTTTGATCGAGGCAGTGATAAACCCAATTTCGCCCGGTCCCAGGCTTTCGACCGTTTGCATGCTGGGGCGGAACACGCCGATACGGTCAACCCCATAGCGCGCGCCGGTTTGCATCATCTTGATCTGGTCGCCCTTTTTCAGGCGGCCATTCATGATGCGCACCAATACCACAACGCCCAGATAGCTGTCATACCAGCTGTCCACCAGCATCGCGGTCAGGGGGGCGTTTTCATCGCCCGTGGGGGCGGGCAGGCGGTGCACGATGGCTTCCAGCGTTTCTTTGATGCCGATGCCGGTTTTGGCGCTGACATGGATTGCGTCGCTGGCATCGATGCCGATCACGTCTTCGATTTGCTCGGCCACGCGCGCGCAATCGGCGGCGGGCAGATCGATCTTGTTCAGCACCGGCACGATTTCGTGGTTGGCATCAATGGCCTGATACACGTTGGCCAATGTCTGCGCCTCAACGCCTTGGGTGCTATCAACCACCAAAAGCGAGCCCTCGACCGCCCGCATCGAGCGGCTGACCTCGTAGGCGAAATCGACGTGGCCGGGCGTGTCGATCAGGTTCAGCACATAGGTCTCGCCGTTATCGGCCAGGTAATCGATGCGCACGGTGTTGGCCTTGATGGTGATGCCCCGCTCGCGTTCGATATCCATGCTGTCCAGCAGCTGGGCTTTCATATCGCGTTCGGCCACCGTGTTGGTGGATTGGATCAGCCGGTCGGCCAGGGTGGATTTCCCGTGGTCGATATGGGCAACGATGGAGAAATTTCTGATATGGGCGAGATCGGTCATAACTGGCGATATGATGTGGAAACCTGTGCCGGTCAAGTGGATTGCGCGCAGCCGCACCCCACATCTGCCCCGGGCGCTGTTTGCTTTTGTAAAAAAGGGGCATGGCCGCACCTGCGCCACGCCCCTTGGGGGGGTTACAGCTTGGAATGCGCGCCGTCGCACAGGGGCGCTTTGCTGCTGTGCTTGCAGCCGCAGAAAAACATCTTTTTATCCGCCTCGGCGGTGAATTTTACCGGCGCGATTCCAGTGTCTTTGTGGCTGCCATCGCAAAAGGGCTGTTTGGCCGATTTGCCGCAAGCGCACCAAAAATAGGTTTTGCCGGCCTCAACCTCGATTGGGTAGGGGGCTTTTTGGGCGATGATGGGGGCGTCTGTCATGGTGAACCTTTATCTTGGGTTGATGATGGGGTGTTGCGGCCTTGCCGCCGCCGGTGCAACGCATAAAGCGCAGGGGCGGCTGCGTGCCGATAAAGGCGATCTGCCAGCCAGGCCACACCGGGCAGGCCCAGGCCCCAGGCCAGCCAGCGCCAGCCCGGCAGCTGCGCCCAAAGCGCGCGAAACGCGGCCACGCCTTCCAGGCGCTGGCCATCTACCTCGGCGTGAAAGCTTTGCGCGGCGCGCTCAGAATCAAGGCCCCATTGGGGCGCCTGGGCCAAACCATCCACCTGCATATCCACCCCGGCACGCGCGGCATGACGGCGGTAAACCCCCACCTCGCGGGCACAAATGGGGCAGGTTTCATTGTGAAGGATGCGCAGTTTTGCCATGGGC
>CAJXSO010000036.1 GCA_913061505.1 uncultured Lutimaribacter sp.
CCGCCCCAGCGTGCTGCCCCCCGACTTGCCAACCCGCGCCGCCCCCCCCGGGCCCCAGGCGGGCGCCCTGCCCGACGCGCTGCAGCGCCTGGGCACCGTGCGCCCGCGCGTGCGGCCCGATGACCTGGTGCAAATCAACGAACGCAGCCAATTGGGTGGGCTCACGCGCACTGAATTGGCGCTTATCCGCCCCAAACCGCGCCCCGAAACCGCCCAAACAGCCAACGCGCCCGCGGCCAGCGGCGTGGATGACAGCGGCCCCTCCAGCGCCTCGGCCATTGCCCAATCGCTGAAACCACAGGTGCGCCCCAACACCATTGACCGTGCGGTGCAGCAAGCGCTGCTGAGCCCGCAACCCAATGCCGCGCCCGATGCCGAATCAGACAGCACCCCGCCGTCACAGGCCACCATTGCCCCCAGTGGCCGCACGCCAAACACCGTTGCGCGCGAGGCCACGGTGCGAAATGCATTGAATTTGAACAAAATAAACCTGATTGGCGTATACGGCAAAGCCTCAAGCCGCAGCGCGCTGATCCGCATGGGCAATGGCCGTTACCGCAAGGTGCAGGTGGGCGACAACCTGGATGGGGGCCGCGTCGCCGCGATCGATGCGACCGAGCTGCGCTATGTCAAAAGCGGCCGCTCGATCGTTTTGAAAATGCCCCGCGGCTAGGCCCCGCGCCTGCTTTTCGGCCATTTTGCAACATAGCCCCGCTACACAACCTTGGCCTGGGCCTTGGCCTGGGTTTTGCATATCGACCCACACCCACCCCTGCGTATATACTTGAAACATTGGCCAAACGCCCCGAGGGAGCCCGATTTTGCAAGAATTTTTGCTGCACGCCACCATCTATTTGGCCGCCGCCGTGATCGCTGTGCCCTTGGCTGCGCGGTTGGGGCTTGGGTCGGTTTTGGGGTATTTGGCCGCAGGTATCGTGATTGGGCCTGTGCTGGGGCTGGTGGGCGATAATGTGCAGGATTTGCAGCATTTTGCCGAATTTGGCGTGGTGATGATGCTGTTTCTGATCGGGCTCGAGCTAGAGCCGCGCGCGCTGTGGGATATGCGGCACAAATTACTGGGGCTGGGGGGGCTGCAAATTGCCCTGACAACGCTGGCGGTGATGGGCTGCGCGATGCTGGCCCTGGGGCTCTATTGGTCGGTTGCGCTGGCTGTGGGGCTGGTGGTTGCGCTTAGCTCGACCGCGATTGTGCTGCAAACCCTTAGTGAAAAGGGCCTGATCCAGACCGGCGGCGGGCGCTCTGCCTTTTCTGTGCTGTTGATGCAAGACATTGCCGTGATCCCGATTTTGGCGCTGCTGCCATTGCTGGCGCTGCCACGGATGCCGCAGCTGGCGCCCGATGGCGCCATTCAGCGCCCCTCGGATATGGCGCAGGCGGATGGGCACGGGCACACGATGTCGCTGGTCGAGGGGCTACCCGGCTGGGGTGTTACCCTGGTTACGCTTGCGGCCGTGGCGGCGGTGATCTTGGCCGGCATTTACCTGACACGCCCGATTTTTGCCTATATCCACCACGCCCGCCTGCGCGAGATGTATACCGCGCTGGCGCTGATGATCGTGCTGGGCATTGCCTTTTTGATGCAGCTTGTGGGCCTGTCGCCTGCCTTGGGCGCCTTTTTGGCCGGTGTGGTCTTGGCCAGCAGCGAATTTCGCCACGAGCTAGAGGGCGATATCGAACCGTTCAAGGGCCTGTTGTTGGGGCTGTTCTTTATCACCGTGGGATCGGGCATCAATTTCAAAACCCTCTGGGCCGATCCCCTTACCCTGTTGGGCCTGACCTTCGCCTTGATCGCCCTAAAGGGGGGCATTTTGTATATCTTGGGCCGCGCCTTTCGGCTGAAAGGGCGTGAACAATGGCTGTTCACGCTCAGCTTGGCGCAGGCGGGCGAATTTGGGTTTGTGCTGCTGTCGTTTTCGGTGCAGCAAAATGTGATCCCCACGGATCTGGCCGATAAGCTGCTGCTGATCGTTGCACTTTCCATGCTGATCACACCGCTGTTGTTTTTGCTTTATGGCTGGCTGGCCCAGCGCAGCCCCGAGGGCAAAGAGACCCACCCAGCCGATGAAATCGATCAGCACGGGCCGGTGATTATTGCCGGCATTGGCCGATTTGGCCAAATTGTGAACCGGCTGGTGCAATCCAGCGGGTTCCGCACGGTGGTGTTGGACCATGACATCAATACCATCCAGCTGATGCGCAAATTCGGGTTTCGCGGCTTTTTTGGCGATCCCACCCGCCCCGAATTGCTGCATGCCGCGGGGCTAGATCATGCCCGGGTTCTGGTGGTGGCGCTGGACAACCCCGATGCCGCGCTGCGCCTTGTCACCTATGCCCGCCGCGCCCGGCCCGATTTGCACATCGTAGCGCGCGCGCGCGATCGCACACAGGTGTTCAAACTGTATCAGGCCGGTGCCAATGACATCGTGCGCGAATTGTTCGACAGCTCGCTGCGCGCCGGGCGCTATGTGCTGGAAAACATTGGCCTTACAGAATACGAAGCCGCCGAGGCCGAGCGCCTTTTTTACCATCACGACCGGGACACGATCCGCGAATTGGCCGAGGTGTGGGACCCGAAAATACCCGCAGCCGACAACCCCGCCTATGTGGCCCGCGCCCGCGCCTTGGACAAAGACCTGGAAGCCGCCCTTGCCCAATTGCGCGATGGGTCTGGCAGCGCGGGCTAGGCGCCCGCCACGCCCGCCTCGGCAAAGGTTGCCATGCCAGATTGGCAAGCCACCGCGCCCTGCACCACGCCCAGGGCCAGCGCCGCGCCCGAGCCCTCGCCCAAGCGCAGGTTCAGCCGCAGCAGCGGCTCTTTGCCCAGATGCGCCAACAGCCGGGCATGGCCAGGTTCCTGTGATACATGGCCCGCGATGCAATGATCCAGCGCGCCGGGGGTTGCATCGTGCAAACAGGCGGCGGCAGCGGTGCAGATAAACCCATCTAAAATAACCGGAATGCGCAACAGCCGCGCGTGGGCAATGGCCCCTGCCATCGCCGCCAATTCACGCCCCCCCAGCGCCTGCAAAACCTGCAAGCCGCGCAGCCCACCGTGGCGCGCCACGGCCTGGGCCACCACTTGGGCCTTTAAGGCAAGGCCCGCGTCATCAACACCCGTGCCACGGCCCACCCAGTCTTCGGCAGTGCCGCCCAAGAGCGCGCAGGAAATAGCCGCGGCCGAGGTGGTATTGCCAATGCCCATCTCGCCTGTCACCAGCACATCGGCCTGTGGTGAAACCGCCTGCCAGCCCGTGGCAAAAGCCGCCAGAAAACCCGCCTCGTCCATGGCGGGGCCTTGGGTGAAATCGGCGGTGGGTGTTTCCAGATCTAGCGCATGCACGCCTAAGCTGGCGCCAAAACACCGGGCCAATTGGTTGATCGCGGCACCGCCTGCCTGGAAATTTGCCACCATCTGCGCGGTCACTTCGGCGGGAAAGGCGCTGACACCGCGCGCCGCCACCCCATGATTGCCTGCAAAAATCAGCACTTGCGGGTTATTGGCATGCGGTTTGTCGGTGCCCTGCCAGCCCCCCATCCATAGGGCTACCTCTTCCAACCGGCCCAAAGCCCCCGGCGGTTTTGTCAGCTGGCCGTTGCGATCGGCCGCGGCGGCATGGGCTGCGGCATCGGCCTGTGGCAATTGCGACAAGATTTGCTGCAGCTCGGCAAGGGTATTGGCAGGGTTTGGCATAAGCACGGGACCTTGATTGAAACGCTGCCCCGTGTTTAACCCTGCCCAACCAATACGCAAGGACGCATTGCCCCATGTCACGGCCCAAAACCGACATCCGCCTTTTGGCCTGGCATGATCTGCCCGCAGCCATCGGCCTGCTGACGCGCCTGCCCGTGGCCCTGCCCGAAACCGTTGCGCTGCGTGCGGCACAGGCGGCCTGGGCCTATCCGCTGGCCGGTGCAGTGGTGGGCGGGCTGGTGGCCGCGGCCGCCTGGGCGGCGCTGGCGGCCGGGCTTGCCCCGGTGGTGGTGGCAGGGTTGGCTTTGGCGCTGCAGGCGATGATCACAGGCGGGCTGCACGAGGATGGGCTGGCCGATTGTGCCGATGGGTTTTGGGGCGGCTGGACGCGCGAGCGGCGGCTTGAGATCATGAAAGACAGCCATATCGGCACCTACGGTGTGCTGGCCCTTTTGTGTGTGGGCGGGCTGCGGTGGGCTGCTTTAGGCGTGCTTTTGGGCGCCGCTTTGGCCCCGGCCACGCTGGTGGCGGCGCTGGTGGCCTGTGCCATGGCCAGCCGTGCGGTGATGCCGGTGCTGATGGTGGCCCTGCCCAATGCCCGTGGCAGCGGCCTGTCGGCCAGCGTAGGCCAGCCGCGCCATGCAACCGCTGTTTTGGCGGTTTTATTGGCCGGGTGCGCTGCCATCGCGCTGATGGGCCCGGGGCCCGCGCTGTGGGTATTGGGGGCAGCCGCGCTGGGGGCTGTGGTGGTGGCGCGGCTGGCACGGGCCAAAATTGGCGGACAAACCGGCGATGTGCTGGGCGCCAGCCAGCAGATCAGCGAGCTCTGTATCCTGCTTGCCCTAAGCGCCGTGCTGGCAGGCTGAGCACGCGGATGGCCACAAAAAACCGCGCCATGGGGGCACCATGGCGCGGCGATGTTAGGCTGCCGGTGCGCTTATGCCGCGCGCGATACCAAAACCTCGTCCACCTGTTTGGCGGCATCTACCTCGTCGCTGCCAGAAACAGCGGCCACTTCGCGCGTCAAACGCTCTAGCGCGGCCTCATACAGCTGGCGCTCAGAGTAGCTTTGTTCGCGCTGATCGTCGCTGCGGTGCAGGTCGCGCACCACTTCGGCGATGGCAATCAAATCGCCCGAGTTGATTTTCTGTTCATATTCCTGCGCCCGGCGCGAC
Source organism: uncultured Lutimaribacter sp. (assembly GCA_913061505.1). Lineage (GTDB taxonomy): Bacteria > Pseudomonadota > Alphaproteobacteria > Rhodobacterales > Rhodobacteraceae > CAJXSO01. Next base: position 4,888 of record CAJXSO010000036.1, read on the forward strand.
CACATGGCGCGTTTCACCTTGGCTTTGCCTTTCAGCGTTTTCATCGCCTGGCTTACCACATCGGGGCTGGACAGACCGCGCATACCGATTTCCACCGCCTTGTTGGTGGGAACGCGCAGCGTCATCTTGTCTTTTTCAAACGAGATAACGAACAGCTCCAGCGGGATGCCCGCAATTTCCTGTTCTTCGATCGATATAATCTGGCCCACGCCATGCGCAGGATAAACAACATATTCGTTCGGGCGGAATTCAGGCTTTTTCGTTTTGGTCATTTGGTCCTTCCTCGCAAGCCCCACCCAACGCACAGCGACAGCGACCACGCCGAGGGCTTAACGGCCCTCGCCAGGCCTTGTGCTATTGCAAGATTGTGCCACCCGCTGTGTTATGTCACCGGCGGTTGGCGCCCACGTCGTTAGATGTGCTTCGTCATACAGTGGTTACATTACCACAAAATTGGCAGCAGTTCAAAAGCCGTTGCGCGCCAAGCCCTGCACGCCAGCCGTTTTCTGCCTAAAAACCTTGGAAAAAAGGCGGCAATGCCCCGGGCATGGCCGCAATTCTTGGCATAGCCTGGTGGTTTTGCGCCCCCGAAAGGGCGCGAATCACCCTAGCCGCCTTCGCCCGGGGTTTCCGAGAAATACTTCTCTAGCTTGCCCTCTTCGCCATCGCGGTCATCGGCCTCGGGCAGCGGATCTTTCTTGGTGATGATCACCGGCCACAGTTCCGAATACTTGCGGTTGAAATCCACCCATTTTTCCATGTCTGGCTCGGTATCGGGGCGGATGGCATCGGCGGGGCATTCAGGCTCGCATACGCCGCAATCGATGCATTCATCGGGGTGAATCACCAGCATGTTTTCGCCCTCATAGAAACAGTCTACGGGGCACACCTCGACGCAGTCGGTGTATTTGCAGGCGATGCAATTGTCGGTCACAACATAGGTCATTGGGATATCTCGTTGCTTGGCTTAGCCCGTGCCTAGACCACAGGCGCCGATCATTCAAGTTCCCCGCTGCGCACTGCGGCGATCTTTCTTCGGTCGCGCTTTGTGGGGCGGCCCCCATCGCCGTGGCGGTTTTCGTAAACCGGCGCTGTTTGGGCTGGTGCTGAGGGGCTGGGCGCGGCGGGCTCTGTCAGGTCTTCATAAAGCGTCTGCGCCTCAGGAGCAGGGCCGCGGCGCACACCTATGGCCAAAACCCGCACCACCCGCACGCCCGCCCCCAGCGCGATTGTCAGAACATCACCGGGGCCCACGGGCTGGGCGGTTTTTTGGGCTTTTTGCCCGTTCACGCGCACATGCCCGCCACTGACAAGCCCCGCCGCAACCGAGCGGGATTTGGCAAAGCGGGCATGCCACAGCCATTTGTCCAGCCGAATGCGCGCGGGCGCCTCGGGCATGCAGATCAGCCCTTTTGCTTCAGCCCCATCAGGGCTGCCGCAAAGGGGTTATCGGGATCGATCTGCTTTTCCTTGCGGGGCGGGCGCGCCTCGAAGGATTTGGTTTTGCCATGATCGCCCTGCGGTTTGCCAGGCTTGCCACCCTCGCGGCGCGGCTTGCCGCCTTTGCCACCCTCGCGGCGGGGGCCGCCGGGTTTTCCACCCTCGCGGCGATTGTCATCGCCACGGCCCTGCGGTTTGCCGCCCTGTCCACGGGGTTCCCCCCCACGGCGGGGGCCACGGCCCTGCCCTGCGGGTTTGCGACCCCAACGGAAGGTAAAGAACACTTCGGTTTCCGCCTCGGCGCTGGCGGGCTGTGCGCCATCATCCTGCGCATCCGCCTGGGCCTGGGGTGCCTCTTCTGCGGCAGGGTCTGCTGCTGCGTCTACAGCGGCCTCTGCCACCACCTCTGCCGTGGCTTCTGCTACCGCCTCTGCCACAGCCTCGGGCGCATCAGCCGTGGCCTCGGCGGCCGGTTGCACAGGCTCTGCCGGCGCATCAGCGGCCAGCTCTGCTGCGGCTTGCGGCTTTTGCTTGGGGCGCTCGCCACGTTCGGCCTGATAGCCCAAGCCCTGCATCAAATCAGCAAACTGTTCCAGCGTCATGCCGGTGATCGACAGCATATCGGCCTTGGCCTCGAAACCGCCGCGGCTGTCTTCGGCCCGCAGCATATCGGCCAGGCGTTCCAGCATATCGATACGGATCGCCCGCGTGCCAGCAGCGCGGTAGCCTGCCATCGTGTAATAGCCATCGGGCGCCTGCGTGTCGTTTGGAATAGTCACCAAACCGGGCGGCGGCGCTTCGGGGAAGCTATCCATCCCAGAGGCCAGCGACCACAACACCAAGCGCAGGCGCGTGGGGGCTGGTTTTAGCAGCAAAGGCATGAAAATCGTAAACTGGCCAAAGCGAATGCCATGTTTGCGCAGCGCAGCGCGCGCATCTTGATCCAGCGCTTTTACATCATCGGCCACCGCGGCGCGGGGCAATACGCCCAGCCCCTCGACCATGCGGAAGGCAAAGCCGCGCGCCAGCCCTGCCAGCGCCTCGTCGCGGCCCAGGGCCAAAAGCGGCTCGAAGAGGGCGGCAATCTTGCGGTCGATAAAGTGCTGCAAGCGGCGCTGCACCTTTTGGGCCACATCGGCGCCCGCTTCGTCATCGACAAAGGCCACGATCTGCGGCTTTAGCGCATCGGCGCCCGCCACCAGCTTGCCCACGGCATCGCTGCCCCACATCAAGCCACCTTGTTCGGTGAAATCAATTTCGGTGTCGGGCGCGTTATAGAAGCGATCTGCGCGCAAATGAAAATGCGGCGCCAGCGCCTGCAGGCTGGCTTGGCGCAGCGTTTTCGCCTCTTGCCCGGTGGCCTCTTTATCCTGCCGGAAGCGGAAGCCTTCTAACCGACCAACGAATTCGCCTTCGACGGTCACTTCACCTTTGTCGTTTACCTCGGCCAAAAGGGCCTCCTTCTGTTTGAGCCGCCGCAACAAAACCGATGTGCGCCGGTCCACAAATCTTTGCGTCAGCCGCTGGTGTAGCGCATCTGACAAGCGATCTTCTACAGCGCGCGTTTCGCCGCGCCAATGACTTTCGTCATCTACCCAGTCCTTGCGCTGCGCGACATACGTCCATGTGCGGATAAAAGCCAGCCGTTTCGACAATGCATCAATATCGCCATCGGTGCGGTCGATCCGTTTGACCGCGCGCGCCATCCAATCATTGGGCACGCGGCCGCGCTGGTGCAAAAACCCATAGATGGCCTGCAGCAAACTGGCGTGTTCGGCCTGGCTGATGCCGCGGAAATCCGGCACGCGGCAGACATCCCACAAGAGCCGCACCGCCGCCACGCTGCTGGCGCGTGCGCGCACCTCGTCGATTTGCACCAGCGATTTCAGCGCAAGCAGGTCGTCGCTATCGCGGGTGCGCACCAGCAAATCGTCTTTCGGCTGCATCTCTAGCGCGTATATCAGCGCCTCGGGCGAGGCGAAATTCAGATCAGGGTTGCGCCATTGCAGCTTGCGGATGGGGGTAAAGCGGTGGTCTTGGATGGCGCTGGCCACCTCGTCATCCAGCGGGCCCGCCTCGCCAGTGACACCAAAAGTGCCATCTGACATGCCACGCCCGGCGCGGCCTGCGATTTGCGCCAATTCATTGGGGGCCAATTGGCGCATGCGGCGGCCATCGAATTTGGTCAGGGCCGAAAAGGCCACATGGTTGATATCCAAATTCAGCCCCATACCGATGGCATCGGTGGCCACCAGGTAATCGACCTCGCCATTTTGATAAAGCGCCACCTGTGCGTTGCGGGTGCGGGGGCTAAGCGCGCCCATCACCACCGCGGCACCGCCCTTTTGGCGGCGCAGCAGCTCGGCGATGGCATATACATTATCAACCGAAAACCCAACAATTGCGCTGCGGGGCTGCATGCGGCTTATCTTTTTCGAACCTGTATACACCAATTGCGACATGCGCTCGCGACGGATGAACTGCGCCTGCGGCACCAGCTCGGCGATGGTGGGGCGCATGGTGTCAGAGCCCAGAAAAACCGTTTCCAGCAGGCCACGGGCGCGCAGCAGGCGATCGGTGAAGACATGGCCGCGCTCGGGGTCGGCGCATAGCTGGATTTCATCGATGGCCAGAAAATCGCAGCCCATCCCCTCGGGCATGGCCTCGACCGTGCACACCCAATAGGCCGCGCGATCGGGCACGATACGCTCTTCGCCCGTCACCAGCGCCACCACCGACGGGCCGCGCAGCGCCACGATTTTATCATACACCTCGCGCGCCAACAGGCGCAGCGGCAAGCCAATGACGCCGGTGCGATGTGCCAGCATCCGTTCGATTGCATAATGGGTCTTGCCAGTATTCGTTGGCCCAAGGACCGCCGTTATCCGCGCATTCTGGGCCATTTTGCCCCCCGGGTCAGAGTTTGCGGCCCATCACCTGGTCATGCAACCGGGCACGGGCAGCCTGAGCCTCGTCGTAATGCGGGTATATCTTAAGGACAAGCACATAGGTCTCGAATGCCAGCTTTGGCCGCCCCACCTCTTCCAAAAGCACGGCCAGGCCGTAAAGCGCATCGAAATGCGATGGGTTCAGATGCAAAGCCTGTTCCAGATCGGCCAGGGCAGGCCCAACCAGCCCAGCCGTGGCATAGGCCTGCGCGCGGGCATGATAACCTTCGGCAAAATCGGGCGCGTGATCGAGCGCCGCGGTCAGATGCTCGATCGCGGCATCGGTTTCGCCGCGTTCCAGCGCATCGCGGCCGCGCTTGAGCAGCAAATCAATCGTATCCGAGCCGCTTTGCGCCCAGCGCATGCGAATATCGCGAGCTACGGTGGCCGAATCGGTAGGCCCGGCCTGGCGCAGCTGCCCCATCAAAGCGCCCATATCAGGGGTGGTATTGGCCGCCCACAGGCCAGGTGCGGCGAAAAGCGCGCAAAACAAACACGCTGCCGTCACGGTATGTTTGAGATTGGGTGTAACTCTGGCCATAGTGCAAGTGTAACGTGCGTTTGGGGCAAAACCAGACCCCAGTGCTAAATTTTCAGGGAAACCTGATCAACAAAGGATGATCGCATGAGCGATATTATTACCGCAGCCGTGGCCGCATTAAGCGAAAAACTGGGGGATGGCGCCTTTGACGGGGCGGCAAAATTTGTGATCGAAGGCGAAGGCGCCGTGATGGTTGATGCATCGGGCGTGCGCGCCGCGGACGAGCCTGCCGATGTCACCCTGACCGCTAGCGCCGACACATTCCAAGATATGATGAGCGGCGATCTAAACCCCACATCGGCCTTTATGTCAGGCAAGCTGACGGTTGATGGCGATATGGGCATGGCCATGCAATTGGGCGGCCTGCTGGCATGAGCCTGCAAAGCGCCCCGTTTTATGGCGATGCCGCCCAAGGCCCGGCAGATGGCCGCGCCTATTGGCTTACCGCCGAAGACGGGGTGCGCCTGCGCGTGGCGCTTTGGAACCCATCGGGCGCACAGGGCACGGTGTTGCTGTTTCCCGGGCGCACCGAATATGCCGAAAAATATGGCCGGGCCGCTGCCGATTTCGCGCAGCGCGGCTATTGCACCCTGGCCATAGATTGGCGCGGCCAAGGGCTGGCCGATCGTTTGCTGCCCGACACCATGCTGGGCCATGTGGGCCGCTTTGCCGATTACCAGCTAGATGTTTTGGCCATGACCCGGGCCGCAGAGGCGCTGGGCCTGCCACGCCCCTATTTCTTGGTGGCCCATTCTATGGGCGGCTGCATTGGCCTGCGCGCCTTGCATCAGGGGCTGGGCGTGCAGGCAGCTGCGTTTTCAGCACCGATGTGGGGCATTAAAATGCCAGCAGCCCAACGCATGGCGGCATGGGCTATTGGCTGGGTTGCCACCCAATTGGGCCAGGCAAACAGGCTGGCCCCCGGCACGAAACGCAGCGCCTATGTGGCATCAGAGCCATTTGAAAACAACACCTTAACAACCGATGTTGAGATGTTTGATTATATGCGTCAGCATCTTGCACAGGTGCCGGGCTTTGCCCTGGGGGGGCCGACGGTGCATTGGGTCTATGCGGCCTTGGCCGAGATGGCCGCGCTGGCGCGCCTGCCCGCGCCCCCGATGCCGTGCATCACCTTTTTGGGCACGAACGAGCGGATCGTGTGCCCTGGCGCTATTCACCGCCAGATGGGGGCATGGCCCGGCGGGCAGCTGGTGATACTGCCAAAGGCCGAACATGAGGTGATGATGGAGCAGCCGCACCTGCGCGGGCAAGTGTTTGACCAAACAGCCGCGCTTTTTGCTGCAAATCACCCCCACTAAACTGGCAAGACAGGCCAGCGCGCCTAGGTTTGCACCATGACTGGGCGCGGCGTTCTTACCTTTACAGACAGGGGCATATATTGCCCTGCGGGTGATTTTTATATCGACCCATGGCGCCCGGTGCCGCGCGCGCTGATCACGCATGCGCATTCAGATCATGCCCGCTGGGGCCATGGGCGCTACCTGGCAACGCCCCGCAGCCTGGCCGTTATGCGCCACCGGCTTGGCGATATCACCGCACAAATAGCAGAGTATGGCCAGGTTTTGCGCATTGGCGATGCCGATGTCAGCTTTCACCCCGCAGGCCATGTGCCGGGGTCTGCACAGATACGGGTTTGTGTGGCAGGGCAGGTTTGGGTGGCCTCGGGCGATTACAAAACCGAAAACGACGGGCTGTCTGAACCGTTTGCGCCGCTGCCCTGCCACAGTTTCATCACCGAAAGCACCTTTGGCCTGCCGGTCTTTCGCTGGCAGCCCCAGCCCCGCATAACCGAGCAGATTTTGCGCTGGTGGCAGGGCAACAGGGCGGCGGGGAAAACCTCGGTTTTGGGGGCTTATGCCTTGGGCAAAGCGCAACGCCTGTTGCATATGCTGGCCGATGGGCCGGGGCCCATTTTGTGCCACGCAGCGGTGGAAAACACCAACGCCAGCTTGCGCGCCGCGGGGGTTGCGCTGCCCCAGAGCGATGTCTTGACGCCAGAGTGCAGCGCAAAAACCCACCCCGGCGCGCTGATTATCGCGCCCCCCGGCGCGATCGAGGCCAGCTGGACGCGCCGCTTTGCCCCCACCGAGGTGGCCCTGGCCAGCGGCTGGATGGGGCTGCGCGGCATTCGCAGGCGCCGCGCCATGGCAACCGGCTTTGTTATTTCAGATCACGCCGATTGGCCCGGCCTGCTGCAGGCCACAAAGGAAACCGGCGCAGAAAATATATATGTTACGCATGGTTACACCGATATCTTCACGCGATACTTGAATGAGAGCGGCCATAGTGCCCAGGTTGTGCCAACCGAATTTGGCACCGATGACGACGACAGCGCAGGCCCCGCATGAGCGCGTTTTCAGACCTGTTTCAGGCGCTTGATGCCACCACGAAAACCAGCGCAAAACTGGCTGCACTTGGCCAGTATTTCCAAACCGCCACCCCCGAAGACAGGCTATGGTGCATCGCGGTTTTATCTGGCAGGCGGCCCAAACGGGTGCTTAGCAGCACCTTGTTGCGGCGCTGGGCGGCCGAGGCCGCAGGCATCCCCGAATGGTTGTTCGAAGAGTGTTACGCCAATGTCGGCGATCTGGCCGAAACCATCGCCTTGCTGCTGCCGCCCGCGGCCCAGACCCGGCCGCTTTATCTGGCGCCCACCATCGCCGATCTGCGCGCCATGGCCCAGCTGGATGATGCCGCGCGCAAGGCCCATGTTTTGGCGCAATGGGCGCAGCTAGACACCACCGGGCGGCTGGTGTTCAACAAGCTGCTGACAGGTGGCTTTCGCATGGGGGTCAGCCAAAAACTGATGACGCGCGCCCTGGCCCAGGCCACCGGCCAGCCCCAGCCCGATCTGGCCCACCGCCTGATGGGCAATTGGCACCCAGATACCAGCGATTGGCACAGCCTGATTATGGCCCAAAACCCCACCGCCGACAGCTCGCGCCCCTATCCGTTTTGCTTGGCTCATGGGCTGGATAGCCCGCCCCAAGATCTGGGCGATGCACACGATTGGCGCGCCGAATGGAAATGGGACGGCATCCGCGCACAGCTGTTGTTGCGCGATGGCCAGGTGTTTTTGTGGTCGCGCGGCGAAGAATTGATCACCGACCGCTTTCCAGAATTTGCAGGCCTCTCGATTGCGGGGGGCAATACCGTGTTGGATGGGGAATTGGTGGTTTGGGGCAGCGATGGCCTGCCCCAGCCCTTTCAGGCGCTGCAAAAAAGAATAGGGCGCAAGACCGTGCCAAAGGCGCTGCTGGCCAGCGCGCCGGCGCGGCTATTGGCCTATGACTGCCTTGAATTTGGCGGGCAAGATCTGCGTGCCCTGCCCCTGGCCCAGCGCCGCCAGCATTTGCAAACTGCCCTAGACCAGCTGCCAAACCCCGGCCCGGTGCTGCCGCCACCCGCCGTGGCAGGCGCACATACATGGGAGAACTGGGCCAGCACACGCCAAACTGCGCGCGCCCACCGCGCCGAGGGGCTGATGCTGAAACGCCTCAGCGCGCCCTATCATGCCGGGCGCATCAGGGGCGATTGGTGGAAATGGAAACTGGATCCGCTAAGCATTGATGCGGTCATGATCTATGCCCAGGCAGGCCATGGGCGACGCGCCACGCTTTACACCGATTTTACCTTTGCGGTCTGGGATGGCCCCACGCTGGTGCCCTTTGCCAAGGCCTATTCGGGCCTGACCGATGCCGAATTTCGCCAAATCACCGCCTGGGTGCGCAAGAACACCCAGCAAAGGTTTGGCCCCGTGCGCCAGGTGGTGCCCGAGCTGGTGTTTGAAATTGCCTTCGAGGGCATTCAGCCCAGCCCGCGCCATAAATCAGGCGTGGCGCTGCGGTTTCCGCGCATGGCCCGCTGGCGCCAGGATAAAACCGCCGCCCAAGCCGATACGCTGGCGCATTTAAACGCGCTTCTGGCGCAGTATGGTTAAACACCTCGCGGGCTTGAGCCTGCCGCCCGCCCACCATATGTGTGGACAAACAGCATAAAAAGGATACCGCCCATGATGCCCCTGCCCTTTCCCGTCCGCGACGCCAATACCAGCCATGGCAGCGAAAACCTGGGCCAGCTGCCAGAATGGGATCTGAGCGATCTTTATACCGGCGAAGAGGCGCCGGAACTGGCCCGCGATCTAGACTGGCTCGAGGCGGAATGCGCTGCTTTTGCCGCCGATTACGAGGGCAAGCTGGCCAGTCTTGATGCGCAAGCGCTGCTGCGCTGCGTGCACCGCAACGAACGTATTTCGGCCATTGCCGGGCGTATCATGTCTTTTGCGGGCCTGCGCTATTACCAAATGACGATCGATGCCGGGCGCACCAAATTCATGTCGGATGTGCAGGAAAAAATTACCCGCTTTACCACGCCTTTGGTGTTCTTCACGCTCGAGCTGAACCGCCTGGACGAGGCGCATTTGCAGGGCTTGCTGGCCGCCAATGCCGATTTGGCGCGCTACGCCCCTGTTTTTGATCGCATCCGCGCGATGAAGCCGCACCAGCTGTCGGATGAAATGGAAAAATTCCTGCATGATCTGGGCGTTGTGGGCGATGCATGGGAGCGGCTTTTCGATGAAACAATCGCGGGCCTTGGTTTCGAGGTGGATGGCGAGGCGCTGAATATCGAAGGCACCCTAAACCTGCTGACCGACCACGACCGCAGCCGCCGCGAGGCGGCCGCGCGCGAATTGGCGCGGGTGTTTGATGCCAATATCAAAACATTTGCCCGCGTGCATAACACCCAGGCCAAGGAAAAAGAGGTGCTGGACCGTTGGCGCAAAATGCCCAGCGCGCAAACCGCGCGGCATTTGTCCAACCATGTCGAGCCCGAGGTGGTGCAGGCCCTGCGCGATGCTGTGGTTGGGGCCTATCCGCGCCTAAGCCATCGTTATTACGAGCTAAAGCGCAAATGGCTGGGCCTGGATCGCATGCAGGTCTGGGACCGTAACGCGCCACTGCCGATGGAAAGCAAAAAAACGATCTCGTGGGATCAGGCCCGCCAATTGGTCACCGAGGCCTATGCCGGCTTTGATCCGCGCATGGCGGAATTGGCCGAACCTTTCTTTACCCAAGGCTGGATCGATGCCGCGGTCAAGCCGGGCAAGGCCCCGGGCGCCTTTGCCCACCCCACAGTCACCGATGTGCACCCCTATGTGATGCTGAACTACCTAGGCAAACCCCGCGATGTGATGACCTTGGCGCATGAATTGGGCCATGGCGTGCATCAGCGCCTGGCCGCAGCGCAGGGCGAAATGCTGTCGTCTACCCCGCTGACACTGGCCGAAACCGCCAGCGTTTTTGGCGAAATGCTGACATTCCGCAAAATGCTGGAAACCGCCGCCAGCCCGGCCGAGCGCAAGGTGATGCTGGCGGGCAAGGTCGAGGATATGATCAATACGGTCGTGCGCCAGATCGCCTTTTATGACTTTGAATGCAAATTGCACGCCGCCCGCCGCGAGGGCGAATTAACCCCCGAAGACATCGGCGCGCTGTGGATGAGCGTGCAGGGCGAAAGCCTGGGCCCGGCGTTTGATTTCATGGAAGGGTATGAAACCTTTTGGGCCTATATCCCGCATTTCGTGCACTCGCCCTTTTATGTCTATGCCTATGCCTTTGGTGATGGGCTGGTGAATGCGCTTTATGCCGCCTACCAAGAGCAGCCCGAAGGCTTCCAAGACAAATATTTCGACATGCTGAAAGCAGGCGGCGCGAAACATCACAAAGAGCTGCTGGCCCCCTTTGGGCTGGATGCGTCTGACCCCAAATTTTGGGATAAGGGCCTGTCGATGATCGAAGGCTTCATCGACGAGCTAGAGGCGCTCGAGGGCTAAGGCCCGCCGGTCGGCCAAAATGGCATAAAATCGCTGGGGCATCCGAATTCCACCGGGTGCCCCTTGTTTTTATCTGCCAAAGCGCGCATAGGGGCCGGGCATACGTTTTTCTATTTCGACCTACTGTCTTCCGTTGATCCGGCGTTCAGTCCCTCGATCCAGACCGACTAACGCCAAGCTGCCGCATTCTGCGGGCAGCATTTCAATAGGAGATTACGGATATGGCCACTGGCACCGTAAAATGGTTCAACACCACTAAAGGTTTTGGTTTTATTGCCCCCGATGGCGGCAGCAAAGATGTGTTTGTGCACATCTCGGCAGTCGAGCGTTCGGGCCTGACCGGCTTGCGCGATGACCAGAAAGTAACTTTCGACATCGAAGCTGGCCGTGATGGCCGCGAGTCGGCTGTGAACCTGGCACTGGCATAAGCCACGCCACCCTTTGGTGCGATGCACCCGCCAAAGCGGCCCCAAACGGGCCGCTTTTTTATTTCAGCTGTTTTATTTCAACTGGCTGTCTTTTGATCCGCGGCGGTTCATGCCGCCGCGCGGCTTGAAACTGCGGTCACGCTCGTTTTGGCAGGTGACGCATAGTTTCACCCCCACAATCGCGGCGCGCCTTGCGGCTGGGATTTCTTCGTCGCAATCGGCACAATGGGTCAGGCTTTCGCCACTGGGCCGCGGCCGGGCCTGCATGCGCTTTAATTCATCGGCGATCGATGCCTCGATCTGTTCGCTGACCGCACCATCGCGTGCCCATCCACCAGCCATGTTTAGCCCCTGTTCCAGCCCATGCCCGTTGCCTTTAGGCCATCAGCCTAAGCCACCGGGCAGCAGCGATCAAACGGTTTTGCCACAGGGCCCGGGCCCAAAACGCGCCTAGCTATCGGCCATCATGCCCCGTTCGCTGGCCAATTCGCGCATGCGCGCCTGCAGTTTTTCAAAGGCGCGCACCTCGATCTGGCGGATACGTTCGCGGCTGACATTGTAGCGCGCGCTGAGATCTTCCAGCGTCACGGTTTCCTCGCTTAGCCGGCGCTGGCTTAGGATATCATGCTCGCGTTCGCTGAGCACCCCCATGGCCTGCTCGAGCAACGCGCGCCGCGCCTGCAGCTCGTCGCGCTCGGCATAATCGGTGGCTTGGTCGGCGTCTTCGTCTTCCAACCAATCCTGCCATTGCATGGCGCCTTCGCCTTCTTGACCCACGGTGGCATTCAGCGATGCGTCGCTGCCCGACAGGCGGCGGTTCATGCTGATCACCTCATCCTCGGTCACGCCCAGATCATGGGCGATCTGGCGCACGTTGTCTGGGTGCAAATCGCCGTCTTCCAGCGCCCCAATGCGCGCCTTGGCCTTGCGCAGGTTGAAAAACAGCTTCTTTTGCGCAGATGTCGTGCCCAGTTTTACCAAGCTCCACGAGCGCAGGATATATTCCTGAATAGAGGCGCGAATCCACCACATGGCATAGGTGGCCAAGCGAAACCCCTTTTCGGGGTCAAAGCGTTTGACCGCCTGCATCAGCCCCACATTTGCCTCGGAAATCACCTCGGCCTGGGGCAAGCCATAGCCACGATAGCCCATGGCGATTTTGGCCGCCAAACGCAGGTGGCTAGTGACCATTTTATGCGCAGCAGCGGCATCTTGGTTTTCCACCCAGCGCTTGGCCAGCATGTATTCTTCTTCGGGCTCCAGCATCGGGAACTTGCGGATTTCTTGCAGATACCGGTTCAGCCCGCCTTCGGGGGTGGGTGCTGGAAGATTGGCATAGTTGCTCATGTCCGTCTTTCCTTTTGCGTAGATGTTTAAACGCTTAACATTAAGATAATCACCCGCCCGCGCCATTCAAGCCCCACCCCCTGCAAAGCTGGAACAAGCAGGAATTGGCGCAGCCTGGCACTGGCATACGATATTAAAAAACCACTTAATCCCTATGGGGGCAGATTATCAGGTTTATGTCACTGCCTTCACGCGGCTGTGTTATCTTGGCGCAAAATGGCCAATAAATCTGCCATATCCTTGGGCAAATTGGCCTCAAAGCGCAGGGTTTCACCGCTGACAGGGTGCTCAAAGCCCAACACGGCCGCATGCAGCGCTTGGCGTGAAAACGCCCCACAGGCCGCCACCGCCGCCGCAGGCAGCGCCTTTTCCGACAGTTTGCGCCGCCCCCCATAGGTGGGATCGCCAATCAGCCCGTGGCCCGTATGGGCCATATGCACGCGTATCTGATGCGTGCGCCCAGTTTCAAGCCGGCATTCCACCAGCGCCGCCACCCCGGGGCTGCCAAAACTTTCCAGCAGCCGCACCCGCGTCACCGCATGACGCCCGCCCTGAAACAGCACCGCCTGGCGTTGCCGGTCGGTTTTGTGGCGGGCCAGATGGGTGGTGATCTTCATCACATTGCCAGTCTCGAAATTCACCCCGCGCACCCCGCGCAACCGCGGGTCGCTGGCATCTGGCACGCCATGGCAAATCGCCCAATAGGCCCGTTCCACGCTGTGGCGTTCGAATTGCGTGGCCAGCCCGTGGTGGGCGCGATCAGATTTCGCCACCACCAACAGCCCGCTGGTGTCTTTGTCGATACGGTGCACGATACCGGGGCGTTTTTCACCGCCCACCCCCGACAAGCTATCGCCGCAATGATGCAACAGCGCATTCACCAGCGTGCCCGCAGGCGAGCCCGGCGCCGGATGCACCACCATGCCTGCGGGTTTGTTGATCACGATCAGGTCGTCATCTTCAAACGCCACATCAAGGGCGATATCCTCGGCGCTGATATGGCTGTCAGCGGCCATGGCCACGGTGATTTCGATACTGTCGCCCTCGGCCACCCGGGCCTTGGCATCTGCCAAAACCGCGCCATTCACCCGCACCGCCCCTTCGGCAATCAACCGCGCCAGGCGGGTGCGCGACAGCGATGCAGCCTCTGGCACATCACGCGCCAGCGCCTTATCAAGGCGGGGTGGCGGATCTGCCGCAATCTGCAAGCGAACAAGGCGCATATCCATGACAAAGGCCCCCGAACCGGTTGAACCGGCAAATCTAAAGTTTCTGCGCCTGCTGGTGACAAGCCTGACCGCAATAATGATTGTGGGCGTTCTAGTGGTGATCGCCCTGCTTGTCACCCGCTTGCGCGACACAGGCCCCCAGCTGCCTGCCGAGATTACCCTACCAGATGGGGCCCGCGCCACGGCCTTTACCCAAGGCCAAGGCTGGTATGCCGTGGTGACAGATGACAACCGCCTGTTGGTGTTCAACCGCACCAGCGGTGCCTTGGTGCAAGAGCTGGCCATCACCGCAGCCGATTAGGCAAGGCAGGCTAGGCCGCAGCAGATCAGACCACAGCAGACTGTGCCCATAGCTGGCAGATGTAGGGGGGAATGGTACCGCCTCCCCGGCTTGAACGGGGGACCTCTGGATCCACAATCCAGCGCTCTAACCAACTGAGCTAAGGCGGCACTGACGGGCGATTTAGCCCCCCTCGCCGGTGAATGCAAGCGGCTTTGGCCGAAAATTTGGCCCACCGGGCCAAGTTACAGCTGAACCTCCCATATCTGGGAAACCAAAGGCCTGCCAAAGGCCGTAACCGCCTGCGACTGCGTGCAGCGCCAGCCATTGCGCGCATAAAGAACGCAGGCTGCAACGTGGCTTTCATGGGTCCAAAGCCGCATCAAAGGGTAGCCCCGCGCGCGCGCCCAATTCATGCATTCAGACAGCAGCAGTTGCCCCAGCCCCTTGCCACGCGCCTGGGGCACGGTGAGAAACAGCCGCAGCTTGGCCATTTGATCGCTGTCTTTGACACAAAAAATGCAGCCCACCCGCTGGCCACCGGCCCAAGCAATCCAGCCCCTTTCGCAAGACGAATCATGGTTTTGAACGAACTTGCCCACAATTTCGGCCACCAGCCCCTCGAAACTGGCGTCAAACCCCTCTTCCCTAGTGTAAACAAGCGCGTGCTGTTCAACCAGCCAGCCGGCATCGCCCGGCATTAAATTTTTCAATACCACCTGATCCATAGGGCCAAGAGATACCCCAAATACTTGCCAATCAAGCCTAAAAGCGCTAGCAGCGCTGCATATCATGGAGGCCAGAATGGGCATTAACACCGAACGCGACATCGAAGCGAACCTGCAGATCGGGCCAACCGACCAAGGCATGGTGCGGTTGTTCATCGAGGCGGATGGCATTGAAATTCCGATGGATTTCGATCTGGACGAGGCCACCGAAATTGCCGAAGAGATCCGCGCCGCGATCGAGGCTGCGCGCGCCATCGGCAAGCGCCGCTAAACAGCCCCTGCCACCGGGTCATGCAGGCGCTGCAACCGCAGCGCCGCATTTTGCGCAAACCGCAGCGTCAGGGCCTTGCGCCGCGCCCCCGCCAAGGGGGTTACGGGCCCATGGCGCAGAATATGGGCATCCCAGGCATCGGCCAAAATCAGCCCTGTATCGGGCGGCAGCACCTCTTGCGGGAAATCGGTATCAACCGCCCAGAAAAACTGGTCGCACCACGGCAGATAGCCTTGCCATTTTGTATCGCTGCGAAAATCTGCAAGGCTTGATTTGCACTCGACAATCCAAACCTGCCCTTTGGGCCCCAGTGCCATCACATCCACCCGCCGCCCGCGTTCGGGGGTGAATTCCATCAAAGGCGCAAAGCCCATCGCAGATAAACACCGCCCCACACCCCGGGCCAACAGCTGGCCCGGCGCCAGGCTGGACAGATCCGCAGGCGCATTGGCAGATATAACGGGCGGGGAAACATCGGGGCGTTCAGACATAAAGACATTTTGAACAAAAGAAGAACTTTCGCAACCCCTTGCCGTGCCCCTTTCGCCGCCATATGTAGCGGGGTGGCGGGTGCTGCTCTTCTCGTGACACGGTTGCATTCCGGTGGCCTTAAGCATCTCCGAGGGAGTTGGCTCTGTCCGGGTCCTGGCCCGGTTACCTGACGCCCACCTGTATATACAGGTCCTCGGGAATGAGATAACCAAACGGTTGCTGCGGGCCCGCCACTTTTCGCTGAGGAATGGAACGGCTGGGTATGGCTGCGCGGAATCAAGGCCGACAGGCCGCCGCGCATCGCTGGGCCGCCCCCCGGCACAGCGATTTGGCGGATGCAGGCGCCTTAACGCTTGCCGCGCCCTGCGGTGGCTTTGACCATGACCGGGCGCGACATATCCACCCGGATCGGGCGCCGCCGGCCGCCGCGCGGCTCGTCATCGTCATCGTCTTTCATGCCCATCACCGCAATGGCAAATTGCACGCCCGCAAAGACGATACCATTGGCCAGCCACAGCACGAACACCGCCAAAACGCCTTTGTCGGAATGGCTGACCAGATGCCACAGGTTTGCAATGTTGAAATACAGCATCATCGCCACGAACAGCCCCGCCAAGGCAAAGCCGATCAGAACATTGACGATATACAGGCGCACCAGCTTGGGCATGGGAACTCCTCCGCTTACAGGGTTAAGCTAACCCTTGGGCGCCGATGTTCAAGGCCTATCCTGGCGCACCGGCGGGTTTTGGCCGCCCAGCGCGCCGCGTTGGGCTAAAACGCCTCGGGTTTTGCCTGGCGCGCCATGTGATCCAGCACGGCGTTCACAAAATTCGGCTCGCGCCCGTCGGGAAAAAAGGCGCCGGCCACATCGACGAATTCCTTGATCACCACCTTGGGCGGGGTGTCTTGCGTCAGCAATTCCGCACCAGCCGCCCGAAACAGGGCGCGCAACACCGAATCGATGCGCCCCAGCGGCCATTTTTCCACCAAGGCACGGTCGGTCATCTGGTCAATTTTTGCCTGCCAGTTTACCGCCTCTTCCACAAGGTTGCGAAACACCTCGGGGTGGCCATCGGCCATTTCGTCACCCTCATAGGTGGCGCCGAAACGGTGGTCGATAAATTCGGCCACGATCGCGCTGCTGGTTTGGCCCGATTGTTCCATCTGAAACAGCGCCTGCACCGCATAAAGGCGCGATGCAGATTTGCGTTGGCGACGGTCGGCGGCCTGCCGGGCAGAGCGGTCTGTCATGAAATGGTGTCCTTGGATGCGCCGGCCACCTGATATTCATCAAACGCCGGCCTAAACCCCACGCCTTGGCGCGGAGCGCCCCACTTACGGCCAAGCGCCACAAGATGCAAGGCCGCAGCCGCCGCCCCACCGCCCTTGTTTTGCGCGGCCGGATCGGCACGCACCTCGGCCTGGGCGCGGTTTTCAACCGTCAAAATACCGTTGCCAATGCAAAAGCCCTGCAAACCCAACAAGGTAATCCCACGGCTGCTGTCATTGCAGACCGTATCGTAATGAGTCGTCTCGCCCCGTATCACGCAGCCCAGCGCCACATAGCCATCAAAATTGGCCATCCGCCCGGCCATGGCAATGGCGGTGGGCACCTCCAGGGCGCCGGGCACCTCGATCACCTCCCAGCTGCCGCCGGCGGCCTCGATCTCGGCCTTGGCACCTGCCACCAGATTATCGGCGATATCTTTGTAATAAGGCGCCACAACGATAAGAATTTTCACCGGCTTATCAAAGCTGGCGCGCGGCAAAATATAGTGCTGTTCGTTGGCTGCCATCTTACATATCCCCAGTGATCTTGCGGGTTCCGATGATTTCCAGACCATAGGCCTCCAGCCCCACCACCCGCGGCGCACCGGAATTGGTCAAAAGCTCCATCCGCCCAACCCCAAGGCTGGACAAGATCTGCGCCCCCACACCATATTGGCGCAGGGTCTGCGGGCTTACCTCGCCCTCGGCCGCCATTTTCATATGCACATCGCGCAGCAGCACCACCACACCGCGGCCATGTTCGGCAATCATCTTCATCGAATTGCTAAACTCGAACGCGCGTCCCTGGGGGCCCAGCCCCACCATATCGCGCAGCGGGTCCAGGGCATGCATGCGCACCAAAACAGGCGCATCGCCGGTGATATCGCCCTTGATCAGCGCAATATGCTCGGCACCTTGGGTTTCATCATTGAACACCCGCATCGTCCATTCGCCGCCAAATTCGCTGACCACCTGCTGCTCGCTGCGCAGCTTGACCAGGTTATCATGGCGGCGGCGATACGAGATCAGATCCGAGATCGTTCCGATCTTCAACCCATGGCGCTGGGCGAATGTCACCAAATCGGGCAGACGCGCCATGGTGCCATCTTCGTTCATAATCTCGCAAATCACCCCCGAGGCATTCAACCCCGCCAAGCGGCTGACATCCACAGCCGCCTCGGTATGGCCCGCGCGCACCAACACCCCACCATCGCGGGCGCGCAGCGGAAATACATGCCCCGGCGTGGCAATATCTTGCGCGCCCTTGCCCGCATCAATCGCCACCGCAATCGTGCGCGCACGATCATGGGCGGAAATGCCCGTGCTCACCCCCTCGCGCGCCTCGATCGAAATGGTAAAGGCGGTTTCATGGCGCGACGAGTTATTCGTGCTCATCAGCTGCAAACCCAGCTGCTCAATCCGCGCGCTGCTCAGCGCCAGGCAAATCAGGCCCCGCCCATGGGTGGCCATGAAATTGATCGCCTCGGGCGTGGCCATCTGTGCCGGTATCACCAGATCGCCTTCGTTTTCGCGGTCTTCATGATCCACCAAGATGAACATGCGCCCGTTGCGCGCATCCTCGATGATATCCTCGACCGAGGAAATCGCGT
The DNA here is from genome assembly GCA_913061505.1 of uncultured Lutimaribacter sp. Lineage (GTDB taxonomy): Bacteria > Pseudomonadota > Alphaproteobacteria > Rhodobacterales > Rhodobacteraceae > CAJXSO01. The sequence goes on from CAJXSO010000036.1 coordinate 23,325, forward strand.
CCCGCCAGTTTTCTTCCACCGGGCCGGGGGCCTCGAATTTTGCGCTATCGGTCATGGTGTCCCCTTGCATGCTGGGCCGCGCCGGGAATCTTGGCGCGGTGCTTGTGGCCAATTACCCCAGCCAGCCCCGCTTGGCCAGAGGGCCGTAAGGTCAGACCACCGGGGCGGGTGCGCCGCCCCGGCACCACAACGCTGGCCTTACCCGAATTGCCAAAGCGCCGGAACAAAGCGGAAGGCATCGCCCTCGCGCATCACATGGCCAACGCCGGGGAAGGGGAAATGATACCCCAAAACCGCCATGCGATCGGTTGCCGCCATATCCAGCAGGCGTTGGCGTGTGGCCACGGTTTGCGCGCCATCTGCATCGAAATTGTTGAACCACTCGGGATGGGCAAAATTCGTATAGGCATGGCTCATGGCATCGCCCAGCGCGATCAACTGCTTGCCCTGTGACTCCACCACCACGCTTTGGTGCCCGGGCGTGTGGCCGGGGGTATCGATCACCCGAATGCCCGGTGCCACCTCTTGGTCGTTGCTCAAAAGCCCCCAATCCAGCCCCTCGGCACTGATCGAATTCACCGCGCCCAGAACGAATTGCTGCTCTTCGGGGGCGACTTTGTTCACCAATTCATCTTGCATCCAATACTCATATTCCGCCCGCCCAATAAAATACTGCGCATCGGGGAAAATCGGCTCGTCAAAATCATCGCGAATGCCCCAGATATGGTCGGGGTGGGCATGGGTGATCACCACATGGGTTATGCCTGCCGGGTCAATCCCTGCGGCCTCCATATTGGCCAACAGCTGGCCCGTGGTTTCAAACCAGCGGTTGCCCGAGCCCACATCAACCAGCACACGCGCCTCGCCCAGCTCGACATAGAGATGGTTGGTGTGCGAATAGCCCTGCTGGGGGTTTTGGTAATGGCGCTCTAAAAACGCCTCTACCTCGTCGCGGGGCGCATTCACGCCCAAGCCCGACGTGGGCAATGAAAAATACCCATCCGACAAAATCGTCACCCGCGCCTCGCCGATGTTAAAGTTGAAATACCCCGGGTTAGCAGCCCCCGGCGCGCCCAGCTGTGCCCCGGCGCGGGCGGGCAGCGCAAAGGCCGGTGCCACGGCGGCCAGTTTCAACATGTCGCGGCGCGACGGACGGATAAGTGTCATTGCAAAGCCTCCCTTATGTCATTTGGTACAAAGATAAGATGCCCCGGCCCATACGCAATATATTTCGTGAATATGTGTTCAATAATCTATGGCGCACGCGCCCCGCACGCCTCTGATGATTGCCAAAGCGCGCAGCCCCCCCTAGCGTGCAGGCATGAGCGCACACCGCCCCCTTCTTGCCGTGTCATTGACGCTGGGCTTTTGCCTGCTGGCCCCCTTGGGGGATGCGCTGGCCAAAACCCTGAGCCACCAGATCAGCCTGGGCCAGTTGCTGCTGGTCAGGTTTGGCATGCAGGCGGCGCTTTTGCTGCCATGGGTGGTGCTTGGGCGGCGCCCATGGCGGCTAACGGCGCGGCAATGGTGGCTGATGGGGCTGCGCAGCCTGTTGCACCTTGCAGCCATCGCCATGATGTTTGCCGCATTGCGCCAGCTGCCCCTGGCGGAAACCGTGGCGATTGTGTTTGTGATGCCGTTCTTGCTGCTGGTTTTGGGGCGGGTCTTCTTGAACGAAAGGGTTGGCGCCAGCCAGCTTGGGGCGTGCCTGCTGGGCTTTGGCGGCACTTTGTTGATTGTTCAGCCCGGGATGGCCATCGCCGGGGCGGCGGCGATCTTGCCGCTGATGGTGGCCTTGTGTTTTGCCCTGTTCATGCTGCTTACCCGCAGCTTGGCACAAAGCGCCGATCCCATCGCCTTGCAAGCGCTCAGCGCGCTACTGGCCACACCAATGGTGGGGCTTTGGCTGGTGCTGGCCCCGCTTTGGGCGCCCCCCAGCCCGGCGCCAGCCTGGGGTGAATTATCGTCGCATACGGCCATGTTATTGCTAGGTATCGGGGTATTGGGCACGGTTGCGCATTTATTGGTCACATATGCGCTGCGCTTTGCGCCATCGGCAGATTTGGCGCCGCTGCAATATTTGGAAATTCCCGTCGCCGCGGTTTTGGGCCTGTGGATATTTGGCGACTGGCCCAATGCAATGGCGCAGCTGGGCATTGCCATCAGCGTGTCGGCAGGGCTTTTCGTTATGCTGCGGGCGCGGGCCAGGCCGGGCCGGGCACAGCCAGCGCCTTAAGCACCGCATCGAGGCAGTCGCGCGGCAACAACAGCAAAAGCCCAGGCGCCTGGGGGGAAATCGAAAACGCCCCTTCGGCCCGATTCGAGGTGCCCACCCGCCCCCAAGGCGCCAGATCCAGCCCATCAAGCGGCCAGACCAACCCGCGCGAACGCGCCTGCAGTGCCGCCATTGGAAACACCGAAACCCGGGTATCTTTGGGCACATCCACATGCAAATGCGGTGGCACATGCAGCACCAGTTCATTGCCGCCCAGCAATATACAGTGGCGGTGGGGATAACGCACAAGCGTATTAAAATTGGCCAATTCATGGTCGCGCCGCGCCCCCATAAAGCCATGCGCCAAAACCAGGGGCGCCGCCGTGCAGCGCAAGGCCTTTTCAAAATCTGTGCTATCTTGTTCGGCTACGAAATGGATCTGCGGGGCAGGAATGCGCAAACGCGCCTGCGGTGACAGGCTGTCTAAATCGCCGATCACCGCATCAGGCATCAGCCCGGCGCCCAGCGCAGCATCTGCCCCGCCATCGGCCGCCACCACCGCCACGCATTGCCGCTCTAGCGCCTGCAGCTCGGCCACTGGGGCCTCGCCCCCCCCGATCAGCAAGATTGGGCCCGATTTGTTAACGATTACGTTCATTTCGCCCCATTTCCCCCGATTTCGGCAACAAAGCCACAATCTGGCCATGAAATGATACCGCAATGAACGCAAAATCGTTCACGTTTTGGCATCTGCTTGGTGGTATAAGGGCGTTTGCAAGCAACAGAAAGCGATGCGCGATGGTTGGTACGAGTAAAATTTTAACTGTTTCTTACGGAACCTTTTCCTGCACTTTGGAAGGCTTCGATGATTCATTTGAAATGATGAAAGCCATTTCAGAATATTTTCGCGATCTGGCCGCTGATGATCGCTATTTCGGGGCAGAGCCGCCGAAACTGGATGGTGAAATGCTGGCACAGCTGGCCGCCCGCCGCAGCGCGCTTGCCATTTCGGCCGAACAAAACGGCGATCGTTTGGTTTTGCGCCCAGCCCCGGCACCCACCCCGGCACC
>CAJXSO010000037.1 GCA_913061505.1 uncultured Lutimaribacter sp.
GCGACAAGCGGGGTGCGGTGATTGGTGCCGTGGGCGTGACGGGTGACACATCGGACAATGACGAGGCTGCGGCGCTGGCCGGGGCCGAGGCGGCGGGCCTGGTGGGCGAGCCCTGAGATGCGCAAAAACCATGCAGCGGGCGGCCTGGCCTTGGCTGGCGGCCCGCTGGGTGTTTGCATGTTGATTGAAGCGGTGTAGAAAGGGGCAACGCGCAACAACAAGGCCACGGATATGTCACGCCCGATCGTTGGGATTATTGGCAACAGCTATTTGATCAATGACAGTTACCCCACCCATGCAGGGGGAACGATGAATTCCGAGGCGGTATCGGCCGTTTCAGATTGTGTGCCTTTGATTGTGCCGGCGGACCCGCGGTTTGTGCGGGTTGACGAGCTGCTGGAGTGTTGCGACGGGTTTGTGCTGACCGGGGGGCGCCCGAATGTGCACCCCACCGAATATGGCCATGAGGAAACCCCGGCGCATGGCGATTTTGACCGCGCCCGCGATGCCATCACATTGCCTTTGGTGCGCGCCTGTGTCGAACGTGGGCAGCCCTTTTTGGGCATTTGCCGCGGGTTCCAAGAGGTGAACGTGGCCATGGGGGGCACGCTTTACCCCGAGATCCGCGATTTGCCCGGGCGGATGAACCACCGCATGCCCCCCGATGGCACGCTTGAGGAAAAATTCGCGCTGCGCCACAAGGTGACATTTACCGAAGGCGGCGTGTTTCACCGCCTGATGGGGGCGCAAGAGGTGATGACCAATACGCTGCATGGGCAGGGCATCGACCAGCCCGGGCGCCGCATTGTGATCGAGGGGCATGCCCCCGATGGCACGCCCGAGGCTATTTATGTGCAGGGCGCCAGCGGCTTTAGCCTGGCGGTGCAATGGCACCCCGAATGGGACGCGGCGAATGACCCGGTGTCGCGGCCATTGTTTACCGCCTTTGGCGATGCGGTTCGGGCCTGGGCCAAAGCGCGCCAAACCCAGTTGCGCCGCAGCGCCTGACGCGCCTGTGGGGCGTTAGGTTCCTGCAAATGCCACCTGTTTAGACAGCGGCAATTGCCGCAGGCGCTGGCCGGTCAGGGCGAATAGCGCATTGGCAAGGGCGGGGGCGGCCGGGGGCAAGCCCGGCTCGCCCACACCGCCAAGACGCGGCAGGTTTTCCAGCAAATGCACCTCGACATCGGGGGCCGCGGCGTGGCGCATCAGGATGTAGCTGTCGAAATTTTCCTGCTGGGCGGCACCGCCGGCAAAGGTGATTTCTTCGCCCATGGCCGCAGAAAGGCCCTGCAGGCAGCCACCGATCAGCTGGTTGCGGGCGATCTGCGGGTCAAGCACAAGGCCCAGATCGGCCACGATCGTGACGCGCGTGATCGCTATGCCGGCCTGATCTTGGCGCAGCTCTACCACCTGGGCGACAGCACTGCCGAAACTATAACAAAAGGCCACACCGCGGGCCTGGCCGGGGGGCAGGGGGCTGGCCCAATTGCTGTATTGGCGCAGGGCCTGCAAGACCTGGGCGCCTTGGGGAAATTCGGCTTGCATCATATCGATGCGAAACTCTAGCGGGTCGCGGCCTGCGGCATGGGCCAGCTCGTCGATGAAGCATTCCTGGAAAAACGCATTGAACGATGCCCCGACCGATCGCCAGAAACCCACGGGCACATCCAAAGGTGCCAGATAGCCGCGCACACGGTGGTTGGCGATGGCGTAGGGGGCGTTGAACAGGCCATCGACATGGCCTTTGTCGGGGCCGGCGGGGGTAAGGCCCAGCCAGCGCTTTAGCCCTTGTTGGCTGGTGGATTGTGCGGCCACCTGGGCATCGAGCTGCACCGCGCGCCCGCCCGCCACGGCGCCTGTCATGCGGGCGATGGCGGCGGGGCGGTAGAAATCGTTGCGCATGTCTTGGGCGCGCGGCCATGTCAGCTGCACCGGCGTGCCGGGCAGCGCCTTAGCCAGCCGTGTGGCAAAGACCGAGAAATCCAGCTCGCCCCGGCGCCCAAAGCCGCCGCCCAGATAGGGGGTGATGATATCGACTGCCTGCTCGGGCAGGCCAGCCTCGGCGGCGCAGGCTTTTTTGGTGAACATTGGCGCCTGATTGCCGGCCCAAACGGTCAGCGACTGCCCGGTGTAAAGCGCTGTGGCATTCATCGGCTCCATCGTGGCATGGGCCAGATAGGGCAGCTGATATTCGGCGCTGATCTGCGTGGCGCCGCTGGGCAGTTGCGCGCCATCGCCATCGTCGCGCAGGGTAGAATTTGCTGGCAGATCAAAGGCCTTGGCGATCTCGGCCATGATATCGGCGCTGTTGGGCGGGTAGGGTGCGGGGGCCCAATCGCAGTGGATGTGATCGAGCGCCTGCATCGCAGCCCAGGTGCTGCTGGCCACAACGGCCACGCCCTGGCCCAGATCGATCACATGCTCGACACCGGGCATGGCCAGGGCGGCGCTGGCATCAAAGCTGCGCATGGGGCTGCGGTTTGGGTTGGTTTTCAGCGCAGCAAAGCGCAGGCCTTTGGGGCGGATATCGATGCCATATTGGGCCGTGCCTGTGCATTTGGCCACCATATCCAGCCGCGGCATGGCTTTGCCCAGATAGCGCCATGCGCTGGCGGGGCGCAGGGCGGGGGTGTGCAAAGGCTGTTGGGCGGCCTCGGCGGCCAGGGCGCTATAGGGCAGGCGGGTGCCATCTGGGGCGATGACATGGCCGCTTTCGGTGCGCAGCTGCGCAGGCTCTAGCCCCCAGCGTTGGGCGGCGGCGGCCTTGAGCGCCTCGCGCGCGGTGGCGCCGGCCAGGCGATATTTTTCAAATGCGTCTTTCATGGCGGTCGAGCCACCGGTGACCTGGGCATCCAGCAACTTGCCAAACTGGCCCATATACTCGCCCAAGGCATGCAGGGTATCGCCGGTGTTATAGCCGCGGGTTGGCAGTGCCTCGGCCAGAAGGGCCGCGTTGAAATAGGCACGTGCGGCGGGGCCATGATCGATGCGGATATCTTGCCAGTCGAGATCTAGCTCTTCGGCCAGTAGCGCGGCCAGCGTGGTTTGTGTGCCTTGGCCCATTTCGGCGCGTGGGGTGATCAGGGTAACGCCATCGGCGGTGATCAGCACAAAAGGGGTTAGCGCGGCGCCGCCGGCGGGGGCGCGCAAGGGGTTTTCTGCAGGCCGCGCCACCAGCCAGGCGCCAAAGGCTGTGCCACCCAAAATGGCAACCGAGCCCACCAGGAAACTGCGCCGCGCGATTTTGCCAAGCTGTGCCATGCTTAGCCCCCTGTGCTGTTGGCCGCATCCAAAATGGCGGCACGGATTTTGGGATAGGTGGCGCAGCGGCACAGATTGCCCTGCATTGCGCTGTTGATCTGTTCGCGGCTGGGGCGGGGGGTTTCGGCCAAAAGGGCTGCGGCCTGCATGATTTGGCCTGGCTGGCAATAGCCGCATTGCGCGACTTGGTGTTTGATCCAGGCGGTTTGCACGGGGTGGGGGGCTGTGGGCGTGCCCAGCCCCTCGATCGTGGTGACGGGGCCCCAAACATCGGCCAGCGCCACTTGGCAGGCGCGCACGGCCTGGCCCTCGATATGCACGGTGCAGGCGCCACAGCTGCCGATGCCGCAGCCGTATTTGGTGCCGGTTTTGCCCAAGGCATCGCGCAAGACCCAAAGCAGCGGCATGTCATCTGGCAGATCCAGCTGGTGGGTTTCCCCGTTGATCACGATCGTGCTTGGCATGGCGGCCCCCGCTTAATGGTGTTGGGGGAAATGTGGGGGGGGCTTGGGCATTGTCAATGCGCAAGGTCAATGCGCAAGCCGCAGGGCTAGCGGGGCGGCTTTGGGGTTTCGCACCCGGATGCACATGCTAACATAGCGTCATGTTTGTGCCGTAGATATCAAAAGGGGCGGCGGTTTTTACCGCAGGTTTACCCCTTGGCGCGCAGAATGGGCGCCGTGGGGCGCGGGCCAAGGCCGCTTGCCGCGTTGATACCACGAAAGGTGTGCCGATGTTGTCATTGTTTTTGCGCTTTATCCCCATGGCCCTGAGCGGGCTGGCTGTGGCGCTGTTTGGCCTTATTTTTGCGCTGCAAGGCGGGGCTTGGGCGGCGGTATTGGCGCTGTTGGCGGGGGTGCTGCTGGCCTTGGGCGTGCGCGATGTGCTGCAAACCCGGCATGCTGTGCTGCGCAATTACCCGATTTTGGGGCATGTGCGCTATTTTTTCGAGCTGATCCGCCCCGAGATACGCCAGTATCTGCTGGAATCAGACGAGGAAGAGGTGCCCTTTTCCCGCGAAACCCGGGCGATTGTGTATCAGCGGTCGAAAAACGTGGAAGATAAGCGCGCGTTTGGCACCAAAAAGCGGGTGAATGACGCGGGCTATCAATGGATTACCCACTCGATCCGGCCCAAAAAGATTGAAAACACCGATTTTCGTGTGCGTGTGGGCGGGCCTGACTGCACCCAGCCCTATGATCTGTCGCTCTATAATATCTCGGCGATGAGTTTTGGCGCATTGTCGGCCAACGCTATTTTGGCGCTAAGCCGCGGTGCAAAGGCAGGTGGGTTTGCCCATGACACCGGCGAGGGCGGGATCAGCCGCTATCACCGCCAGGGTGGGGGCGATTTGATTTATGAAATCGGCACCGGCTATTTTGGCTGCCGCGATGCGCAAGGCAATTTTGACCCGCAGAAATTTGCCGAAGTTGTGGCAGACCCGCAGGTGAAAATGGTGGAAATAAAGCTGTCGCAAGGGGCCAAGCCCGGGCAGGGTGGGGTTTTGCCGGCGGCAAAAATCAGCCCCGAGATTGCCGAGGCGCGGGGCGTGCCCATGGGGCAGGATTGTATCTCGCCCGCCTCGCATAGCGCGTTTTCTACGCCGCTGGAATTTGTGGAATTTATCGCCCAGCTGCGCGGTTTGGCCCAGGGCAAGCCTGTGGGGTTCAAGCTGTGTATTGGGCACCGGCGCGAATTCATGTGCATCGTGCGCGCCATGCTGGAAACGGGCATCACCCCCGATTTCATCGTGATCGATGGCAAAGAGGGGGGCACGGGTGCGGCGCCTTTGGAATTTGCCAACCATATGGGCATGCCGCTGGTGGAAGGGCTGACATTTGCCCATAATACCCTGCGCGGCGTCGGGCTGCGTGATCGCATCAAACTGGGCGCCTCGGGCAAGCTGGTGACATCGTTTGATATTGCGCGGGTGCTGGCCTTGGGGGCCGATTGGGCCAATTCGGCGCGCGGTTTCATGTTTGCGGTGGGCTGCATTCAGGCCCAGGCCTGCCACACCAACCATTGCCCCACGGGCGTGGCCACCCAAGACGCGGGGCGCCAAAGGGCGCTGAACGTGACCGACAAGGGCACGCGCGTGGCCAATTTTCACCGCAATACGCTAAAGGCGCTGGGCGATATGGCGGGGGCTGCGGGCCTGTCGCACCCCAGCCAGTTTCTGCCCCACCATTTTTTGATGCGCGAAAAAGACCGCGATATGGTGACGGGCGAAGATGTGTTTCCCTATATGCCCGAGGGGTTTTTGCTGCGCGAGGATGACGCACGTTTTGGCTATCTGGTGCGCTGGCGGCGTGCCTCGTCGGCCAGTTTCATGCCCTTTGATGATGGTGTTTGAGGCGCGCCCGCGCGTGGCCGCGCGCGCGCACCGGGTGGTGGGGTGCTGGTGGGGCCGGCCTGCAAAAATGCCTGCCTAATGCCTGCCTATAATTCGGTGCGCAGCTGCCAAAGCTCGGGGAACAGCTGCACCTCGAGCATACGGCGCAGGTAACTGACACCGCCGGTGCCGCCCGTTCCGCGCTTGAAACCAATCACACGTTCCACGGTGGTGACATGGTTGAACCGCCAGCGGCGGAAATAATCTTCGAAATCCACCAGTTTTTCGGCCAGCTCATACAGCTCCCAGTGGCGCTGCGGGTCTTGGTAAACGCAGGCCCAGGCCTGCTGCACCCGGGCATCTACCTGCCATGGCTGGGCCAGATCACGCTGCAACACCGCGGCTGGCAGCGGCACGGCCCGGTGCAATTGGGCCAGCGCCACATCGTAAAGCGATGGCAGCGCCAGTTCCGCCTGCAGCGGCGCCAGCAAATCAGCCCGGTGTTTATGGGGGCCCAACATGGCGGTGTTGCGATTGCCCAGCATGAATTCGATCTGGCGATATTGCCACGATTGAAACCCCGAGCTTTGCCCAAGTGCTGTGCGAAATGCGGTGTAATCGCTGGGGGTCATCGTGCGCAGCACGTCCCAGGCGCTGTTCAACTGCTCGAATATGCGCGCCACGCGCGCCAGCATTTTAAAGGCCGGGCGCAGCGCCCCTTGGCCCAGCAAGTGCCGCGCGGCTTGCAATTCGTGGATGGCCAGTTTCATCCATAATTCCGACGTTTGGTGCTGGATGATAAAAAGCATTTCATCATGGGTCTGGGTGCGCGGCGCCTGCGCTGCAAGCAGCTGATCCAGGCCAAGGTAATCGCTGTAGGACATATGCGCGGAAAAATCGCTGCGCGCGCCCTCGGTTGTGGGGTCATAAGGGGGTTTCATGGCGTATCCTGTAAAAACTGAAACGAGTTCGCGGGGCCGGTGCCGCGCCGGTTACGTATTCAGGGCAGAAATCGCCGATAGTTTACGCCACAAGGCCACCCAGCCTGCCGGTTGGCACAGCGGCACATGCGCCGTGATATGGGGCTGGGGGCGCATGGCTATGTTACCTTGGCACGGGTTTTATATTCGGGCCGGTCCCAAAGCGCGTTTTGCATCACATCGGCGATAATGGCCACCGCCGCATCCACATCGGCGGCATCGATGAACAGCGGCGTAAAGCCAAAGCGCATGATATCTGGCGCGCGAAAATCGCCGATCACGCCCCGCGCAATCAGCGCTTGCATCGCGGCGTAGCCTTCTTTGAAACGAAACGACACTTGGCTGCCGCGTTCGGCATGGGCGCGAGGGGTGGCCAGCGCCAGCATCGGGCAGGCGGCCTCGACCCCGGCGATAAAGCGGTCGGTCAGGGCCAGCGATTGGGCGCGCACCGCGGCCATATCGGTCATGTCCCAGATATCCAGCGCCGCCTCTAGCGCGGCCAGCGCCAGCACCGGGGGCGTGCCCACGCGCATGCGCTCGATCCCGGCGCCAGGCTGATAGGCCAGATCAAAGTCAAAGGGCGCGGCATGCCCCAGCCAGCCCGAAAGTGCGGGCAGCGCCGCAGTGGCGTGGCGCGGATTGACATAGATAAAGGCGGGTGCGCCCGGGCCACCATTGAGGTATTTATAGGTGCAGCCCACGGCAAAATCGGCGTTGCAACCTGCCAGATCAACCTGCGTGGCGCCGGCGGTATGGGCCAGATCCCACACTGTGATCACCCCCATATCATGGGCGCGGCGGGTCAGGGCGCGCATGTCATGCATGCGCCCGGTGCGGTAATCGACCTCGGTCAGCAGGGTAACCGCCACCTCGGGGGTGATGTTGGCCTCTACGTCTTCTGGGGCGACAACGCGCAATTCGTGGCCTTGGCCCAGCGTCGCAATCAACCCTTGCGCCATGTAAAGATCGGAGGGGAAATTGCCGCTGTCCGATAAAATCACCCGCCGATCCGGGTTTAGGGCCAAGGCGCTGGCCAGGGCCTGATACACTTTGATGCTCAGTGTATCGCCCATCACCACATGGCCGGGCTGGGCGCCGATCAGCCGCGCGATCCGGTCGCCGGTGCGGGTGGGCTGATCCATCCAGCCGGCTTTGTTCCAGCCGGTGATCAGCATTTCGCCCCATTCATCTTGCAGCACCCGCGCCATTCTGGCGCTGGCCGCCTTTGGCAGCGGGCCAAGCGAGTTGCCATCCAGATAGATCACGCCCTGTGGCAGGGTGAATTGTGCCTTGGTTGCGGAAAAATCTGGCATGCTCTGTCCTTGGCCTGCTGTTTTGGGGTTGGCGGCACCCTAACCGGCGACCTGACCACCGGCAATCTTGATTTCCTGCCCATTCACGCTTTGCGAGCCGGGGCCACATAGCCAAACCGCCGCAGCACCGATTTCGGCAGGCGCAATCAGCCGTTTGTGGCGGTTGGCCTGCACCATGATATCCAGCGCCTGATCGGCCGAAATGCCGGCGCGGTCTTTGATCGCGTCGATATTGCGGGTGACAATATCGGTTTCCACATAGCCCGGGCAGATCGAGTTAAAGGTGTAATTGCTGGTCAGGAAATCTTCGGCCAAGCTGCGCATCATGCCAATCACCGCATGTTTCGAGGCCGAATAGGCCCCGCCGCCCGGCAGGCCACGCACCCCCGCGATAGAGCTGATCGCGATGACGCGGCCCCAATCGGTTTGCAACATCGATCGCATCCCTTCGCGGATGGTGAAAAACGCGCCATCCAGGTTGGTGGCCATAATCCGCCGCCACAGCTGGGTATCGGTTTTGTGCAGCTTGCGCCCCTCGGCGATGCCCGCATTGGCCACGATCACCTGAAACGGGCCGCGGGCGGTGGTGGCGGTGTCGATCACCTGGCGCACCTGGTCTTCGTTTGTCACGTCCATGGCCATGGCGTGCAGCCCATTGCCGGCCACGGCCTCTAGCACCTCGGGGCGGCGCCCGGTGATGGTCACCTGGGCGCCTTGGGCCGCCAGTGCCTGTGCGATGGCCAGCCCAATGCCGGTGCCGCCGCCTGTGACCAATGCGTGTTTGCCTGAAAGTGTCATATGTCTCTCCCTCGCTGATGGAAAAACACTAGGGGTTGGCGCTGAGGGTGCAACCCACGCCGTTGCGTCGGGCGCGCTTTACAATTGTATTCACATCTGTGAATTTATAGCCTGCGCGCGATGTGGCATGGCGCAGTTTCGCGCCAAAAGGAGGAGTGCCGATGTATTCGTTTAAAACTGCCCTGTTGGGCCTTGTTTTGGCAGCCGCCCCATTGGCCGCCCATGAAGATATTGCCGATACCTATCCGCAGTCAGAGCTATATAGCAAACCGGTCGAGGTGATCCCCCATGTCTGGTCGGCGATTGGGGCCACAGCCCCGCCCACCTTTGAGAATTCAGGCCATAACAATAACCTGTCGTTCATTGTAACGGGCGATGGTGTGGTGGTGATCAATGGCGGCGCGTCTGTGCGGCTGGCGCAAGCGCTGCACGAGGAAATTCGCCAGATCACCGACCAGCCCGTGCGATTGGTCATCAATGAAAACGGGCAGGGCCATGCGATGCTGGGCAATGGCTATTGGGCGGCGCAGGGGGTTGATATTTTGGCCCATGTTGATGCGATCGAGGCATTCAAGAAGGATGGCGATTTCATCTTGCAAGGCATGCAGCGCTATAACCGCGAAAAGGCCGAAGGCACAAATCTGGTGCTGCCCAACCTGTCTTTCGAGGACCGTTTCGATATTGAAATGGGCGATGTCAAAATCGAGGTCTTGCATCTGGGCCCGGCACATGACCCGGGCGATACCCAGGTGTGGATCCCGCAATGGGGCATTGTGATTGCGGGCGATATCGCCTTTCACGAACGCATGCCCCCGATTTTTCAGGAAACCTGCACCAGTTGCTGGATTGAAACCTTTGATGGGCCATTCACCGCGCTGGGGGCCACCTATGTTATTCCGGGCCATGGCCACCCCACAAACATGGCCCAGGTGACACGTTACACCAGCGATTATCTGAAAGATCTGCGCGCAAAAATTCGGGCGCATATCGATGAGGGTGGCGATCTGGCCGGGGCGTTCTATGTTGACCAGGAACGCTGGCGCAACCTGGATACATTCGAGGAACTGGCCACCAAAAACGCCGGTCGGGTTTTCGAGGAAATGGAATGGGAATGATTAGTCGCACCTTGGGGCAGGGCGTGTGATGCGCTGGCTGGATATTCCGCCCGTGTGGTTGGCGGGGGCCCTGGCCCTGGCGTGGTGGCAAGCGGGCCAGTTCAGCTATGGCCTGTCTTTTGGCGGCGCTTGGGCCGATTTTCTGGGCGGGCTTTTGGTGGGGGCGGGCGTGTTGCTGGCGCTGTTGGCGGTTTATGAGATGCGCCGCCAACGCACCACCGTTGTGCCCCACCGCGAGGCGCAGGCGCTGGTCAGCACGGGTATTTTCAGCCGCAGCCGCAACCCGATTTATCTGGGCGACATGCTGATTCTGGCTGGATTCATCCTAAGCTGGGATGCCGTTCTTAGCCTGCCGCTGTTGCCGATTTTTCTTTGGATCTTGGAAAAACGCTTTGTTCTTCCCGAAGAAGACCGGCTTAGGCGGAAGTTTCGTGCTGATTTTGCACGGTTTTGCGAAAAAACGCGCCGGTGGTTGTGAATGGCGCGACATTTTGACATTCAATCGCGACATGAATCTTTGCATTTATTGCGCGGATGTTTATGACGAAGGACCGACCTACGGGACAGGTTCGCTGAAGTGCCGCAACGAAGGGGATATTTAGGTGAAAATCGGAACGCCAAAGGAAGTGTACCAGGGGGAAGCGCGCGTCGCGATGACCCCGGACTCGGCCCGGCAGCTGCAAAAGCTGGGCTATGAGTGTGCCATCGAGGCAGGGGCAGGCGCCGCTGCTGGATTTACAGACGAGGCCTATGCCGAAGCTGGTGTCGAGGTGATCAAAACCGCAGCTGCGCTGTGGAAGGCCTGCGATGTTGTGGCCAAGGTTCGCCAGCCCAACGAGACTGAGATGAAGCGCCTGCGCGCAGGCCAGACGCTGATTTCGTTCTTCAACCCTGCCGCCAACGAGGCGGGCATGGAGGCGGCCAAAAAATCGGGCGCCAACGTGATTGCCATGGAAATGGTGCCGCGTATCAGCCGGGCGCAAAAAATGGATGCGCTGTCGTCGATGGCCAATATCGCGGGCTATCGCGCGGTGATCGAGGCGGGCAATAATTTCGGTCGCTTCTTTACCGGGCAGGTTACAGCGGCCGGCAAGGTGCCCCCGGCCAAGGTGCTGGTTGTGGGCGCTGGCGTGGCCGGCCTGGCCGCCATCGGTGCCGCAGCCAGCCTGGGCGCAGTGGTGTATGCCTTTGACGTGCGCCCCGAAGTGGCCGAGCAAGTGGAATCGATGGGCGCGCAATTCGTCTATCTGGATTTCGCAGAAGAACAACAAGACGGTGCCGCCACCGGCGGTTACGCGGCCCCCTCTAGCCCCGAGTTCCGCGAGGCGCAGCTGGCCAAATTCCGCGAAATGGCGCCCGATATTGATATCGTGATCACCACGGCGCTGATCCCCAACCGCGAAGCGCCCGAGCTGTGGACCGAAGATATGGTTGCCGCAATGAAGCGCGGCTCGGTCATTGTGGATCTGGCGGCCGAAAAGGGTGGCAACTGCAAGCTGACTGTGGCTGACGAGAAAATCGTGACCGAAAACGGTGTAACCATCATTGGCTACACCGATTTCCCCAGCCGCATGGCGGCGCAAGCCTCGACGCTTTATGCCACCAACATCCGCCATATGATGGCCGATCTGACGCCCGAAAAGGACGGCAATCTGGTTCACAATATGGAAGATGACGTGATCCGCGGCGCCACTGTGACCTTTGACAAGGAAATCACCTGGCCCCCGCCGCCCCCCAAGGTGCAGGCGATTGCCGCGAAAAAGCAAGAAAAGCCCAAAGAGCTGACCGCCGAAGAAAAGAAAGCCCAAGAAGCGGCTGCTTTCAAAGCGCAAACCAAGTTCCAGGTGGGGCTTTTGGCTGTTGGCACGGCGCTGTTGCTGCTGGTGGGCTCGGTTGCGCCTGAAAGCTTTATGTCGCATTTCATCGTGTTCGCGCTGGCCTGCTTTGTCGGGTTCCAGGTGATCTGGGGCGTCAGCCACAGCCTGCACACACCGCTGATGGCGGTGACAAACGCCATTTCCGGCATCATCGTGCTGGGCGCGTTGTTGCAGGTGGGTTCGGGCAGCTTTTTGGTGGTGGCCCTTGCGGGCATCTCGGTGTTGATCGCCACGATCAACATTGTGGGTGGCTTCTTGGTCACGCGCCGCATGCTGGCCATGTTCCAGAAATCATAAGGAGGCCGAGGAAATGAGCATCGGAATCGTTTCGGCGGCCTATATCGCGGCTGCAATTCTATTCATCCTGTCGCTGGGCGGTCTGTCGGGGCAGGAAAGCGCCAAACGCGCTGTTTGGTATGGTATCGTGGGCATGGCGCTGGCCGTGGCTGCCACGGTTTTTGGCCCCGGCATGGGCAATTATCTGGTTGTCGTGGTGATGATCGCCATCGGCGCCTTTATCGGCAACATGGTTGCGGGCAAGGTCGAAATGACCGAGATGCCCCAGCTGGTGGCGGCACTGCATTCTTTTGTGGGTTTGGCTGCGGTCTTTATCGGCTTTAACGCCGATATCGAGATGAGCCGCGTGGCCGAGTTGAAAGCAGGCCTATCGCCCAGCCTGAATGCCGAGGGCATGATGGCCGCGCTGCACGATATGGGTGTGGCGGGGTTTGCTGAAAAAGTGGCCCATAAAACCCAGGTCGAGCTGAATATCCTAAAGGTCGAGGTGTTCTTGGGCGTCTTTATCGGTGCTGTCACCTTTACGGGGTCGGTCATTGCCTTTGGCAAACTGGCCGGCAAGGTAACATCGAAGGCCGAAAAACTGCCCGGGGGGCATGCGCTGAACGCGGGTGCGGCGCTGCTGTCGGTTGTGCTGCTGATCATGTATATGAATGGCGCGGGCAGCTGGACGCTCTATGTGATGACGCTGCTGGCCTTCTTTATCGGCTATCACCTGATCATGGGGATCGGCGGCGCCGATATGCCTGTGGTGGTGTCGATGCTGAACAGCTATTCGGGCTGGGCGGCGGCGGCCATTGGTTTCAGCCTTGGCAACGACCTGCTGATCGTCACCGGCGCGCTGGTGGGCTCGTCTGGGGCGATCTTGTCATACATCATGTGTAAGGCGATGAACCGCAGCTTTATCAGCGTTATCCTGGGCGGCTTTGGCAATACCACTGGCCCCGCCATGGAGGTTGAGGGCGAGCAAGTGGCCATCGATTCCGATGGTGTTGCCGCAGCGCTGGACGAGGCTGACAGCGTGATCATCGTGCCAGGCTACGGCATGGCGGTGGCGCAGGCCCAAGGCAGCGTATCCGAGCTGACCCGCCGTTTGCGCGGCAAGGGCAAAGAGGTGCGTTTTGCCATTCACCCGGTGGCAGGGCGCCTGCCCGGCCATATGAACGTGCTATTGGCCGAGGCCAAAGTGCCCTATGACATCGTGATGGAAATGGATGAAATCAACGAAGATTTCCCCCAGACCGACGTTGTTATCGTGATCGGCTCGAACGACATTGTGAACCCTGCCGCACAAGAAGACCCGAACTCGCCCATCGCGGGCATGCCGGTGCTAGAGGTGTGGAAGGCCAAGCAGGTGTTTGTTTCGAAACGTGGGCAGGGCACGGGCTATTCGGGTATCGAAAACCCGCTGTTTTACAAAGAAAACACCCGCATGTTCTATGGCGATGCCAAGAAATCGCTGGACGAGCTGTTGACCAAAATCACCTGATGGGTGGTGGATATCACAAATGCAAGGGGCGCCCAATGTGGCGCCCCTTTGCGGTTTTGGCCGTGGTTTTCTGATGCCTTTGGCGGATGTATACAGTTGTATTCCGCCAACTTATTGAATTTTAACAAAAAAACTTTACAATCGCCAAAAACAGCGTAGCGTGCCCCAATAGCGAGAGTGTTTCATGCCACCGATCACCGACCATCCTTTGCGATATGCCCTGGCCAACGAGCTGCACGCGCGCCCGTTTCCCTCGCTTGCCGCGCCGTGCACGGCGGCCTATCTGGCGGTGCAGCCCCCCGGCCATTCTGCCGCGCGCGACCGCGATGCCGATATGCGCCATTTGATTGCGCTGCTCGATCGCCATGGCGCGCCGCACCCACAGCCGGGTGCCACGCATTATTCGGGAAAATTGGGCCGTTACACGCTGAAATGGGAAAGCCATACAGAATTTGTAACCTACACAGCCTTTGGCGATGGGTTGTCGGCCCGGCCCTTTGACCCGATGGATTTTGATGTGTTTCCCGCCGATTGGCTGGCCCAGCTGGATGGGCAGCGCATCACCTCGGCGCTGATCCGCGTGGAAAACTGGACCGATAAAGACAAGGTAGGCCAGGCCTTGAACGATTGGTTCGTGCCAGAAAGCTTGGCTGTCAGCCGGGTGCTGGATGATGCCGCCGTTGTGGGCGCAGATTTCCGCATTGATGCGGGCGGGCACCAGCGCTTTGCCGTGTTTGTGGCGCCCGGCACGGGGCGGCGGCGTATCGGCCGTATCGTGCAGCGCCTGTGCGAGATCGAAACCTATAAAAGCGTGTCGATGCTGGGCTTTGCGGCGGTGAAAGATATGTCTGCCAAGATGACCGAGATCGACCAAAGCCTGACGCAGGTGATGGGCGATATGAGCGGGGGCGATCAGCCCGCTGATGAAACGCTGGGCAAGCTGTTGTCGGTTTCGGCCGAGCTTGAGGCGATGATCGCGCATTCGGCCTTTCGTTTTGGGGCCACGGGCGCCTACGAGGCCATCGTGAACCAAAGGATCGAGGTGCTGCGCGAGCAGCGCTTCGATGGCCGCCAAACCTTTGCCGAATTCATGATGCGCCGCTATGACCCTGCCATGCGCACCGTCAAAGCCGCCGAGCGGCGGTTGGCGGCCATGTCAGAGCGGGCCATGCGTGCCGGTAACTTGCTGCGCACGCGCGTTGATGTTGAACGCAGCGCGCAAAACCAGGCGTTGTTGGAAAGCATGAATTCGCGCGCCGATGCGCAGTTGAAATTGCAGCGCACGGTCGAGGGGCTATCTGTGGTGGCGATCAGCTATTATGCGGTGTCGCTGCTGTCTTATCTGGTCTACCCGGTCAGCGACCTGACCGGGCTATCCAAGGGCACATTGCTGGCGCTGCTTACTCTGCCGGTAGTGCTGATGGTTTGGGTGCTTTTGCGCCGTATTCAAAAGGCGCTGCATTAAGCAGCCAGCGCATCGCTACCCCCCCCAGCGCAATCGTGGCCAGCGCCAGGATGGCCGCAAACGACAGGGTGGGCACGCCCGACAGGCCCGCACCCACGGTGCAGCCGCCCGCCAGCACACCGCCAAAGCCCATCAGCCCGGCACCGGCCATATAGCGCCCGGTCTGGCGCGGGCTGTCAAAGCTGGCCCAGGCGAATTGCCCGCGCAGCAGCGCCGCCAGGCCCGCGCCCAGCACCACGCCGCCCATCAGCCCCACACCAAAGCCAGGGGCGATGGCGGTCGAGGCGACAGCCCAAAACAAGGTCTCTGTTGCCGGTGCCGTGAAAGACAGGCTTTCCAGCGCGATGGGGTCGAATTCGTCAAACAGCACAAACCCCGTGCCAACCCAGCCCAGCGGCACCAGCAGCCCCAAAAGCGCAGCCAGCCCCAGCATGCCAGCGCCATTGCCCGACCGCCAGGCAAAGGCCAGCGCCGCACCCGCAATCAGCGCGGCCCACAGCATGGGCGCGCCGGGCAGGGTGGGGGCCAGATCTATGGTAATGGTGCTGACGCTGGTGCGCAGCCCCGACAGCACCCCTTTTAGCGTGGCATGGGCAACAACTGCGAAGACCACCAGCACCAAAACCGCGCGCAGGTTGCCGCTGGCGCCCAGCACTGTCAGGCGCGACACGCACCCGCGTGTCAAAACCATGCCAGCGCCAAAGGCCAGCCCGCCCAGGGTAATGGCCAGCACGGGAAGATCTGTGACCATAAAGCGGTGATCTGCAAAATCGATCCAGCCCTGCGCAATGGCCGCCTGCGTGCCCAGCGTGGCGGTGGCCAGGGCCATCAGCCAGATACCGGCCGCTTGGCGGCGATCTGTGCCATCGATCATTCGGCGAAAGCAAAAGCGCGTGATTTGCGCCAGCGCGCCAAAGGCGCAGCCCAAAGCCAGGGCAAACCACAGGGCGGCCTGGGGGGCGGTAAGGGTTTCTAGGCCCAGCTGTTCAAACATGGCAGATCCTCGCGAAAGCGGAAATTTATCCTGTTTTGCGATGAAATAAGCGCCTGGCAAGCCCCGTTAGCCCCGGAAGCAGGGTTATGAAAGGAACATGTGTTCTGCATTTCGGGTGCGGGGTGAACGTTGTTCTGCCCGATACCCTGCGCAAAAGAAAATGGCCCACCAGATTTGGCGGGCCATAACAGCGGTTCTTTTTGGCTTAACGCCCGCGAATACGCGGATCTAGCGCATCGCGCAGCCCGTCGCCCAGGTAATTCACCGAAAGCACCGTCAGCGAGATCATGATTCCCGGCAGCATCACCCGCTCGGGGAATTCTTGCATGCGCGGCACGGCATCGGCCAGCATCTTGCCCCATGTGGGGAAATCCGATGGAAAGCCCACACCAAGGAAGGACAGCGCGCTTTCGGTGATAATGGCGGTTGCCAGCCCCAACGTGGCCGAAACCATGATGGGTGACAGCACGTTTGGCAAAAGGTGGCGAAAGATGATGCCCCGTGCCGTGGTGCCCGAGGCACGCGCGGCCAGCACAAATTCGCGCTCTTTCAACGCCAAGATATCGCCGCGCACGATGCGGGCGGTTTGCATCCAGCTGGTTACGCCAATCACGCAGACAATCAGAATGAACATCCCCGTTTCTGGCCCGAAATTGGCCCGCAGCGGCTGCCTGAACAGCGTCACCGCCACCAGCATCAGCGGCAAAATCGGCAGCGATAGCACCAGATCTGTAAAGCGCATCAAAGGCCCGTCGAGGCGGCGGAAAAACCCCGCCATCACGCCCACGGCGGTGCCGATCAGCATGGTCAGCACCATCGCGGCCCATCCCACCGCCATCGAGGCGCGGCCACCGGCCAAGATTTGCGCCAGATGATCGCGGCCAAGGTTATCGGTGCCCAAGGGGCGGGCCCAGCTGACCTTGGCATCGCCGTCCCAGAGGGCGGTGTAAATCGGGCGCACGTCTTTGTTGCGGATATCCAGCTTTTTGGGGTCAACATCCCAGACCAGATTGCCAAACAGCACCGCCAGCGTGATGAACAGCAAAAACCCACCGCCCATCAAGGCGCCTTTGTGAATTTTGAACTGGTCCCACACATCGCGCCATTGGCTGCGTGGGGGTTTGGCGATTTCACTGTCGCGCAACGCCTCGATACGGGGGGGAGAGGAGGCTGGGTTAGTCATAGCGAATCCTCGGATCAAGAACGCCGTAAAGAACGTCGGCGATGATGTTGAACAGCACAATCAGCATGGCGAAGATAAAGGTGACGGTCATCACCAGCGGCAGATCATTGGCAAAAAGCGCGTTGATCAATTGCGAGCCGATGCCGTTTACCGAAAACACCACCTCGGTGATGATGGCGCCGCCAAAAATGCTGGGCACACCCAGCGCAATGATGGTGATCACCGGGATCATGGAATTGCGCAGCACATGCACCATCACCACCACCGCCTCGCCCAGGCCCTTGGCGCGGGCGGTGCGCACGTAATCTTGGCGCAGGTTATCCAGCATCGAGGCGCGCATAAAGCGGCTGATCTGCGCCGTGGTTTGCAGCGCCAGCACCATCACCGGCATGATCATCTGTTTCACCTGGGTTACGAAACTGGGCCAGTCTGTAACCCGGTGGGTGGTGTCATAGATAAAGGGAAACCACCCCAGCTGCACCGAAAAGATCACAATCAGCAGCGGGCCGGTGAAAAACGGCGGAATCGAAAATCCGATCATCGTCACAAATGTGCCCGCCTGATCAAAGACCGAATATTGCCGATAGGCGGAATAGATGCCGATGGGAATGGCAATCAAGATCCCCACGATATAGGCGGTGCCCACCACTGTCAGGGTTTGGGGCAGGGCCTGCACGATCAAATCCATCACCGGCGAGCGGGTTTGCCAGCTGATCACCCGCAGCTCGCCCTGATAAAGTGCGGTGTCCGGCAGCCAGCCCAGCAAGGCGCTGCTGCTGGTCAGCCAATCGATAAAGACCTTAGGCTCGACCCAAAACATCTGGACCAGCCATTTCCAATATTGCACGTGCAAGGGCTGGCCCAGCCCCAAGGCCTCGCGCATTTTTTCTTTGACTTCGGGCGGCACTGTCAGCGGCACTTGGGCCATCGGGTCGCCCGGGGCCAGCTGCAACAGCAAGAAGATTACAAGGCTGATAAACAGCAGCGTTGGCACCGATAGCACCAGCCTGCGTATGGTATAAGTGAGCATCTAGGTGCGGCCCGTCCTGTTTCTAACCGTCACAATGAATGAAGCGCAGCCCCTATGGCCGCAAGGGGGCTGGCGCCACGCAAATGGCGCCAGCGGTTGGTTTATTTGATGCGGTGCCAGTCGGCCACGTTCCACAGCTCGCTGTCCCAGGTGTTCAGATCAACCCCACCCAAGGTGGTTGATGCCGCGCTCAGGCGGCCCCGCTGGACCAGCGGAATGATCACGTAATCTTGCATCAAGATGTCGTTCAGCGCGCGGCCGATGCGGCCCCGCTCTTGCATATCGGCGGTTTGCTGCAGCTCGTCATGCAGCTTGTCATAGGCCTCGCTGCAATGGCGTGGAATGTTCTCGCCCTGCCACTGGTTGTCGGGGCGCGGTTCACGCCCGCAGCGCCAGCCGCCCAGGTAAGATTGGGGATCGGTGCCGTTAAAGAGGTTGGTATACATCTCTACATCGGCATAGAATTTCTGGAAAGTATCCGGGCTGCCCGGATCACCGCCAAAAAAGACCGAGGCGTTGATGTTACGCAATTCGGTTTCGACACCAATTTCCTCCCACCACTGTTTGATCAGCGCCTGGAAATCCTGGCGCACAGCGTTGGTCGAGGTTTGATAAAGGATCGACAGGCGCACGCCATCCTTGGCGCGCACGCCATCGGCGCCTTTCACCCAGCCGGCATCATCCAGCAATTTGTTGGCGCCGGCGATGTCTTGCACCATGCAGGCATCATTGGCGGTGGAATTATAAAGCGCCGGTGCGGGCACCACGTTGCAGGTCATTTTGCCCGCTTTGCCATAGCCAATTTCCGTCAGCAATGCCCGGTCGATCGCCATCGACAGCGCCTTGCGCACGTTGATATCTGACAAGAAAGGATGCGGCGCGGCCCGGGTCGAGCGGACATCGGGACCAAGATTGGGGTTTGGATCGGTCATGTTCACCATGATCCGTTCGACACCCGTGCCAAAGGCCGCGAATGTAACGCCCTTGCCGGCTTTTTCCATCTCGGCAATCACATCGGGGGCCAGCTGCAGGTTCCATGCGTAATCAAACTCGCCGGTTTCCAGCACCGCGCGGCCTGCGCCCGTGGCATCGCCGCCGCCTTTGAAGGTGACGCTGGCAAAGGCCGGTTTCGCCGGGTCGCGGTAATTGTCGTTGGCCACCATGGTGATCACGTCATTGGGCTTGAATTCGACCACTTTGAAAGGGCCGGTGCCGATGGGGCCAAAGTTTTCCGCGGTGCATTCCGGCGCCTTGGCGCCCATGCAGTTTTCAAACTGCGCCTTTTGGATGATCGGGCTTTCGCCCCCTACAAACGGCCCATAGGGAAAGGGCATGGGTTTGTCGAAATTCACCCGCACGGTCAGGGCATCGACCGCCTCGACGCTTTCAACGCCGGTAAATTTGGCGCCCTGCGCGCAGCCGCCTTCGGGGTGCATGCAATATTCGGCGGTAAATTTCACGTCTTCGGCGGTAAAGGGCGTGCCGTCTGACCAGGTGATGCCCGGTTTGATCTTCCATGTGATCGAGCGCAGATCTGCCGCAACGCCGCCGTTGCCCGTGGTGGGGATGTCTTCCACCAACCATGGCACCATTGTGCCTTGGGAATCGTAGCGCGCCAGCGGCTCGATGATCATCGAGGCGCTTTCCACGTCTTTTGTGCCGCCGGAAAGGAATGGGTTAAGAATCGATGGCGCCTGCCAATACAGGATGCGCACCTCGCCATCTGCGCCGCGTTCGGCAAAGGCAGCCGGCGCCATGGCACAGCTGGCCACGGCCCCTAACATTAAGGACTTTAGCTTCATTTTTATCTCCCTGTTCAGGCGTTTTGAGGGCCTGACTGTTAAGATTTGTTCATTGGCACCGGGTGGTATTCCACCTCGTTTTGTCGTGCCAATAGTGCAAATGAACCCGTCCTATCGTGCAAATGCAAGTTTTCTATCGGGGAAAGAAAAGCACTGCCCCGCTGGGGCAGTGCTGGTTTTATGGGCATTATGCCCAAGATTACTTGATGCGGTGCCAGTCGGCGACGTTCCACAGCTCGCTATCCCAGGTGTTCAGCACCACGCCACCCAAGGTGGTCGAGCGGGCAGAAACCCGGCCACGATCGACCAGCGGCAGGATCATGTTGCCCTCGCCAATGATCATTTCGTGCAGCTGTTTCACCAATGCCGCGCGCTGGTCGATATCGCCTGTGCGGCCCAGCTCGGCCACCAGCGCATCGTATTCGGGCATACAGATGCGGCTGATGTTTTCACCCTGCCACTGGCTTTCGGGGCGCGGGGCCTTGCCACAGGTTTGCGCGGCCATATAGGCCTCGGGGTCGGTGCCATCAAAGTTGTTGGCATACATCTGCACATCGGCATAGAATTTCTGGAAGGTATCCGGGCTGCCCGGATCACCGCCAAAGAAGACCGAGGCGTTGATGTTGCGCAATTCGGTTTCTACGCCAATTTCCTCCCACCACTGTTTGATCAGCGCCTGGAAATCCTGGCGCACAGCGTTGGTCGAGGTTTGATAGAGGATCGACAGGCGCACGCCATCCTTGGCGCGCACGCCATCGGCGCCTTTTACCCAGCCGGCATCATCCAGCAATTTGTTGGCGCCGGCGATGTCTTGGGTCAGGCAGGCGTTGTTGCCCGAGGTGTAGATGGCCGGTGCCGGCACCAGGTCGCAGGTGGGGCGGCCCGCCTGGCCATAGCCGATTTCTGTCAGCAAGCTGCGGTCAATCGCCATCGACAGCGCCTTGCGCACCGCCGGATCGCTGAGGAACGGGTGGGGGTGTTTGGCGGTCGAACGCTCGCCCTCGGGCAGGTTCGGGTTTGGATCGGTCATATTCAGCATGATCCGCTCGACCAGGCTGCCAAAGCCCACTTCCAGCACGCCCTTGCCGGCCTCTTGCATTTTTGCCAGCACATCGGGGGCCAGCTGCAGGTTCCAGGCGTAATCAAATTCGCCGGTTTCCAGCACCGCGCGGCCAGCGCCCGTGGCATCGCCGCCGCCTTTGAAGGTAACGGTGGCAAAGGCGGGCTTGGCCGGATCGCGGTAGTTGTCATTGGCCGACATGCTGATCACGTCATTGGGCTTGAACTCATCCACCTTGAAGGGGCCGGTGCCAATGGGGCCAAAGTTGGCGCTGGTGCATTCGGGGGCTTTCGCGCCCAGGCAGTCGCCAAATTGTGCCTTTTGGATGATCGGCGATTGTGCGCCCATGAACGGGCCATAGGGGTTTGGCTTTGGCTCTTTGAAGCTGACTTTCACGGTCAGATCATCCAGCGCCTCGACGCTTTCCACGCCCTCGAATTTGGCCAGCTGCGCACAGCCGCCTTCGGGATGCATGCAATATTCGGCGGTAAAGACCACATCTGCCGCGGTCAGCGCACTGCCATCAGACCATTTCAAACCGTCACGCAATTTCCAGGTGATGGTTTTCAGGTCTTCGGACACACCGCCATTGGCCAGGGTGGGAATTTCGGTGGCCAAAAGCGGCACCATGTTGCCGTTTTGGTCGTAACGGCCCAGCGGCTCGATGATCATCGAGGACGATTCCAGATCTTTCGTGCCGCCCGAAAGATAGGGGTTCAAAATGGATGGCGCCTGCCAATAGATGATGTTCAGATGGCCATCTGCGCCCCGCTCGGCAAAGGCGGCGGGCGCCATTGCACAGGCGGCGACCGCGCCCATCAGAATAGATTTCACCTTCATTTCACACTCCTTGTTGGGCCAGTTGCCTGCCCTGTTTTGGTTAAATTGCCGGTCGCTTTTGCCAAAACGCCCCCATCTTTGCCCCATATCTTTGCAGCGAAGCCGCGCATCGACATGGGCGCAGATGGGTGGCCTTGGCAGCGCTCCACCCCGGATAGGGGCATCTGAAATATGATGATTGCAAAAGGCAAGAGGGCAGTTGCACGCCGCCACGTAAACTGCGCGTGTTTGGGTGGTTCGGTTTGACTTGGGCGCCTGCCTGTCTGTAGCCTTTGCCGAGATAAACATAACATCAAAAACAGGGTGCACGGGATGCTGGATCAGCCGATCGCCAGAATCGAGAATTTGCGCGTCGAATTCCAAACAAAGGATGGCCCCGTGGTGGGTGTGGAAGACGTGTCTTTCACGGTGAACCCGGGCGAGACTGTGTGCATCGTGGGCGAATCGGGGTCGGGCAAATCGGTGTCGTCGCTGTCTTTGATGCGCCTGGTTGAATTTGGCGGCGGTGATATCGCCGGTGGGCGCCTGATTTTTGATCGCAAAGAGGGGGGTGCGATAGATCTGGCAGACACCCCGCAATCGCTGATGCGCACGATCCGGGGCAACGAAATCGGCATGATCTTTCAAGAGCCGATGACCGCGCTGAACCCGGTGTTCACCGTGGGCCGCCAGTTAACCGAGGGCCTGCGCGTGCACAAAGGCCTGGGCAAAGACGCGGCCCGCGCCCGCGCGCTCGAGCTGCTGCGCCAGGTGCGCATTCCCGAACCCGAGCGGCGCCTGGGCCAATACCCGCATGAATTATCGGGCGGCATGCGCCAGCGCGTGGTGATCGCCATGGCCCTGGCCTGCGAGCCGCGTTTGCTGATCGCGGACGAGCCGACAACAGCTTTGGATGTAACCATTCAGGCCGAAATTCTGGCGCTAATCGATCGCTTGAAGCGTGAAACAGGCACGGCTGTGATGTTCATCACCCACGATATGGCGGTGGTGGCGCAAATGGCCGATCGCGTAGTGGTGATGTTTCGCGGCAATAAGGTAGAAGAGGGGCCTGTTGCCGATATTTTTGAAAACCCCCAGCATGATTACACCCGTGCCTTGCTGGCCGCCGTGCCGAAACTGGGCGAGATGACGGGCAAAACCTACCCCGAGCCGATGCGCCTGTTGGGGGCCGAGGGTGCCGCGCCACAGCCTATCATTGGCAGCGAAACGCCCTTGCTGCGGGTGCAGGGGCTGACCACACGCTTTGCCGTAAAGGCCGGTTTTTTCCGCCGGACGGTGGCCAATGTGCACGCGGTCGAGGATGTGTCTTTCACGCTGAACAAGGGGCGCACCCTGTCGCTGGTGGGGGAATCTGGCTGTGGCAAATCCACCGCTGGGCGCTCGATCTTGCGGCTGATCGAGCCGATGAAGGGCAAGATCTCGCTGGATGGGGTGGATGTGATGGCGCTGGATGACGAGGCGCTGCGCAAGGCGCGCGCCGATATGCAGATGGTGTTCCAAGATCCGTTCGCCAGCCTGAACCCGCAGATGCAATTGCTTGATCAGGTGGCCGAACCCATGCGCAATTTCGGCACCACCAACCGTGGTGAATTGCATGATCGTATCGCAGGCCTGTTTGACCGGGTGGAGCTGCCCCGCAGCTTTATGCGCCGCTATCCGCATGAATTATCCGGTGGCCAACGCCAGCGCGTGGCGATTGCGCGCGCATTGGCGCTGAACCCCAAGCTGATTGTGTCAGACGAGGCGGTATCGGCGCTGGATGTCAGCGTGCAGGCGCAAGTTTTGAACCTGATGATGGAATTGCAGGCGGAACTGGGGCTGTCTTATCTGTTTATCAGCCATGATATGGCGGTGGTGGAACGCGTCAGCCATGATGTGGGGGTGATGTATCTGGGGCGCATTGTTGAACTGGGCCCGCGCCAAGCGGTGTTTGAAGACCCGCGCCACCCCTATACGCAGGCGCTGATGAAGGCGGTGCCCATCGCAGACCCGCGCAATCGTAAATCCGAGCGCGATTTGAATTTCAAACCCATCCCATCGCCCATTCACCCTGTGGGCTATGATGCGCCCCCCTCGGATTACGAAGAGGTGGGCCCGGGCCATTTCGTACTGACCACAGATAGCGGGTATTGATCCATGACTGCGCCACGCCTTAGCCCTTTGCAGCTGATGGAAAAGCTGATCAGCTTTCCCACAGTCAGCCGCGACAGCAACCTTGATCTGGTGGATTGGGTGCAAAACTACCTCCAGGATCACGGCATCACCGCGCATCGGTTTTACAACGATGCCGGCGACAAAGCGGCGCTTTTCGCCCATGTGGGGCCGATGGTCGATGGCGGTGTTGTGCTGTCAGGCCATACCGATGTGGTGCCTGTGGATGGCCAGGCCTGGACCAGCGACCCTTGGGTGGTGACCGAGCGTGATGGCCGCTATTTTGGCCGTGGCACCTGCGACATGAAAGGGTTTGACGCGCTGGCGTTATGGGCCTTGGTCGAGGCGCAGCACATGGGTGTTGCGCGGCCCTTGCAAATTGCGCTCAGCTTTGACGAAGAGGTGGGCTGCACCGGCGCGCCCCCCATGATCGAGGCGATGCTGCAAACCCTGCCCAAGGCCAGCGCGGTGATTGTGGGCGAACCATCAATGATGAAAGCCGTCAGCGGCCATAAGGGGGGCATTGGCATCACCACAACGCTGGTGGGCCACGAGGTGCATTCCTCGCTGATCCATCAGGGGGTGAATGCCATCATGTTTGGCGCCAAGCTGGTGGATTGGGCCAATGAGGTAAACGCCGAAAACATGGCGCGCAGCCCTGGGCCTGTGGCGCAGATGTTTGATCCGCCCTTTTCCTCGGCGCATGTGGGCACCATCCGCGGCGGCACGGCGGAAAATATCACCGCCAAGGAATGTCATTTCATCATGGGGTTTCGGGTGTTGCCCGACGAAAGCATGGCCGAATACGAGGCGCGCTATCTGGCGCAGGTGCGCGCCGTCGAGGCGCAGATGCAGGCGATCCACCCCGATGCCCATATCCTGACCGAGCGCCGTTTCGACGTGCCGGGCCTGGCGCCCGAAGACGATGGCGAAGCCGAGGCGCTGGTGCGCGCGCTGACGGGCGATAATGCCAGCCACAAGGTCAGCTATGGCACCGAGGCAGGCCAGTTCCAAGAGCGGGGATATTCGGCCGTGATTTGTGGGCCGGGCAATATTGATCAGGCGCATCAGGCCGATGAATATATCTCTGTGGCGCAGTTTCAGGCGGGCCACGCCTTTATGCAAAAGCTGCTGCAGCGGCTGGCGCAGTAGCGCCAGTTGCCCCCGTAGGATTGCCGTATTGCCGCGCCCTGTGGCATCGGCCAAGCTTTGCCAATGCCTGTGGCCCGGTTGCGGCCCAGTGGCGACCCTGCCGCCGGCCTGTGGCCAAACCCATAACCAGATAAGGAGCGCCAAAGATGCCCATTAAGAACCGCATGGCGGATTTGCACGAGGAAATCACCGGCTGGCGCCGCCATTTGCACGAACACCCCGAAGTGCTGTTCGAGGTGCATGAAACCGCAGCCTTTGTGGCCGAAAAGCTGCGCGCATTTGGCTGTGACGAGGTGGTCACTGGTATCGGGCGCACCG
>CAJXSO010000038.1 GCA_913061505.1 uncultured Lutimaribacter sp.
CCATCGCCCATGTGCTGCGCTGTTTCGAGGATGGCGATATCACCCATGTCGAGGGGCGCATCGACCCGGTGGCCGATGCCGATACCATTGAAACCGAATTGATGCTGGCCGATCTGGAATCGATCGAAAAGCGGCGCGCCAATTTGGTGCGCAAGCTGAAAGGCAACGATAAAGAGGCCGCAGCCCAAGATCGTTTGCTGGCAGCAGCCCAAGAGGCGTTGGAAAACGGCAAGCCCGCGCGCACCGTCGAGGTGGCCGAGGAAGACCAGAAAATGTGGAAGATGCTGCAATTGCTGACCACAAAGCCGGTGCTTTACGTCTGCAATGTGGCCGAATCTGATGCCGAGGAAGGCAATGCGCATTCTGCAGCCGTGGCAGCCATGGCGCAGGCCCAAGGCAATAGCCATGTGGTTATTTCGGCCCGGATCGAGGAAGAAATCAGCCAGCTGGATGATGAAGAAGCACAGATGTTCCTGGGCGAGATGGGCCTAAGCGAGCCTGGGCTAGACCGGTTGATCCGTGCCGGCTATGCGCTGTTGCATCTGGAAACCTATTTCACCGTTGGCCCGAAAGAGGCCCGCGCCTGGACCATCCGCCAAGGCACCAGCGCCCCGCAGGCGGCCGGTGTGATCCATGGGGATTTTGAAAAGGGGTTCATCCGCGCCGAAACCATTGCCTATGACGATTATATCACCTGCCAGGGCGAGGCCGGCGCGCGCGATGCGGGCAAGCTGCGCGCCGAGGGCAAAAGCTATATCGTCAAGGATGGCGATGTGATGCATTTCCTGTTCAACACCTAAGGCGCTTTGCCTATCGGGGTGGCCAGTTTGGCCGCCTCTTTGAAAAGGCTCTGCAAAACAGGTGTTTGCGGGTCTTGGAACAGGGCGATCAGCCCCACTGTGGGGGCGCTGCTGGCGCCGGAAATGGGCACGACAGACAGCCCATGCCCACGGCCCAGAAATTCGGCATGGTCGATGGGCAGCACCGTGGCCTGCCCGCCATTCACCACCGCTGCGGCCAGCACGATGGTAGACGAGCTTTCAATGCGGCTTTCAGGGCTGATGCCTGCCTGCATGAAATTGCGGTTGATGATGCGCCTGTTTTGCATATCAGGCGTCAGCAATGACAGCTGCACATCGGCAAGATCTGCCCAGCTCAGCGTTTTTGCACGGGCCAGGGGGTGATCGGCCCGGCACATCAGCGCGTATGTCTCGCTGTAAAGCGGTGCGGTGCTGACCCGGCCCAGCGGCTCGTTATCCAGATAGGTAATGCCTGCATCCACATCTAGATTTTCCAGCAATTCCAGAATTTCCACCGACGAGCGCGACAGCACGGAAAATGACACATCTGGGTGGGCTTTGGCGAAATGCGCCGTCAGCTTGGCGGCTTGGGTTAATGCGGTGGGGATAACCGCCAGCCGCACATGGCCCGACAGCCCCACGCGGGCGGCGCGCATGTCATCGCGCAGGCGGCGCGTATCGCCCACGATCTGGCGCGCCCAAACCAAGGCGCGCTGGCCCTCGGGGGTTAAGCCCCCATAGCGCGAGCCGCGCCGCACCAGCTGCACGCCCAGCTGTTCTTCCAGATTGCGAATGCCGCTCGATAGCGTCGGCTGGGTGATGCCCAAGGTTTCTGCCGCCCGGCCAAAATGGTGCTCTTTTGCCAAGGCCAGCAGCATTTCCAGCTTGCCAATCATTGTAAAACCCTATCGTTTTGACTGGAAACGATAGGGCTTTTCGTTTGACTTGCCAAGCTTAGGCCGCGTTGGCCCATTCCCCTTTGCGGAATACCGGCACGCGGCTGCCATCGGGCAAAATGCCGTCGATATCGGTATCGGCGCCGCCGATCATCCAATCAACATGGATCATGCTGCTGTTGCCACCTTGCGCGGCGATCTGTTCGTCAGACAGCTGCGCGCCGTTTTCAAAGCATTTCGAATAACATTGCCCCAGTGCAATGTGGCAGGCGGCGTTTTCGTCAAACAATGTGTTCAAAAACAACAGCCCCGATTGCGAGATGGGCGAGGAATGCGGCACCAGCGCCACCTCGCCCAGGCGGCGGGCGCCTGCATCGGTATCTAGCAGTTTTTGCAGCACGCTTTCGCCCCGCGCGGCGCGGGCGCTGGTGATCTGGCCGCCCTCAAACCTGATCTCGATCTGGTCGATCAGGCTGCCTTGGTGCGAGAGCGGCTTGGTCGAGCGCACATAGCCCTCGACACGCGCGGCATGGGGGGTGGTAAACACCTCTTCGGTGGGAATGTTTGGGTTGCAGGTGATGCCGTTATTGGCGGTTGATGCGCCACCGTGCCATTCGTGCCCATCGGCCAGCCCCACCATTAGGTCGGTGCCATCAGAACGGAAATGCAGCGCCGAAAAGCGCTGGCCGTTCAGCCAGCGGGTGCGCTGGCGCAGCGCGTCGTTATGGGCGGCCCAGGCGGCAACGGGGTCGTCTACGGTGACGCGCGAGGCGGCAAAGATGGCATCTGCCAAACGCTGTGTGGCCTCGGCCTGGGGCAGATCGGGGAACATGCGGCTGGCCCAGGCGGTGCTGGGGTAAGACAGGATATTCCAGTTGATGTCGAAATTGGCGATCTTTTCCAAAGCGGGTTTATAGGCGATGGCATTGGCCTTGCTGGCGCGGGCCACTTTTTCGGGGTCTTGTTCGGACAAAAGCATTGGGTCGTCGCCCACAATCGCCAGCCGCGCGGCGCCGCCCGCATAGGCCTGCGCCATGCCTTGGTAAAGCCAATCTGCGGCACGGTCGAATGTGGCGTCTTGCCCGTGCTGAAACCGGGCCAATGTGACATCGGGATCGCTGAAAATGGGTGTGACCACCCCCGCCCCGGCGCGATAGGCGGCAGCGGCGATGCGGCGCACCAGGGGCAGGGCCTCGATCGGGGCGGTCAGCACCAGGTCTTGGCCCGGTTGCAGGTTTAGGCCTGTGTGCACCGCCACCTGGGCCAGGCGGTCAAGGTAAAGATCGTTTTGCGCGGCTTGGGTCATGGGGTGCTCCTGCTGTGGTTTCAGCCATGGTTAGTGCCTGGGGCAGGCCGCTGCAATGGGGTGGCGCAAGCGGCTGGCCTAGCTGCGCGGGCTGCGGGGGCGGCCCAGATGGGGGCGCAGCCCTGCCAGCATGCGCAGGCAATGATCCATTTGATCGATGGCGATAAACTCGTCTGGTTTATGCGCCTCGCGGATCGATCCGGGCCCGCAAACAACCACATCCATGCCCATGTTTTGAAACAAGCCCGCCTCGGTGCCAAAGGCCACAACATCGGCGCCATTGGCGCCGGTCAGCGCCGAGACAATATCGCGCGCCTCGTTTTCCAGCGTGGGTTCCAGCCCGGCCACCTCGCCCATGGTTTCGGTCTCGATGCTGGCCTCGGGCCAGACTTTTTGCATGGCGGGCAACAGCTGGGTTTGCACATAATCGGCCATGGCGCGGCGCACAAAGGGGCCATCGGCCTCTTGCACGGGGCGCATTTCCCAGATCACCTCGGCGAAGCTGGGGATCACATTATGGGCGGTGCCGCCATTCAGCCCGCCGGTATTGATGGTGGTCCAGGGGGGCGAAAAGCGGCTGGTTTCGGGCGCGCGTGGTTTCAGCTCGTCGCGCAGCTCCATCAGGCGGGCCACATAACGCACCGCGTATTCCACCGCGTTCACGCCCAGGTCAGGCTCTGACCCGTGGCCAGCTGCGCCATGAAAGCGGGTGGTGTATTCGCAACAGCCCTTGTGCCCCTCGATCACGCGCATCTCGGTGGGTTCGCCAATGATGGCCATGCCGGGTTTTATCCCGCGCTCTTGCAGTGCCGCCACCAGCGCCTGGGCCCCGATGCAGCCCACTTCTTCGTCATGGGTAAAGGCGAAATGAATGGGGCGATGGGTGGCCGCGCGGCCCAAATCAGGCGCCATGGCAAGGCAGGCGGCAATAAAGCCCTTCATGTCGCAGGTGCCACGGCCATAAAGACGGCCATCGCGCTGGTGCAATTCGAACGGATCGCTGGCCCAGTTCTGGCCCTCGACGGGCACCACATCGGTATGGCCCGATAACACGATGCCGCCTTCGATATCGGGGCCGATGGTGGCGAATAGATTGGCCTTTGTGCCGGTTTGGTCGTGAAACACATCCACCCGCGCACCGGCCTGTTGCAGATAGTCGGCAACCCAATCGATCAGCGCCAGATTGCTGTCGGTCGAGATGGTTGGAAAGGCCACCAATTGGCGCAATATGTCTATGCTTGTCTCTCGCGTGGTCATTGCTGTGCCCTTCCCCTTTGATGTGGTTTTGTGCCCTATTTGCGCGCGCCCCGGCATGTCAAGGACCGACGGTTGAGTGCTGAGAAAAGACCATCGCGCAGGGGCAGAGCGGGGGCAGAGCTGGGGCTGGCCGACGCAGCGTCACTTGTTCAAATCTCGCCTGCAAGATGCGGAAATTTCTGGACCTGCGGCGCAATAGGGCCCTAACTGTTAGGGCGAACATGGAGGGTATCATGCTGGACGCACCGCAGGATAAACGGCTGTCTTTCGAATTGGGTGACAGGCTGACTGCCGAGGACGGTTGGGTTTACATGACGGGGATGCAGGCGCTGGTGCGTCTGCCCATTCAACAGCGCAAACGCGATGATGCGCAGGGGCTGAAGACGGGTGGCTATATCTCGGGCTATCGCGGCTCGCCCATTGGGCGCTATGACATGGAGCTGTGGCAGTCGGAAAAAGAGCTGCGCGCGCATAACGTGTATTTCCAGCCCGGTGTGAACGAAGACCTGGCCGCCACTGCCACTTGGGGCAGCCAGATGGTGGGGCTGTTTCCCGGCGCCACCGTCGAGGGGGTGTTTTCGATCTGGTATGGCAAGGCGCCTGGCATGGATCGCTCGATGGACCCGCTGCGCCACGCCAATTTTGCCGGCACCAACGAAAAGGGCGGCACCTTGCTGCTGGTGGGCGATGATCATGGCGCCAAATCCAGCACGGTTGCGTGCTATTCCGATTTCAATTTTGTCTCGGCCGGCATTCCCCTCTTTGCCCCGGCCAATGCCCAAGAGGTGTTGGATTACGGTTTGCACGGTATTGCGCTGAGCCGGCATTCGGGCTGTTTGACCGGCATGAAGCTGGTCACTGACGTTGTCGAAGGTGGCGGCAGCGTGCGGGTTTCGCCCGATCATCCGAAAATCACGATGCCCGCAAAAGAGCGCCATTACGGCATTGCGCCCTTTATGCCCACCATGGAGCAAGAGCGCCAACTCTATGATATCCGCATTCACATGGCGCTAGAATATATTCGCGCCAATGACGTGAACCGCCTGTCTGGCGCCAAAGAGGCCCGCATCGGCGTGGTGGCGGCCGGTAAGGCGTGGCAAGATTTGAACCAGGCGCTGGGCGGCATGGGGTTTGACGGCAAAACCCTGGGCGGTGAACCTGTGCGCCTGCTGAAAGTGGGCGTTGTCTGGCCGCTGGACGATGCCATTGTGAAAGAGTTTGCCAAGGGTCTAGATACGATCATTGTGGTCGAGGAAAAGCGCCCGCTGCTAGAAGACCAAATTCGTGCGCATCTTTACGGCACAGCTGATGCGCCGCGCATTGTGGGCAAAACCTTTGATGGGCATGTCTATGCGGCCAATCGCGGCGAATTGGCCTTTCCCAATATCGGCGAGATCGACCCGAATATGATTGCGGGCATTCTGGGCCGGGTGGTGAAAGAGCAAAACCCAAGCGCCACAATCGCCCTTCCCAACCAACCCACTGGCGCGGCTATTTTGGGCGGGGGCGCGCTGCGCATGCCGTCGTTTTGTGCGGGCTGCCCGCATGGCCGATCGACCCATGTGCCAGATGGCAGCCGCGCCTTGGCGGGTATTGGTTGCCATACTATGGCGGTGTTTCGTGACCCCTCGAAAACCAACTCGATCACCCAGATGGGCGGCGAGGGGGCGGCGTGGCTGGGCCAGTTTCCCTTTACCGATGAAAAGCATGTCTTTGCCAATATGGGCGATGGCACCTATTTCCATTCCGGTATGATGGCCATTCGGGCGGCTGTATCTGCCAAGGCCAATATCACCTATAAGCTGCTGCATAACGGCTTTGTTTCCATGACGGGTGGCCAGCCCGTAGATGGCGAGATTGACCCGCTGACAATGATCGACCAGATCCGCGCCGAAGGTGTGGGCGCCATTGCGCTGGTCACGGATGAAACCGAAAAATTCGAGGGCAAACCCCTGCCCGAGGGGGTTAGCCTGCACCCGCGCACCGATTTGGATCTGGTGCAGCGGCAAATGCGCGAGCGCCCGGGCGTGACGGCCATTATCTATGACCAGCCCTGCGCAACCGAGCGCCGCCGCCTGCGCAAGCGCGGCAAATGGGTAGACCCGGATAAACGCGTCTTTATCAACCCCGATGTATGCGAGGGCTGCGGCGATTGTTCCACCGTGTCGGGCTGCATGGCGATCGAGCCGCTGGAAACCGAATTTGGCCGCAAACGGCAGATCAACCAATCCTCGTGCAACAAAGATTTCAGCTGCGTCGAGGGGTTTTGCCCCAGCTTTGTCACCGTTGCAGGCGTGCAGGTGCGCAAGCCCGAAGTGGCCGAGGTGACGATTGACGCCAGCGCATTGCCCATGCCGGCCTTGCCCGATGTGGGCGCGTCATTTGCGGTGTTGGTATCGGGGATCGGCGGTGCCGGGGTTGTGACCGTGGGCCAAACCTTGGCGGTGGCCGCCCATGCCGATGGCTGGTTCAGCTCGAACCTTGATATCACGGGGTTGGCGCAGAAATACGGGGCTGTGCATTCGCATATCAAAATCGCGCGCACCCCTGATGACATGACCGCCACACGCATTGCCACGGGCGAGGCGGCGGCGCTGATCGGCTGCGATCTGGTGGTGGCGGCTGGCGATGAAACCATCGGCAAGCTTGATCTGGACCGCGCGGTTGCGGTCAGCGACACCACTGTTGTGCCCACATCGGAATTTGCCCGCAACCCGGATTGGCAGCTTAATGGCGACGAGCAACTGGCCCGCCTGACCCGGGTTTTGGGCGATCGTGCCCGCGGCATTGATGCGCAGGGGCTGGCGGCCAAGCTGCTGGGTGATTCTGTCTATGCCAATATGTTGCTGGTTGGGGCCGCGTGGCAGCAAGGCGGTTTGCCGCTGTCGCTAGAGGCGATCGAGCGCGCGATCGAACTGAACGGTGTGAAAGTGGCGCAAAACCGGCGTGCCTTTGATTTGGGGCGTTTGGCCTATGCCACCCCCGATGCCGTGGCGGCCATGCTGCGGGGCACCGAGGCGCCTGTGCTGCTGTCGGCGCGCCGGCCCAAAACGCTGGATGAGATGCTAGAGCGCCGCTTGCCCGAATTGCGCGACATCGGCGGTGCCGCCATGCAGGCCCGCTACCGTGACAAGGTGCAGGCCGTGGCCCGCGCGGCAGAAGCGGCTGGGCTGGATGATACGATGGCGCGCAGTGTGGCGCAGTATTATTACAAGCTGCTGGCGGTCAAAGATGAATGGGAAGTGGCCCGGCTTTACAGCAAGCCCAGCTTCAAGGCAGCGCTGGCCGAGGCCTTTGAGGGCAAGCCCGAGCTGACGTTCCATTTTGGCGCATGGCCCTTTGGCGGGGTTGATCCGCGCACCGGCAAGGCGGTGAAAGGGCCGGTCAGTGGCAAGCTGGCCATGCGGTTTTTCCGCGTGATGAACAGCCTGCGTTTCCTGCGTGGCACGGTGTTTGACCCGTTCCGCAACACGGATGAGGTGAAATTGGCCACCCAGCTTTTGGCCGATTACGAGGCCGATCTGGCCTTGGTCTTGGCGCTGTTGGGCAAAGGCCAGCCAAGCCCTGCACAGCGCGAGGCCGCCGAGGCGCTGCTGGCCTTGCCCGAGCATATTCGCGGCTATGGCCATGTGCGCGAACGCCACGCCCGCGAGGTGGCGCCCAAGCGCGAAAAACTGCGTGCAGCCCTGCATGCGTCTGATGCAGCCGCCGCCTGAAAAGGGCGGCGGTATCGCCCGTGTGCATCGCCACTTGAATTTCACGGGCGCGGCGCGTATGTGGGCGACTGATCCTGACGAAGGAAACAGATGATGGCCAAAACCAATCCGCTGCAGTTTGTGCAGCAAACCCGTTCCGAGATGGCCAAGGTGGTTTGGCCCACCCGCCGCGAGGTGATGCTGACCACTGTGATGGTGTTTATCATGGCGGCGTTGACTGCCATCTTTTTTGGCTTGGTCGATCTGGGCATTCGTGCCGGGCTGCAGGCCATGCTTTCGGCCGTAAGCTAGGCAAGTGGCCCTTTGGGTGGCGGCAAAAATGTGCCGTTGCTCTTGATATTGCGGGCCAATCTTTGTAACAGGCAGGCCTGATCTAAACGTGGCGTGTGGCGATTCGAGTTGCACGCCGATTTTTTGTTTCAGATGCGGGCGGCGTAAGCTGCTTAAATCTAAAGAATTTCCGGCCCAAGGGCCGAACCGGCAAGGACTGAGGTCGATATGGCGAAGCGGTGGTATTCGGTAAGCGTTCTCTCGAATTTCGAGAAGAAAGTTGCCGAGCAAATCAGAACAGCTGTCGCTGAAAACGGCCTAGAGGCCGAGATCGAAGAAGTATTGGTGCCCACCGAAGAGGTGATCGAGATTCGCCGCGGCAAAAAGGTGTCGACCGAACGCCGCTTTATGCCCGGCTATGTGCTGGTGCGCATGGAGATGTCGGATCGTGGCTATCACCTGGTGAATTCGATCAACCGCGTCACAGGGTTCTTGGGGCCGCAGGGCCGCCCGATGCCGATGCGCGATGCCGAAGTGCAGGCCATCCTGGGCCGTGTGGCCGAGGGCGAAGAACAGCCGCGCACCCTGATCCGTTTCGAGGTGGGCGAGAAGGTTAAGGTAAACGACGGCCCGTTCGAAGATTTCGACGGCATGATCGAAGAGGTCGACGAAGACAGCCAGCGCCTGAAGGTGTCGGTGTCGATCTTTGGTCGCGAAACCCCGGTCGAGCTGGAATTTACGCAGGTTACCAAACAGGTGTAACCGCAACGGTTTCCCTGCACGCAGGGATTTATATGTGGGAGGCCCGGTGATCGCGATCGCCAAACCGCACCACAGCAACGTAATGCCGCCCAACGCGTTGGGGGGCAGTTGAAAAAAGGAGAGGCCAGATGGCCAAGAAACTGATCGGCACGCTGAAGCTGCAAGTGAAAGCGGGCCAGGCGAACCCTTCGCCGCCCGTCGGTCCTGCGCTGGGTCAGCGCGGCATCAACATTATGGAATTCTGTAAGGCGTTCAACGCCAAGACGGCAGATATGGAGCCGGGCGCACCCTGCCCGACCGTGATCTCGTACTATCAGGACAAATCGTTCACGATGGAGATCAAAACGCCGCCGGCATCGTATTACCTGAAAAAAGCGGCAAAGCTGTCGTCGGGTTCGAAAACCCCCGGCCGCGCCACCGCAGGCAGCGTGACCGTTGCGCAGGTGCGTGAAATCGCCGAAGCGAAGATGAAAGATCTGAACGCCAACTCCGTGGAAGCGGCGATGCAGATCATCCTGGGCTCTGCCCGTTCTATGGGCGTCGAGGTGAAGTAAGATGGCAAAAGCAGGAAAACGTATCCGCGCCGCACGCGCAGCTTTTGGCACCCAGGAAAACCTGTCTGTTGAAGCGGCTGTTGCATTGGTAAAGGCCAACGCAAGCGCGAAATTTGATGAAACCATCGAGATTTCGGTGAACTTGGGTGTTGATCCGCGTCACGCCGACCAAATGGTGCGTGGCGTTGTTGGGCTGCCCAACGGCACTGGTAAAGACGTGCGTGTTGCCGTGTTTGCCCGTGGCGCCAAAGCCGACGAAGCCAAAGAAGCCGGTGCCGATATCGTAGGCGCCGAGGATCTGATGGAAACCATCCAGCAGGGTAAGATCGAATTTGATCGTTGCATTGCAACCCCTGACATGATGCCCATCGTTGGCCGTTTGGGCAAAATCTTGGGCCCGCGCAACCTGATGCCAAACCCCAAAGTGGGCACCGTGACCATGGAAGTGGGCAATGCGGTGAAAGCGGCCAAAGGCGGCGAAGTGCAGTTCAAGGTGGAAAAAGCCGGTATCGTGCATGCGGGCGTGGGCAAAGCCTCGTTTGATGCCGATAAGCTGGCCGAAAACATCCGTGCCTTTGTGGGTGCTGTGCAGCGTGCAAAGCCCGCTGGTGCAAAAGGTGCCTACATGCGCAAGGTTGCCATTTCCTCGACCATGGGCCCAGGCGTTTCGATCGACCTGGCAACCGCCCAAGGCGAATAAGAATTCCGCGGGAAACCGCTGAATGGCGGGGCCAGACACGGCCCCGTCCTGTCCGAGACGGAGGGTTGGGCCTGGCCCTGTAAATCCTTCCTGAGATGGGGAACGAGACGATTTAACCGTTGGGTGTGTACCCTCGGGTGATCTGGCCTCGGGACCCTGAAATTGGACCCGAACGGCGGGGAAACTCGCCAAACTTGAGCCGGGGGAAACCCCAAAATTGGAGTAGAACTGTGGATAGAGCCCAGAAAGAGAAAGTGGTCGAGGAACTCGGCCAGATCTTTGAAAGCTCTGGCGTTGTGGTCGTAGCCCACTACGCGGGAATCACGGTTGCCGAGATGCAGGACCTGCGCGCTAAAATGCGTGAAGCGGGCGGTTCCGTGCGTGTTGCCAAAAACAGGCTCGCCAAGATCGCCCTTGAGGGTAAGCCTTGCGAAAGCATTGCCAGCCTTCTGACGGGCATGACCGTTCTGACCTACTCGGAAGATCCTGTGGCAGCAGCCAAGGTCGCCGAGGACTTCGCCAAGACGAACCAAAAGTTCGTGATCCTTGGCGGTGCAATGGGTGAGACGGCCCTGGACCGGGCCGGTGTGGAAGCAGTATCGAAAATGCCGTCGCGCGAGGAGCTTATCGCTTCGATCGTTGGCTGCATTGGCGCGCCTGCCTCGAACATCGCCGGTGCGATTGGCGCACCTGCTTCGAACATCGCAAGCATCCTCTCGACCATCGAAGAGAAGGCCGAGGCCGCTTAAGCAACCTGAAATCCGCGTGGGGCAAAGCCCGCATCGTTGGAACACATCTAGAAAAACGGAACCAGTACAATGGCTGATCTGAAAGCACTCGCAGAGCAAATCGTCAACCTGACGCTGCTTGAAGCACAAGAACTGAAAACCATCCTGAAGGATGAATATGGCATCGAGCCCGCCGCCGGTGGTGCAGTTGTCATGGCCGCAGGCCCTGCAGATGCAGGCGCTGCCGCTGCCGAAGAAAAGACCGAGTTTGACGTCATCCTGAAAAGCGCAGGCGCAAACAAGATCAACGTGATCAAAGAAGTCCGCGCCATCACCGGCCTGGGCCTGAAAGAAGCAAAAGACCTGGTCGAAGCCGGCGGCAAAGCCGTGAAAGAAGGCGTAGACAAGGCCGAAGCAGAAGACATCAAAGGCAAGCTGGAAGCAGCTGGCGCCGAAGTCGAGCTGAAGTAATCAGCGCCGGGGCAACCCGGATGCATAAATTGGGCTGGGTCCGGCGCTGTCCGGGCCCAGCCGAACCTGTCTTGGCAAAGACCTTTTTAGGGGTCTTTTCCAAGGTGTGGTTCTAAGGATCGGGAGGTGCGTGGTGGGACATGCACCGGGAATTGATCGAAACCCCCTGTTTCATAAGGGCGTGCAACCGGGGCCCGACGGTTGTTGCGACCGATGAGAAACGAAAGGTGACCAGACATATGGCTCAGACCTTCCTAGGCCAGAAACGTTTGCGCAAGTATTACGGCAAAATCCGCGAAGTTTTGGAGATGCCGAACCTTATCGAGGTGCAAAAATCCTCGTATGACTTGTTCCTGAACTCCGGCGATGCATCCACGCCCCAAGATGGCGAAGGCCTGATGGGCGTGTTCCAGTCGGTTTTCCCGATCAAGGATTTCAACGAAACCAGCGTGCTGGAATTCGTGAAATACGAGCTTGAGCGCCCGAAATACGACGTTGAGGAATGCCAACAGCGCGACATGACCTATGCCGCACCGCTGAAGGTAACGCTGCGCTTGATCGTGTTTGATGTCGACGAAGACACTGGCGCCAAATCGGTGAAAGATATCAAAGAACAAGACGTGTTCATGGGCGATATGCCCCTGATGACGCCAAACGGCACGTTTGTTGTAAACGGCACCGAGCGCGTGATCGTCAGCCAGATGCACCGCTCGCCGGGTGTGTTCTTTGACCATGACAAGGGCAAAACCCACAGCTCGGGCAAGTTGCTTTTTGCCTGCCGCATCATTCCGTATCGCGGCTCGTGGTTGGATTTTGAATTCGACGCCAAAGACATTGTTTTTGCGCGTATCGACCGCCGCCGCAAACTGCCTGTGACCACCCTGCTTTATGCGCTGGGACTGGATCAAGAAGCCATCATGCAGGCCTATTACGATCAGGTCACCTACACGCTGGAAAAGGGCCGCGGCTGGGTTACCAAGTTTTTCCCAGATCGTGTGCGCGGCACGCGCCCAACCTATGATCTGGTCGATGCCGCCACCGGCGAGATCATCGCAGAAGCTGGCAAGAAAATCACCCCGCGCGCGGTGAAGCAGCTGAAAGACGAGGGCAAGGTTACCGATTTGCTGGTGCCGATGAGCCATATCGTTGGCAAATTCGTGGCCTGTGACATCATCAACGAAGAAAACGGTGCGATCTATGTCGAGGCGGGCGATGAGCTGACGCTGGAATATGACAAAGACGGCACGCTGATCGGTGGTAATGTCAAAGAGCTGATGGATGCGGGCATTAGCGAGATCCCTGTGCTGGATATCGATAACATCAACGTAGGCCCCTATCTGCGCAACACCATGGCGCAAGATAAAAACATGGGCCGCGATACCGCGCTGATGGATATCTACCGCGTGATGCGCCCGGGCGAGCCGCCCACCGTCGAGGCGGCATCGGCGCTGTTTGACACGCTGTTCTTTGATTCCGAGCGTTACGATCTGTCGGCTGTTGGCCGCGTAAAGATGAACATGCGCCTGAATCTGGATGCAGCCGATACCCAGCGCACCCTGCGCCGCGAAGATATTGTGGCCTGTATCAAAGCGCTGGTTGAGCTGCGCGATGGCAAGGGCGAGATCGACGATATCGACCACCTGGGCAACCGCCGCGTGCGCTCGGTTGGCGAGCTGATGGAAAACCAGTATCGCGTTGGCCTGCTGCGTATGGAACGCGCCATCAAAGAGCGTATGTCCAGCGTAGAAATCGACACGGTGATGCCGCAAGACCTGATCAACGCCAAGCCGGCCGCGGCCGCAGTGCGCGAATTCTTCGGGTCGTCGCAGCTGAGCCAGTTCATGGACCAAACCAACCCGCTGTCGGAAGTGACGCACAAGCGCCGCCTGTCGGCCTTGGGCCCGGGCGGTTTGACCCGTGAACGCGCCGGTTTCGAGGTGCGCGACGTGCACCCCACCCATTACGGCCGGATGTGCCCGATTGAAACGCCGGAAGGCCCGAACATCGGTCTGATCAACAGCTTGGCCACCTTTGCACGCGTCAATAAATACGGCTTCATCGAAACACCCTACCGGGTGGTGCGCGATGCCCAAGTGACCGACGAAGTGCATTACATGTCGGCCACCGAGGAAATGCGCCACACTGTTGCGCAGGCCAACGCCACGTTGGATGCCGATGGGCGGTTCATGAACGATCTGGTGTCAACGCGCCAGTCGGGCGATTACACGCTGGCGCCGCGCGAAAGCGTCGATCTGATCGACGTGTCGCCCAAACAGCTGGTCTCGGTTGCGGCCTCGTTGATTCCGTTCTTGGAAAACGACGACGCGAACCGCGCGCTGATGGGTTCGAACATGCAACGTCAGGCCGTGCCGCTGCTGCGCGCCGAAGCGCCGCTGGTCGGCACCGGCATCGAGGGCGTTGTGGCCCGCGATTCTGGCGCTGCCATCATGGCGCGCCGCGCAGGCGTGATCGACCAGGTCGATGCGCAGCGTATCGTGATCCGTGCAACCGAAGATCTGGAACTGGGCGATGCGGGCGTTGATATTTACCGCATGCGCAAATTCCAGCGCTCGAACCAGAATACCTGCATCAACCAGCGCCCGCTGGTTAAGGTGGGTGACACGGTGCAAAAAGGCGAAGTCATTGCCGATGGCCCATCGACCGATATCGGCGAATTGGCCTTGGGCAAAAACGTGATCGTGGCCTTTATGCCCTGGAACGGCTACAACTACGAAGACTCGATCCTGATCTCGGAACGCATCGCGCGCGACGACGTTTTCACCTCGATCCATATCGAAGAATTCGAAGTGGCGGCACGCGACACCAAGCTGGGGCCAGAGGAAATCACCCGCGATATTCCCAACGTGGGTGAAGAGGCGCTGCGCAATCTCGACGAAGCGGGCATTGTCTATATCGGTGCCGATGTCGAGCCGGGCGATATTTTGGTGGGTAAAATCACCCCCAAAGGCGAAAGCCCGATGACCCCGGAAGAAAAGCTGCTGCGCGCGATCTTTGGTGAAAAAGCCAGCGACGTGCGCGACACCTCGCTGCGCGTGAAACCGGGCGATTACGGCACTGTTGTTGAGGTGCGCGTATTCAACCGCCATGGCGTGGAAAAAGACGAGCGTGCCCTGCAGATCGAACGCGAGGAAGTTGAACGCCTGGCGCGCGACCGCGACGACGAGATGGCGATCCTGGATCGTAACATCTATGCCCGTCTGAAAAGCATGATCTTGGGCAAGGTTGCCGTAAAAGGCCCGAAAGGCGTGAAAGCCAATTCGGAAATCACCGAAGAGCTGCTGGCCTCGCTGACCCGTGGCCAGTGGTGGCAGCTGGCCCTGTCTGATGAAGATGACGCGAAAATCGTAGAGGCGCTGCATGCGCAATACGAGGTGCAAAAACGTGCACTGGATGCCCGCTTTGAAGACAAGGTTGAAAAAGTGCGCCGCGGCGACGACCTGCCCCCGGGCGTGATGAAAATGGTCAAGGTGTTCGTGGCGGTGAAGCGCAAGCTGCAGCCGGGCGACAAAATGGCCGGCCGTCACGGCAACAAGGGTGTGGTTTCGAAAGTTGTGCCGATCGAAGATATGCCCTTCCTGGCCGATGGCACTGCGGTTGATTTGTGCTTGAACCCGCTTGGCGTGCCCTCGCGTATGAACGTGGGCCAGATCTTGGAAACCCATATGGGTTGGGCTGCACGCGGCCTGGGCCTGAAGGTGGATGATGCATTGTCGGAATATCGCCGCTCGGGTGATCTGACGCCGGTGCGCGAAGCCATGCGTTTGGCCTATGGCGAGGATGTCTATGACGAAGGCATCACCGGCATGGACGAGCAAGACCTGATCGAGGCGGCAGGCAACGTGACCCGTGGGGTTCCGATTGCAACACCGGTTTTCGACGGGGCCAAAGAGGGCGACGTGAACGATGCACTGCGCCGCGCTGGTTTCGACGAAAGCGGTCAGTCGGTTCTGTTCGATGGCCGTACGGGCGAGCAGTTCAGCCGCAAGGTGACAGTGGGTGTGAAATACCTGCTGAAACTGCATCACCTGGTCGACGACAAGATCCACGCACGTTCCACCGGCCCCTACAGCCTGGTTACCCAGCAGCCGCTGGGTGGTAAGGCACAGTTTGGTGGCCAG
The DNA here is from genome assembly GCA_913061505.1 of uncultured Lutimaribacter sp. GTDB lineage: Bacteria > Pseudomonadota > Alphaproteobacteria > Rhodobacterales > Rhodobacteraceae > CAJXSO01. The sequence continues at coordinate 15,600 of CAJXSO010000038.1, forward strand.
CGCTTTGGTGAGATGGAGGTTTGGGCGCTCGAGGCTTATGGCGCCGCCTACACCTTGCAGGAAATGCTGACGGTCAAATCCGACGATGTGGCCGGCCGGACCAAGGTGTATGAATCGATCGTCAAGGGCGAGGATAATTTCGAAGCGGGCATTCCTGAAAGCTTTAATGTGCTTGTCAAGGAAGTGCGCGGCCTCGGCCTGAACATGGAACTCCTGGATGCAGAGGAAGACGAGTGACAGGGCCAGCCCCTGTCACCCCCCTTTGCCCTATCTCAAGGATTTGAAAATGAACCAGGAACTTACAAACAACCCGTTCAACCCCCTGACGCCGCCAAAGGTGTTTGACGAAATCAAGGTGTCTCTGGCCTCGCCCGAGCGGATTTTGTCGTGGTCGTATGGCGAGATCAAAAAGCCCGAAACCATCAACTATCGCACGTTCAAGCCCGAGCGCGACGGCCTGTTCTGCGCGCGTATCTTTGGCCCGATCAAAGATTACGAATGCTTGTGCGGCAAATATAAGCGCATGAAATATCGCGGCGTTGTCTGCGAAAAATGCGGTGTGGAAGTGACGCTGCAAAAAGTGCGCCGCGAGCGGATGGGCCATATCGAACTGGCCGCCCCCGTTGCGCATATTTGGTTCTTGAAATCGCTGCCCAGCCGGATTGGCCTGATGCTGGACATGACGCTGCGCGATCTGGAACGCATTTTGTATTTTGAAAACTACGTGGTGATCGAGCCGGGCCTGACAGATCTGTCTTATGGCCAGCTGATGACCGAAGAAGAGTTTCTGGATGCACAAGACCAGTATGGCATGGATGCCTTTACCGCCAATATCGGCGCCGAGGCGATCCGCGAAATGCTGGCCAATATCGATCTGGAAGCCGAGGCAGACCAGCTGCGCGCCGATCTGGCCGAAGCTACGGGCGAACTGAAGCCCAAGAAGATCATCAAGCGCCTGAAAGTTGTTGAAAGCTTCCTGGAATCGGGCAACCGCCCCGAATGGATGATTTTGACCGTCGTGCCGGTGATCCCGCCCGAGCTGCGCCCGCTGGTGCCGCTGGATGGTGGCCGCTTTGCGACCTCTGACCTGAACGATCTGTATCGCCGGGTGATCAACCGTAACAACCGCCTTAAGCGCCTGATCGAACTGCGCGCGCCCGATATCATCGTGCGTAACGAAAAGCGGATGTTGCAGGAATCTGTCGATGCGTTGTTTGACAACGGCCGCCGCGGCCGGGTGATCACAGGGGCCAACAAACGCCCGCTGAAATCGCTGTCTGACATGCTGAAAGGTAAACAGGGCCGTTTCCGCCAGAACCTTTTGGGTAAGCGCGTCGATTTCTCGGGTCGTTCGGTGATTGTGACTGGCCCCGAGCTGAAACTGCATCAATGCGGCTTGCCCAAGAAAATGGCGTTGGAGCTGTTCAAGCCCTTCATCTATTCGCGTCTCGAGGCCAAAGGCCTGTCGAGCACGGTCAAGCAAGCCAAGAAACTGGTGGAAAAAGAGCGCCCCGAGGTGTGGGATATCCTCGATGAGGTGATCCGCGAACACCCCGTTTTGCTGAACCGCGCGCCGACGCTGCACCGTTTGGGCATTCAGGCGTTCGAGCCTGTGCTGATCGAAGGCAAGGCCATTCAGCTGCACCCGCTGGTGTGTTCGGCCTTTAACGCCGATTTCGACGGCGACCAGATGGCCGTGCACGTGCCGCTCAGCCTAGAGGCACAGCTGGAAGCCCGCGTTCTGATGATGTCCACGAATAACGTTCTGTCGCCGGCCAACGGCGCACCGATCATCGTGCCGTCGCAGGATATGATTTTGGGCCTCTATTACACCACCATCCAGCGCGATGGCATGAAGGGCGAAGGCATGGCCTTTTCCTCGATTGAAGAGGTGGAGCATGCCCTGAACGCAGGCGAGGTGCACCCCCACGCCAAGATCACCGCGCGTATCAAGCAGATCGATGACGAGGGCGGCGAAGTGTGGAAACGCTTTGAAACCACCCCCGGCCGGGTGCGTTTGGGGGCGCTGTTGCCGCTGAACGCCAAAGCCCCGTTCGAGCTGGTGAACCGTTTGCTGCGTAAAAAAGAAGTGCAGCAGGTGATCGACACCGTGTATCGCTATTGCGGCCAGAAAGAGAGCGTTATTTTCTGCGACCAGATCATGTCGCTGGGCTTTAAGGAAGCGTTCCGCGCGGGCATTTCCTTTGGCAAAGACGACATGGTTATCCCCGATAGCAAATGGACGATCGTTGATGAAACCCGCGATCAGGTGAAAGACTTTGAACAGCAGTACATGGACGGCCTGATTACACAGGGCGAAAAGTACAACAAAGTTGTGGATGCCTGGTCGAAGTGCAACGACAAAGTGACCGAAGCGATGATGTCCACCATCTCGGCCGAACGCCGCGATGATACGGGCGCTGTGATGGAGCCGAACTCGGTTTACATGATGGCCCACTCGGGCGCGCGGGGCTCGGTGACGCAGATGAAGCAGCTGGGCGGTATGCGCGGCCTGATGGCCAAGCCGAACGGCGATATCATCGAAACGCCGATCATCTCGAACTTTAAGGAAGGTCTGACCGTTCTTGAATACTTCAACTCGACCCACGGCGCCCGTAAGGGCCTGTCGGATACGGCGTTGAAAACGGCAAACTCGGGTTACCTGACCCGCCGCTTGGTGGACGTGGCGCAAGACTGCATCGTGCGCGAGCATGATTGTGGCACATCGCGTTCGATCACCGCAGAAGCTGCGATCAACGACGGCGAGGTTGTGGCCTCGCTGGCCGAGCGTGTGCTGGGCCGTGTCACCGCCGAAGACGTGTTGCACCCGGCCACCGGCGAAGTGATGGCGCCGATTGGCACGCTGATCGACGAACGTTTGGCCGATGCCATCGACGAGGCCGCGCTGCAAACTGTGCGTATCCGCTCGCCCCTGACCTGCGAGGCCGAAGACGGCGTTTGCGCCAAATGCTATGGCCGCGACCTGGCCCGTGGCACGCTGGTGAACCAAGGCGAGGCTGTGGGCATCATCGCAGCCCAGTCCATTGGTGAACCTGGCACGCAGCTGACCATGCGCACATTCCACATTGGTGGTGTTGCACAAGGTGGCCAGCAGTCGTTCTTGGAAGCCAGCCAAGCCGGTATCGTTTCGTTTGAAAACGCACAGACGTTGGAAAACGCGAACGGCGAAATGCTGGTGATGGGCCGCAACATGAAGCTGTTCATCCGCGACGAAAACGGCCAAGAGCGGGCCAGCCACAAGCTGGGCTATGGTTCGAAACTGTTTGTCAAAGAGGGCCAGCAAGTGGCACGCGGCGACAAGCTGTTTGAATGGGATCCCTACACACTGCCGATCTTGGCGGAAAAATCGGGCACTGTGCGCTATGTTGACCTGGTCAACGGTATCGCCGTGCGCGAGGAAACCGACGATGCCACCGGCATGACCCAGAAGATCGTGATCGATTGGCGCGCGGCCCCCCGTGGCAACGAGCTGAAACCCGAGCTGATCTTGGTGGGTGAAGATGGCGAACCTGTGCGCTCGGATGCGGGCAACCCGGTGACCTATCCGATGTCTGTGGATGCGATCTTGTCGGTTGAAGACGGCCAAAAGATCAACGCAGGTGACGTGATTGCACGTATCCCGCGTGAAGGCGCAAAAACCAAGGACATCACCGGCGGTCTGCCGCGTGTGGCCGAACTGTTCGAGGCACGTCGCCCCAAAGACCACGCAATCATCGCAGAAATCGATGGCTACGTGCGCTTTGGCAAAGACTACAAGAACAAGCGCCGCATCACGATTGAACCGGCAGACGAGGCCCAAGAGCCGCGCGAATACATGATCCCCAAGGGCAAGCACATTCCTGTTCAGGAAGGTGATTTTATCCAGAAGGGTGATTTCATCATGGATGGCAACCCCGCCCCGCATGACATCCTGGCCATTATGGGTGTCGAGGCGCTGGCCAATTACATGATCGACGAGGTTCAAGACGTCTATCGCCTGCAGGGCGTGAAGATCAACGACAAGCATGTCGAGGTGATCGTGCGCCAGATGCTGCAGAAATGGGAGATCACCGACAGTGGCGAAACCACGCTGCTGAAGGGCGAGCATGTGGACAAACAAGAGTTTGACGCAGCCAATGCCAAGGCGATCAGCAAAGGCCTGCGCCCGGCATCGGGCGAGCCGATCTTGCTGGGTATCACCAAAGCATCGCTGCAGACGCGCTCGTTTATCTCGGCGGCATCCTTCCAGGAAACCACCCGCGTGCTGACCGAAGCCTCGGTTCAGGGCAAGGTGGACAAGCTGGTTGGCCTGAAAGAGAACGTGATCGTTGGCCGTTTGATCCCGGCAGGCACCGGTGGCGCCACCAAGCAGGTGCGCCATATTGCCCAGTCGCGCGATAATATCGTGATCGAGGCGCGCCGCGAAGAGGCCGAAGCCGCCGCTGCGCTGGCAGCCCCGGTGCAGGAAACCGCAGATGATGTGTTTGCGGCGCCTGCGGGTGATGCGGGCGACACCGACGCATAAGCGCGTATATCGCGAAACATCTGCAAACGGCCCCCGTTTTGGGGGCCGTTTCTTTTTTGGCGCCCCATGCAGCAGGCCGCTTGTGTTGGCGCATGGGTGGTGTAACGATTTCTGTGCAAACAAACTGGGGCGGTCATGCAAAGCGAAAACACGCGCGGTGCGCTTTTGATGATGGCCAGCATGGCGGCCTTTACGTTAAACGACACATGCGTAAAGGCGCTTTCCGGTTCGCTGCCGCTATTTCAGGTGATCTTTTTGCGCGGTGTGCTGACCACGCTGCTGACCGCCCTGCTGGCATGGCGCATGGGCGCGTTTCGGGGCGGCATTCCACGCGGTGACCGTGGGCTGGTGGCCTTGCGATTGCTGGCCGAAATCGCCTCGGCCTATTTCTTTTTGATGGCGCTCTTCCACCTGCCGCTGGCCAATGTGACCGCGATTTTGCAGTCGCTGCCGCTGGTGGTGACGCTATGCGCTGCGCTGTTTTTCCGAGAGCCGCTGGGCTGGCGGCGCATGTCGGCCATCTTGATTGGCCTTTGCGGTGTGATGCTGATTGTGCGCCCCGGCACCGACGGGTTTACCCTGTATTCCATTTATGCGCTGATTGCGGTGGGGTTTGTAACCATGCGCGATTTGTGCACGCGGCGCCTTTCGCGGCAAACCCCATCGATGCTGGTGACATTTTTAACATCGGCTGCGGTGATGGTGTCGTTTGGGGTGGCCAGCGCCTTTGACAGCTGGGCGCCGGTGGGCCTGCACGAGGGCGGGCTGATCGGGGGGGCGGCATTTTTCGTGTTCCTGGGCTATCTGTGTTCGATCATGGTGATGCGGGTGGGTGATATCGCCTTTGTCACGACATTTCGCTATACCGGCCTGGTATGGGCGTTGATTTTGGGCTGGGTGGTTTTTGGCGACTGGCCTGCACCGCTGACATTGCTGGGGGCCGCCATTGTGGTGGGCAGCGGTGTGTTCATGCTGTATCGCGAGCGGCGCCTGGCCATGGCCGCCAGGCGCGCAGGGCAGGGCGATTTGGCGGGTAAGGCGGGTATTTAAGCCACGCCCATGCTGCAGCGCCGCGCCCGTGTTGACAAGCTGGGCGACTCCCCCTATACGGCGCGCATCACGGCAGCGGGAAACCTATTGCCGGTTCATAAAGTGTAGTGATCAAGATCCGGGCTAATGCTGCCTCGATCCTCTGAGAACCCACCGCGTCGTTCACCTCGGAATGGGAACGATTGCGGTTTTTGTGCTTTGCGGACGCGTAAGGTGCGTAATTCTAACCCGCGCGGGGATGCCCGCGCAGACACATGTGTTGATAGACGGGGAAAGAGACCCAATGCCAACGATCCAACAGCTGATCCGCAAGCCGCGGCAGCCCAAAGTCAAACGTTCCAAGTCGATGCACCTGGAGCAGTGCCCGCAAAAACGTGGCGTGTGCACGCGCGTCTACACCACCACGCCGAAAAAGCCGAACTCGGCTATGCGTAAGGTTGCCAAAGTGCGCCTGACCAACGGCTTCGAGGTGATTTCCTACATCCCGGGTGAAAGCCACAACCTGCAGGAACACTCGGTTGTTCTGATCCGTGGCGGCCGTGTAAAAGACCTTCCCGGTGTGCGTTACCACATCCTGCGCGGTGTTCTGGATACCCAGGGCGTTAAAGACCGTAAACAGCGCCGTTCGAAATATGGCGCGAAGCGTCCGAAGTAAGAGGATTAGAGAATGTCCCGTCGTCACGCCGCTGAAAAACGCGAAGTTCTGCCCGATGCCAAGTTTGGTGATCGGGTTCTGACAAAATTCATGAACAACCTGATGATCGATGGCAAAAAATCGGTCGCAGAGCGTATCGTGTACAACGCGCTGGACCGCGTTGAAGCCAAGATCAAGCGCGCCCCCGTGGAAGTGTTCCACGAAGCGCTGGATAACATCAAACCATCGGTCGAAGTTCGTTCGCGCCGTGTGGGTGGTGCCACCTATCAGGTGCCCGTCGAAGTGCGCCCCGAGCGCCGCGAAGCGCTGGCCATTCGCTGGCTGATCGCTGCCTCGCGCAACCGCAACGAAAATACCATGGAAGAGCGCCTGGCAGGCGAGCTGCTGGATGCTGTGAATTCGCGCGGCTCGGCCGTGAAGAAACGCGAAGATACCCACAAAATGGCCGACGCGAACAAAGCGTTCAGCCACTATCGCTGGTAAGGGAAGTACCTATTATGGCACGCGATTATCCCCTAGAACTATACCGCAACTTCGGCATCATGGCCCATATCGATGCAGGGAAAACCACCTGCTCGGAACGGATCTTGTATTACACCGGCAAGTCGCACAACATCGGCGAAGTGCACGATGGCGCCGCCACCATGGACTGGATGGAGCAAGAGCAAGAGCGTGGGATCACCATCACCTCGGCTGCGACCACCACTTTCTGGGAGCGCACCGAAGACGGTAAAGTGGCCGATACGCCCAAGCACCGCATGAACATCATCGACACCCCCGGCCACGTGGACTTTACCATCGAGGTAGAGCGCTCGCTGGCGGTTCTCGATGGGGCTGTATGCGTTCTGGACGGCAACGCCGGCGTTGAACCGCAGACCGAAACCGTGTGGCGCCAAGCTGACCGCTACAAAGTTCCGCGTATCGTGTTCGTGAACAAGATGGACAAGATCGGCGCAGATTTCTTCAACTGCGTGCGCATGATCGAAGACCGCACCGGCGCCCGCGCCGTGCCGGTTGGCATTCCGATCGGTGCCGAGCAAGACCTGGAAGGCCTGGTTGACCTGGTGACCATGAAAGAATGGGTCTACGCAGGCGACGACCTGGGCGCATCTTGGGAGCTGCGTGAAATTCGTGCCGAGTTGAAAGACATGGCCGACGAATGGCGCGCCAAGATGATCGAAGCCGCGGTCGAAATGGACGACGAGGCCATGATGGCCTATCTGGAAGGCGAAGAGCCCGACGTGAAAACCCTGCGCGCCCTGCTGCGCAAAGGCACGTTGAGCCTGTCTTTCGTGCCGGTTCTGGGTGGTTCGGCGTTCAAAAACAAAGGCGTGCAATCGCTGCTGAACGCTGTGATCGATTACCTGCCCAGCCCGCTGGACGTGGTCGATTACATGGGCTTCAAACCGGGCGACGAAACAGAAACCCGTAACGTGGCCCGCCGCGCTGATGACAACATGCCTTTCGCTGGCCTGGCGTTCAAAATCATGAACGACCCCTACATGGGCACGCTGACCTTCACCCGGATTTATTCGGGCAAGTTGAACAAGGGCGACAGCCTGGTGAACACTACGAAGGGCAAGAAAGAGCGTATCGGCCGTATGGTGATGATGCACTCGAACAAGCAAGAAGAAATCACCGAAGCATTTGCTGGTGACATCATCGCGCTTGCTGGCCTGAAAGACACCACCACCGGCGACACGCTGTCGGATGAAAAGGATCAAGTGGTTCTGGAAACCATGACCTTCCCCGATCCGGTGATCGAAATCGCGGTCGAGCCGAAAACCAAGGCCGACCAAGAGAAGATGTCGCAAGGTCTGCAGCGTCTGGCGGCCGAAGACCCCTCGTTCCGCGTGGAAACCGATCTGGAATCGGGCCAAACCATTATGAAGGGCATGGGCGAACTTCACCTCGATATTCTGGTGGACCGCCTGAAGCGCGAATTCAAGGTGGAAGCAAACGTTGGCGCGCCGCAGGTGGCCTATCGTGAAACCATCTCGAAAGCGGTCGAGCACAGCTACACCCACAAGAAACAGTCGGGTGGCTCTGGGCAATTCGCCGAGGTTAAACTGTCGATCATCCCCACCGAGCCGGGCGAAGGCTATTCGTTCGAATCGAAAATCGTGGGTGGTGCGGTTCCCAAGGAATACATCCCGGGTGTTGAAAAAGGCATCCAGTCGGTGATGGATTCGGGCCCCTTGGCAGGCTTCCCGGTGATCGACTTCCGCGTCGAGCTGCTGGATGGTAAGTTCCACGATGTTGACTCGAGCGTTCTGGCCTTTGAAATCGCGGCACGTATGTGCATGCGCGAAGGTATGCGGAAAGCTGGCGCCAAGCTGCTGGAACCCGTGATGAAGGTCGAGGTTGTGACGCCCGAGGAATATACCGGTGGTATCATCGGCGATTTGACCTCGCGTCGTGGCCAGGTGTCGGGCCAAGATACCCGCGGCAACGCGATTGCCATCGATGCATTCGTGCCGCTGGCCAATATGTTTGGCTACATCAACACCCTGCGTTCTATGTCTTCGGGCCGCGCGCAGTTCACCATGCAGTTCGATCATTACGATCCGGTTCCGCAGAACATTTCTGAAGAGATCCAATCGAAATTCGGCTAATAGCGGTGGGCCATTGGCCCACCCTACCAACCCAGTAGGGTGCGTGAAACGCGCACCGCTCACAGACAGGAGGCCATCATGGCAAAGGAAAAGTTTGAGCGTACGAAACCACACGTCAACATCGGCACAGTTG
>CAJXSO010000039.1 GCA_913061505.1 uncultured Lutimaribacter sp.
TCACCGGCACACCGCCATATTCCATCTTGTTAAACGCCTCGTGCCAGCGCAGGCAGAGCTGCCAAAACGCCTCGGGGCTGCGATCTTCTTGGTGGTGTTCCACCAGATCGAGACCCGCGCAGAAATGATCGCCCTCGGCATTGAGAACAATCGCCCCGGCACCGGCGGCACGGGCGCCAGAAAACAGCGCCACCAGCTCTTCGATCGTGTCGGCATTCAGCGCGTTACGCTTGGCTGGGCGGGCCAGAGTGACCACCCAAACACCATCATCATGGCGCGTGACCTTTAGGTTTTCATAGCTGCTTTGCATGGTGTCTCCTATGGGTTGGGCTTACAAAAAGGGCAGATCGGTCAGATGGCCCTGATGCGTGGCGCCGCCAATCTGGCACTGCACCGCATCACCAATGGCCAGATCTGCCGATACCAGCGCAAAGCCAATATTCTTTTTCAGGCGGAACGAAAACACCACATTCGTCAGATCGCCCATTTTCCGGCCATCTTGCAAAATCGGGTTCCAGCTAAAGCCCGGTGCGATGGGCGCATCGCCCTGCAGCACCAGCCCCAGCGTATGGCGCTTTGGCCCCTCGGCCTTGATGCGGCGCAAGGCCTGAATGCCGATCGTGTCATCGGGCACATCCAGATCCACATATTTGCCCATGCGCACCTCGAACGGGTTGGTGGTGGTGTCGCTATCGCCACCATACGAGACCAGGCCAGATTCGATACGCTCGCACCAGTTGGGGTTGCCCGGGCCAATGCCCCAGGGCTGGCCGGCCTCTTTGAAAATGTTCCACAATTCGGTGCCGCGGCTGCCATCGCGCAGGTAGATTTCAAACCCGCCCTGTTTGGACCAGCCCGAGCGCTGCACCACAACCGGAATGTCGCCAATGCTGGTTTCGGCAAACCAGAAATATTTCAGATCGCGCACGAAATCGCCGCAGACATGGGCCACCACATCTTCGGCCTTGGGGCCCTGGATGGCCATGGGCGAGACATCAGGCTCGCTGACCTCGACATTCAGCCCCCGCTCGGCGGCGATGGCCTGCGCCCAAAACCAGATGTTGCTATCGGCAATCGACAGCCAAAACAGATCATCGGCCAGTTTCAGGCAGATCGGGTCGTTGATCAGCACGCCCTGATGGTTGCACAGGGGCACGTATTTGCCCTGCCCCACCTTTTGGCGCGAAAGATCGCGCGGCGCCAGTATTTGCGCCAGAACCGCGGCATCGGGGCCTTTCAGCTGCACCTGCCGCTCAACCGACACATCCCATTGGCTAACGCCGTTGATCAGCCGCCAATATTCGCCCTCAGGATCGCCATAAGAGGTGGGCATCAGCATGTGGTTATAGGTGGTAAAGGCCGTCACACCTTCGGCCACTGTGGCATCGAAAAAGGGCGAGGGCCGCAGGCGGGCCGAGGGGCTGATCGAAAACATGCTATGCTCCGTTTGTTGGGCGGCGTTTGGGCAAATGGGCCGCTGGCCTGCGCTTACGCCACGGCCCATGCTTTGGGCAAACAACAGATTTTGGGCCTAAGCCCCAATCTGTGGAATGGCAAAACCGCACCGCTTTTTTACCGCCAGATGTCGCACGATTGCGCGCATATGCAGATCAATGGGCCATAACAGCGGCGGGAGATCTTGCCATGACCTATGCCCTGCCGCCCCTCAGCTGGCTGCGCGCCTTCGAGGCCACAGCCCGCCACCATAGTTTTACCAGCGCCGCAGCCGAGCTGAACCTGACGCAGGCCGCGGTGTCGAAACAGGTCAAAAACCTAGAGCATCACTTGGCCGAGCCACTGTTTGTGCGCCTGCCCCGCAGCGTGGCCCTGACCAAGGCCGGGGCGGCCTATCTGCCCAAGGTGCAAGATGCCTTTGCCCGGCTGGGCGAGGGCACAGCCGAGGTATTTGGCCGGCGCCGCGGCGAGGTGCTGACATTGCGCGCGCCCGTGGGCTATGCGCTGGGGTGGCTGGGCGCACGCCTGCCGCAGTTTCAGGCGGCGCACCCCGATGTGGCCTTGCGCATTGTCTCGTCGGTGTGGAACGAAAACACCGAAGGGCTGCGGTATGATCTTGATATCCTTTATGGCTTGGGCCATTGGCCCGGCCAGCGCTGCGACCGCCTGACATGGGACACGATGCAGCCCGTTTGCAGCCCCCAAATCGCCCGGCGCCTGCGCAGCCCCGCGGATTTGGCCCATGAAACGCTGCTGCATGTGATGGGCTATCAACAAGGCTGGGCCACATGGCTGGCCGCCACCGGCACCGATGTGCCCGATGCCGGCGCAGGGCTGCAGTTTGATACCTCGCCGCTGAGCTACGAGGTGGCAGCGCATGGCGGCGGCGTGGCGCTGGGGCGCAGCACGATGGTGGCCCGCGAGATTGCCGCCGGGCGGCTTGTGCGCCCGTTTGATCTGCCCGTGGCCACCAGCGAAAGCTTTTGGCTGCTCAGCCCGCAAGAGGGCCGCCAGCACCCCCATGCCGAGATCTTTCGCAGCTGGCTATTGGCCCAAGCCACAGCCCAGCGCGACACCCAAGAAAGGCCCTAACAGCGCGGGCCTTGGCGCGCGGGCCTAACCGCGTGGGCGTGCACGCCATCCGCCGCGCCGGCGCGGGCGCGCGGCCTGCTCTAACCCCTCGGTCATAACCTGCGTCATCGGGTGCTGGGGGCCTTGGGGCTGGTAATGGGCCAACAGATTTTGCAACGTGGCCTGCACCTCTTTTTCGGCAGGCAGGCTTAGTGCCCAATCCAAGAAAATCGTGCGGCATTCCGGCAAGGTGATCCCGTCGATGCGATAGGCCTCGAAAATCAGGCCCTTTGGGTCGTTTTCATCGCCCTTTTTCATTCTGCCCCCTCCGTGGGTTGCCCCACAACCCGGTTGATGACCTGTGCTGCATCCAAACTACTGCGCGCCAGCTGTTGCGCCAAATCATCGATCGAACTGGCGCCAGTCTCGCGTAGCAGCATGGCAGCCCCCCCCTCGCCCAAGGCCGACAAATCAAGCGCTTTGTCCGACAAAAGTTTGGAAACCGACTGGATTTGCCAGCATAAATCATAGGTCTCGATCAGCGTTTGCGCCTCGCTGGCGCTCAACAGCCCAACCGCCGCCCCCGCCTGCAGCGCCGCGCCCAAATCGCGCCCCGGATAGCGCGCCACCAAACTGGCAGCTTGGGCCAGCAATTCGATGTCTTGCAACCGCCCCGCCCCCAATTTGGCGTCCCACGGGCCATCAGGCGTTTTTGCCGCCGCGATGCGGGCGCGCATATGCGCCACCTCGGGCAGCACCTGCGCGGGCGTATAGCTGCGGCCCAAGACGCGGGCGCGCACCGCCTCGACATCGGCACAAAGGCCCGCATCCCCCGCAACCGCCCGCGCCCGCGTCAGCGCCAGATGTTCCCATAGCCAAGCATCAGACATCTGGTAGCTTTCGAAACTGGCCAAGGACGTGGCCACAGGCCCCTGCGTGCCCGAGGGGCGCAGCCGCATATCCACCTCGTATAGCCGCCCCTGCGAGGTCAGCGCGGTGATGGCCGTCACCATGGCCTGCGTCAGGCGCGCATAATAGGCGCGGGTGGCAAGCGGCCGGCGCCCGGTGCTGGTGTCAACACCCGCGGCATCATAGATCACGATCAAATCCAGGTCCGACGTGGCCCCCAACCGCCCCGCCCCAAGCGAGCCCATGCCAAGCACCGCAGCCCCACGCCCCGGCGGGGGCCCGTGTTTGGTGGCAAATTGCGCCACCACCTGCGGGTATAGGGCCTGCAGACAGGCCTGCGCCAAATCGGCATATTGGGCCCCGGCCTCGGTGGCGTTGATCAGCCCGCGCAGGTGATGCACACCGATGCGGAAATGCCATTCCTTGGCCCAACGCCGCGCCATATCCAGCCGCGCCTCGTAATCTGGCTCGGCCTGCAGGCGCTGCGCCAGTTCTGCCGCCAAGGCCGCACAGCCGGGCCATGCATCAAAAAACGCCCCCCCGATCACCGCATCAAACACCGATGCGTTGCGCGACAGATAGCTGGCCAGGGCGGGCGAGCTGCCTACGATATCGACCAAGAGATCGATCAACTGCGGATTGGCATCAAAAAGCGAAAACAGCTGCACGCCCGCCGGCAAACCCGCCAAGAACCCATCGAGCGCCAAAAGCGCCTCGTCGGGGCGGGCAGTATGGGCCAAACGGTGCAACAATTCGGGCTTGAGGCGCTCGAAAATTTCAACCGCGCGGGCCGAGCGCAGCGCCGGGTAGCTGCCCCAACGGGCCAGAATTTCGGGGTTGAAACTATGCGCCGCAGCGGGCGGCGCGGCGCTGGCGGCATCTGGCGCGAAAAAGCTTTCGGTCAGGTCATGCACCTCGGTCAAGCGCGCGGTCAGATCGCGCAGCAACTCATCCCGGGGCACACCCATGAAACAGGCCAGGCGCTGAAACCCCTCGTCATTGCCGGGCAGATCGTGGGTTTGGGCATCGTTGATCATTTGCAAGCGGTGTTCCACCTCGCGGTGGGCCACGTAATGGCGCGCCAATATATCTGCGGCGCCCTCTGGCACCCAGCCCTTGGCGGCCAGCACCGCCAGCCCATCCAGCGTGCCCCGCACCCGCAAATCTGCATCGCGCCCGCCGGCGATCAATTGCCGGGTCTGGGTGAAAAACTCGATCTCGCGGATCCCCCCGCGACCCAGTTTCATGTTGTGGCGCGGCAGGGTAATGGGCCCGCCTAAGCCTTTGTGCTCGCGGATGCGCAGGCGCATGTCATGGGCATCTTGGATGGCGGCGAAATCCAGATGTTTGCGCCACACGAAAGGTGTGAGGGTTTTCAAAAACCCGGCACCGGCGGCCAGATCGCCCGCCGCGGGGCGCGCCTTTATATAGGCTGCACGTTCCCATGTGCGGCCCAGGCTTTCGTAATAGGTTTCCGCAGCCCCCATCGCCATGCACACAGGGGTGACGGCCGGATCGGGGCGCAGCCGCAGATCGGTGCGAAACACATAGCCCTCGGCCGTCATGTCCGACAGCATCGCCGCCATCTTGCGGGTGGCGCGCACAAAGGCGGCGCGGGCCTCTATCCAGTCATCCGGGGCGAAACGGGTTTCATCAAACAGGCAAATCAGGTCGATATCCGAGCTGTAATTCAGCTCGAAGGCGCCCATTTTCCCCATGGCCAGCGCCACCATGCCGCCAGCGGTTTCGGCGTCGCCTGGCTGGGCGCCCGGCAATTTACCCCGGCGAATTTCGGCCCCCACACAGGCGCGCAACGCCGCATGCGCGGCAGCATCGGCCAGCTGCGTCAGCGCCCCTGTAACCTGCATCAACGGCCAGACACCCGCCAAATCGGCCAAGCCCGCCAAAAGCGCCACGCGCCGCTTGGCCTGGCGCAAATGCGCGGGCAGCTGATCGGGGGGCGCTTCGGCAATGCCGGCCAGAACCGCGGCAAGCGCGGCCTCGGGCGCGGCCAGCGCATCGGGCAGCCAAGCGGCCTCTTTCTCGACCAAGGTTTTCAGATAGGGGCTGCAGCCACAGGCCCCTTCGATCAGGCGCGCCAGATCGCCTTGCAGCGGCGCCACAGCGGCGCGCGCTTCGCGGCCACGATCGCCATCATAGGGCACGGGCATACGGGTGATGCGGGTTTCAAAATCCATAGTCTATCTAGGCCACGGGGGGGCGGCGGATGCAATATGCCACGATTGCACTGCCCGGCTTTGTGGTGCAGTTTGGCGCCAGCAAACGGGGGCAGGGCAGTATGAGCAAAAGCATGGCACGGGTGCGGCGCGCGCTGGATGAGGCGGGGCTGGCGGCCCAGATTGTTGAAACCGCAGGCGCGCGCACCGCCCAAGAGGCCGCCGATGCGGTGGGCTGTGACTTGGACCAAATCGTGAAATCCATCATCTTTCGCGCTGAAACCAGCGGCGATGCGGTGCTGTTTCTGACCGCAGGCGGAAACCAGGTATGCCCGCAAAAGGCCAGCGCGCTGGCGGGCCAACCCCTGGGCAAGGCAGATGCCGCACTGATCCGGGCGCAAACGGGCTTTGCCATTGGCGGGGTCAGCCCGGTGGGGCATCTATCGCCCATACGGGCCTGGGCCGACCCGCGATTGATGGAATTTGGCCAAGTGTGGGCCGCAGCCGGCACGCCGAACCATGTTTTTGCGCTTTGCCCCCAAGATTTGCCACGCCTGTGCGGTGCCGTGGTGGCTGATTTTACCAAATAAACCCGCGAAAACCGGCCTGCAGCCCAGCAAAACAGCTGATAAACCATTGTTTTTAAGTCGATTTAAATTTTCTTATCGGCAATGTTAAAAAGTTTTACATCACCCCTTGCGCAGGCGCGCACCAGCCCCCATCTTGGCTAATGTAAAAGGCATTAACTTTACCACTGGAGATCAAAGATGACCCTAGCCGCAGATATTCCCGCCACCAATGTTGCCCCCATGGGCTGGGCACGCCGCACCGAGGCCTGGCTTGATCGCAAGGGCCGGGGGGCATGGATTGCAGCCATGGTGCTGGGCTTTGTGTTTTTCTGGCCCGTGGGATTGGCCCTTGTTTTTTATATCACCTACACCAACCGATGGAGCCGTGACATGTTTTCGATGACCTCGTGCAAACGCAGCAACCGCCACATGGCCAAACACGCCTATGGCGCCATGAAACCTTCGGGCAACAGCGCCTTTGATGCCTATAAGGCCGATACATTGCGCCGCCTTGAGCAAGAACAAGAGCAGTTTGAAAGCTTTCTCGAGCGGCTGCGCGAAGCCAAGGATAAAGCCGAATTTGACCAGTTCATGGACGACCGCGACCGCCGCGCATCGGCCCGCCAAAACGACGATAACGACGCGGCCCAATAACGGCCAAAGCCCACCCCCCAGCGGGGTGGGCACCCCTTATTTCGCGCCTGTCGCACACAGCCCCGCACAAAGGCCAGCACCCAGGCCCCCCAAGGACCCCGTTTAATGAGCACCCTGCCCGACCCTGATTTTCACCCCGAGTTCTACGCCGATGTGCCGGGCAAACGGCTGCTGGCGTTTTTTATTGATACGGTCATCATCATTGCTTTGTGCATTTTGGTGCTGCCCTTCACAGCCTTTACGGGGCTGTTTTTCTTTCCGCTTCTCTATCTGGTGCTGGGCTTTGCCTATCGGGTGGTCACGCTGGCCAATGCAGGCGCGACATTTGGCATGCGGGTGATGGCCATTGAATTTCGCGATGCCTCAGGCCTGCGCATGGGCGGTGGGCTGGCGGTGCTGCATACGCTGGGCTACACGATCAGCTGGGCCATGCCGCTGTTGCAGGTGGCATCGGTGGTTTTGATGCTGACATCGCGCCGCGGGCAAGGATTAAGCGACCATGTGTTGGGCACCGTCGCCCTGAACCGGCGCGCCAGCCGCTAGGCCCGCGTGCATGGCCCTTGGCAGCCACAACCTGTGTTGCTAGGCTGCCTGCCAAACCACTAACGACGGATTCCATGCGCCATACACCGCCCCTTGCGCCGCAGTTTTATGTCACAGCCCCGCAGCCCTGCCCCTATCTGGCGGGCAGGATGGAACGAAAGCTGTTCACTGCCTTGCAGGGCGAGGGCGCGGAACGGCTGCATGACAGCCTGTCAAAACAGGGGTTTCGCCGCTCGCAAAACGTGCTTTACCGGCCCGCTTGCGTGGAATGCACGGCCTGCATGTCGGCGCGCATCAAGGTGGCTGATTTCCAGCCAACGCGCGGGCAAAAACGCACCCTGCGCCGCAACGCGCATCTGCGCCGCAAGGCCAGCGCCCCTTGGGCCACAGAAGAGCAATACGATCTGTTTCGCCGCTATCTGGATTCGCGCCATGCCGATGGTGGTATGGCCGATATGGATGTGTTTGAATTTGCCGCTATGGTCGAGGAAACCCAAATCCGCACGCGGGTGGTGGAATATATCGACCAAGACAGCAACGCCCTGCATGCCGTTTGCCTGACCGATGTGCTGGATGATGGGGTAAGCTTGGTTTATTCGTTTTACGAGCCTGAATTGCAGGCCAACAGCCTGGGCACCCATGTGATCCTGGATCATATCGAAATCGCGCGCGAGGCGGGCCTGCCCTATGTCTATCTGGGCTATTGGGTGCCGGGCAGCCCGAAAATGGGCTATAAGGCGCGGTTTTCGGGGCTTGAGGTGTATTCAGGCGGGGCATGGGCGCCTATGCGGGATCCAGACAGCTATGATGACAGCATGCACCCGCTGTCCACCGATCCAATTTCCGAGCAGGTAGCGAATATAAAATTGCCTGGCCTACGCCCGATTTCACGCTGATTTCGTGCGAAATTGCCAATGGGCACGGGGGCGCACGCGCCCTTGGCCCGACATCGCGCAATTTTTGCAAATATTTGACCGCCCATGCGACATTATTTGCGCTTTCGCGGTTGACGGCCCACCCCCTCAGACATAAGGTGCGGCAACGTCAAGAAGGGGGCCGGCATGGCATCTGTCGTGGTAATTCTAGGGACATGGCGCATGGGCCGGTAACGGAAACCCAGTTGGTTCCCCCATGCGCCCCCGATCGAAAGACGGGGGCTTTTTCTTGGCTAAATTATGTGGCGTTCAAAACGGAGCAAGGCAATGACACGTCAGATGACCGGAGCGAAAATGGTGGTGCAAGCCCTGAAAGATCAGGGTGTGGACACGGTATTCGGATATCCTGGCGGCGCTGTGCTGCCGATCTACGACGAAATTTTCCAGCAAAATGGCATCCGCCACATTCTGGTGCGCCACGAACAAGGCGCTGTGCATATGGCCGAGGGCTATGCCCGCGCCACTGGCAAGGTGGGGGTATGTTTGGTGACATCGGGCCCCGGCGCCACCAATGCGGTTACTGGGTTGACCGATGCGCTGATGGATTCGATTCCGATTGTCGTGCTCACAGGCCAGGTGCCCACCTTTATGATTGGCTCGGATGCCTTCCAAGAGGCCGATACCGTTGGCATCACCCGCTCGTGCACCAAACATAACTGGCTGGTCAAAGACACCGAAGACCTGCCCCATGTCATGCACGAGGCCTTTCACGTAGCCGCCAGCGGGCGCCCCGGCCCGGTGCTGGTGGATATCCCCAAGGATGTGCAATTCGCCACCGGCACCTATGCCGCACCAAAAGAGGTGAAACTGGCCCATTACGCCCCCAAGGTAAAAGGCGATATGGAGGCGATCACCGAATTGGTCGAGGCCATCGAACAGGCCAAGCGCCCGGTGTTTTATACCGGCGGCGGGGTGATCAACTCGGGCACAGGGGCCAGCCAGCTGCTGCGCGAATTGGTCGATGCAACGGGCTTTCCCATCACCTCTACCTTGATGGGGCTTGGGGCCTATCCGGCCTCGGGCGATAAATGGCTGGGCATGCTGGGCATGCATGGGCTGTACGAGGCCAATATGGCCATGCATGATTGCGATCTGTTGATCAATATCGGCGCCCGGTTCGACGACCGCATCACCGGCCGCATCGATGCCTTCAGCCCGAAATCGAAAAAAGCTCATATCGATATCGATCCAAGCTCGATCAACAAGGTGATCCGCGTTGATATTCCGATCGTGGGCGATGTGGGCCATGTGCTGGAAGATATGCTGAAAGTCTGGAAGGCGCGCGGGCGCAAGACCAACAAAGAAGCACTGGCCAAATGGTGGGCGCAGATCGAGAAATGGCGCGCGGTGGATTGCCTGAAGTTCAAACAAGACGGGCCCACCATCAAACCCCAATACGCCCTGCAGCGCCTGGAGGCGCTGACCAAAGGCCATGATCGCTATATCACCACCGAGGTGGGCCAGCACCAGATGTGGGCGGCGCAATTCCTGGGCTTTGAAGACCCCAACCGCTGGATGACCTCGGGGGGGCTGGGCACGATGGGCTATGGCCTGCCCGCCTCGATCGGGGTGCAAGTGGCCCACCCCGATGCGCTGGTTATCAACGTGGCAGGCGAGGCCAGCTGGCTGATGAACATGCAAGAGATGGGCACCGCCATTCAATTCCGCGCGCCTGTGAAACAGTTTATCCTGAACAACGAGCGCCTCGGCATGGTGCGCCAGTGGCAAGAATTGCTGCATGGCGAGCGCTATTCGCACAGCTGGTCCGAGGCACTGCCAGATTTCGTGAAACTGGCCGAGGCGTTTGGCTGCAAGGGCATCAAATGCGACGATCCCGCAGATCTGGACGATGCGATCATGGAAATGATCAATTACGACGGGCCGGTGATCTTTGATTGTTTGGTGGAAAAACACGAAAACTGCTTCCCCATGATCCCATCGGGCAAAGCGCATAACGAAATGCTGCTGGGCGAGGCCGACACCCAAGGCGTGATCGACGCCAAAGGATCAGTGTTGGTGTAACCCCCCACGCATCGCGTTTGAGTAAAGGACAAGACATGTCACCGCTACATATCAAAAAAGGCTCGAACAGCCATTCCGCCTATAACCTGCGCCCCACCTTTTCGGATGTGCAGGAAAAACACACCCTGGCCGTTTTGGTCGATAACGAAGCAGGCGTATTGGCGCGGGTGATCGGGCTGTTTTCGGCCCGTGGCTACAATATCGAAAGCCTGACCGTGGCCGAGGTTGACCATGTGGGGGGGCTGTCGCGCATCACCGTTGTCACCACCGGCACGCCACAGGTGATCGAACAGATCAAGGCACAGCTGGGCCGCATTGTGCCAGTGCATGATGTGCACGACCTTACCGTTGAAGGCCCCTCTGTCGAACGGGAACTGGCCTTGCTCAAGGTTGCGGGCGAGGGCGAAAAACGCGTCGAGGCCCTGCGCCTGGCCGATATTTTCCGCGCCAATGTGGTAGACAGCACATTGCACAGCTTTGTGTTCGAAATCACCGGCACGCCGGAAAAAATCGATGCTTTCGCCGATCTTATGCGCCCGCTTGGCCTGCTCGAAGTGGCCCGCACCGGCGTGGCCGCCCTGTCGCGCGGCACAGCCTAGGCGCGCAGCACCACCGGCCCCGGGCTAGGCGGGGTCGGTTTTTGGCCCCCCATCTTTGCCATTTTTCCCAGTGCAGCCCCCAACCCGGGGCTGCGCTGCGGCTCGATCACCTTTAAATTATACGCCACGCGCATGCGGCGCCCCTGGTCGAGATCAAACAATACCGCATCGCCCGCCTCGAAACTGGGCGTTTCACCGTCGCCTTCATAAAGCGCCAGTTCACCGTGATCTTCACACCAAATAACGGCCTTTCGGCCCTGCGGCGCACGCCACAAAACAACCCCATACATAGCACACCCATCTCTCATTCCACCCACAACTGTGGCAAGTCTGCGCAATTTGACCAATATCAAAGGCCGCAGCGCGCTTTGCTCATTTGTGTCAATTACCTGCAAATCTGATGCCAAATAGCGTCAATCCCGCGCCACCCGCCTGGGAAAGGCCGCAACAGGGGTGGAGAGCACGTAAAAACTGTGCAAAATAAGGCCAACGCCACCTCAGCGTGCAAGGCCCCTATGCGTAAACCAAGCCCCGCCAATATCCGCGCCATTTTCGGCCAAAACCTGCACCAGCTATGCGCCCAAGGCCCCTCGGTCAGCGCAATCTGCAGGGAGATTGGCATAAACCGCACCCAGTTCAACCGGTATCTGGCCGGCGAAAGCTTTCCCCGCCCTGATGTGCTCGATCGTATTTGCGGGTATTTTGGGGTGGATGCCCGCATCTTGCTGCGCCCCCTTAATCAAATCACCCCACAGCCCCTAAACCCGCTGGCCCACCCTGCCCTTGCGCCCTGGCTGGGCACCGGGCTGCTGGCCGTGCCCCCCAGCCTGTTGCCCGACGGGTTTTACCGCTTTTCGCGCCAAAGCTTTCTCGAACCGGCGCAGTATCTGCGCGGCCTGGTGCATGTGCAACGCAGCCACGGCTTTACCCTGCTGCGGGGCTTCGAGCCACGCGCCGCCCTGCGCCAACAAGGCCTTAGCAGCCATATCCGCACCCGCGAATATCGCGGCATCGCCCTGCACCAGGAAGAGGGCGTATCGTTTCTGGTCGCGCGCCACGATGGCCGCACCAGCAGCTTTAACTTTCTCACCCCTGTTGCCGCCTATGATCGCCCGCTCTTGGAAGGCTACAGCGCCCGCACAACCCGCCCCCCCACACAGGGCCAGCGCCTGAGCCGGCTGGTTTACGAATATATTGGCGCGTTTGGCCCCATGGTTATGGCGGCTGCACGCAGCAGCGGGTTTTGCTCCTTGGCCGCCCTACCCGCCCTGCACCGCCGCCACCTGCAGCCAAACACCCCCCTCTCGTGACGGCCCCATAAAATGCGCGTATGTCGTTTCGTGTCGATCTAGGTCGCAGCCTGCCTATTGCGCCGGGGGCCGCTTTCGTATCCTGGGCCAAACCCCCAGCACCCAGAGGCTATGATGACTGTGCACTCCGATCTGTCCCAGGTTCGTCAACCCGTTGCATTGGCCCAAGGCCTGCCAAACGCCCATTACACCGACCCAAAGGTGCACGAGGAAGAGCGCCAGGCGCTGCTTTTCGGCAGCTGGGCCGGGCTGGCCGTTTGCGCCCAAGTGCCCGAACCCGGCGATGCGGTGCCGCTGGAATTTCTGGGCGTTCCCTTGCTGTTGCTGCGCGACCGCGAGGGCACAGTGCGGGTGTTCCAAAACATTTGCCGCCACCGCGGCATGATCTTGGTGGCAGAGCCACGCAAAATCGAGGGCGCCATTCGCTGCCCCTACCATTCCTGGTGCTACTCGACCAAAGGCCAGCTGGTCAGCACCCCCCATGTGGGCGGGCCAGGCCAAAACACCCACGATACAATCAACCGCGATGCCCTGGGCCTGATCGAGGTGCGCAGCCATATCTGGTTCAACACCGTTTTCATCAATATCGATGGCAAAGCCCCCCCCTTTGAAGAGGTGCATGCCGATCTTTTGCAGCGTTGGGCCGAATTTGACCAACCCATGGTCCATGGCGGCGCCGACAGCCAGTTTACGCTGGATGTCGCCACCAACTGGAAACTCGCCGTCGAAAACTATTGCGAAAGCTACCACCTGCCTTGGGTGCATCCCGGCCTGAACAGCTATTCGCGCCTGGAAGACCACTACAACATCGAACAACCCGGCCAATATTCGGGCCAGGGCTCGCTGCTCTATCGCCAGATCACCGGCGATGATGGCGCCACCTTCCCCGATTTCCCCAACCTCTCGGAGCAATGGAATACCGGGGCCGAATATGTGGCGCTTTACCCAAATGTGCTCTTGGGCGCCCAGCGCGATCATTGCTTTGTGATCATTTTGGAACCGCTCAGCCAAAGCCAAACGCGCGAACATATCCACCTCTTTTACGCCACACAGGCCACCGATGATGCGCTGCGCCAGAAAAACGCCGCACTTTGGAAAACCGTCTTCGTCGAAGATATCTTTGTGGTCGAAGGCATGCAAAAGGGGCGCCTTGCCCCCAATTTCGACGGCGGCAAATTCAGCCCTGCCATGGATGGCCCCACCCATTGCTTCCACGATTGGGCCGCCACGCGCATCGCTGCGCTGCGCGCACAGGCACAGGCACAGGCCGCACCATGAGCCGCGCGCTTGATGCGCGCCTTATCGCGGCCCATGACGCAGGCGACAAGGCAGCCCTTGTCACGCTCTATCAAGAGGCCGCGGCAAGCGCGACAGACCCGCGTGCGCATTGGTTTTATCTCACCCATGCCTATGTCTTCGCGCTTGATTGCGGCGCGCCGCAGGCGGCGGAATTGCACGCCACATTAAAAGCCGCGGGGCGCGAGGCGTAAACCCACCCCGCGCCCCTTCATCTTGCTCTAAATACTCAATATGCGCCGCCTGCCACGGGGCGGCGCAATTGCGTGGCAGGCCTCAGGCCCGCAACCGCGTGCCCTTGGGGTCAAAGGGCGGCTCGTGCAGGATTGTGGCGCCATGGGGGCGGCCCAAAATCATCACCTCTACCCGATCGCCCGGCGCTGCACCTTTCACATAGCCCAGCGCCAGGCTTTGCCCCACGCTATAGCCATAAGCGCCCGAGCTGACGCGCCCAATGCCTTGCCCGTCTTTGAAAATCGGCTCACCCCCGGTGGCATCGGCGTTCGAGGCCTCGCAGGCCGCGTTGTCGATGGCCAGCATCACCAGCTGCTCGCGTGCGGGTTGCGCCATCACCTCGGCCACGGCATCTTTGTTCAAAAACGCCTTATCCAGCTTCACCAGCCGCTCTAGCCCCACCTCTTGCGGCCAGTACTCGGGGCTATATTCACGGCTCCACGAACCATAGCCCTTTTCCACCCGCAAGCTCATCAAGGCGCGGCTGCCCACAGGGCCTGCGCCCAGGTCTTTCCCCGCCTCCAGCAGTGCGGTGTAAAGCGCCAGCTGGTCTTTTTCGGCGCAATGCAGCTCCCAGCCCAGATCGCCCGTAAACGACACCCGGATGGCCACGCATTCGATACCCGCCACCGCGATGCGCGCAGAGCGCATAAAGGGGAAATCTTCGGTTCTCAGCGAGGCATTGGTCAGGCGCTGCAACAGGTCGCGCGATTTCGGGCCCGCCACGTTGAACCCGCACATCTGGGTTGTCACGCTTTCAAATTGCGTGCCCTCGGGCAGCGGCACTTGGGCGAAAAAGCGGCTGTGATAGCGCTCGGCCATGCCCGAGGAGACAACGAAAAATTCCTCGGCCCCCAGCCGCGTGACAGTGGCATCACCCGCGATACCGCCGCGCTTGCCAATCAGCGGCGTCAGGCAGGACCGGCCCACCTGAGCGGGCATTTTATTGGCGAAAACTGCGTTCAGCCATGCCTCGGCGCCCGGGCCCGTAACGCGATATTTGGCGAAATTCGAGATATCGATAATGCCCGCGGCCGCGCGCAGCATCAGCGCCTCGCGGCCCACACTGTGCCACCATGGCTGCCGGTCAAACCCCGCGCTATCGGGGGTGTCGGCATCGAAATAAAGCGGGTGTTCCCACCCATAATTCAGGCCAAACACCGCCCCCAATTTCTGTTGATGCGCATAGGCGGGGCGGGTGCGCATGGGGCGGCCTGCCTCGCGTTCTTCGCCGGGGAAATGGATTTTGAAACGATGCGCATATTGGTCTTGCACGCGGGCCTTGGTAAAGGCGCGATCGGCCCAATCGCCAAAGCGCGCCAGATCCCAGGCGAACATGTCGTATTTCATCTCGCCCTCGACGATCCATTGCGCCGCCATCAGCCCCATGCCGCCCGATTGGCTAAAGCCCGGAATGATGCCGCCTGCAACGAAATAGCCCTTTAATTCAGGCACAGGCCCCAGCAGAACCGAGCTGTCGGGCGACCAGATCATCGGGCCGTTGATCACCCGTTTGATGCCAGCGCTGCCCACCACCGGCACCCGGTCGATGGCGCGCATCATGTTTTCCTCGATCCGCTCTAGATCGTCCGGGAACAGATCATGGGCAAAATCCAGCGGCGTGCCGTCTTCGGCCCAAAACCGCATATCGCGCTCGTAGGCGCCAATCAGCAGGCCTTTGCCCTCTTGGCGCAGGTAATATTCGCCGTCGCGATCCGACACCGATGGCAGGCGTCGATCTAGCCCCTCGATCTGGGCGATGGCTTCGGTTACGAAATACTGGTGTTCGGTGGGCTGCAAGGGCAGCGTGATGCCCGCCAGCGCAGCCACCTCGCGCCCCCAAAGACCGGCTGCGTTGATCACCCAAGGCGTGGCGATATCGCCCTTTGGCGTGCGCACGATCCATGTGCCATCGGGCTGGGCCTCGGTGGCCGTAACCGGGGTAAAGCGGTGGATTTCGGCCCCACGCTGGCGCGCGCCCACCGCATAGGCATTGGTCACACCGCTGGGGTCAACATTGCCGCCTTCGGGTTCGAACATGATGCAGCGGATGCCATCGTAATTCACCAGCGGGTGCAGCTGTTCGGCCTCTTCGCGGGTGACTTCGTAGAAATTCATCCCGTATAGCTTGGCCTTGGCGGCCTGCAGGCGCAGCTGATGTTCGCGCGCCTCGGTTTGGGCCAAATAGAGACTGCCGGGCTGAAACACACCGCAGCTTTGGCCGGTTTCCGCCTCGAGCGATTTGTAAAGCGACATGGTGTAGTGCTGCAGGCGGCTGATATTGGTGCTGTCGTGCAGGCCATGAATATTGGCCGCGGCGTGCCATGTGCTGCCCGATGTCAGCTCGTTGCGTTCCAGCAAGACAACATCGCTCCAGCCCAATTTGGTCAGGTGGTAAAGAATCGAGCATCCGATAACGCCGCCGCCGATCACGACAGCCTGTGCATGGGTTTTCATATCGCGGCCTTTCTGTGGCATTTGCCCATGCCTAACACTGCCAAAACCGCCGCAAATGCGCGATCACGACAAAATCGTGGCAATGCGCGCCACCGCGCAGCCCCAAGCGCGCAACTTTGGTAAAAACGACCATTGCAGTCGCGGGCAGACAAGCCAGACTGGGCCCGTCGCGCAAAGCATCGCGGCAGTTGTGAAAAAGGGAGCAAGCCATGAAAACCACCACCCGTGTTGTTGTGATCGGCGGCGGCGTTGTCGGATGCAGCGTGTTGTATCACCTGACCAAGCTGGGCTGGTCGGATGTGATGCTGCTGGAACGCAACGAATTGACATCGGGCAGCACGTGGCACGCGGCAGGCGGGTTTCACACGCTGAACGGCGATACCAATATGGCCGCGCTGCAGGGCTACACCATTCGCCTTTACAAAGAGCTAGAGGCGATTACCGGCATGTCCTGCGGCCTGCACCACGTGGGTGGCGTGACCTTGGCCGATAACCGCGATCGCATGGATATGCTGGTGGCCGAGCGCGCAAAGCACCGCTACATGGGGCTGGAAACCGAGATTGTGACGCCCGAAGAAATTGCCAAAATCGCCCCTGTCACCAATACCGCGGGCATTATCGGTGGGCTATACGACCCGCTGGATGGCCATCTTGACCCCTCAGGAACCACCCATGCCTATGCCAAGGCCGCGCGCATGGGCGGGGCCACGATTGAAACCCATTGCAAAGTGCTGGAAACCAACCAGCGCCCCGATGGCAGCTGGGATGTTGTCACCGACAAGGGCACAGTGCATGCCGAACATGTGGTCAATGCCGCGGGCCTATGGGCCCGC
Source organism: uncultured Lutimaribacter sp. (assembly GCA_913061505.1). GTDB lineage: Bacteria > Pseudomonadota > Alphaproteobacteria > Rhodobacterales > Rhodobacteraceae > CAJXSO01. The sequence continues at coordinate 17,065 of CAJXSO010000039.1, forward strand.
GAGGTGGGCGCCATGGCGGGGGTATATTTCCCGCTGCACCCGATGGAGCACCAATATATCGTCACCGAAGATGTGCCCTTGATCCTGGATATGGCCAAAGACGGGCTGGAACACCCCCATGTGATGGACCCGGCCGGCGAAAGCTATCTGCGCCAAGAGGGGCGCGGCCTGTGCATTGGTTTTTACGAGCAGCCCTGCCGCCCCTGGGCCGTGGATGGCACGCCTTGGGATTTTGGGCACGAGCTGCTGCCCGATGATTTCGACAAGATCGAAGACAGTATTGCCTTTGCCTATCGCCGCTTCCCGGCGCTGGAAAAGGCGGGGGTGAAATCGGTCATCCATGGCCCCTTTACCTTTGCCCCCGATGGCAACCCGCTGGTGGGCCCCGTGCCTGGCATGCGCAACTATTGGTCGGCCTGCGCGGTGATGGCCGGGTTCAGCCAGGGTGGCGGCGTTGGGCTGATGCTGGCGCAATGGATGATCGAGGGCGAAACCGAACGCGATACTTTCGCCATGGATTGTGCGCGGTTTGGCAGCTGGGTCACACCTGGCTACACCCGGCCCAAGGTGATCGAGAATTACCAAAAACGCTTCTCGGTCAGCTACCCCAACGAAGAGCTGCCCGCCGCGCGCCCGCTGCGCACCACGCCCATGTATGATATCTTCGATCAAATGGGGGCCGTTTGGGGCGCGCAATACGGGCTAGAGGTGCCCAATTATTTTGCCCAAGACGACGAGCCGCGCTATGAAACGCCCTCGTTCCGCCGCTCAAACGCCTGGGCGGCCACCGCGCGCGAGGTGCAGGCCGTGCGCCAGGCGGTGGGCATAAACGAGGTGCAAAATTTCGGCAAATACCGCGTTTGCGGGGCCAATGCGCGGGCGTGGCTGGATCGCATCATGGCGGGCCGTGTGCCCGCGCCGGGACGGTTGTCGCTGACGCCGATGCTATCGGAAAAGGGGCGCTTGATTGGCGATTTCACCATCTCGTGCCTGGCCGAAGACCAGTTCACCCTTACCGCCTCTTACGGCGCGCAAGATTTTCATATGCGCTGGTTCCAACGCCATGCCGAGGCCGGTGTTCGGGTAGAAAATATATCTGACCGCCTGACAGGGTTTCAAATTGCAGGCCCCCTGGCGCGCGATGTGCTGGCCGCCTGCACCCGCAACGACGTGGCCGCATTGCGGTTTATGGATGTGGCGCGCATGACGATCGGCATGGTCGATTGCGTGGTGCAGCGCGTCAGCTACACCGGCGATCTGGGCTATGAGATCTATTGTGATCCGATGGCCCAGCGCGCGCTGTGGCAGGCGCTATGGGCCGCAGGCCAGCCCATGGGCATGCGCCCCTTTGGCATGCGCGCGATGATGTCGTTGCGGCTGGATAAATTCTTTGGCAGCTGGGGGCGCGAATTTAGCCCCGATTACACCCCTGCCGAAACCGGGATGGACCGGTTCATCGCCTGGAAAAAGCCCACCCAATTCATTGGCCGCGCCGCAGCCGAGGCCGAGCGCGCCCAAGGCCCGGCGCGGCAATTGGTGACATTCGAGGTTGATGCCATCGACGCCGATGTTGTGGCCTATGAACCCATATGGATGGGCGATAAGGTGGTGGGCTTTTGCACCTCGGGGGGGTATTCGCACCATGCAGGCAAATCGATTGCCTATGGGTTTGTGCCCAGCGACCAGCTGCGCGATGATCTGCAGGTAGAGATCGAGGTGCTGGGCCAACGCCTGCCTGCCCGCCGCATCACCACCGCGCTGTTTGACGCCGATGGCGCCCGCATGCGGGGGTGACAAAGCCCGCGTAACTGGCCATCCTGCGCCCGCACACCCCGCAACATGCGGGCTCTGCGGTGGGCATTTTGCTATGGGTTTTGCGGCATGGGTTTGGGCATTATCATTTTGGCAGCCGGTCAATCGCGGCGCATGCGCGGTGGCGATAAGCTGCTGGAAATGGTCAATGGCCAACCCCTGCTGCGCCATATCCAACAGGCGGCCGCGGCAGCGGCATGCCCGGTTTGGGTGGCGCTGCCCGGCCCCGGCCACCCGCGCGCGGCCCATCTGCTGCCCACCAGCCTGCCCGTCTATGTGCCCGATGCCGCCCAAGGCATGAGCGCCTCGATCCGCCACGCCGTGGCCGCCCTGCCCCCAGATATCAGCGCCGCCATGATCACCCCCGCCGATATGCCCGAGCTGACAGGCGCCGATTTCATCGCCCTGGCTGGCGCCTATCGCGGCCAGATCCTGCGCGCCACCAGCGCCCACGGCCAGGCTGGGCACCCGGTGATTTTTCCACGCAGCTGTTTTGCTGACTTGCTCACGCTACAGGGCGACCAAGGCGCGCGCGCCCTGCTGGCCCAAGCGCAAGATCTGCAAACATTGGCCCTGCCCGGCACCCATGCCACCACCGATCTGGATACGCCCGAGGCCTGGGCAGAATGGCGCGCAGCCCAGCGCCCCTGACAGAACGGCACAAAAAAGGCCCTGTGCACCAAAAGGCAACACAGGGCCCGCACTGGTTAAACGGCACAAGGCAACAAAAAAACTCGTTACACACACCGGCCATAAAACGGCCCACCGCTTACCGCACTAACCACACACAACAACGGTCACAGGCCGCGCCATGTCACACCGGGGGGCATGTGCATAGTTTACGCAAACACACACCTCTCGCATAAGACGAGTATTAAATGCCTTTTGCACGCTTGGGAAATATTAGTTGCATGCAAGAGGTCATAAAATATCGGACAGATGCAAAAACGCCTGCAACAGCGCGTGTTTTAGCGCCCACCCCACTTTTTTGCGCCAAAGTTGAAATTGATTCTGGGCGCGGCACGGGTGGCACAGCAGTAGGCTGCATCACACAAAAGGCGCTACAACCATTGGCTGTTCCTCTCAGATAGCGCCGCAACAGCAGCAGAAAAAATGCAGCTGCCAGTGGCCAAATATGTCACACATGGGGCGGGGTTTATCTGTAAATTTGAAACAATTTCCCCACGATCCTGCGGGCATCGCCAGGCATCGCCCCGCAAAACCGCCCAAATGCCCAATCTGGCGGCAAAAATTGATCCCATAGCAGAAACACAGCTGCACAAACCGCAGCAAAGCTGGCCCCATTTTTGCCCAACTGCCCAAAGAAAACCCCACCTACCCCCTGGGTGAATTGCGCCGTGTTGATGAGAGAGCACGCGCAAACCGGGGCGTTTGTAACCGGTCTTTGGTATGGCTTTGCCACCACGGGCCCTTGTGAGTGCGGCACCAAAGCCGCAAGTGATGGGGACGATTATGACAACCACATATACGATTGGGGCCAGCACTGGCCCCGATGAAACCACCACCATTGTGGGTAACAACGGTGCCGAGTTTATCACCGTCGGCACGGTTGATGCCGATGGCAATGTGCAGTTTGCCGGCGATACAACGGTTTTTGCCTTTGGCGGCAATGACGATGTGCGCACCGGCAGCGGCCAAGATGTTTTAGTAGGCGGCGCAGGCGACGACTATTTGCAAGCCGGCGCTGGCGATGACGCGCTGTTTGGCCAGGATGGCAACGACAACATGCGCGGCGGCGATGGCAACGATATTTTGGCCGGCGGCAATGGCCATGACTACATGGATGGCGGCACCGGCGATGATGCGCTTTATGGCGAAGAAGGTGCCGACGACATCCGCGGTGGCGATGGCAACGATATGTTGGCCGGCGGCGGCGCAAACGACTATCTCGACGGTGGCGCAGGCGATGATGCGCTTTATGGCGAAATGGGCGCCGATGACATGCGCGGCGGCGACGGCAACGACATGTTGGCCGGCGGCGGCGAGAACGATTATCTCGATGGCGGCACAGGCGATGATGCGCTTTATGGCGAAGAGGGCGACGACACGCTGGCCGGCGGCGATGGCAACGATCTGTTGGCGGCAGGCAATGGCAACGACCACCTGACAGGTGGCCTGGGCGATGACATGCTGTTTGGCGAGGCCGGCCACGACACATTGCTGGGCGGCGCGGGCAGCGATCTGCTGGCGGCAGGCAGCGGCAATGACGATGTGTTTGGCGGCGATGGCAACGATTTGATGTTTGGCGAGGATGGCCACGACCTGCTTGTTGCGGGCAGCGGCGACGACGTGATGTATGGCGGCACCGGCAATGACGCGCTGTTTGGCCAGGATGGCGCCGACACCATGCAGGGCGGCCAGGGCGACGACCTGCTGGCCGGCGGCAATGGCGACGATGTGATCGCGGGCGATGCCGGGGCAGATGCGCTGTTTGGCGAAAACGGCAATGACCTTATGCAAGGCGGCGATGGCCACGATATGCTGGCCGGTGGTGCCGGCCATGACACGCTGGATGGCGGCACAGGCGATGACGCGCTTTATGGCGAAGATGGCGCCGACATCATGACCGGTGGCGAAGGCAACGATATGTTGGCCGGTGGCGGCGATGCCGACCATATGGATGGCGGAGCGGGCCACGACATCATGTTTGGCGAAGCTGGCACCGATACCATGCTGGGCGGGGCCGGTAACGACCTGCTCTATGGCGGCGGCGAGGCCGATACGCTGAATGGCGGCGAGGGCGACGACCGTTTGTTTGGCGAATTGGGCAACGACCTGATCGAGGGCGGCGCGGGCGACGACCTGTTGGTTGGCGGCGCAGGCGACGACACGCTGGACGGCGGCCTGGGCCACGATATTTTGCGTGGCGGCAGCGGCAATGACACCTTCTTTGCCGGCAGCGGCGACAAGGTTTCGGGCGGCAGCGATGGCGCCTTGGATACCGATGTGCTGGATCTGCGCGGTGCGGGTGTGATCACCGTCGATCAGCGTATTGATACGCAAGACGAAGGTGCAACCACCGGCACAGTCTATTTCGAAGATGGCTCCACCCTGAAATTTTCGGGTATCGAAACCATCTTGGCCGATCCCAACGGCATCATCGAGGGCACCCCGGGCGATGATGTGATCTTTGTTGGCAGCACTGATTTCCAGGGCGAGGCCGTAACCGACGGGCAAGATTTCATCTTTGGCATGGCAGGCAATGACGATATCAGCGCCGGCGGCGGCGACGATCTGGTATCGGGTGGCCTGGGCGATGACGTGCTGCGCGGCGAGGCGGGCAACGACACGCTGCTGGGCGATACCGGCAATGACACCATTTTGGGCAACGAAGGCGACGACCTGATGCTGGGGGGCAGCGGCGATGACCTGCTCGATGGCAATGGCGGCAGCGACAGCCTGTTGGGTGGCCTGGGCGCCGATACGCTGGTGGGCGGCACAGGCGACGACACGCTCGAGGGCGAAGATGGCAACGACCTGCTGCAAGGCAGCGATGGCGCCGATACCCTGGTGGGTGGCAACGGCGACGACCTGCTTGAGGGCGAAAACGGCAACGACCTGCTGCAGGGCGGCGACGGTGCCGACACGCTGATCGGCGGCGAAGGCGCCGACACGCTGCAGGGCGGTGCGGGCGATGATGTGTTCATAGCCGGCGCGGGCGATGTGGTGCAAGGCGGCAGCGATGGCGCTTTGGATAACGACACGCTCGATCTGCGCGGCAGCGGGCCGGTGATCATCGTGCAAGATATCGACCTGAACGACGAAGGCGCCACCACTGGCACTGCCAATTTTGCCGATGGCACTGCGCTGGCCTTTGAAGGTATCGAAACCATCCTGAGCGATCCCAACGGCATTGTCGAAGGCGCAGCCGAAGGCGAGCTGATGGAAGTGGGCTATCGCGATCTGCAGGGCGATGAGATCACCACAGGCAATGATACCATCCGCGGCAATGCCGGCAACGATACCATCAATGGCGGCGGCGGGTCTGACCTGATCAACGCCGGCACTGGCGATGACACGGTTATCGTGGGCGCGGGCGATAATGCCAGCGGCGCGCAGGGCGATGACCTGTTCCAGATCGATACATCTGTAGCAGGCACCATCACCGCGGCTGTGATCGGTGGCGAAGATGATGAAACCGCCGGCGATACGCTAGATCTGCAGGGGCTGACCATCACCGAATTCACCCAAGACGGCGAAAGCGGCCAGCTGCGCTATCTCAACGATGCGGGCGAAACCGTAACCCTGACCTTTAGCGAAATTGAAACCGTTCTGGGTGCGCCCAGCACCCTGCCCGACCCGGTGCTCTTGGCCGGGGGTGACGATGTGCTAGACGGTGGGGATGGCGACGATACCATCATCTATGGCGGCGGCAACGACGTGGTATTTGGCGGCGATGGCGACGACCTGATCGATGATGGGTTTGGCGTGGGGCTGGAAAACGGCGACAACCAGCTGTTTGGCGGCGCAGGCAACGACACAATCGCCGATTCCGCCGGGTTCGACATTATCTTTGGCGGCACCGGCAATGACACGATCCTAACCGAAAGCGGCGGCGGCGATCTGATCTTTGGCGAACAGGGCGATGATACATTCCGTATCAAAGCCAGCGTCAAAAGCGACGCGGCGATCACCATTTCTGGCGGTGAAACGGGTGAAACCACCGGCGACATATTGGATATGCGCGGGCTGGACATTGTTGAAAACACCGCCAGCGGCGAAAGCGGCACCATTCGCTTCCTCAATGAGGCGGGTGAAACGGTCACTGTGACCTACAGCCAAATCGAAACCGTGCTCACTGGCACCAGCGGCGGCCTGATCGATCTGGGCGATTTAACCGGTGGCGGCAGCACAGGCACGGGCGGGTTCGCGATGCCCGGCATCACCCTGACGGGCGATGGCACCCTGATTGGCAGTGATGGCAACGACACGCTGGAAGGCGGCAGCGGCGCCGATGATCTGCAAGGGGGGGATGGCAGCGATGTGCTGACCGGCGGCCTCGGCGATGACATGATCACCGGCGGCGACGGCGACGACATCA